>CAZAQE010000044.1:0-31219 GCA_964487275.1 uncultured Nocardioides sp. | reverse complement strand
CGGATCGAGCGGTCCTGCTCCTGGGCCGTGTACGACGTCGCGGCGCGCTGCGGCAGCTCGTCGGTCAGCTCGCGGCTGTCCAGCTCCCACTTCTTGCGGCCGCCGTCCATGAGCTTGACGTCCTGGTGGCCGTAGAGCTTGAAGTACCAGTACGCGTAGGCGGCGAACCAGTTGTTGTTGCCGCCGTAGAGGACGACGGTGTCGTCGTTCGCGACGCCGCGCTCGGACAGGAGCGCCTCGAACTGCTCCTTGTTGACGAAGTCACGACGGACCTGGTCCTGCAGGTCGGTGGTCCAGTCGAGCTTGATGGCGTTGCGGATGTGTCCCTTGTCGTAGGCCGAGGTGTCCTCGTCGACCTCGATGACGACGACCTTCGGGTTGTCGAGGTTGTCCTCGACCCACTGGACGGAGACGAGCGAGTTCTCGCGGCTCATGGTCTTCCTTACTGATTGCGCGGTTGGGGGCGGTGCGGATACGAGCGGTGCTGCTGGGCAGCGCGACGGCGCACGGGACTCAGGCGGTCCGGGGCGCAGGAGCGCCAGGGGCGACGGGGATCGGCAGAGCCGGTTCAGAGACCCGTCAGCAGGGTCGACACAGCGCCGAGCTGACGCGGCAGTTGTCCACCGCGCGCCGCTTGGTCAGCAGCAGGGTCGTCGACATGGGCAAGAGCCTAGGCGGCTTTGCCCCGGAGACCCATTCCGCGTTCCAGATGGCGAGACCGCTGTCCGGAACGTGAGACGCGGACCGGTGGGCGGAGGTGTGCGGACGTTCAGCGGACGGTGCAGGACGACGGCACGCTGCCGTTCGAGCTGCCCGCGAACGCCCCCGGAGTCACCGACAGGTCGACCTCGCCGGTCTGGCCGGGCCCGCTCGTCATCACGAACTCGACCGTGTGGCGCTCCTGCGGCTCGAAGTCCAGGCCGAGCCGGACCAGGCCCCGGCCGGCGAGCCGCTCGACGACCGGCTGCGCGACGCGCTGCCCGTCGATCGACAGCTCCGTGACGTCGCCGTCGACGGGTGACGTCACGTAGACGATGAGCAGCTGGTCGCCCGGCTCGACCCGCTGGAAGCGGTAGCCCTCCCCCGTGATCGAGGCTGGCAACGAGCGCGCGTCGGGCGGGGTGTCGCTGTGGAAGTCGATCGATCCGGCGATCACCTGCCGGTCGCCGACGCACGAGCGCGAGACCACGCGGGCGTCGTACTTGAGGTAGTACTGCATCTTCGTCGGGCCGCCGTCGTTGATGTAGATCCCGACGCCCGGGTCCGTGCTGGCCTTGTCGGAGAACTCGCCGGCGATCATGGTGCCGGCGATCTCTGCGGCGTTGTCGGCCTCGAAGCTGGCCATCCGGATCCGGCCCTCCATGACGCCGGCGACGAGACCGCGGATCGACTCGGCCGAGTCCCCGCGGCCGGCGGCGAAGGCGTTGAAGACCGCCTTCGCGACCGCCTGCTGGTAGTCGCTGTGGATCTCGCGGTCGTCGGTCAGCCGGTAGATCTCGTTCTCGACGGCCCACACGACGTTGCCCGCGTTGACCGGCACGTAGCCCGGTACGGCGACCGGTCCGGTCCCACGCAGCAGGTAGGACACCGCGACGGGATCCACGAAGAACATGCCGTCGAGTCGTCCGCCGACCCCGCGCTCCCAGCGCTTGCGGATGATCTCGGCCGAGCGCCGGAAGTCGGGCGTGAGGGTCGCGTCGACCGCGGCGAGGTTGAGGATCCGGCCGAAGATCCGCTCCTCCTCCTCGGTGAGGGTCACGACCGGTGCACGGCTGGTCTTCGCCAGCTCCGACATGTCCATCTGCTCGACGATGTCGACCCGGCCGTCCTCCATCCGCACGAGCGAGAGGGCACCTGGCAGCCCGCCGCCGCTGCGCAGCTCGGCGTTGTTCTGCAGGACCATCAGGTAGTAGCGCGGCCGGTCCGTGCCCATCATCCGCGGGATCATCCGGGCGGCGCGGTACGTCGACCCGAGGGTCCCACGCGCATCGGTCACCAGCGCGCGCAGCTTGTCGAACTGGTTGCGGACCGGTCCGACGAAGTCACTGGAGTCGACCTCCTCCAGCGTCGCGGCGGCATCGTCGAACGCCTGCTCGCTCTGCCGGGCCGGCTCGACCATCGCGGCGATCTGCTCGACGGGGAAGCGGCCGTCGTCCGGCTGGAAGGTCTCGGCCGTCACCAGGTCGGCGGCGTCGGCGATCGGCTCGAGGCCGTCGGTCCCGATGTCGTCGAGGACCTGCGCGACGGTGGCGACGCCCGCGGCATCGTCGCCGAGCACCGGCAATACCTCGAGGACGGCCCAGGTCGGCCCGGAGGTGTGGTCGCGCGCCGACGCCGCAGCCTCGCGGTAGTCGGCCATCGCCTCGCGGGCGCCGTCCGCGTCGGCCCGCACCAGGGCGGCGCGCATGATCGTCGCGCTGTCCCGCACCTGGGCGAGGTCCTTGTTGGTCGCCCACACGACCCACACGACCCACAGGATGCCGATCACGGACGCGAACCCGAGGCCGCCCAGCACGAGCAGGCGGGGGCGTTCGCGGCGCAGCTGGCGCAGCCGTCGCAGGAAGCGGGACGTCGGAGTGGAACGGCGCCGGCGCCGGACCGGGGCCTCGAGCGTTTCGTCGGTCACGAGGACACGCCCCGGGGGCGGTTCTGGTGGTCACTCACCGGAAGGCGTGTGCTGTTGACTAGGATCACCTCACTTGTCCGTGGCACACGGTACCGACAGCAAGGGTTGGGTCTTGGACTTCAAGCAGTTTCTGATGGTGCTGCGCCGTCGCTGGATGACGGTCGTGCTCCTCATCGCACTCGCGTTGGGTGTCGCCGCCGGCATCACGTTCACGCGGACGCCCATGTACGAGTCCAAGGCGCAGGTCCTGCTGACGGTCGACGTGACCAACGCGAGCGACTCGTACGCGACCTACTTCACCGTGACGCAGCGCGCGACCACCTACGCCAAGGTCGCGAAGAGCACGGAGCTCGCGGAAGACGTCATCGACCAGCTCGGCCTGAAGATCACGCCGGAGAAGTTCGCCGACCGGGTCAGCGCCGAGGTCGTCGAGGCCACCTCGCTCATCGAGATCAAGATCAAGGACGAGAGCCCCCGCGACGCCCAGAAGATCGCCAGCGTCTTCACCGAGCAGTACACCGACTACGTCCAGAACCTCGAGCGGCTCACCGGTGGCGAGAACACCGTCCAGCTCAAGCAGACGGACCAGCCGACGTTCAACCCCGACAAGGTCAGCCCAACCACGCTGCTCAACTTCATCGTCGCCGGCCTGATCGGCCTGCTGCTCGGCATCGGCCTCGCGGTCGCCCGCGAGCTGCTCGACCGCACGATCCGCACCGCCGACCACGTCGCGGAGCTCACCGAGTCCCCCGTGCTGGCCTCCATCGGCTTCGACGGCGACATCCGCTCGGCCCCACTGCTCACGGACCTGGGTGGCTTCGCGGCCCGGACCGAGGCGTTCCGCCTGCTGCGGACCAACCTGCAGTTCATCGACCTCGACCACCAGCCGCGCTGCCTGGTGATCAGCAGCGCCGTGCCCGGCGAGGGCAAGACGATGACGTCGACCAACCTCGCCGTCGCGCTCGCGCAGACCGGCCGCAACACGCTGATCATCGACGCCGACCTGCGCCGCCCGCGGGTGGCCACGACGCTGGGCCTCGACCCGGCCATCGGCCTCACCACTGCGCTGGTCGGCAAGACCGAGATCCACGACGCGATCCAGGTCCACGAGGCCAGCGGCCTGCACGTGCTGGCCAGTGGCGCCAAGCCGCCGAACCCGACCGAGATCCTGCAGTCGAAGATCACCCACGACCTGATCCGGCGGCTCCGGTCGTCGTACGACATGGTGATCATCGACGCGCCGCCGCTGCTGCCGGTCGCCGACGCGTCGGTCCTGGCGAAGCTGGCCGACGGCGTCATCGTCGTCGTACGGCACGCCAAGACCACCAAGGACCAGGTCAACGAGGCGATCAACCGCCTGAACCAGGTCGGCGCCCGCCTGTACGGCGTCGTGGTCAACATGGTCGCGAAGCGCGCCGTCGGCTCGTACTACTACTACTACTACGAGGAGACCGCCCCGTCCGGTCGGGGCAAGGGTGGCTCCTCGGGTGGTCGGCGCCGGGCCTGATCGGCACTGACCGGACGTCGGAACCGGCCTGTTCGCCAGAAGTTTCGAAGACGTCGCATCAGTACTGATAACCCCTGCTATCTTCGCCCGGTGACGACGACCCCCGACGAGCTTCGCGAGCTCTACCTCGACCTGATGAAGCGCACCCTGACGGGTGCCCTGATGGAGGACAACGACTCGATCCTGGGCGGTGTCCGCACCGCTGGATCCCCGTCACTGAAGAAGAAGCTGGCCAACGCCGCCGGGAGCGCGGCGCAGAAGTTCGGCTTCGAGATCGCCTACAAGAAGCCCTACGACCCCGCCCTGCGCGAGACCGGCAGCGACTGGCCGTCCCGCTCGGAGTCGATGATCGGCCTCAAGCGGATGCAGAACATCCAGGACGCGATCAGCGCGATCATCGAGGACGACGTCCCCGGCGACTTCATCGAGACCGGCGTCTGGCGCGGCGGCGCGTGCATCTTCATGCGCGCCAACCTCAAGGCGTGGGGCGACACCAAGCGGACCGTGTGGCTCGCCGACTCCTTCCAGGGCCTGCCGGCGCCGAACGTCAAGGACTTCCCGGCCGACCAGGGTGACACCTTCTACCTCCAGACCGGCCTGTCGGTCGGCGAGGCCGCGGTGCGCCACAACTTCGAGCGCTACGGCCTGCTCGACGACCAGGTGAAGTTCCTCGTCGGCTGGTTCAAGGACACGCTGCCCACGGCGCCCGCCGAGAGCTACTCGCTCATCCGCCTCGACGGCGACCTCTACGAGTCGACGATCCAGGCGCTCGACGCGCTCTACCCGAAGCTGTCGGTCGGCGGGTTCTGCATCATCGACGACTACGGCACGCTGCCCGACCAGGCCGGCAAGGCGGTCCACGACTACCGCGACCAGCACGGCATCACCGACGAGATCATCGACATCGACGGCAACGGCGCCTACTGGCGCAAGTCCTGACCCCGAAGGGATCCCCGTGCCTGCCCTCCGCAGCACCTCCCACCTCACCAAGCGCATCCGGCAGACGCCGGGCCTGTTCCGCAACTTCCCCACGGTCTTCTGGGACCTCGGGACGCAGCGGACGCGCTTCGCCCGCGACGAGATGACCCTGCGCCTGCGCAACGGCTACCAGGTGACCATCCCGAACGCCGACGGTGCCCGGTACCCGATCTACGAGATCTTCGCCGACGATGCCTACGGCATGGCCGACCTGACGAAGGGGCTCTCGCCCAGGGCTGCCGTGCTCGACATCGGCGGGCAGGTCGGCTGCTTCGCGCTCGCGGTCGCCGGCCAGCTCCCGCAGGCCTCGGTGCACGTCTACGAGGCCTCGCCGACCAGTGCGTCGTACGCCGAGCGCAACGTGCGTGACAACGGCCTCGCCTCGCGGGTGACCGTGCACGCGGCCGCGCTGGCCGGCGAGGACGGCGAGTTCTCGCTGATCGACAACGGCGACGCCAGCGTGCTCAACGGCATCACCGCCCGCGAGGGGAAGGAGGTCGTCGTCCCGGCGGTCTCCTTCGACAACGCGGTCGCGGCCGCGCGGGCCGACGGCAATCCCGTCGAGCTGGTGAAGATGGACGTCGAGGGCGCCGAGTACGACGTCGTGCTCCGCTCCTCCCCCGCGTCGTGGGCCGACGTGCGCGCCGTGGCACTGGAGTACCACCCGGTGGCCGGCCACTCCCTCGACGAGTTGCTCGCCTTCCTCGCGCCGCTGGGCCTCACGCCGTACCACCAGGAGGACGGCACCGAGCCGGGCCTGGGGATGGTCTGGCTCCGGCGCGCATGACCGTGACCACCCGACGATGAGCCGGCTCCCGAGCCGCCTCCAGCCGCTGTGGCCCCTGGTCAAGCGGGGCCACCGGGCGGGAGCCCTCACGATCGGTGCCGTCTCCCGGCACACCACCGGCCCCCTCCGGCACGGGGTGCGAGCGGGCTCGGCGACGTCGCGCGGCACCGTGGCGGCCGAGCCGGGCACGGCGACCCTCCACCCGGTGTCGCCGGCCGTCACCCTCGACCGGCCGGTGCCGCCCGGCGATCCGGCGGGGCTGACCTTCCTGTCGTCGCGCATCCGCAACGAGATCCCCGAACGCTTCGTGCTCGAGCTCGCGGGCGGGCGCCTGATCAGCCGTCACGGGGCGGTCGTCACGGCCGGCGGGATCCTCGACAGCGAGACCAGCCACTACTTCGGCATCTCGTCGTGGCGCGAGCACCCGGTCTTCTGGAACCCGTGGCCGGCGCGGCCGGAGGTGGTCGACGGCACGGTCGCCGTGCTGTCGGCGCGTGGGACCGGCCACAACTTCTACCACTTCGTCACTGACGAGCTGCCGCGCATCGGGCTCCTCCGGGAGGCCTTCGGCGAGGTCCGGCCCGACGCGTGGGTCCTCGACCGGCACACCGGCTACCAGAAGCAGCTGCTCGGGATGCTCGGCATCGAGCCCGACCGCGTGCTGACGCCGGGCCCCCGCTTCCACCTGCAGGCGAAGCGACTGCTGGTGCCGTCGCTGCCCAACGCCGTCATGGACGCGCCGCCGGAGTCCCAGCGCTGGCTGCGCGACAACCTGCCGCCGAAGGAGACGACGGGTCTCCCGGAGAAGATCTACGTCACCCGCGGTACGACGCCCCACACGCGCCGCATGGTCAACGAGGACGCCGTCCGCACGGCCCTCGAGGGCCGCGGGTTCACCTGCGTCGACCCCGGCAGCCTGTCGGTGCAGGAGCAGATCGACCACTTCGCAGCAGCCCGCGTGGTCGTGGCCCCGCACGGCGCGGCCCTCACCAACCTCGCATTCTGCCGCGACGGCGTGCGGGTCCTCGAGCTGTTCGCGCCCGGTTACACCGTGCACTGCTACTGGGCGATGACCGCCAACATCCCCGACTCCCGCTACCGCTACCTCGTCGCACCGACCCCCGTCGGCACCGGCGACAACGAGCTGATGCAGGACATCGAGCTGGAGCCGGGGCCGATCATGGACGCCCTCGACCAGCTGCTCGCCTCATGACCGGCCCATCGCCCACGGCGCTCGTCACCGGCGTCACCGGCCAGGACGGCATCTACCTGGCGCGCCGCCTGCTCGCCGACGGGCTGCGCGTCGTGGGGGTCGCCCGCCCCGGCAGCGCGAGCGGCCCGCGTGTGGCGGCGTACCTCCCGGGCGTGGAGGTGCGTGAGGCCGACATCACCGACGGTGCCGCCCTGCGCGCGCTGGTCGCGGACGTCGGGCCGGAGGAGATCTACAACCTCGCCGCGCTCAGCTCGGTGGGCCGCAGCTGGGAGGAGCCCGAGCTGACCCGCCGGGTCAACCTCGACACCGTCGTCGACCTCGTCGAGGCGGCGCACGCGCTCGCGGCCACCGGCCGGCCGGTCCGGCTCTTCCAGGCGTCGTCGGCCGAGGTGGTCGGCCAGGCCGCGGACAGCCCCTACGCGCGCGCCAAGGCCGACGCCGAGCGCGTGGTGGAGAAGGCCCGCGCCGAGGGCCTGCACGCGTCGTACGCACGCCTCTACGTCCACGAGAGCCCGATCCGCCCGCCGGGCTTCGTGTTCCGCAAGATCACCCGCGGCGCGGCCGCGATCGCGCTGGGGCGCAGCGAGGAGCTGACCCTCGGCACGCTCGACGTGCGGCGCGACTGGGGCCACGCGGCCGAGTACGTCGACGCGTTCGTCCGCATGCTGCGCCGCGACGAGCCGGTGGACCTGCCCCTGGGCACGGGCGTCGACCACTCGCTGGCCGACCTCGTCGAGGTCGCCTTCGCGGCGGCCGGGGTCGAGGACCCGTGGTCGCGGATCGTCCAGGACCCCGGACTGGTGCGGCCCGCGGACTCGAAGGTGCTGCGGGCGGACCCCGAGCCGGCCGCCGTGGCGATCGGCTGGCGTGCGAGGACGTCGTTCGCCGACCTCGTCGCACGGATGGTCGAGGTCGACCTGCAGCGGGTGCGCAGCGGGGTCGAGGACGACCCGGCCTACCTCTGAGCTCGCGACCCGGTCGCTCGTCGTACCGGACACTGCGGTCGTGGATCCGGCGAGATCACGACCAGACGGTCCGGTACGACGTCGCGGATCAGCAGGTCAGGCCGCCGTCGACCACCAGCACCTGGCCGGTGACGAAGCGGTTCTCGGCCGAGACCAGGAACAACGCGGCCCGGGACACGTCCTCGGCGTCGCCCAGCCGGCCCATCGGCGTCCGCCGCTCGATCTGGACCAGCTGCGCCTCGTCGAGCCCGTGGCTCATCTCGGTGCGCAGGTAGCCCGGCGCGATGGAGTTCACCGTGATGCCGCGCGAGCCCAGCTCGCGGGCCAGTGCACGGGTCATGCCGTCGAGGGCGGCCTTCGTGGCGCCGTACACGGACAGGCCGCGGTAGCCGGAGATGCCGACGACCGAGGAGATGTTGACGATGCTGCCGCTGCGCTGGCGCAGCATCACGCGACTGGCGGCGCGGGTGACGTAGACCGTGCCCTTGATGTTGAGGTCGACCACCGTGTCGATGTCGTCGTCGTTGAAGAGGCCGATGACGCCCTCACGCGCGACACCGGCGTTGTTGACGAGGGCGTCGATGCGGCCGAAGCGCTCCACCGCGCCCTTGACGTACGACGTCGCGTCGGCCTCCTTCGAGACGTCGGCGACCGTGAACCAGAAGCGGTCGGGGTGCTCGCGCTCCCACTCGTCGACCTTGGCGCTGCGGGACCGTGCGCACGTCGCGACCGCGTAGCCCTCCCGCAGGAAGACGTCGATCATGCCGGCGCCCAGGCCCTTGCTGCCGCCGGTGATGAGTGCCACCGGAGTTGCGGTCATCCTTCGATCCTCCTGATCGTCTTGCCGCCCTTGGTCTCGAGGGCGGCAACGAACGTGATGCTGCGCGGGTGCCAGGCCCGCGGCAGGTCCTCGACGGCGGCCCGGACGGCCGCCTTGAGCTCGTCGTGGTCGGCGTCGGCCGCCGGCACGATCTCGGCGGCGACGATGGCGCCGGTGAGCCTGTTGGCGCGCCCGAAGACGCGCGCCGCCTCGACACCGGCCACGTGCATGATCCGGTTCTCGACGGGCAGCGGGTGCACCTTCACCCCGCCGACGTTGATGACCTCGGAGTCCCGGCCACGGAACTCGATCCGGTCACCGACCACCTCGACGAGGTCGCCGGTGGCGCGCCAGCCGTCCTCGGTGGCGACGTCCGGCTCGCCGACGTAGCCGAGCATGCCGACGCCGGAGCGCACCCACAGCTCGCCGTCGACGACCCGGAGCGTGCCGTCGGGGTTGGCGTCGGAGTGCAGCCTGTCGGCGCTGATCCCGGGCCGGCCGTCGGTCACCGAGGCGACCGAGCCGAGCTCGGTCGACGCGTAGACCTGCGAGACGCGAGCGGCCGGGAAGGCCGTGCGGACGGCGGCCAGCAGGTCCGGCGGGACCGCCTCGCCGCCGAGCGTCACTTGCTGCAGAGGCGGCAGCTCCACGCCCCGGGAGCGGGCCTCGGCGAGCAGGAAGCGCCAGTAGGTCGGCGTCGCGCTCACACAGTCGACACCGGGGTCGAGCAGTGCGGCGAGGCCGTCGCGGGGCTGGCGCGGGAAGGGCGCGACGAGCGTGGCGCCGCTGCCCAGGACGTGCATCAGCACCTGCACGCCCGACATCTGGTGCGGCCCGTAGGCGAGCAGCCAGCGCTGGCCGGGGCGCTGGCGGGCCCCCGCGACCGTGCCGGAGAGCACCCGCCAGTCGTGGCGGGCGGCCTTCGGCGCACCGGTCGTGCCGGTGGTGCGGATCAGCAGGGGCTGGCGCTCGGCGGCGGCCGGCGGCTCCCCCTCGTGCGCCAGGAGCACGTCGGGGTCGACGAGCCGGAGCGAGTCGCCGAGGTCGGTACGACGCGACACCACGACCTCGTGGCCCAGCTGGGCCGCGTGCTCGGCGAACTCGGCGGCGTCGGTGTCCGGCTGGTACTGGCACGGCTCGGCGCCGGCGAGGGCGGCACCGGCCAGCAGCGGCACCAGCCGCGCGGCGTCCTCCTCCACGACGGCGAAGCGGGTGATCCCGTGCTCGACCAGTGCCGCGGCCACGTTGCGGGCCGCGGCGAGGACCTCTGCGTAGGTCCACGAGCCCCGGTGCGTCACCACGGCCGGGGAGCTGGGCTCCCCTGCTGCGGCGCGCTCGAGGAGATCGATCATGCGGTCGCGGCGGCCTCGTAGAACGCGAGGACCTCGCCGACGGTCTCCGGCATCTCCTCGCCCGCGGAGAACGGGTCGGTGCCGAACTCGTCCTCGAGCATCGCCGACAGCTCGGCGGCCTCGAGCGAGTCGAGCTCCAGGCCACCGCCGTAGAGGTCGGTGTCGCCGGGCAGCTCGGGGTCGAAGGCCTTCTTGGCTCCGGTGAGGAACGTGGCGATCACACCACGCACACGGTCTGCGGTCACGTCTGGGTCCTTTTCGATCAGGGCTTGGCTGCGCCAAGGATGCCGTAGCCGAAGGTGCCGTCGTTCCACAGCCCTTCGAGGATGTCGCACGAGCGGACGAACTCGTCCCGTGCCTGCTCGCCGATGAGCTCCACGATCTCCTGCTCGTGGGTTGCGCAGTTGCTGCGCCACGCCTCGAACGTCGGGAGCGTCTCGTCGGAGATGTCGGTCGCGTCGGTCACCTGCAGGCCGAGCTCCTCGAGCCAGCCGGTGTAGTCCGACAGCGGCAGCATGTGGGCGTCGCCGAACGCCGCCCGCAGCACCGCGAAGTCGTCGCGCCGGGCCCGCACCTCGAGGAACGGGATCCGGCGGCGGTTGATGATGTCGCACAGGACGAGGCGCCCGCCGGGGGCGAGCACCCGCGCGGCCTCGGAGAGCAGCGCCCGCCGGTCGCGCATGAGGTGCGAGGACTCGAGCGCCCAGACGACGTCGAAGCTGCCGTCGGGCAGGCCGTTGTCGGTGCCGTCACGCTGCTCGAACCTCGCGTCCGGGAGCCCTCGGCTCGCGGCCAGCTCGGTGGCGGCTGCCACGCCGGCGCCGCTGGTCGTGATGCCGAGCACCCGGGCGTCGTACTCCTCGACGAGGTCGCAGGCCTGCCGGCCGGTGCCGCAGCCGACGTCGAGGACACGGTCGCCGGCGCCGATGCCCGCACGCTGCAGCATCTGCGCGGTCAGCGCGGCCGTCGCCTGCTCCAGCGGCGTGGTGGGGGTCGCGAAGTATCCGTAATGGAACTCCTCGCCCATGATCAGGCGCCACGCCTCGTGGACGCGGTCGTAGTGCTTCTCGGGCTCGTGGCTCGCGCCATCGAGATCGGTCGTGCTCAAGGTTGGGGGGCCCTTCTGAGATCAATCCGAACGTCGTCTGCGCGTCGACCGCTACAGTCGCGCCCATCCAACCACCTCAACGGGGGATGCGATGCGACAACTGATCTGCCTGCTGATGGTTATGCTCCCCGGCAACCTCAAACGGCTCGTGGCCTCCCGCCTGCTCGGCTGGGAGATCCACCCCACCGCCCACCTCGGCCGCAGCCTGGTCATGGTGGACCGGCTCGTGATGGGCCCGCACGCGAGCATCGGGCCCGGCAACACGATCCGCCACCTGTCCGAGCTGCGCATGGGCGAGGGGGCGACCATCTCGTCGCGCAACTGGATCGTCGGGGTGCCCAAGGGTGCACCCGTCTACCCCAAGCACCCGCACCGCGACCCGTCGCTGGTGATGGACGACTTCGCGCTGATCACCGTCGGGCACAACATCGACGTCACCGACCGGGTGACCCTCGGCAAGCAGGCAGCGGTCGCGGGCTTCGGGTCGCAGATCCTGACCCACAACCTGAACCTGGTGACCGACCTCTTCCAGCCCGGCAAGGTGACGATCGGCGACTACGGCGTGCTGATGTCCGGCTGCACCATGCAGAACAACACCGCGATCCCCAACCGCTCGGTCGTGTCTGCCGGCTCCGTCGTGGTGACCAAGCTGAAGGACGAGCTCACCCTCTACCGCGGCAACCCGGCCGAGGCGGTGCGCACGCTCCCGGAGACCCTGAAGTTCTTCCACCGGCAGGGTCGCCAGCGGCAGGTCGAGGAGCAGATGACGGAATGGGCCAATGGCAACTGAGCCTCGCCTATAGGCTCTGCGCCCATGAAGCGCGCGCTGATCACCGGCATCACCGGACAGGACGGGTCCTACCTCGCTGAGCTCCTGCTCGAGAAGGGCTACGAGGTCCACGGGCTGGTCCGGCGCCACTCGACGCTGAACCGGTCGCGGATCGACCACCTGGGCGGCACCGAGAACCTCCACCTGCACTACGGCGACCTGACCGACGGCGTCAGCCTGGTCAACCTGGTGCACGCGATCGAGCCGCACGAGGTCTACAACCTCGGTGCGCAGAGCCACGTGAAGGTCTCCTTCGAGCTGCCGGAGTACACCGCCAACACCGACGCGGTGGGCACCCTGCGCCTGCTCGAGGCGATCCGCGCCGCCGGCATCGACTGCCGGTTCTACCAGGCCTCGACGTCGGAGATGTTCGGCGCGACCCCCCCGCCGCAGGACGAGCGAACGGTGTTCTACCCGCGCTCGCCGTACGGCGCCGCCAAGCTCTACTCGCACTGGGTGACGGTCAACTACCGCGAGGCCTACGACCTCTTCGCCGTCTCCGGCATCCTCTTCAACCACGAGTCCCCGCGCCGCGGCGAGTCCTTCGTGACCCGCAAGATCACCCTCGGCGTCGCCTCGATCAAGCTCGGCATCACCGACCACCTCACCCTCGGCAACCTCGACGCGGTCCGCGACTGGGGCTACGCCAAGGAGTACGTCGAGGGCATGTGGCGGATGCTGCAGCACGACGAGCCCCAGGACTACGTCCTCGCCACCGGCATCGGTACGACGGTCCGCGAGTTCGCCGAGTACGCCTTCAGCCACGCGGGCCTCAACTGGGAGGACCACGTCCGCTACAACGAGGCCTACGAGCGTCCCACCGAGGTCGACGCGCTCATCGGCGACGCGTCGAAGGCCCGCGAGGTCCTCGGCTGGAAGCCGTCGACCGACGCGAAGGGCCTCGCCGAGCTGATGGTCGACGCCGACATCGAGCAGCTCGGCCGCCTGGTCGCCCACAAGCAGGAGGGCTGACCCCGGGGACGACCCCGGGCACGCGATGAAGATCCTCATCGACGCGATGGCCGCCGAGTTCGGCGGCATCCGGACCCTCATCGACGCCGTGCTCCTGCAGTGGCACGACGTCTACCCGGACGACGAGCTGCACGTGGCCGTGCCCGCCGACTCCACGATCGGGGCCGGGACGCCGCACACACTGCACAAGCTCCCCGTCCCCCGCCCGTACGTCGTGGGCCGGCCGTGGGCGCAGACGACCCGGATGCGCTCGCTCGCCCGCCGGCTGCGGCCGGACGCCGTGCTGGCGACCGCGCCCACCACATCGGTGCTCTCGCTGGGCGAGGGCCGGCTGGCGACGATCATCCTCGACCTGCGCCACGAGCTGCGTCCCGAGCAGTTCAGCCGTGGCCGCCGCCTGATCCGGGCGGTGTCCTACGGCCGGACCTACCAGATGGCCGACTCGTTCATCGCGATCTCGCAGCGCAGCCTCGACGACCTCCACCGGCTGCACCCGTCGACCGCCCGCAAGCCCGCGGTCGTCGCTCACCTCGGCGCCGACCACGTGCGGGCCTGGCCGCAGCCGGACCGCACCGGGCCGGCCGTGTCGTTCGCCCACCACAGCAACAAGAACCCCGACCTGCTGCTCGACGCCTGGGCCGACCTGGTCGCCCGCGGCGAGGAGGCGCCGGAGCTGCTCGTGCTCGGTGTCGGCGGCGCGCGCAAGCCCGCGCTGCAGGCCGCGATCGACGAGCGCGGCATCGGCGACGTCGTGCGGCTCGCCCCGTTCCTGCCGGACGACGAGTTCCAGCAGGTCATCGCGGCCGCGCGGATGATCGTCTTCCCCAGTGACTTCGAGGGCTTCGGCCTGCCGACCGTCGAGGGGATGGCGCTCGGCAAGCCAGTCGTCATCGGTCCCGAGCCGGCCTGCCTGGAGGTGGCCGGCGGCCACGCGACCGTGATGGCCGACTGGACGCCGGCCGCGCTCGCCGACGCCGTGCTGCAGGCCGAGTCGGTCGACGACGAGGCGCTCGCCGCTGCTCGCGCGTGGGCGGACACCTTCACCTGGGAGCGCACCATCCGTCGTACGCGGAGTGCGCTGGAGGGCTGACCGGGACCATCGCGGTGGTCGGCGCAGCGCTTCGGCGCAGCGCTTCGCCCAGCGTCAGGCGGGCTGGTAGCCGAGCAGCTCCACCAGCCCGGGCGCCACGTCCTCCAGCGCGGCATGGTGCCGCGGCTCGAAGACCTCCTGGTGGCGCGAGGCCCGCTTGCGGTAGTGGGACTCGCTGTCGGCACTGCGCTGCTCGAGGTCCTTGGCGCGCAGCGCCTCCCTCGAGGTCTCCTCGAGCACGATCGCGAGATCCGCCTCCGAGAGCTCGATCCGGCAGTGGGCGAGCATCGCACGAACCGAGCCCTCGGAGTCGGCGCGGACGTCCTCGAGGCGGAAGCGCGCGACCTCGGGGTCGTCGACGCCGGCCCACGACGCCATCGCCGCGAAGTGCTCACCGCTCAGCTCGATGATCGTCATCATCGCGTCGCCCATCGACATCTGCTTCATCTCCTCGCGGAGCCGCTCCGCCTCCTCGAGGTGGGTCGGACGGTGGGTCTCGACCGCCGACCAGTAGCCGGAGACCACGAGGTCGCGCGGGTCGCGGCCGAGGTAGACGAGCCGGTGCGGGTGCCGCTTCGGCAGCGCGAGGTACTCCTGGTAGCTGCCGTAGAAGCCGGGGACGAAGGTGCCGGCCGGGAAGCCGTTCCTCGGCGGGGTGAGCTGGTAGTCGAGCTGCGGCAGCGTGATCGTCCCCGCCGCCGCGCGGACGAGGGGGTGGTCGAACAGCGCCTTGATCCACTGGCTGCCGGCCTTCTGCGGGCCCGCGGCGATGATCACTCCCGGGTCGGGGACCGCGTTGCGTGCCTCCAGGGCCCGGCCGCGCGCCCGCGCGGCGACGTGGACGGCGCGCTTGGCCGTGTTGCGCGCCGGCGGCCAGTTGAGGGTGCGGGTGGCCCACTCGCGGGCGTCGAAGCTGGACATGCTCTGCTCTCTCGATTCGGTTGGCTCGTGGCGGAAGGAGGACGCGTGTCAGCCGAACATGCCGCCGCGGCCCATCCGCGACGTCACGGCGTTGACGGCCTTCGGGAACCGCTTCTTGAAGTTGCCGAACTCCTCCGGCATCGACATGCGCGCACTCTTGGCTGCGTCGACGGACAGCTCCTTCGCGAGGGTCTTCCACGCGCTGCGCCGCCAGGCGGTCCACGCCTCCGCGTCCCCGGCGACGAAGGGCGACGGCGGGCGCTGGCCGCTGCGGGCCTGGACCCGCCACGCGCGGCGGAGCCGTCGCGGGATCCGGCGGCCCTCGGTGTCGTTCCAGTAGCGGTACGCCGGCGCGTCCGGGAGTCGCTCCTCGTGGCGCATCACGTCGGCGGCGTACTCCTTGCAGAGCTGGTCGACCGCGGCGCTCTCGGTGCGCATGTGCGCGGTCGACATGTCGAACCGGGTCGACAGCTCCTGGGGCCGGCTGGTGTCGAAGGCGTGGAAGTGGAACAACCGGAGCCGGTCCTCGGTGCCGACGATGTGGAAGCCGTCGGCGTCGAGGCCGAGCGGGCGCTCGTGCAGGTTGACCACGCCCACGTTGTAGCCGTGGTGGCGCAGGCTGCGGGCCTCGAAGAGGTCCGAGCCCATGTCCATCCACTTCTGGTCGACGAAGAGGCCGTTGAGGTAGTCGAACAGGCAGTCCCACTCGAGACGGGCCCACCACCAGTCGAGGGCGGGGACCGCCCGGCGGTCGAAGCCGCAGAAGCCGAGGTTGAACACGCCGACCTGCAGCAGGTGCCCCTCGGTGACCGGTGCCTCGGGCGGGATCGGGTGGAGGAAGTGCGGCGTGAGCAGCACCCCGCCCTTGCTCGCGGCGAGCTCACCGGGGAGCTCGTCCATCGGCGAGGTGAGGTAGGTGTCGGGGTCGAGGTAGAACACCTGCTCGCTGTCCTCCAGCAGGCGCTTGAAGAACAGCGGCTTGATGGCGGTCGCGAACTCGACGAGGTCGTAGTACGTCGTCATGGCCAGCACGTCGTCCAGCGACAGGCCGAGGAAGTCCGTGCCGACGACCCGGACGCCCGGCAGGTCGGGGAAGTCCGGCAGGTCGTGGTCGGCCTCGTGCTGGGCGTCGATGAGCAGGATGACCAGCTCGCCGCGGTCGTGGCGCACGAGGCTGTCGGCCAGCGCCAGCGCCTTCGGCAGGTAGTTGGTGGCAAGGATCGTGCAGTACGTCGGACCGGTCACGCCGGGGGACCTCCGTGGGGGTGGGGGTTCTTCGGGGGCTTCAGGTGGTGGGTTCGGCACGGTGCCGCGCCGCGGGGCGCGAGCGGATGGACAGTGCCGACCACCACATCAACGCAGCGACGACGGTTCCGCTACTCACTCCCCAGTAGGCGCCGTAGGCACCGTCGATGAAGACCCCGATGGTCCCGAGCACGAGGGTCACGATGGTGGAGGCGATGTCGATCGGGACGGTCACCGAGACCGCCTTCGACCCGATCAGGTGGGCGCGGGGGCCGGCGATGAGCCCCAGCGCCAGGATCTGGACGCAAGCCGGCAGCAGCAACGCCTCGGTCGCGTCCCAGGTGTCGTCGAGGACCAGGCGCCCGAGGGCGTCCGGCAGCACCAGCAGGATCACGGCGTTCACGGCGGCGACCGCGAGCGACACGATCACCGTCCGCCGCAGGTGACCGCCACCGCGATGGCTGTCCGGGTCGTTGGCGATCTCGGCGACTCCGGCGGCGACCGATGCCGTCTGGAAGGTCATGTAGGGGCGCAGCAGGAGCAGGACACCGCGAACGGCGCCCATCGCCTTCGCGCCCGCGACCACGGCGATCACCACCGAGAAGCCGAGGGTCGAGCCCTGCAGCGCCACGAAGGACAGCAGGAAGCGCCAGGAGTAGTACCACCGCTCGCGCAGCCAGGCGCGCCCGCCGGCGAGGCGGGGCCGGTACTGCACGAAGACCAGGAGCGAGGCCGCCGCGCCGCTGCCGACCCAGCCGATGGTGAACCACGACAGGCTCTCGACGTCGCGGACGAGCAGCGCGACCACGGCACCGAGGACCAGGACCAGCCAGAGCAGGTCGAGCGAGAGCGCCCGCCAGGGACGCTGGGACGCGAAGGCGAGGAACCGGCCGAGGTCGTGCAGGACCAGCCCGGGCAGGCCCGCGCCGAGGATCACCAGCTCGGGGCCCAGCGGCACGTCGAGGCACCAGAAGAGCCCACCGATCGCGGCGACGAGGGCACCGATCCCACCGCCGACGATCAGCGCCGCCGAGATCGGGGCACCGGGCCGCTCGCGGGCGTCGTCAGGGTGGACCATCACGGGGTCGCCGACCAGCGACCGGTTCACGCCCTGCGCAGCGGCGTAGATCACCAGGATCATGCCGAAGTAGCCGAAGGCGGCGGTCCCGAGCAGGTGGGCCGACAGCAGCGCGATAAGGATGTTCGACGCGCCCGAGAGCACCTGGTCCACGACGACGACGCTCAGTCGCCGCCCGGCACCTTCTGCGCGCACGGGTCTCCTTCGGGTGTTCCTGTCGGCCGCACGAAGCCTAGTGGGCACCCAGCGGATCCGTGGTCTTGTCGTCAGGTCTGGTCCGGGGTCGGGGGCGTGACCCGACCGTGGTCTACTCGTTGGTCGGACATCGCTGGGGGGCGTTGTCGAGGCCGAGGCCCATCTCGAGTTCCATCCAAGAGGAGATACAGCATGAACGCGCCCGTGGACGTCCTGGTCGCCGGTGGCGGCGGTTTCATCGGAGGCCACCTGGTCGCCGACCTGCTCGCCCAGGGCAAGACCGTCCGGTCGGTCGACGTGAAGCCGCTCGACGAGTGGTACCAGGTCCACCCCGACGCCCAGAACAGCGTGGGCGACCTGTCCCTCCTCGACCAGGCCGAGGCCGCGACCAAGGGCGCGCGCGAGGTCTACATGCTGGCCGCCGACATGGGCGGCATGGGCTTCATCGAGAACAACAAGGCGCTGTGCATGCTGACCGTGCTGACCAGCACGCACATGCTCCAGGCTGCGCAGAAGTACGACGTCGAGCGCTACTTCTACTCCTCGTCGGCCTGCGTCTACGCCGCCGACAAGCAGACCGACCCTTCGGTGACGGCCCTCAAGGAGTCCGACGCCTACCCGGCCATGCCGGAGGACGGCTACGGCTGGGAGAAGCTGTTCAGCGAGCGGATGGCCCGCCACTTCCGCGAGGACTTCGGCCTCGTCACGCGGATGGCCCGCTACCACAACGTCTACGGCCCCGAGGGCACGTGGACCGGCGGCCGCGAGAAGGCGCCGGCCGCGGTGTGCCGCAAGATCGCCGAGGCGGTCATCTCCGGCAAGCACGAGATCGAGATCTGGGGCGACGGGGAGCAGACCCGCAGCTTCATGTACATCGACGACTGCGTGAAGGGCTCCCAGATGATCCTGGCGAGCGACCACGTCGAGCCGATCAACCTCGGCTCCGCCGAGCTCGTCTCGATCAACCAGCTCTACTCGATCGTCGAGGACATCGCCGGCATCAAGTGCGAGCGGAAGTACGACCTCTCGGCGCCGCAGGGCGTCCGGGGACGCAACTCCGACAACACCGAGATCAACGAGGTCTTCGGCTGGGAGCCGTCGATCAGCCTCGCGGACGGCCTGGCGAAGACCTATGCCTGGGTCTACGACCAGGTCAAGCGCGCGCAGGGCTGAGGCCCGCTCCCCCGTGCGCATCCTCGTCCACGACTACTCCGGGCACCCCTTCCAGGTCGAGCTGAGCCGCGAGCTCGCGCGGCGCGGGCATGCCGTCACCCACTCGTACTGTCCCGGCTGGGTGTCCGGCAAGGGACACCTGGTCGCCGAGCCCGGCGAGACCCTCACCTTCGACCCGGTCGGCCCGACCGAGCCGATCGCCAAGGACCGGTTCGTCCGGCGGGTCCTCCTCGAGGCACTCGTCGGCTGGGAGCTGATCCGCCAGGTCCGTCGTACCCGGGCACAGACGGCGATGCTGTCGAACGCCCAGATCCCGACCCTCGTCGTCTTCGCCCTCGGCATGATCGTGCTGCGCCGCAAGTGGGTGCTGTGGCACCAGGACGTGTACGCCGTCGCGGTGAAGTCGTTCGCCGGCGACAAGCTCGGCCGGATGTTCCGCGTGGTCGCCGCCGTCTTCAGCGTCGCCGAGAAGTGGGTGTCGCGGCGGGCGTCCGAGGTCGTGGTGATCGCGCCGTCCTTCGTCCCGGTCCACGAGGAGTGGGGGACGGCCGACAAGGTCACCGTCATCCCGAACTGGGCGCCGCTCGACGAGATCCGCCCGGTCCCGCGCAAGAACGACTGGGCGGCCGAGCAGGGGCTCGACGACACGGCGACGCTCCTCTACTCCGGCACCCTCGGGCTCAAGCACAACCCGACGCTGCTGGTGGGCCTGGCCCGCGAGGTCATCGACGCCGGCACGCCCGTCCGGCTCGTCGTCGTCAACGAGGGTCCCGCGGTGGAGGTGATCCGGGCCGAGGCCGAGCGGCTCGACGTGCCGGTCACGCTGCTGCCGTTCCAGCCCTACGAACGACTCTCCGAGGTCCTCGGCAGCGGCGACATCCTGGTCGTGCTGCTCGAGCAGCAGGCCGGCGCCTTCTCGGTCCCCTCCAAGACGCTGTCCTACCTGTGTGCCGGACGCCCGGTGCTCGGCATGATGCCCTCGGAGAACCTCGCCTCGGCGCTCGTGACCCGGGCCGGCGGGCTCGTGGTCCCCCCGGACGGGGATGCCCTGCCGGGTGCCGCGGCCTGGGCGGCGGGCGTGCTGGCCGATGCCGAGCTGCGCGAGGAGCTGGGCGAGGCGTCCCGCGACCTGGCCGAGCTCGAGTTCGCCCTCGCCGGGTGCGCCGACCGGTTCGAGACGATCCTCGAGCGGACCAGCCGGTGACCGGTCCCGTGGTCCTGCTGGGACCGAAGACCCGGCTGGGTCACGAGGTCGTCGCGCAGCTCGCTGGCGCCCCGCTGCTGGCCGTCGCCCGCGACGCCGCGGACGCGGCCGTCGTCGCCGGCCTGCCCGGCCTCGACCCCTCCTGCGTCGTCGACGCCGGTGCCGGCCAGCTCACCGCGCGGGTCGCCACCCTCGGCGACGGACCGGTCCGCCTGGTCGTCACCGCGCTCGGCCCCGTGCACCCCGAGACCCCGCAGACGTCGTACGACGCCGCGGGGGTGGTCCGCGACCTGGACTTCGTCGAGCAGGTGCTCGCGGCGGGCCGGCCGGTCCGGGTCGTGCTCGTCTCGACCATCCTGGCCCTCGCGCCCGGCGCCGACCGCCGCTACTACGGCGGCTGGAAGGCGCTCGTCGAGCAGCAGCTCCAGCAGCTGGTCGACGAGTGCAACCGCCGAGGCGGCGACGCGACGCTCTCGGTGCTCTATCCCGGCCGCCTGCTCGACGCCGCGGAGCGCCGTGGGCGGCTCCGGCTGCACACGAGCTACCAGTCCCTGGCCGCTCGCACACTGGCCACCGGCGCCTCGGACCGGGCCGTCGAGCGCACCGTTGGAATCGATTCTCGGATTTGGTTCTTGGTGAGGAGTATCTCTTTCGCACTTCGATCGTTGACGCCTTCAACGAGACGTTCCGTTCCGCCACCCCCCGAGCCCGGCGAGACGGACAAGTACCTCTCCGGGGAAGGTGGGTAGTCGATGCGGACGAAGCGTGTGTTCGACCTGTTCGTGGCCATCACCGCAGCCGTCGCGTGGGTGCCGGTGCTGCTCGGTTCAGCCCTCATGGTCCTCGTGATGTCGGGCCGCCCGGTGTTCTACCGGTCGAACCGCTGGGTGCGGACCGGCCAGATGGTCCGGACGGTCAAGTTCCGCACCATGGTCAAGAACGCGGACAAGCTGGTCAACCGCCAGACGGTCCCCGTCGAGGGCGTCCGATTCCTGAACATCCCGCCCGACTCGCCCCTCTACACGCGACCGGGCCGGATCCTGGAGAGCCTGGGGCTCACCGAGATCCCGCAGCTGCTCCACGTGGTGCGCGGTGAGATGAGCATCGTCGGCAACCGGCCGCTGCCCGAGAACGTCATGAGCTGCCTGCGCGAGGAGTACCCCTACGCGGAGGACCGCTTCCTGACCCCGGCCGGCCTCACCGGCCCGGTCCAGCTCGTCGGCCGCGACTCGCTCAGTGACTCCGAGCGCCTGCGCATCGAGGGCGCCTACTGCCGCGCGGTCATGCACGGCTACCGCTTGCGCCTCGACTTCACGGTCCTGCTCTCGACGGTCCTGATCGTGGCCCACCTCAAGCAGCCCCTGGACTACCAGGGCGTGATGGACCTCATCGACCGGCACACCAAGCCGGCCCGCGAGCGCCGTCACCGCGAGGTCATCGTCGAGGACGCCCGCGCGACCGACGTCGCCTGACAGCCACCCCTCCACCGCAGGGACACGACGAAGGCCGCCCCCGATGGGGGCGGCCTTCGTCGTACGTGGGGCCGGCCGGGCGCAGGGGCTCCGAGCCCGGGCCGCCCGGCCCTCAGAGGGCCAGGCGGTGGCGGAAGTAGTCGATCGTCTCGCGCAGGCCGTCCTCGAGCGCCACGGTCGGCTCCCAGTCCAGCTCCTTGCGGGCGAGGCTGATGTCGGGACGCCGCTGGCGCGGGTCGTCGGACGGCAGCGGCCGGTGCTCGATCCGCGACGGACCGCCGACGAGTCGGATGACCGCCTCGGCGAGCTCCAGCATGGTGTTCTCGGTCGGGTTGCCGACGTTGACCGGGCCGGTGAAGTCGGCAGGGCTCTCCATGAGCCGCCACATGCCCTCGATCAGGTCGTCGACGTAGCAGAAGCTGCGGGTCTGCTGGCCGTCGCCGTAGATGGTGATCGGCTCGCCCCGCAGCGCCTGCACGATGAAGTTGCTGACCACCCGGCCGTCGTCGGGGTGCATCCGCGGACCGTAGGTGTTGAAGATCCGCATCACCTTGATCTCCAGCGAGTGCTGCCGCCAGTAGTCGAAGAACAGCGTCTCTGCGGCGCGCTTTCCCTCGTCGTAGCAGCTGCGGATGCCGATCGGGTTGACCTTGCCCCAGTACTCCTCGACCTGCGGGTGCACCTCGGGGTCGCCGTACACCTCGCTGGTGCTGGCCTGCAGGATCCGGGCCCGGACCCGCTTGGCGAGCCCCAGCATGTTGATCGCGCCGTGGACGCTGGTCTTCGTGGTCTGCACGGGGTCGCGCTGGTAGTGGATCGGGGAGGCCGGGCAGGCCAGGTTGTAGATCCGGTCGACCTCGACGTACAGCGGGAAGGTCACGTCGTGACGCATCAGCTCGAACCGGTGGTGGCCCAGCAGGCCGGCGATGTTGTCCTTCGTGCCGGTGTAGTAGTTGTCGACGCAGAGGACGTCGTGGCCCTCGGCGACCAGCCGATCACAGAGGTGGGAGCCGAGGAACCCGGCGCCTCCCGTCACGAGCACCCGCATGTCAGTTCCTCGCCATCGTCGTGGGGGGTTCGGTCGTGGCAGCCGCGGCCGTGGTGGCCCCGGTCGTGCCGTCCTGGTCGTCGGCTGCGAGCCAGCAGATCGCGGCCAGGCACATCGGGATCCACAGCGTGCGGTCGTAGAGGCTCGGGATCAGCAGGCCCCAGCCGATGTAGCCCCACACCGTGTAGCAGAGGCGGCGGTAGGGGCTGGCGCCGAACAGCGGTCGGGCCATCGCGAACATCACCAGGAGGAACCCGAACAGCCCGAAGATGCCGATCCCGACGGCGACCTGCAGCACGTTGTTGTGGATGTCGAAGAGGTCGATCAGGCCGTCCCCGAAGAACGGGCTGTTCCAGAACCTGTCGACACCGGTCTCCAGGCCGGCGGAGCGCGCCTGGTCGGAGCCGGAGGCCGAGCCGCCGCCGAGCAGGCGGTCGATGGCCGAGGTGTTGCCGGTGAGCTGCAGGACGAACGGCAGCGCGGCCACCAGGGTCGCTCCGCACACGGCGTAGAAGAATCCCGTGATCGCCGAGCGCTCGACGATGGGGATCATCACGACGAGCACCGCGACGACGATCGTGGCGCCGCGGCTGCCGCTGAGCAGGATCGAGATCCCGGTCACGGCGGCGAGGCCGAGCACGACCGTCTTCATCAGCCAGTGCTGGTACTCGAAGAAGAGGAAGATGAGCAGCGCGATCGCCATGATCGCGGCCTCGGCGAAGTAGTTCGGGTGGTTGGTCATCCCGAAGTGGCGCCCCTGGGCGGTGATGCCGCCCGTCACGATCCCGCCGGCCCAGCTGGCCATGTGACCGAAGACGTAGGTCCACGCCAGGCCGCGGATGACCGTGCCGCTGGGACGCCACAACAGGATGGCGATCGGGAAGGCGATCATCACGATGAGCCAGAAGACGAGCGCGAAGGCGCTCTCCAGCGAGCGCTCCGAGCGCAGGGTCGCGATCATGCCGAAGGCGAAGACGATCACGATGCCGACGACATAGGTCAGCGGCAGCTTCAGGCGGCCGCGCAGCATCTCCGGCAGGAGCAACGCGAAGCCGACGACGAGCAGGGCGTCGGTGGGCGTGATCGTCGCGCCCTCCGGTGCGAGGCCCTTGTACGCCGGCGCCGTGAAGAAGGCGCCGGCCAGGGTCAGGATGCCCAACCTGGTCGAGCCGAGCACGCTCAGCAGCGCGACGTAGAGCGCCACCGCCACGGTGACCAGTGCGGTGACGAGGTCGTTGGTGGTGGCGAGGTAGACGAGGCCGACGAGCAGGCCCACGACCGCGAGCGTGACGGCGGCGTTGCTCCCCGCAGGCGCGACGAAGGGCCGGGCCTCCCGCTGGGGGCGCGCGGTCGTCTCGTTCGGCACTGCTCTCCTCGGTCGACGGCGTCGGACGTCCTGGGGCGCCCGACCTCGGCGAGTCTAGTGTGACGGCTCTCCGATTGTGGGGCTTGCCCGTCTCCGGGCGCCCCGGGGCGCTCAGCCCCCGGCGAAGGGCGGCAGGAACTCCACCGTCTCCCCCGGTCGTACGACGACCGCGGCCGGGTCGACGGAGGAGACCGGGCGCTCCCCCACCAGGACCGAGCACACCTGGACGACGTCGCCGAACCGGCCACCCGGGTGGCGGCGCACGACCTCGGCGCGCAGCTCGTCCAGCGTCATCGGACCGCCGGCGCCGACCGTCTCCTCGGTCACGCCGGCGGCAGCGCGCGCGGCGGCCCAGTAGCGGACCCTGATGACCTCGGTCTCATTCACCGTCGCGACCCTTCCCGGTTGCCGTCCTGTTTCGATATCCTCCCCTACACGAAAACCGGCCGGGGCCCAGCGTTGCGTTTCGGTCTCTCGACACGGTCCTGCATGACCTGCAGGTGCCAGTGAGGAGACCCAGGTGAGCACACTTCTGCTCCTGACCAGCGCCCTCCAGCCCTCCGCCGAGGTGCTGCCCGGCCTCGCGCTGCTCGGACACCACGTCAAGATCCTGCCCGCGGAGGGCAGCGCCCTGCTCGAGGCGCCCGAGGCCGACCTGCTGCTCGTCGACGGTCGCCAGGACCTCGCCGGGGCGCGCGACCTGTGCCGTCTCATCCGCACGACCGGCACCGACGTTCCGGTCGTCCTGGTCGCCACCGAGGGCGGCCTTGCGGTGGTCAACCACGACTGGGGCATGGACGACGTCGTGCTGCACACGTGCGGTCCGGCCGAGCTCGAGGCGCGGATCAAGCTGGCCATCGGCCGGCTCGCCGCCGCCCGGGACGCCGCCGACCCCGAGGCCCACGTGATCCGCTCCGGCGAGGTCGTGGTCGACGACGCGACGTACACCGCGAAGGTCGGCGGGCGGGTGCTCGACCTGACCTTCAAGGAGTTCGAGCTCCTGAAGTTCCTCGCCCAGCACCCCGGGCGGGTGTTCAGCCGCCAGCAGCTGCTCCAGGAGGTCTGGGGCTACGACTACTTCGGCGGCACGCGCACGGTCGACGTGCACGTCCGGCGGCTGCGCGCCAAGCTCGGCCCCGAGAACGAGACCCTCATCGGCACCGTCCGCAACGTCGGCTACCGGTTCGTGCTGCCGTCGAAGGACAGCTCCGCCGAGGCGGACGCCGCACGGGTCGCCGAGCGCGACGCCCAGGACGCCTGACCGGCGGGCCGCGAGCGCAGCGAGCCCCTTGCCCTCCCGGGGCTCAGCCTGGGTTCAGCGTCCCTCGGTCTGCTCGCCCTGCTCGTCGAAGTGGTCGGTCGGGTGCATGAAGCGCAGCACCTCGTCCCTGAGCGCGGGGCCGAGCTCGCCCCATCCGTCCTTGTAGCCGTAGACCGACGCCAGTGAGCGGGCGTCGTAGTCACCGTTGAAGATGTCGACGTCGGCGCAGGTGATCAGTGACGGGTGGGCGACGCCGACGGCGGCCGAGACACGGGTCAGCTCCTTGCGCAGGGTGCGCAGGTAGACCGCGGCCCGCTCCGCCTTCGACACCGGGTCGAGGCCGCGCACCAGCCAGGGGTTCTGCGTGGCGATGCCGGTGGGGCAGTGGTCGGTGTGGCACTTCTGCGCCTGGATGCAGCCGATCGACAGCATCGCCTCGCGGGCCACGTTGATCATGTCGACGCCGAGCGCGAAGGCGACGATCGCGTTGTCCGGCAGGCCCAGCTTGGCCGATCCGATGAAGGTGACGTCGTCGGTCAGGCCGAGCTCGGCGAAGGTGCCGTAGACCCGCGAGAAGCCCATCCGGTAGGGCAGCGAGACCGAGTCCGCGAAGATCAGCGGCGCCGCGCCGGTGCCACCCTCGCCGCCGTCGACGGTGATGAAGTCGACGCCCCGCTGGCGCGGCTCCATCAGCCGCGCGAGCTCCTCCCAGAAGTCCATCGCCCCCACGGCCGACTTGATGCCGACCGGCAGCCCGGTCTCGTCGGCGAGCATCTCGACGAAGTCGAGCATCGAGTCCACGTCGTGGAAGGCCGTGTGCCGCGACGGCGAGGAGCAGTCCTTGCCCTCCGGGATCCCGCGGATCTTCGCGATCTCCGGCGTGACCTTGGCGGCCGGCAACAGCCCGCCGAGACCCGGCTTCGCGCCCTGGCTGAGCTTGATCTCGAGGGCGCTGACAGGCGCGGAGGCGATCATCTCCTTGAGCCGGTCGAGCGAGAACCGGCCGTGCTCGTCGCGGCAGCCGAAGTAGGCCGTACCGATCTGGACGACGAGGTTCGCCCCGTTGCGGTGGTACGGCGAGATGGCGCCCTCGCCGGTGTTGTGCAGGCACCCCGCGGCGGCCGCCCCCTTGTTGAGTGCGGTGATCGCGTTCGACGACAGCGACCCGAAGCTCATCGCCGAGACATTGACGACCGAGCCGGGGCGGAACGCCTTCGCCCGCCCACGCGGCCCGCCCAGGACCTTCGCGCTCGGCAGCGTCCAGTTGGCGTCGTGGTCACTCGGCAGCTTGTCGGCGAAGGTGCGCTGCTTGATGTAGGCGTGCCCCTGCGTGTGCTCGACGTCGACGTCGGTGCCGAAGCCGAAGTAGCTGTTCTGCTCCTTGCTGGAGGCGTAGATCCAGGTCCGCTGGTCGCGGCTGAAGGGGCGCTCCTCCTCGTTGCTGGTGACGATGTACTGCCGCAGCTCGGGCCCGATCGTCTCCAGCCAGTACCGGGCGTGGCCGATCACCGGGAAGTTCCTCTGGAGCGCGTGCCTCTTCTGGACGAGGTCGCGCACGGCGACGGCTCCCAGGGCCACGGCCGCCCCACCTACCGCGTGGCTGAACTTCATGGAGCAGGTCTACCGTGTCGCCCTGTCACATGTAAACGGTGGGAAACGTGAAGAAATCCGGCGCCGACGGGGTGCTGTCCGAGGACACCCGCACGGGCGATAGCGTCGCGATGTGCCCCCCGCCACGTTCCTGTCCGGCCCCGCCGCGCTCGCCGCGATCGAGGGGGTCGTTGCCGCAGCGAGCGCGTACGACGGCGCGGAGCCCCTCGACGAGGCCGCCCTGCTGCGCCTCAAGCACCACGGACTCGACGGGGTCGAGGCCTTCGTGACGACCGAGGGCTTCGCCCTGCGCCGCGGCACCGAGCTCGACCTCGTCGTCGCCCCGGAGGCCCGCGGCAACGGGCTGGGCGGACAGCTGGCCGGTCTGGCCGTCGCCGCCCCTGGCCCGGTGACCGCGTGGTCCCACGGGGACCACCCCGCGGCGCGCAGGCTCGCCGACCGGCTGGGCTTCGCCCGCACCCGGGAGCTGTGGGTGATGAGGCGCCCGACCGTCGTACCGCTGCCGGCGGTGGCGACCCCGGAGGGCGTGCACATCCGCGACTACGGCGACGCCGACGCCGAGGCCCTACTGGGCGTCAACGCAACTGCCTTCGCCCACCACGCCGAGCAGGGGGCACTCGACCGCGACGGGCTCGCCGAGCGCATGGCGGAGCCGTGGTTCGACCCGGCCGGGCTCCTGCTCGCCGTCGACGACAGCGGAACGTTGCTCGGCTTCCACTGGACCAAGCAGCACGACCAGCACACCGGGGAGGTGTACGTCGTCGGCATCCACCCCGCCGCACAGGGACGCGGGCTCGGCCGGCTCCTCACCGTCGCCGGCCTGCAGCACCTCGCGGCGCGGGGCGTGGTCGAGGTGATCCTGTACGTCGAGTCCGACAACGCTCCCGCCCGCCACGTCTACGAGGGCGTGGGGTTCACCCATGCTGCGGCGGACACGCACGTGCAGTACCGGCGGGCGTGACGTGCAGATCTGGAACATTCCGCGTAACCAAGCGACTGCTGAGTAGATTTACCTTCCATGAGCTCTGTCACCGACGACGAGCCCGGGTCCGAGGACTCCGGGCTCGACGAGTCGCGCCCCGGGCGCGGCAAGGGACGGAGGGGCCGGTTGTGGCGTCGCCACGACAAGGAGACCCCCGTCGTCGGTGAGCTTGAGGAGGACGACCTGCAGGAGCTCCTGCGCCGCAGCCACACCTCCGGGATGGTCGAAGGCGAGGAATCCCCCGAGCCGACGACGCCCGCGGTCCACGAACCGCCGGCCGACCTGCTCGCCGACACCGATCCGGACAACATCGCCGCCCGGGTCGGCAGCCGCAGCGGTCCCGCGGCGACGGCGCCCGAGGACGACGACGACGTCGACTGGCGTGCCCTGGTGTCGCCGGCCGACGACACCACCGGTGGCCCTGACCAGCACGGGGATGCCACGGACGACGTCGTGACCGAGGGCGAGGTCGCGGAGGCGGTCGGGCCCGAGGACGAGGCACCTGCCGATGAGGCACATGGCGACGAGGCACATGGCGACGAGGAATCGGCCGAGGTCGCGGGTGCGGAGCCTGTCGACCCGGCGCCCGCCGAGGACGGGCCGGAGGGTGCCCCTGCCGGCGAGGTCGACGTACCGGACGAGGCCGGCGAGGAGTCGCCGTCCGACAGCGCCGACGAGGCGGCCGACGAGACGGCCGACGAGACGGCCGACGAGACGGCCGACGAGGGTGTCGACCACACGGACGGGCCCGGGGGCGAGTCCCCCGCGGACTGGGCGGCGTTGATCGACCGCGCCGTCAGCCGGGAGGAGCCGGCTCCGGCGGAGGGCGGCCTCGCCGCCCGCATGGCGCGGGTGCGCCGGGACCCGTCGCTGGCGGAGTACAACGGCGACGCGCCGCCTGCCTGGCCCACGCCCGAGCCGCTCGCGGACGCCGACGGCGGGACCATCGCCGGCGACGACTGGTCGGCGATCATCTCGCGTGCGACCCGGCCCGCGATCGCAGACCCGCTGACCGACCCGATCGAGGACCAGCCGGTCGACGACGCCGTCGCCGAGGCCGTCGCCGAGGCCATGGACGCCGCCGCGTCACCTGCGCCCGACCAGCTCGCCGACCCGCTCACTGCTCCGTACGAACACCTGTTCGCCGACGCGGAACCCTTCGTCGTCGAGGACGGGTCCGTCGAGGACGGGTCCGTCGAGGACGGGTCCGTCGAGGACGGGTCCGTCGAGGACGCGGCATCCGAGCAGGTCGACGACGAGCCCCGCAAGGACGTCGAGGAGCCGGTTCGCCCGGCTCCGGCAGCGCGCTCCACCCCGGGGGACCACCACACCACCGACGAGGAGGCCGGGCAGCGCGTCATCGCCGCGGCGGTCGACGGCGGGTTCGCCGAGCCGACCCCGGTCCCCGCACCGAAGGGGCTCGCACGGCTGCGACGCCGCAACTCCCCCGGTGCGGCGCCGCGGCCGGAGGCACGCCCGCTGCAGGACTTCGTCGAGCCGCCACTGCTCGAGGAGCCGATCCCGGACATCGACGGCCCGCCCGACGTACCCCGTCGCCCGGCCGAGGTGCTCGCCCAGGCCCGCGCCGAGATCGAGGCCGAGCTGGCGCCGACCGTCGCCGAGGACGAGAAGACGACCGACGCTGCCGTCGAGGCGCCGGCGAACGCCGACGTCGTGGCTGCGCTCGCAGCCCGGCTGCGCCGCGATGCCGAGCTGGCCGCCGCCGAACAGGCCGCCGAGCGGTTCGCCGCGGAGGAGGCCGCCCAGCGCGCCAACGAGGCGCGTGCCGAGGCCGACCGCCTCGCCCAGGAGCAGGCGCAGACCGCCGAGACCGCCCACCGCGCCCGCGCCGAGGCCGAGGAGCTCGCCCGCGCCGAGGCCGCGGCCCGCGAGGCGGCCGAGCGGGCTGCCCGCGAGCGCGCCGAGCTCGCCGACGCCGAGTCGGCCCGCCGCGAGGAGGCCGAGCGGCACGCGATCGCGCAGGCCGAGCTCGCCGCCGCCGCCCATGCCCAGCGGGAGGCCGCCGAGGCCAACGCACGCGAGCAGGCCGAGCTGGCGGCCGCCGCCGCCGCCGCGCGCCAGGAGGCGGAGGCGGCCGCGATCTCGTACGCCGACGCCGCCCGCCAGGCCCATGAGGAGCGTGCGGCTGCCGAGGACCGGGCCCGCGTGATGGCCGAGGCCGCCGCGGTCAGCGCAGCCGAGCACGCCGAGTTCGCCCGCCGCATGCTCGAGGAGCGCGAGGCCGCCGAACGCACCTCCGCCGAGATCGCCCAGGCCCGCGCCCTCGCCGAGGACGCCGCCCGTCAGCAGGCGGCCCTGGCCCAGGAGGCGCACCGCGCCGCCGAGGCCGCGGAGGAGCGGGCCCGCCTGCTCGCCGAACAGGCAGCCGCCAGTGCCGAGGAGCACGGCGCCCTCGCCCGCCAGGCAGTCGACGAGCGCGCCGCGGCGGAGATCGCCGCCGCCGACCACGCCCGTCTCGCCCAGGAAGCCCACGAGGCTCGCCAGGCGGCCGAGCAGGCCGCCCTCGAGCAGGCCGAGCTCGCCCGGATCGCCCTCGAGACGGCCGAGGCCGCCGAGCAGCGCTCGGAGGAGGCCGCCGCCCGGGCCGCCGAACAGGCGGCCGCGCGCGTCGCCGCCGACGAGTCCGCCGCCCAACAGGCACAGCGGGCCCAGGAGGCGCACGAGGCCCGCCGGCTCGCCGAGGAGGCCGCCCGCGAGCAGCTGGAGCTGGCGAGCGAGGCGCAGGCCGCTGCTGCCGCCGCCCACGCGTCCGCCGCAGCGCTGGCCGAGGAGAAGAAGGCCGCCACCGAGGCACTCGCGCTGGCCGCGGAGTTCGCCGCCGAGGCCACCCACGCCCGTACCGAGGCCGAGGCCCGCGCCGCCAGTGCGCTCGCCGAGCTCGAGCAGGCGGCTGCCGCGCACGTCCGCGCCCTCGAGAACGTCCAGGCCGAGCTGGCCCAGGCCCGTGAGGCGGCCCTCGAGCACGCCCGGGCCCGGGTCGAGGCCGAGCAGGCGGCCGCCGAGCAGGCCCAGGCCCGCGCTGCCGCCGAGGCCCGCGCCATCGAGCTGGCGGAGGAGCGCGAGCGGGCTCTCGAGGAGGCCACCCGCGCCAGGGAGGCTGCCGAGGCCCGCGCTGCCGAGCTGAACCAGGCGCGCGAGGAAGCCATCGCCGAGGCACTCCGGGCCCGTCTGGACGCCGAGGCCAACGCGACCGCCCAGGCCCAGGCCCGCGCCGATGCCGAGACCCGTGCCAGCGAGCTGGCCCGCGAGCGGGAGGAGGCCCGTGCCGAAGCGGCCCGCATCCGCGCCGAGGCCGAGGCCAACGCCGCGCAGCTCGCCGACCAGGTCGCCGAGATCCGTGCCCGTCTCGACGCCCAGGCCGAGCCGGCCACGACCGTCGTGCCCGCGGCAGGGCT
>CAZAQE010000043.1:0-31273 GCA_964487275.1 uncultured Nocardioides sp. | reverse complement strand
CCGTTGTCGAGGCGCAGCTCCAGCAGGAACTGGTAGGCCTGGCCGACCTCGCGCCCCGGGGCGATCCCCAGGATCCCCATGATCTGGTTGCCGTCGAGGTCGGGGCGGATCGCCGCGAGCTCCTCCTCCGCGGAGAGGCGGTCGATGCGGGCCTCGAGGTCGTCGTACGTGCGACGCAGGCGCTCGGCCTTCTTGCGGTTGCGCGTCGTGCAGTCGGCACGCGTCAGCACGTGGAGGCGCTCGAGCTGGTCGCCGGCGTCGCGCACGTAGCGGCGGACGGCGGAGTCGGTCCACTCGCCCGAGCCGTAGCCGTGGAAGCGGAGGTGGAGCTCGACGAGGTCGCTGACGGCGTCGATCTCGTCGTTGCTGAACTTCAGCGCCTTCATCCGCTTGCGGGTGAGCTTCGCGCCGACCACGTCGTGGTGGTGGAAGGTGACCGTGCCGTCCTCGACGAAGCGCCGGGTCCTCGGCTTCCCGACGTCGTGCATGAGCGCCGCGAAGCGCGAGACGAAGTCGGGCCCGGGCGCGATGTCGCTGCGCTCGGCGAGCCGGGGCTCGAGGTCGATCGCCTGCTCGAGCACGGTCAGGGTGTGCTCGTAGACGTCCTTGTGCCGGTGGTGCTCGTCGCGCTCCAGCTTGAGGGCGGGCAGCTCGGGCAGCACGCGGTCGGCGAGGCCGGTCTCGACGAGGAGGCTGAGACCGAGGCGGGGGTGGGGGGCGCAGACGATCTTCACCAGCTCGTCGCGGACCCGCTCGGCCGAGATGATCTGGATCCGGTCGGCCATCTCGGTCATCGCGGCCACCACGGCGGGGTCGACCGAGAAGCCGAGCTGTGCGGCGAACCGGGCCGCCCGCATCATCCGCAGCGGGTCGTCGGAGAAGGACTGCTCGGGGGTGCCCGGGGTCCGGATCACGCGGTGCGCGAGGTCGAGCAGGCCGCCGTACGGGTCCTCGAGCTCGCGGCCGGGCAGCCGCACCGCCATCGCGTTGACCGTGAAGTCGCGGCGCCCGAGGTCGCCGGCGAGGCTGTCGCCGTACTGCACCTCGGGCTTGCGGCTGTCGGGGTCGTAGGCCTCGGAGCGGTACGTCGTCACCTCGACGACCCACTCGCCCTTGCGGCAGCCGATGGTGCCGAAGTCGCGGCCCATGTCCCACCACGCGTCGCCCCAGGCGCGCAGCAGCCTGTCCATCTGCTCGGGCCGGGCGGAGGTGGTGAAGTCGAGGTCGTTGGAGCGGCGCCCGAGCATCGCGTCGCGGACCGGGCCGCCGACCAGGGCGAGCTCGTGGCCGGCGTCGGCGAACAGGGCTCCGAGCTCGTCGATGACCGGCCCGATCCGGTCCAGCTCGGCGTCGACAGCGGCCTGCACGTCGACCAGGCGCAGGGGGGCGGCGTCGGCGTCGGTCACGGGCAGCGATTCTAGGGCGCGGGAGGACGGGTCCCCGAACCGCACAGGGCACCCCACTACCCTCGGGACGTGGTCGTCCGTCGCTCGCTCCTGCCCTGGGGTGTGGTGACGGCTCTGCTGGTCGGCCTCTTCGGCCTCGCCGCGCCGGTGTCCGCGCGCCCGGACGACGACACGTACGACGCCCCGCTGGAGATCACCATCGACCGCCTCGAGCCGGGCGTGCTGCCGCGCACCGGCCCGCTCGTGATCTCCGGCACGATCACCAACACGGACCTCGAGACCTGGAGCACGATCCGGCTCTACCCGATGTTCAACGCCGGGACCGAGTGCACGTCGACGACGTGCGCCGCGATGATGACCTCGGCCGCCGAGCTCGCGGCCGCCGCGGACTCCGACCCCGTCGCGCCGGTCGGGGTCCGGGCGACGAGCGTGCGCTACGACGTCGGCGCGCTGGACCCGGGCCAGTCGGCGTCGTACACGCTGACCGTGCCGCAGCCCGTGCTCCGCAGCCTGTTCCCCGAGCGCACCACCGGCGTCCACTGGCTCGGCGTCCACGCCCTCGGGGCCAGTGCCACCGCCGGCGACGACGGCAACGCCGACGGCCGGGCGCGGACCTTCCTGCCATCGGTGCGCAACCCCGACGGACCCGAGGTGGACACCGCGATCGTGCTGCCGCTGCGCGGCCGCGTCGCCCACGCCGAGGACGGCACGGTCGCGGACCCGAGCGAATGGAGCGACGCGCTCGGAGTCGACGGCCAGTTCGGTGGACCGCTGGCGTTCGGGTCCGCCGCGGGCCTCTCGCCCGTGACCTGGCTGCTGGACCCGGCGGTGCCCGACGCGATCCGCCAGCTCGCCGACGGCAACCCGGAGCGCGCGGTCACGCCGGTCCCGGACCCCGACGCACCGACTCCCAGCGGGGACCCGTCGGACGGCGGTGACGACGAGGGCCCGGCCGAGGAGGAACCCGACACCGACACGCCGCTCGCCCGGTCCGCCCGCTCGTGGCTGGTCCAGGCCGAGGCCGAGCTCGCTGACGGCACCGTGGCCGCGCTCCCGTACGGCGACCCGGACCTCGCGTCCGCGGCGGACTCGCTCCCCAGCCTCTACCGCACGGCACGCGAGCAGACAGGCGTCGAGCTGACCTCGTGGAACCTCGAGACCCTGCCCGTCGCGGGCTCGCCGGACGGCTACCTCCCCGCCAACGCGATCGCCTCGGTCGACGACGGCGCCACGGTGCTGCTGGGCGAGCAGATGTTCCCGCGCGAGGCCTTCTCCGCCCGGCCCCCCGTGGCCGGCCTCATCGACGACCGACCGGTCGTCGTCACATCGACGGCCGCCGCGACCGGCGGACCCGGGCCCGACCCGGAGCTGTCCCCGGTCGCGCTGCGCCAGCGGATCCTCGCCGAGGCCGTCGTCCGGCTGCTGCGGGCCGGCGACAAGGACCCCGACCCGCTCGCCGTGATCCTCCCCGCGGCCGTGTCGGCGGCCGGGGCCTCCTCCTTCTGGTCGGGTCTCGACGAACCGTGGATCAACCTGACCGGCCTCGACCAGCTCGTCGTCGCCCCCGGCGCGAGCGCGGACGGCAAGCCCGCCGCCGACCGGCAGGTCGACCCGACCGACCTCAGCTACCCGCCCGGGCAGGAGGACGAGGAGCTGCCGGGCAGCGTGCTGGTCGAGACCGGGCAGCTGATCCGCTCGGCCCGCGCCTACCAGGCGATCCTCGGCAAGGACTACACCGTCGGCGGCGAGCTGGTGCGCGAGGCGCTCTCCGGGTCGTCGTACTCCCTGCGGGGCGACGACCTGGCCGGATCGCGCCTGATGACGACCCGCACGTGGGTGGAGGACCAGCTCGACAAGGTCACGATCGAGGCCCCCGACGGGGTGACCCTGTCCGGCACCTCGGGCGGGTTCAACGTGTCGGTGCGCAACGACCTCGACGAACCGATCACCGTGGCGATCGACGCCACGGTGGACTCCGGGGCCACGATCGAGGTCGCCAACCCGATCCGGCTCGCCGCTCACAGCCGCACCTCGGTGCCGATCGACGCCCGGATGAGCCGCACCGGGGTCCACAACGTGACCCTGCGGCTCACCGACGTGGACGGCACCGCCCTCGGCGCCGACGACACCCTGCCACTGCGCACCGGTCAGGCCGGCGTGGTGATCTGGGCGATCATCGGCTCCGGCGCCGGCATCCTGTTCGTCGCGATCGCGATCCGCCTGGTCCGCCGCTACCGGCGCCGCGGCCAGCCGGCCGTGGCCGGGGAGACCGCGTGAGCGCTGCCGACGAGCCCGGGTCCGAGGAGCGGAGGATCCTCGCCAACACCGCGGTGATGGCGGCGGGCACGGTCGTCTCCCGGTTCAGCGGCTTCATCCGCTCGACCCTGCTGGCCGCGGCCCTCGGCGTCTCCCTGCACGCCGACCTGTTCACGGTGGCCAACACCGTGCCCAACATGATCTACATCCTCATCGCCGGCGGCGTGTTCAACGCCGTGCTGGTGCCGCAGCTCAAGCGCGCGATGCTGCGCGACGAGGACGGCGGCGCCGCGTACGTCGACCGGTTGATGACGCTCGCGATCGGGTTCCTCGGCGTGGTGACCGTGCTCCTCGTGGTCGCGGCGCCCTGGGTGATGGACCTGGTGCTGAGCCCCAAGCTCGGCGAGCCGGAGCTCGCCGCCCAGCGACAGTCGGCGATCGACTTCGCCCGCTACTGCCTGCCGCAGGTCTTCTTCTACGGCATGTTCGTGCTGATCGGCCAGGTCCTCAACGCACGCGGCCGGTTCGGCCCGATGATGTGGGCGCCGATCGCCAACAACGTCATCTCGGTCGCTGTACTGGTGACCTACCTCGTCGTCTTCGGCCCGGCCACCAAGGCCGAGCAGCTCGGGCCGTTCACCCCCGGCCAGGAGGCGCTGCTCGGCATCGGCGCCACCCTCGGCATCGCCGCCCAGCTGCTGATCCTCGTGCCCTACCTGCGCGCGGCGGGCATCCGCTACCGCCCGCGCTTCGACTTCCGGGGCGTCGGGCTCGGGCAGACCTTCAAGCTGGGCGTGTGGACGGTGCTCTTCGTCATCGTCAACCAGGTCGCCTACATCGTCGTCGTCCGGCTCGCCTCCGGCGGCACCGCGTCGGCCGACGACGGCACCGGCATCACGATCTACTCCAGCGTGATGCTGGTCGTGATGGTCCCGCACTCGATCATCACGGTCTCGCTGGCGACGGCCATCCTGCCGCGGCTCTCCGACGCAGCCGCCCGCGGCGACCTCGGGGCGCTGGCGACGACGCTGGGCAGCACGCTGCGCACCGCGCTCACGGTCGTCGTACCGTTCGCGGCGCTGCTGCCGTCGATCGCGCTGCCGCTGGCCCAGGTGATCTGGGGACACGGCGCGACCGCCGACAGCTACCACCGCTTCGAGCCCTCGATGGTGCTCTTCGGCTTCGGTGTCGTCGCGTTCACCGTCCATTACCTGGTGCTGCGCGGCTTCTACGCCCTCGAGCACAACCGCACCGTCTTCTGGGTGCAGTGCGTGATCGCCGCGACCAACATCGGCCTGGCGCTGCTCCTCGTCAGCCGCGTCGACCCCTGGGACACCTCGCCGATGCTGGTGCTGGCCTACACCGCGTCGTACGCCGTCGGCTCGGTGATCTCCAGCGTCGTGCTGGTCCGGCTGCTGCGCCGCGGCGGCCACCCGGCGAGCGGCGGAGCCCGCCGGTGGCGCGGGTTCGTCGTCCGCCTGCTCGCCGCCGCCGCCGTCGTGTACGCCGTCGCGCGGATCGTGCTGATCGTCGTCGACGACACCATCGGCGAGGTCGTCAGCTCGCCCGGGTGGGTGTGGGCCGGCGTGGAGCTGGCCGTCGTCTCGGCGGCCGGTGGCGCCGCGCTGCTGGCGGCCGCGAAGGTGCTCCGGATCGACGAGGTCAACTCCGTCGTGGGGACCGTGCTCGCGCGCGTGCGGCGCTGACGGCGACAGGTGCGGGGCCGTCCTAGGATGGCGGTGACGAGAGAGGGACTGGACTTCCAGGTGGCGACGTCGACGCGGTCGGGGGATGTGCTCGCCGGCCGCTACCGGTTGATCGACCTGCTGAGCGAGAGTGGCGGCGGGCGGTTCTGGCGTGCTCACGACGCCGTCCTCGAGCGTTTCGTCGCGCTGCACGTGATCGATGTGCACGATCCCCGCGCCCCGGGCCTGGTCGAGGCGGCCCGCAGGTCGGCGGGCGTCCTGGACCCCCGGATCCTGCGCGTGCTCGACGCACAGCAGGAGGACGGACGCTGCTTCGTCGTCAACGAGTGGGGGACCGGCACGTCGCTCGACATCCTGGTGACCCACGCCGGCCCGCTCGGCCCGCGGCGGGCGGCCTGGCTGGTGGCCGACGTCGCCGACGCGATCGCCCGGGCGCACGCCGCCGGCGTCACCCACGGGCGGCTGAACCCGGAGAACGTCCTCATCGACCGCTACGGGTCGGTCCGTCTCATCGGCATGTGCGTCGATGCCGCCCTGCACGGCTTGCCCCCGGGCGACGTCCAGGGTGACCTGGAGGACCTCGGCGGCCTTCTCTACTGTGCGCTGACCGGCGTCTGGCCGGGGCCGTCCGGCTCGATCGTGCCGGCGGCACCGCGGGAGAACGGCACGTTCCTCAGCCCCCGCCAGGTCCGCGCCGGCGTCCCCAACCAGCTCGACCTGGTGTGGCGCGAGTTCGAGTGCACCGGCGTGCACAGCCGGCGCCGGATGCTCGGCATCGACCACCCCGACGTCAGCACCGCCCAGGGCATCGCCGAGGAGCTGCTGGCGTTCGTCGGCGACCCGACGGGGATGCCGGAGTCGCTAGCCCAGGCGATCCCGCCGGTCAACGAGCTGCGACCGGTCTGGCTGCCTGCCGTCGACGACCCGCTGCCGCACGACTCCTCCCGCGACGACATCCCGGTGGTGCCCGCCGCCGACGAGCCGGCCGACGCTGCCGGGGAGCCGGAGATCGACCTCGGCCGGGTGGACCTCTCGGACCCGCCCGCGCCGACGCCGGGCGACGTCACCGACCTGCCGACCGAGGCCGGGATGCCGGTCTTCGGCGAGGGCGAGGACGACGACGTCCAGTGGCTGCGCACCCGCAGCACCCCGCCGCCGCCCCCGCCGCCGTTCGAGGACCTGCCCGAACGCCCCCTCTTCGCCGAAGGCGTACGACGACCGCGACCCGACCTCGGACCCGGTCCCGCCGGCAACGGCTGGCCGGGGTCGGTCGCCGACGAGCCGGGATCGTCCACGGGGTACTGGCCGTGGGACGAGGAGGGCGGGCCGCCCCCCGGCGACCTCGACGGCACCGGCGAGATCGTCCCCGGCCGCAACTGGCTGCGGCTCGCCATGGGTGTCGCGGTGGCCGTCCTGCTGCTGGTCGGCATCGCGATCGCGTTCAACCTCGGCCGGGGCCGCACCCCGCTCGGCGGCGACCCCGACGACGACCCGGTGACCACCCCCTCGGGCACGACCAGCCAGGTCGCCGCGCTGCGCGGCGTCGGCGTGCGCGACTTCGACCCGCTCGGGACCGACGGGGAGGAGAACGCCGGCGACGTCGACAACCTCGTCGACGGCAAGGCGTCGACCACCTGGCGCACCAGCACCTACCGGGACCAGCTCGGCCCGCCGCCCGGCCTCAAGACCGGGGTCGGCGTGCTGCTCGACCTCGGCCGGGCCCGCCAGGTCAGCGCCGTGGACGTGCGCCTCGACGGCCCGACCACGGCCCAGGTGTTCGCCTTCGAGCAGGAGCCCTCGGAGGCGCCCGGCGGCAGGCCGTTCGCGCAGGCGAGCGGCACCGGCGTGGTCGGCCTCGCCCCGGCCGACGGCCGGCCCGTGGCCGCCCGCTACCTTGTGCTCTGGCTGACCTCACTCCCCGAGGTCGAGGGCGGGGACTTCCGGGCCGAGATCGCGGAGGTGGTGGTTCGTGGAGAGTGAGCTGACCGACGCCGACCTCCTGGCCGCCCACGTCGCCGGCGACGACGCCGCCTTCAGCACCCTCTTCGCCCGGCACCGCGACCGGCTCTGGGCAGTCGCGCTGCGGACCTGCAACGATCCCGAGACCGCAGCGGACGGCCTGCAGGAGGGGCTGATCGCGGCATTCCGCCGCGCCGGGTCCTACCGCGGCGAGGCCGCCGTCACCACCTGGCTGCACCGCATCGTCGTCAACGCGTGCCTCGACCGCCTCCGGGCGGCGAAGGTACGACGTGCCGAGCCCCTGCCCGAGGACGTCGACGACCTCCGCCCGGTCCGCCCGACCGTGGGCGATGCGATCGACCCCGCTGACCAGTCGGTCGCCAGCGAGCGGCGGGCGCTGGTCAGGGCCGCGCTCGGTCACCTGTCGGAGGAGCAGCGGGCGGCCGTCGTACTCGTGGACATGGAGGGGTACTCCGTCGCGGAGACCGCGCTGATCCTCGACTGTGCCGAGGGCACGGTGAAGAGCCGGTGCTCGCGGGCGAGGGCGAAGCTCGCGGTGCTGCTGGCCGACCTGCTCGAGGTGACCGAGCCCACCGGCGCCGGGCCGGCGGCGGGCGCCGTCGACGGGAACCCCGCGAGCGGTCCGGACGTCGGATCCCTGTCGCGCCGGGGCCCACCCGCCGCCGAGGCGGGCACCGCCCCGCAGGCCCCGACCGTCGACTGACCTGCTGCGCTCCCGAGGCGCGGCCTCGCCCCACCAGGACCCCGAGATGACCGAACCCACCGAGCCGGACGCACCCCTCGACCCCGCGGTCGAGGCGGCGGTCCGTCGTACCCTCGCGGCCGCGGGCGGCCCCGAGCCGATGCCGGCCGACGTCGCTGCGCGGCTCGACGGCGTGATCGACGGGTTGGTCGCCGGCCGGACCGCGTCGGGGGCCACCGTGTCGCACCCGGAGAACCCCGGGATCGTGGTCCCGCTCGACGCTGCGGCCCGTCACCGCCGGGTCCGGGTGCGGGTGCTGCTCGGCGCCGCGGCCGCCGTGGTCGCGGTGGCGGCCGGCGCCGGGATCATCAACCACGACCAGGGCAACGACGGCGGCGACGCCGCGACCGCCACCTCCGACGAGGCACCGGCCCGCGACGAGGGTGGCGTCGAGGCCGACGAGCTGGCGGAAGGCGCGCCGGGCGCCGTCACCGACGGCCGGACCGAGGAGAGCAGCCCCGCCACGGAGGCTCCGCAGGGCACCGCGGACCTGGAGCGGGTGACCGTCGACGGGCAGCTGCGCCAGGTCCGTCCCGACCGCCTCCGCGAGGACCTGGTCGCGCTGCAGCACTTCTCGCTGCCCCACCCGGCCACTGCCGACTACAGCCGGGCGACCCTCACCGCGCCGGCCGACTTCATGTGCGAGGGGGCCGACTTCGGTCGCGGCTACCTCGTCGGTGTCCTGTACGACGGCCGGCCGGCCGTGGTCGCGTTCCGGGAGCCGGTCGGCTCGAACCAGGCGGCGGAGGTGCTGGCGTGCGGCACCGGCGACGTCCTGCACTCGACGATCCTCGCCGCGAGCTGATCGGCCGGCTCCTCCACGAGGTGGTTGGCTGGTGGGCGCGGTTCGCCCACGGGAATGCCGGAGCCTACGATCGGGTTCAGCGAGTGCAGTTCCTTCCACCCGACAGGGAGTCCCATGACCGAGTCCACCGAGCCCCGCAACGTCATCGTCATCGGCTCCGGACCCTCCGGCTACACCGCCGCCATCTACGCGGCGCGGGCCCAGCTGAACCCGCTCGTCTTCGAGGGCTCGGTGACCGCCGGCGGCGCGCTGATGAACACCACCGAGGTCGAGAACTTCCCCGGCTTCCGCGACGGCATCCAGGGTCCCGCCCTGATGGACGAGATGCGGGCCCAGGCTGAGCGCTTCGGCGCCGAGCTGGTCGCCGACGACGTCGTCGAGGTCGACCTCACCGGTGACGTCAAGGTCGTCAGGACCGCCACCGACACCTACACCGCGCGGGCCGTGATCCTCTCCACCGGCTCCGGCTACCGCAAGCTCGACCTCCCCAACGAGGAGAAGCTGTCGGGACGCGGCGTCTCCTACTGCGCCACCTGCGACGGCTTCTTCTTCCGCGAGCAGCACATCGCGGTCGTCGGGGGCGGCGACTCCGCCGTCGAGGAGGCCACCTTCCTCACCCGCTTCGGCTCCAAGGTCTCCCTGATCGTGCGCCGCGACGAGCTGCGCGCCTCGAAGATCATGCAGGAGCGCGCCTTCGCCGACCCGAAGCTCGAGATCGTGTGGAACTCCGTCGTCGAGTCGATCAACGGCGAGGACTCGCTGGAGTCGCTCACCCTGAAGGACACCGTCACCGGCGAGACCAGCGAGCTGCCCGCGACCGGCCTGTTCATCGCGATCGGCCACGAGCCCCGCTCCGAGCTGCTGACCGGCCAGGTCGACCTCGATGACAACGGCTACGTGCTGGTCCAGCCCGGCTCGACCGCGACCAACGTCCCCGGCGTCTTCGCCGCCGGCGACCTGGTCGACCACACCTACCGCCAGGCCATCACCGCCGCGGGCACCGGCTGCGCGGCCGCCCTCGACGCCGAGCGCTACCTCGCCGCGCTCGACCATGCCGCCGCGACCGCCGGGAATGCCGCGGTCACCGCGTAGGTTCCACCAACAGACTTCACGTTCACCTATATCGAAGGGGTGCCCCCAGTGGCCGACAACATCTCCGCCGTGACCGACGCCGAGTTCGACGCGCAGGTCCTCAAGTCCGACAAGCCCGTCCTCGTGGACTTCTGGGCCGAGTGGTGCGGCCCGTGCCGCCAGGTCGCCCCGATCCTGGACGAGATCGCCGGCGCGCACGGCGACAAGATCAGCTTCTACAAGCTGAACGTCGACGAGAACCCGGTCACCCCGGCGTCGTACCGCGTCACCGGCATCCCGACGATCAACGTCTACCAGGGCGGCGAGGTCGTGAAGACGATCGTCGGCGCCCGCCCGAAGGCCGCGATCCTCAAGGAGCTCGACGAGTTCATCAACTGATCCACGGCGCTGTCGGAGCCCCCGGTCCACCTAGGGCCGGGGGCTTCGTGCTTCCCGGGGGACCGGTGCCGGGGCGTGCTTGGGACGTCGTACGACGCCGAGGATCCGCTCCCAGGCCGCCTCGACCTCGCCCCGCCAGGTGACCAGCGAGCGCATCTCCATCCGCATCCGCGGGGTCCGCGAGTGCGCCCGGTGGGTCTTGAAGCCCACCCGCGCCAGGAAGTCGGCCGGTACGACGCACTCGGTGTTCCCTCCGGGCGGCGTGCGACCGATCCGGGCGAAGGCCTCGACCGCGCGGATCCCGTCCCGGCCCACGAGGTCGCGCGCCATCCCCTGCACGAGCAGGCGGCCGAGGCCGCCGCCGGCGTGGTCGGGCCGGATCCACGCGGTCGTCAGCAGCACGGCGTCGGCGGAGACCGGGGCGGTCGGGAAGGCGGCGGCGCCCGGCACGAACGCGGGCGGGGCGTAGACCAGGTAGCCGACCGGGCGGCCGTCGACGATCGCGACCCGCCCGCACGAGCCCCACTCGCGCAGCACCTCGGAGACCCAGGCCTCCTTCTCGCGCGCCCGCTCAACGGGGGAGAGGCCCTCTCGGTGCACCGGCTCCCGCTCCCAGAACAGGCAGGTCCGGCACGGCGCGTCGAGGGCGTCGAGCAGGTCGAGGGTCAGCGGCACGGTGGTGCGGGCCACGCCTCCGAGCGTACGACCCGGCGCACCGGAATGGGGTGGCGACGACCTGCGAGAATGGGGCTCGTGCGCAAGATCAGCCAGAGCAGGAAGCTCCGCAACGTCCGCTACGACGTCCGGGGACCCATCCTCGTCGAGGCCCAGCGGCTCGAGGCCGAGGGCCACAAGATCCTCAAGCTGAACATCGGCAACCCGGCGCCCTTCGGGTTCGAGGCTCCCGAGGCGATCGTCGCCGACATGGTGCACAACCTGCCGGACGCCCAGGGCTACAGCGACTCCCGCGGCATCTACTCGGCGCGCACCGCCGTGGCGCAGTACTACCAGTCGCGCGGCCTCAAGGACACGGCCGTGGAGGACGTCTTCATCGGCAACGGTGTCTCCGAGATGATCTCGATGGTCCTCACCGCCTTCCTCGACGACGGCAACGAGATCCTGGTGCCGGCGCCGGACTACCCGTTGTGGACCGGCGCCGTGTCGCTCGCCGGCGGCATCCCCGTGCACTACCGCTGCGACGAGGACAACGGCTGGATGCCCGACCTCGAGGACATCGAGTCGAAGATCACCGAGAACACGCACGGCCTGGTGATCATCAACCCCAACAACCCCACGGGTGCGGTCTACAGCAAGGAGATGGTCGCGCAGCTGGTCGACATCGCCCGCCGCCACGACCTCGTCGTCTTCGCCGACGAGATCTACGAGAAGATCCTCTTCGACGATGCGGTCCACCACCACGCGGCGGCCGCGGCGGGGAACGAGGTCCTCTGCCTCACCTTCAGCGGCCTGTCCAAGGCCTACCGGGTGTGCGGCTACCGGGCCGGCTGGGTGATGGTGTCGGGCCCGAAGGAGCTCGCCGAGGACTTCCTCGAGGGCCTCACCCTGCTCTCCAACATGCGCATGTGCGCCAACGTGCCGGCGCAGCACGCGATCCAGACCGCGCTCGGCGGCTACCAGTCGATCAACGAGCTGATCGTGCCCGGCGGCCGCTTCTACGAGCAGGCCATGCTGGCGGACCGGCTGCTCAACGAGATCCCCGGCGTGACGTCGGTGCGCCCGCGGGGCGCGCTCTACTGCTTCCCGCGCCTCGACCCCGAGGTCTACCCGATCGACGACGACGAGCAGTTCGTCATCGAGCTGCTCCGCGCGAAGAAGATCCTGGTCACCCACGGCACCGGCTTCAACTGGTTCGCCCCCGACCACTTCCGGCTGGTGACCCTCCCGGACGTCGACGTGCTCGAGGAGGCGATCGGCCGGATCGCGGAGTTCCTCGCCACCCGCCGGTAGTTCTTGTTCGACGGGAGTAGTTTTCCCGGTCCGTTCTGCGCGACAGGCAGTCGCGCTTTCGCAGGTCGGCCTGTCAGAATCCACCGGTGCTCGACATCACGTACCCGCCCGTCATCGTCACCGCCAAGGTGCTGTTCAAGCTCATGCGCCAGCGGGTGGTGGTCTCCGGGTCCGAGTCGGTGCCCCGGAAGGGCGGCGCGCTCCTCGCGATCAACCACACCGGCTACATCGACTTCATCTACGCCGGCGCGGGCGCCGAGCCGCAGAAGCGCCTGGTCCGGTTCATGATCAAGAAGGAGATGATGGACAAGCCCGGTGTGGGCCACCTCCTGCGCTCCTTCCACCACATCCGCGTCGACCGTGGCTCGGGCATGCAGTCCATGAAGGACGCGCTGGCCTATCTCAAGGCCGGCGAGGTCGTCGGGATCTACCCCGAGGCCACGATCTCGCGCTCCTTCGAGATCAAGGAGCTGAAGTCCGGCGCCGCGCGGATCGCGGCCGACGCCGGCGTCCCGCTGATCCCCGTCATCGTGTGGGGCGCCCACCGGCTGATGACCAAGGACCACGAGAAGGACTTCTCCCGCTCGCCGAAGACGATCGTCGTCAAGGTGGGGGAGCCCCTGTACCCGACCGGCGAGGATGTCGCTGCCGAGACGGCCGAGCTGCGGGCCGCGATGCAGAAGATGCTCGACGAGGTCATCGCCGAGTACCCCGAGGCCGAGAAGGAGCCGGGCTCCTGGTGGACGCCCGCCCGCTTCGGCGGCTCCGCTCCCACCCCGGAGGAAGCCGACGAGATGGACAAGGCCGAGCTGCGCGAGCGGGCGGCGAAGCGTGCCGCCCGGGCCGCGGAGAAGAAGGCCGCGGAGAAGAAGCAGGCCTGAGCCAGCCGGGGCCCACCCGGCGGCGGGTGGATATCGCCTTGTCGTCATGTCGATGTGGCGACTTGTCGACAATTCGCCCCCCAGGACGGCTGGTGGTTGCGGACCGCTCAGCTGGTCTCGAGCTCGACCCGGCAGGCGGATGCACCCTTCACGCGGGCGACGGCCTCGGCCTCCTCGTGGACGAGTGCCCTCTCCCGCAGGGCGAGCCGGTCGAAGGCGGCGACGGCGACGCTCAGCGTCCGGCCGGTCCTGTGGGCCCGCCAGGTACCAGCGACCCTGCCCCCGACGAGGACGGCGCCCGGCTCGCCGACCGCCCTCCACAGCCGCCCGTGGTACCCCGCGGGGAGGATGGTTCCGCGATCACGCAGCTGGGTGTAGGGGTCGTGCGGGGGGAGCAGGCGGACTCCTTCGGCCCGCGGCGCGCGGCCGAGCGCCTCGAGGTCCGTGGTGAGGATCCAGGACCGTCCCGCGAAGCCGACGGCGGTCAGCTCGTCCTGCACCTGGTCCCACCATGGCCCGACGTCCGAGGCCCGGAGGCCCAGCCAGGCCGCGAAGTGGGCAGGTGTCGACGGGCCGTAGCAGTGCAGGTAGCGGCGGAGGAGCTCGGCCCGCGCCGCGGGCGGGTCGAGCTCGGCCGGCGGCTGGTGGAGCCACTCCCGGACGAGCACGAAAGGTGCCCTGTTCCCGCGGCGCGGCGCGAAGCAGACCACACCCTGCAGCGTGAGGAGGCGCACGCAGAAGTGGACGACCCCTTCACCGAAGATCTGGCCGGACGCCCATGGACCGTCGGCGTCCCAGATCCGCCGTTGTGCTGGCGTCAGCCCGGCCCCGAGGCGCTGGGCGAGGGCCTCGCCCAGCTCGCGGATGGCGAGGCGACGGCCGGCCAGGACGACGCCGATCTCGGCACCGCACCTCGTCGCGATCTCGTCGATGCCCAGGCCGAGCCGGTCGATCTCGTGCTCCAGGCCTGGCAGGAAGTGGCGCAGTGCCACCTCGGTCGGCGGCAGCACGCCCGCGGTGAACACCGGTGCGTCGACCGTCGGGAAGACGAAGGGTGCCCCGCGCATGCACCACGACCGCAGCAGGAGTCTGTCGTCGGCCAACGCGGCCTGCACGTCGTGCCCGGTCAGGTCGCGCACCCTCGCCTGCAGGGCCACCAGGGCTGATCCCGGAGGCGAGTCCTGGATCCCGCACGCGCCGGCCACCGAGAGCAGCTGGTCGCGGTCCACCCGCTCGCCGAGGTGGTGAGCCTCGAGCCGGAACGCGATCACCTCGTCGGGTGATACCCGTCGCGCCGTCCTCCCCGCCACGGGTCCACTCTAGGAGCCCGTGGTCGGAGAGGGTCGTCCGATGAGGTCCGCGATGTTTCCCGTGAAACACGCGCACCAGAGGGAGACATGTTGCTCTAGTGACAAGTCGCCATGTCGACAAAACCGACGGCCCGGCCCCCGCGAACGGGAGCCGGGCCGCGCTGAGTGGGTCTCGAGCGCTCAGATGATCCGGTCGTTGCGGTTGCGCGGGTCGATCAGGTCGACGATGCGCTGCAGGTCGCCGGTGTTGGCGAACTCGATGCTGATCTTCCCCTTGGCCTTGCCGAGGTCGATCTTCACCCGGGTCTCCAGCCGGTCGCCCAGGCGCTCGGACAGCTCCGCCAGCCCGGGGGCCTTCGGCTTCGCACGGGTGGTGCGCTTCGGCGTACCCGTGTCGTCACCGACGGCGACGATCTCCTCCAGGCCGCGCACCGAGATGCCCTCGGCCACGACCCGCTGGGCGAGCCGGTCCTGCTGCTCCGCGTCCGGCACGCCGAGGAGAGCGCGCGCGTGACCGGCGGACAGCACACCCGCAGCGACCCGGCGCTGGACAGCGGGGGACAGCTTGAGCAGCCGGAGCGTGTTGCTGATCTGTGGGCGCGAGCGCCCGATCCGCTGGGCCAGCTCGTCGTGGGTGCAGGAGAAGTCCTCGAGCAGCTGCTGGTAGGCCGCTGCCTCCTCGAGCGGGTTGAGGTTGCTGCGGTGCAGGTTCTCCAGGAGCGCGTCCCGGAGCATGTCGGTGTCCTCGGTCTCGCGCACGATCGCGGGGATCGTGGTGAGGCCGGCCGCCTGGGTGGCACGCCAGCGACGCTCGCCCATGACCAGCTCGTAGGCATCCGGGGCCGTCCGGCGGACGACGACGGGCTGGAGGAGGCCGATCTCCTTGATGGAGTGGACCAGCTCGGCCATCGCCTCCTCGTCGAAGACGGTCCGCGGGTTGACCGCGTTGGGCCGGATGGCGTCCACCGGCAGCTCCGCGAAGAACGCGCCCTCGACCGGCGCCAGAGCCGAATCCGCCGTCTGCGGGCCGCTGGCACCGTCGGTGGACCTGGGGTCCACCGAGGCGCTGGAAGGCGCTCCTGCGGCAAGGTCCGAATTCTGGGCGGGCGGGTTGACAACCGCGTCGGCCGCCGGGGCACTTCCGGGTGCCGGGGGAGCGGCTGGCGGAGCCGTCGGGATCAGCGATCCGAGGCCCCGCCCGAGGCCCCGTCGGGGAGCGTTCGCGTTCACAGCGCCGCTCCTCGAGTGACGATCTCGCGGGCCGCCTCGAGGTAGCTGAGGGCGCCCGGCGAGCCCGGGTCGTAGGTCATCACGGTCTGCCCGTACGACGGCGCCTCGGACACGCGGACGGACCGCGGGATGGCCGTCTTGAGGACCTGGTCGCCGAAGTGCTCGCGCACCTCCTGGGCGACCCCGGCAGCAAGTCGGGTCCGGGCGTCGTACATGGTGAGCACGATCGTCGACACCGCCAGGTCCGGGTTGAGGTGGGCCCGGACCATGTCCACGGTCGCGAGCAGCTGGCCGAGCCCCTCGAGGGCGTAGTACTCCGCCTGGATCGGGATCAGCATCTCCGCGCCCGCGACGAGCGCGTTCAGGGTCAGCAGGCCGAGCGAGGGCGGGCAGTCGATGAACACGTAGTCGAAGCGCTCGTCGCCGATCTCGGCCGCGGTGCCGACCCGCGGGTGGGCGTCGATCGCCTTCTTCAGCCGCTGCTCGCGGGCCACGACGCTGACCAGCTCGATCTCCGCACCAGCGAGGTCGATGGTCGCCGGGACCACCCAGAGACCGGCGGCGTCGGGACAGGGCTGCGCGATGTCCACGATGGCCAGGCCGTCGACGAGGAGCTCGTACGTCGATGGCGTCCCCTGACGGTGCTCGATGTTCAGCGCCGTGGAGGCATTGCCCTGCGGGTCGAGGTCGATGACCAGGACGCGCTGGCCGAGCTGGGTGAGCGCGGCAGCGAGGTTGACCGTCGAGGTGGTCTTGCCGACCCCGCCCTTCTGGTTGGCGACGACGAAGACACGGGTCTCCGACGGCCGGCCGAGCTGCTCCTGCGGGATGCCGGCGCGGACCATCACGGTGGCCTGGGCGGCTCGAGCGAGGGGCGTCTGGTCGTCCTCGAAGCCGGCGTTGCGCTCCGCGAGCTGGGCAGCGGTCAGCACTCCCGTACCGGCGGCCGTGCCCGTTTCACGTGAAACGAAGGGCTCCTCGGACGACGCCGTTTCACGTGAAACGTCATCCTCCCCGCGCAGCGCCCGTTGCAGCGTCGCCTGTGGATAACCTGGGTCGGTCTGTGGATGCTCACGCTCAGCACCCCCACCACCATCGGTGGAAAACCCGCCAGGGGCCTCGGCGTCGGTCACGACTTCCTCCTCTTGTTCCTGCCGCGGGAAGGACGTGATGCCCGAACATCACGCTGCGGCCGGGACGGCAACGATACGCGGGCCGGGTCGGCCCACGTCACCCGCACGACGCGGATCGGACTCACGTCGGGGAGAGCATCGGCCCCGTCGCCCAACGTCTCGATGACCGGGGCCGCGCAGCCGAGGCGGGCGAGCACGGCTGCCGCCGCCTCGATCTCCTCGGGCGCCGAGCTGCCCTTCATCGCGACGAGGGCGCCGTGCGGGGCGACCAGCGGCATCGACCACTCCAGGAGTCGGTCGAGCGGGGCGACGGCGCGCGAGGTGACGACGTCGAAGTCGGTGGTGCCGTGGAGGGCGTCAGCGCGTCCGCGGACGACCACGACATTGGTCAGGCCGAGGGTGGCGACGGCTTCCTCCAGGAAGGTGGTCCGCCGCAGCAGCGGTTCGACCAGGGTGATCGTGACGTCCGGCCGGGCGATCGCCAGCACGAGGCCCGGAAGGCCGGCTCCGGATCCGATGTCGGCGACCCGGGCGCCCTGCGGGAGGGCCGGCGCCAGCAGGGCGCAGTTGAGCACGTGGCGCTCCCACAGCCGCGGCGCTTCACGCGGCCCGATGAGGCCACGGACGACGCCGTCGCTGGCAAGGAGTCCGGCGTACGCCACCGCTGCGTCGACCCGCGAGGCGGGGAACAGCGAGGTGACGGACGGCGGGGGAGGGGGGAGCTCGAGAGTCATCTGGTGCTTCCCCCTGGAGCTCGTGCGGTGATGGTTGGAGAATCGCCGCGCCCTCGACGTTTCACGTGAAACGTCGAGGGCGCGGTCGTGGAACAGGTCAGGCGTCGGCCGGCAGGACGACGACATGACGTCGCGGCTCGACGCCCGCCGACTCGGACCGGAGGCCGGCCGCGGCCACGGCGTCGTGGACGATCTTCCGCTCGAACGGCGACATCGGCTCGAGCGAGATCGGCTCTCCCGACTCCGCCACCTTCGCCGCCGTCTCGGCACCCAGCTGCGAGAGGCGCGAGCGCTTGTCGGCACGGAAGCCCGAGACGTCGAGCATCAGCCGCGAGCGCTCGCCGGTCTCGCGGTAGACAGCGAGCCGGGTCAGCTCCTGCAGCGCCTCGAGCACCTTGCCGTCCTGGCCGACCAGCTGGCTGAGGTCGGCACCCACGATGGACACGGCGGCGCGGTCGGCCTCCACGTCGATGTCGAGGTCGCCGTCGAGGTCGGCGATGTCGAGGAGCTCCTCGAGGTAGTCGGCGGCGATGTCGCCCTCCTGCTCGAGGCGGGCCACGCGGTCGCTCTCGGCCGGATCCTGCGCCGCCTCGACGGTCTCCTCGGCAGCCGCGTCAGCGGCGGTCTCGTCGCTCACGACCTCGGTCTCGATCTCGGCGCTCACTTGCTGTCTCCCTCGTTCTCAGGCTTCGTACCGTCCTGGGACTCGTACTTCTCCCACTCGACGGACTTGTTCTTGGCGCCCTGGGCGCCGGGCTTGGGGGCTGCGGTCTTTCGCTGCGAGCGCGTCTGCCGCTTCGGCTGCTGGCGGGTGGCCGGGCGTCGCTCGGTCGCGGTCGCCGTACCCTCGGCCACCGTCTCGGCCTCCGGGGTGTGGCCGTGCTTGAGGGCCTTGGCGCGGTCGCGGTCCTGCTTGGCCTTGAAGGCCGGCGTGCCGGGCGCGGGGTTGTTGCGGATGACGTAGAACTGCTGGCCCATCGTCCACAGGTTGGAGGTGGTCCAGTAGAGGAGGACACCGATGGGGAACGCCACACCACCGAGGCCGAAGGCCACCGGGAGGATGTAGAGCAGCATCTTCTGCTGCTGCGCGTACGGCCCGGTCATCGCCTCGGCCGGCATGTTCTTGGCCATCAGCTGACGCTGGGTGAAGAAGGTGGTCGCGGTCATCGCGAGGACCAGGAACAGGGCGACACCCATGACCAGTCCGTTGGGGTCCTCGCCCCAGGTGCGCGAGCCCCAGAAGGAGTCGGCCAGCGGGATCTGGCCGAAGATGTCCGCCTGGCCGAACTGCCGGGCCCGCTCGCTGTCGAGGAAGCCGTGGGCCTTGTTCTTCTTCGCGGCCTGGTCGAGCAGGCGGAAGAGGGCGAAGAAGATCGGCATCTGCAGCAGGATCGGCAGGCAGGACGCGAACGGGTTGGTGCCCGCCTCGCGGTAGAGCTTCATGGTCTCTTCGGCCAGCTTGTTGCGGTCGTGGCCGTACTTCTTCTGCAGCTCCTTCACCTTGGGCTGCAGCAGCTGCATGTTGCGGCTGGACTTGATCTGCTTGACGAACAGCGGGATCAGGGCCGCCCGGATGACCAGCGTGAGGCCGATGATCGACAGCGCCCACGACAGACCACCGTCGGGGTCGAGGAAGAGGCTGAACAACTCGTGCCAGCCGATCAGCACCGCCGAGATGATGTAGTACAGCGGCACCATGATGAAGTGGCCGATGTCGCCGATGAAACCCACGGATCAGGCTCCTTGTTGGGAGTCGGGACCGCCGGCGGTCGCCGGCAGAAGTTCAGCGTCGCCCGGGGCCGGGGCCTCGGAGCGGGCGGGGGAGTGGTCGTGCCGCGGCGGCACGTGGTCGACCCCGCCGGGCGACCAGGGATGGCAACGCAGCAGCCGTCGACCGGCGAGCCAGCTGCCCTTCAGCGCACCGTGCACGCGCAGCGCCTCGACGGCGTACGCGGAGCAGGACGGGTAGTAGCGGCAGGTCGGCCCCAGGTAGGGACTGACCACCAGCTGGTAGCCGCGCACCAATCCGATCAACAGCCACTTCATCGGGCCTCCCGGGGCTGAGCGACTCGCTGCAGACAACGGTCGAGGTCACCCACCAGTTCCGTGTACGACGACAGGGCGGCCGCCGGCTGCGCGCGCACCACGAGCACCGAACCCGGGGGCAGCACGTCGAGGCGGTCGCGGACCGCGTGCCGCAGGCGCCGCTGGACGCGGTTGCGGACCACGGCGTTGCCGACGGCCTTGCTCACGACGAAGCCGACCCGCGGGGGGCGTGGTGCTTCCTGCACTGCGGCGGAAGGGGGTCCGGACATGCCGACGACCTGTTGCTCCGCAGGGAGCAACAGGTGCGTGACGACGGTGCGGGCACCGGCTCGATGGCCCCGTCGGCTGGCGGCCCGGAATCCTTCGGGGTCCGTCAGCCGGTTGCCGGCGGCGAGCATCGGTCAGCCCCGCGGGTTCCGCTGAGCGGACACCCCCGGACCTGCCCGGCCTCAGACAGCGAGGCTCGAGCGGCCCTTCCGGCGACGGTTGGCCAGGATGGCGCGGCCCGCGCGGGTGCGCATCCGCAGTCGGAAGCCGTGCGTCTTGTGACGACGACGGTTGTTCGGCTGGTACGTCCGCTTGCTCACGAATCGGCCTCTCAGGTGCAGGATCGGGAAGGGTCGCGCGGCAGCCTGCGAGCGACTCCGATCAGGAGCCGTGAGGCAGGTCGGCCGGCACCGCGCAGCCACGAGATCCAGAGGATGATTCGTGGACATGCGGCACCGGTCGACCCCGGTTGACCAATCAACGGTACGCGGAGCCCGGATCGGGGGTCAAACCGGCGCGCCTCCCCGTCGTCGTGCCCCCGTGCCCGCATGATCCGCGCCCGCGATCACCGCCCACCCGCGTCCTTTTCCGCAGGGCCGTCCAAAACCTGTGGATAGCGGCTTGATCCACAGGCCGGTACGCCGTTAGGTTCGATGGATCCGGGTTTCCCCGCCGGTCCCGAAAGTCCCCGACGACCTCACTCGTCAGCCGTGTCATCGTCACCGTCTCGGTGCCTCTGACCTGCGCAAACGAGGTCTGATGGATGGTTCGGGCGGCCTCGGTCAGGCATCGTCACGACGATGATGCAATTGTTCACAACCTGTGGACAAAGTTGTGGAGCCAGACCGGGCCCCGACCACAGACAGACAACAGCGAGAGGTGTGAGGCGTGACCGGCAACCCCGATCAGCCCCTGAACCCGGCCATCGACGGCGGCGCTCCCGAGGAGCCCATCGCCCGCCTCGAGCGGGAGTGGACGGCCGTCGTCGGCGACCTGCAGGCCCACCAGCGTGCCTGGCTCCAGGCGAGCAAGCCGGTGACCCTGCACGGGACCACCGCGATCGTCGCCGTGCCCGACGACTTCACCCGCAAGCGGCTCGAGGGCCGGCTGCGCGGCCAGCTCGAGGACACGCTCACCGAGCGCTTCGGCCACGAGATCCAGCTCGCCGTGACCGTCGACAGCTCGCTGCAGCACGACATGGCCACCGAGCCCGGCTTCCCCCGCGAGCGCTACGACGACGGCCCCTCCTACGAGCAGCCGACGCCCGGCGCCCCGGTCGGCATGGACCCGGCGAATGTCGACATGGCGACAAGTCCACAGATCGATTCGTCGACGTACGACGCCCCGCGCACCGCGCCCGCCTTCGACGACGGCTACGCCGCCGCCGAACGCCCCGCCGTGCTGCCGGCACCCGGCGCCAGCCCGCCGGCGAGCGGCGAGTCGCGGCTGAACCCGAAGTACACCTTCGAGACCTTCGTCATCGGCTCGTCCAACCGCTTCCCGCACGCCGCCGCCGTCGCGGTGAGCGAGGCACCCGGCCGCAGCTACAACCCGCTCCTCGTCTACGGCGAGTCCGGCCTGGGCAAGACGCACCTCCTGCACGCGATCGGGCACTACGTGCGCACGATCTACGCCGGATCGAAGGTGCGCTACGTCTCCAGCGAGGAGTTCACCAACGAGTTCATCAACGCGATCCGCGACGACCGGCAGGACCGGTTCAAGCGGAAGTACCGCGACGTCGACGTGCTGCTGATCGACGACATCCAGTTCCTGGAGGGCAAGACCCAGACCCAGGAGGAGTTCTTCCACACCTTCAACACGCTCCACAACGCCAACAAGCAGATCGTGCTGACGTCCGACCGTCCGCCCAAGCTGCTCGAGGCGCTGGAGGACCGGCTGCGCAACCGGTTCGAGTGGGGCCTGATCACCGACGTCCAGGCGCCCGACCTCGAGACCCGGATCGCGATCCTGCGCAAGAAGGCCGCGATGGACCGCCTCACCGCGCCCTCCGACGTGCTGGAGTTCATCGCCAGCAAGATCCAGACCAACATCCGCGAGCTGGAGGGCGCCCTGATCCGGGTGACGGCCTTCGCCAACCTCAACCGCCAGGACGTCGACATGACGCTGGCCGAGATCGTGCTCAAGGACCTGATCCCCGAGGGAGGCGAGCCCGAGATCACCGCGCCGCTGATCATCGCGCAGACGGCGGCGTACTTCGGGCTCTCGATCGAGGAGCTCACCGGGCCCAGCCGCGGCCGCCACCTGGTGATGGCGCGGCAGATCGCGATGTACCTGTGCCGTGAGCTCACCGGGCTGTCGCTGCCGAAGATCGGTGCGCAGTTCGGCAACCGCGACCACACGACCGTCATGTACGCCGAGCGGAAGATCAACCAGCTGCTCGGCGAGCGTCGCGCCGTGTTCAACCAGGTCAGCGAGCTCACCAACCGCGTCAAGATGCAGGCTCGCCAGGTCTAAGAGTCGTCGGATTCCTGTCGTTCGAGCCTGTGGACAACCGCCTCCGAATTGTGCGAACTACACGGGGAGGATTCCGTGGAGTCCCCAAGCCGGCGCTCCACACGGCACCGGTCATCCCCACCGCGCACCTGCTCGTCCCGGACTCTCCCCACAGGTCATCCACCGGTCGATCGGCCGCTGACCTGCGGGAACGCGGGTTCTCCACAGTTTCCACCGGACCTATGACCACTCCCTACCGACGTACGGATCGATCTTCCGCGGAACTCCTCCCGACCCCCGACCTGTGGATCGACGACGCTCCCCGGGTTCTTGTCATCACCCCGGCGAACCACAGGACCCGACAGGCAGTGCGGCGCTCAGGAGCGACGTGGCAGGATGCAACCCCACCCGCGTGCCCGCTCCGCCGACCGCACGGTCGCCCGAGCGACGCCCACCCCGACCCAGATGAGGTACGACGAACGTGAAGTTCCGTGTCGACCGCGATGTCCTTGCCGACGCCGTGGCGTGGGCCGCGCGCAGCCTGCCGGTCCGTCCGAGCGCCCCCGTCCTCGCCGGCCTGCTGATCGAGGCCAGTGACGAGGGCCTGATCCTCTCGACGTTCGACTACGAGACCTCCGCCCGTGCGACCCTCGACGCCGAGGTGCACGACGAGGGCAAGGCGCTGGTCAGCGGCCGGCTCCTCGCCGACATCTGCCGCAGCCTGCCGAACAAGCCGGTCGAGCTCACCCTCGACGGCGCCCGGGTCTCGCTGACCTGCGGCTCGTCCCGCTTCTCGCTGCAGACCATGCCGGTCGAGGACTACCCGACGATCCCGGAGATGCCGGCGGCGACCGGCACGGTCCCGAGCGACGTCTTCGCCCATGCGGTCGCGCAGGCGGTCACCGCCGCCGGCCGCGACGACATGCTGCCCGTGCTCACCGGCGTCCGGATCGAGATCGAGGGCGACACGATCGCGCTGCTCGCCACCGACCGGTTCCGGCTCTCGCAGCGTGAGCTCACCTGGAACCCCGGTACGCCGGACGCGAGCCTCGCGGCCCTGGTGCCGGCGAAGGTCCTCGGCGACACCGCGAAGTCGCTCACCGCCGGCCCCGAGGTCACCATCGCGCTGTCCGCCTCGGGCTCCGGCGACGGCATCATCGGCTTCGAGGGCACCGGTCCCGGCGGCGTGCGTCGTACGACGACCCGGCTCCTCGACGGCGAGTTCCCCAAGGTCCGCAGCCTCTTCCCGAGCGAGAAGCTCACCGTCGCGAAGATCGACCGCGCCGAGCTCATCGAGTCCGTCAAGCGCGTGTCCCTCGTCGCCGACCGCAACACCGCGGTCCAGCTGAGCTTCCGCGACGGCGCCCTGGTCCTCGACGCGGGTTCGGGCGACGACGCCCAGGCCTCGGAGTCGGTCCCCGCCCAGATCGAGGGCGAGGACCTGGTCACCGGCTTCAACCCGACCTTCCTCCTCGACGGGCTTGGTGCCATCGACGAGGCTGTGGTCGAGCTGGCCTTCACGCAGGCGTCGAAGCCGGTCGTCATCAGCGGCACTCCGGACGAGTCCGCCGGGGACGACGGCGGGTCGTTCCGCTACCTCCTCATGCCGCGCCGCCTGCTGAGCTGAACACCCCACCCGCAGCGACCTGAAGGGACGCCCTCGGATGCACATCGGACTGGTCGGACTCGGCAAGATGGGTGGCAACATGCGCACCCGCCTGCGCAACGGCGGCCACACGGTCGTCGGCTACGACCGCAACCCGGACCTGGCCGACGTCGACAGCCTGGCCGCGATGGTCGAGGCGCTGCCCGCGCCGAAGGTCGTCTGGGTCATGGTGCCTGCGGGCGAGGCGACCCGCTCGACGATCGCCGAGCTGAAGGAGCTGCTCGGCGAGGGCGACCTGGTCGTCGACGGCGGCAACTCGAAGTACACCGACGACGCGGTCAACGCCGCGTCGCTCGCCGAGAAGGGCATCGGCTTCGTCGACTGCGGTGTCTCCGGCGGCGTCTGGGGCCTGCAGAACGGCTACGCGCTGATGTACGGCGGCTCGGCCGACGACATCGCGAAGGTCCAGCCCGCGTTCGACACCCTCAAGCCCGAGGAGGGCGGCGCGGTCCACGCGGGCCCGACGCCCGGCGCCGGCCACTTCGCCAAGATGGTCCACAACGGCATCGAGTACGCGATGATGCAGTCGTACGCCGAGGGCTGGGAGCTGCTCGAGAAGGTCGACATCGTCGAGAACGTCCCGGCCATCTTCGAGTCGTGGCGGCACGGCACGGTCATCCGCTCGTGGCTGCTCGACCTGCTCACCGAGGCGATCGAGGACGATGAGCACCTCGACGCGCTGCGCGGCTACGCCGACGACTCGGGCGAGGGTCGGTGGACCGTCCAGGCCGCGATCGACAACGCCGTACCGATGCACGTCATCGCCGCCTCGCTCTTCGCCCGGTTCACCTCCCGCCAGGACGACAGCCCGGCGATGAAGGCGATCGCAGCGATGCGCAACCAGTTCGGCGGCCACGCCGTGCACACCGACCCGCCGCCGGGCGGCGAGGCCAACCCCGACGCCTGAGGGTGGTCCGGGTGGCAGCCGGGTGACAATGGTGTCGTGCACGTCGCCCACCTGACCCTCCACGACTTCCGCTCCTACGCGGACGTGGACGTCGCGCTCGAGCCGGGCGTGACGTCCTTCGTGGGCAGCAACGGCCAGGGCAAGACCAACCTGGTCGAGGCGATCGACTACCTGTCGCGGCTCTCCTCGCACCGCGTCGCCACGGACGCGCCGCTCATCCGGGCCGGCGCGGACCAGGCGATCGTGCGGGCCGCGGTCGTCCGCGACGGGCGCACCGCGATCCTCGAGGTGGAGCTCAACCCGGGCCGCGCGAACCGGGCCCGGGTCAACCGCTCACCGCTGCCACGGGCTCGTGACCTCGCCGGCCTGGTCCGCACGGTCGTCTTCAGCCCCGAGGACCTGGCCCTCGTCAAGGGCGACCCGTCGCAGCGACGACGCTTCCTCGACGACCTCCTCGTGCTCCGCACTCCCCGCTACGCCGGCGTGATCGCCGACCACGAGCGGGTGCTGCGCCAGCGCAACACCCTCCTGAAGACCCTGTACGCCGCCCGCGGCTCCTCCCGCGACGCGGCCCTCGCGACGTTGTCGGTGTGGGACGACCACCTCGTCACCACCGGGACCGAGCTGCTCACCGCACGCCAGCGGCTCGCGACCGACCTGGCGCCGTACCTGGGGAAGGCCTACGAGGCGGTCGCCCGGGGGGCGAGTCGCGACGACGCGCGGATCGAGTACTCCTCGACCGTCCCCGCGGGCGAGGACCCGGTCGCCGCCTTCCGCGAGGAGCTCGCCCGCCGCCAGTCCGAGGAGGTCCAGCGCGGCGTGACCCTCGTCGGACCCCACCGCGACGACCTCCTGCTGACCCTGGGCCCGGGCGACGACCACCGCCTGCCGGTGAAGGGCTACGCCAGCCACGGCGAGTCGTGGTCCTTCGCGCTGGCGCTGCGGCTGGCGTCGTACGACCTGCTGCGGGCCGACGGCGACGACCCGATCCTCATCCTCGACGACGTCTTCGCCGAGCTCGACGCCGACCGGCGCGAGCAGCTGGCCGCGCTCGTCGCCGGCGCCGAGCAGGTGCTGGTGACCGCCGCCGTCGGGGCCGACGTGCCCGAGGCGCTGCGCGGCGCGACCTTCCACGTCGCGGCCGGCGAGGTGACCCGTGCCTGACCCCGACGACGAGACGACGGACCCGGCGCCCGCGGAACAGCGGGGCGAGGAGCCGGACGAGGAGCACCGCCCCGACGGCCTCGACCTCGCCCGCTCGCTCACCCAGGGCACCGCCGCCGCGGGTACGACGCCCGCCCGCCGCCGTCTCCCGCGCAGCTCCGACGGGGGCCCGTCCGGCAGCGGCTTCCGCAGGCGGGGCCGGCCGGGCGAGGCGCAGTTCTCCGGGGCCCGGCCCGACGGGCGGGACCCGCAGGGGCTCGGCGCCGAGGTCGACAGGCTCGTCGGGGCGCGCGGCTGGGCGCTCGACCTCCAGGTCCGCGGCGTGTTCGGGCGCTGGACGGAGATCGTCGGCGACGAGATCGGTGCGCACTCGACGCCGGAGTCGCTGACCGACGGGACGCTCGTCGTACGGACCGACTCGACAGCCTGGGCGACCCAGCTGAAGCTGCTCACGGCGACCCTGGTGAAGCGGCTCAACGCCGAGCTCGGCGACGGCACCGTGACCGTCGTGGAGGTCCTCGGACCGCACGCCCCGTCGTGGAAGCACGGTCGCCGCGGGGTCCGCGACGGCCGCGGACCGCGCGACACCTACGGCTGAGCGCGGATCCTCTGTCCTATTGGCCCTTCCCGGGGCGTCGACCTCGCTACGATGACGCACTGTCCGATGACCCGATCGTCCGACGTGGCCCCCATGACCACGCGCCCGGCAAGGAGACCGACATGAGCAACTACCAGCCTCCGGCACCGCCCCCGCCCCCCGGCGGCGGTGGCGGCTACGGCGCCCCGCCTCCGGCCGGTCCTCCGGGAGGTGGCTACGGCGGCGGCTACGGCGGTCCGCCGGCCGGCGGCGGTTTCGGCGGCGGGGGCATCCAGCCCTACAGCGCCGGCGACGCCTTCAGCTACGGCTGGAGCAAGTTCCAGGCGAACATGGGCCAGATGATCCTGGCGGCGCTGGCCATCTTCGCCGGCGCACTCGTGATCTTCGGCATCTACTTCGTCCTCGTCTTCACCGTCTTCGCCAGTGACGGCCTCGACTGCGTCGACCGCGACATCAACGGCTTCTGCACCGAGTACGACGCGGGCGGCCTGGGCTTCTTCGGATCGCTCCTGCTCACCGCGCTCTTCACCGGCGTGTTCTTCGTGTTCGCGCAGGTCGTCGGCGCGGGCCTGATCCGCGAGGCGCTGGGCGTCACCGAGGGTCGCCCCTTCACCACCGCCGGCGTCTTCAAGTTCCAGAACATCGGCCCGGTCATGATCACCGCCCTGCTGGTCGGCGCGGGCATCCTGGTCGGCACGATCCTGTGCTACATCCCCGGCCTGATCTTCGGCTTCTTCAGCAGCTACTCGCTCTACTTCCTGATCGACAAGGGCCTGGCCCCCGTCGACGCGATCAAGGCGAGCTTCAACTTCGTCAACAAGAACCTCGGCTCGACGATCATCTGGTACCTGATCAGCCTGGTGATCTTCTTCGTCGGAAACCTGGCCTGTGGTGTCGGCCTGCTGGTCGCCATCCCGGTGGTGCTGGTCGGTACGGCCTACACCTACAAGAAGCTCAACGGCGCGCCGGTCGCGCCCTGATCGACCCCGCAACGCCCGCGCCGGGCCGGTCCCCACCTGGGGGCCGGCCCGGCCGGTTTTTGCGGCCGTCGTCGTACCGGGGCCCACCCGACCCCCTGCGCGGGCCTCCCATTGCCCTTTACGGGGCGCACACGGGCTGTTTTCCACACGGGTCCTCCCCAGCGGCGGGGCGCGCACGTGTGTGGAGGCCCGTAGCGGGCTAGAATGGGACATCGGCCGGGAATGCGTCTCCGGGACGCCTGACTCGGCCTTCGCCATGCCATCGGTGATGGCGGCCACACCCCGAGCAGAACAGAGGTCACCGCGTGTCGACTGACGACCAGGCCCCCCAGCAGGAGAGCCCGCAGGCCCCCCAGCAGGAGACCGAGTACGACGCCTCCGCGATCCAGGTCCTCGAGGGGCTCGAGGCGGTCCGCAAGCGTCCCGGCATGTACATCGGCTCGACCGGTGAGCGCGGCCTGCACCACCTGATCTGGGAGATCGTGGACAACGCGGTCGACGAGGCTCTCGCCGGCCACTGCGACGTCATCAAGGTCTCGCTCAACGCCGACGGCTCGGTCACCGTCGTCGACGACGGTCGTGGCATCCCCACCGACACCGCGCCGGGCCAGGAGCTCCCGGCCGCGACGCTGGCGCTGACCGTGCTGCACGCGGGCGGCAAGTTCGGCGGCGGCGGCTACAAGGTCTCCGGCGGCCTGCACGGTGTCGGCTCGTCCGTCGTCAACGCCCTCTCCGACCGCCTCCACCTGCAGGTGAAGAACCGCGGCTTCCTCTGGGAGCAGGAGTTCTCCCTCGGCGTCCCGGACTACCCGCTGCGCCAGGTCCGCCCGCTGGAGGACGGCGAGCGCACCGGCACCACCGTCACGTGGTGGGCCTCGCCGGACATCTTCGAGACGACCGACTACACCCTCGAGACGATCTCGACCCGCTTCCGCGAGATGGCCTTCCTCAACAAGGGCCTGCGCATCGAGCTCCTCGACGCGCGGCCGAAGGCCGAGGAGCTGGCCGAGGCGGTCGAGGACGGCACCGGCGACATCGAGGGCGCGGCGGACTCCGCGACCGAGATCCACGCCGCCGACGTCGACGGGCACAAGGCGCTGGAGCAGGTCTTCCAGTACGAGCGCGGCCTCGCCGACTACGTCGACTTCCTCAACAAGCGCAAGACCCCGATCAGCCCGGTGATCTCCTTCGAGGCCGAGACGGGCGACGACGCCCCCAACCCGATGAGCCTCGAGCTCGCGATGCAGTGGCAGGCGTCGTCGTACAACGAGTCGGTGCACACCTTCGCCAACACCATCAACACGCCGGAGGGCGGCACGCACGAGGAGGGCTTCCGTGCGGCGCTCACCTCGCTGGTGAACCGGTGGGGCGAGGAGTGGGGCCTGATCAAGAAGAAGGAGGACCGGCTGACCGGTGACGACATCCGCGAGGGTCTCACCGCGATCATCAGCCTGAAGATCTCCAACCCGCAGTTCGAGGGCCAGACGAAGGCCAAGCTCGGCAACACCGAGGCCAAGGGCTTCGTGCAGTCGGTCGTCAACGACCAGCTCGGCGCCTGGCTGGAGCAGAACCCCGGCGAGGGCAAGGAGATCATCCGCAAGGCGCAGGCCGCCGCGACCGCGCGGATCGCCGCGCGCAAGGCGCGCGACCTGGCCCGCAACCGCAAGGGCCTGCTCGGCGGGGGAGGCCTGCCGGGCAAGCTGCGCGACTGCAGCTCGCGCAGCCCGGAGGAGTGCGAGGTCTTCATCGTCGAGGGCGACTCGGCCGGCGGCTCCGCGGTCATGGGCCGCGACAACCGGATCCAGGCGATCCTCCCGATCCGCGGCAAGATCCTCAACGTCGAGAAGGCGCGCATCGACAAGGTCCTGGCCAACCAGGAGGTCCAGGCGATCATCTCGGCGCTCGGCACGGGCGTGCACGAGGAGTTCGACCTCGCCAAGCTGCGCTACCACAAGATCGTGCTGATGGCCGACGCCGACGTCGACGGCCACCACATCAACACGCTGCTGCTGACGCTGCTCTTCCGCTTCATGCGCCCGCTCATCGAGGCCGGCCACGTCTACCTCGCGCAGCCGCCGCTCTACCGGATCAAGTGGAACAAGCCGGCCGAGCACGAGTACGTCTACTCCGACGCCGAGCGCGACGCGGTCATGCGCGACGGCCTCGAGCAGGGCAAGAAGCTGCCCAAGGAAGCCCCGATCCAGCGCTACAAGGGTCTCGGCGAGATGAACGCCGACGAGCTGTGGGAGACCACCCTCGACCCCGAGCAGCGGGTGCTGCTGCAGGTGACGCTGGAGGACGCGGCGCAGGCCGACGAGATCTTCTCGATCCTGATGGGGGAGGACGTCGAGCAGCGACGCTCCTTCATCCAGCGCAACGCCAAGGACGTCCGATTCCTCGATATCTAGGTCTCTAACTCCTTTCCTAGACATCGATAGATCGAAGCAGAAAGAGCAATCGTGACTGAGACGCCCACGGACACCTCCTACGACAACGGCGACGGCGGCGGCCGGATCCAGCCCGTCGACCTCCAGGAGTCGATGAAGCGCTCCTACATCGACTACGCGATGGCCGTCATCGTCGGCCGCGCGCTGCCCGACGTACGCGACGGCCTCAAGCCGGTGCACCGCCGCGTCCTCTACGCCATGTACGACGGCGGCTACCGCCCCGACCGCGGCTTCAACAAGTGCGCCCGCGTCGTCGGCGACGTCATGGGTAACTACCACCCGCACGGCGACTCGGCGATCTACGACACCCTCGTCCGCCTCGCCCAGCCGTGGGTGATGCGCAACCCGCTCGTCGCCGGCCAGGGCAACTTCGGCTCGCCGGGCAACGACCCCGCCGCGGCCATGCGGTACACCGAGTGCCGGATGGCGCCGCTGGCCATGGAGATGGTCAGCGACATCGACCGCGAGACGGTCGACATGGTCCCGAACTACGACGGCAAGACCGAGGAGCCGACGATCCTGCCGGCCCGGTTCCCCAACCTGCTGGTCAACGGCTCGGCCGGCATCGCGGTCGGCATGGCGACCAACATCCCGCCGCACAACCTGCGCGAGGTCGCCGAGGGTGCCGTCTGGGCGCTCGAGCACCCCGACGCCACCCGCGAGGAGCTGCAGGACGCGCTCATCGAGCGGATCAAGGGCCCCGACTTCCCCAACGGCGCGCTGATCGTGGGGCGCGAGGGCATCGAGCAGGCCTACCGCACCGGCCGCGGCTCGATCACCCAGCGCGCGATCATCGAGGTCGACGAGGACAAGTCCGGCCGCACCGTCCTGGTCATCACCGACCTGCCCTACATGGTCAACCCCGACAACCTGCTGGTGAAGATCGCCGAGCTCGCCGACGCCGGCAAGGTGCAGGGCATCAGCGACGTCCGCAACGAGACCTCCTCGCGGGTCGGCCAGCGGATCGTGATCGTGCTCAAGCGCGACGCGGTCGCCCGCGTCGTGCTCAACAACCTGCTCAAGCACACCGAGCTGCAGACCAACTTCTCGGCGAACATGCTCGCGCTCGTCGACGGCGTGCCGCGCACGCTGAGCATCGACCAGTTCATCAGCAACTGGGTCG
>CAZAQE010000042.1:0-32736 GCA_964487275.1 uncultured Nocardioides sp. | reverse complement strand
AAGAAGATCGATCCCGCGGTCAAGGAGCGGTGCGTGCGGCAGGTGCTGGAGCACTTGCCGGAGTACCCATCGCTGACCGCGGCGGCCGAGTCCGTCGCGCGTCGCGAGGGGCTGGGCAAGGAGACCGTCCGCCGTTGGGTCGTGCAGGCTCAGGTCGACGGCGGTCAGCGCCAAGGCGCTACCAGCGAGGAGCTGGCTGAGATCAAGGAACTGAAGGCGAAGGTCCGTCGGCTCGAGGAAGACAACGAGATCCTCCGCCGGGCTTCGATATTCTTCGCGGGGGAACTCGACCCCCGCAACCGCTGATCGTCGCGTTCATCGACGAGATGCGGACCGAGGGCCATGCGGTCGAGTCGGTCTGTCGTGTCCTGCGTGAGCAGGGCTGCCAGATCGCCGCGCGGACCTACCGCGACTGGGCACGCGTCAACCGGCCCGTCGCTGCCCGGACGGTTACCGACGCGCGGGTGACCAACCAGGTTCGTGACCTGGCCTGGACGGTCGACCACGAGGGCGTGCGACGGATGACCCCCGAGGGGCTGTACGGGCGTCGCAAGATGACCGCGCTGGTGCAGCGCACCAGCCCGGACGCCTCGCCCGGCGCGGTCGATCGGGCGATGAGATCCCTGTCCCTGCAAGGGATCCGACGTTCCAAGGGGATCAGGACCACGATCCCGGCCAAGGACGGCAAGTGGGCCGGTGACCTGCTGGACCGGGACTTCACCGCGGCCGCACCGAACCGGACCTGGGTCATGGACTTCACCTACGTCCGGACGTGGGCCGGGTTCGTCTACGTCGCGTTCATCCTCGACGTGTTCGCCCAGAAGATCGTCGCGTGGAACGTCGCCCCCACGAAGGCCGTCGAGCTGGTCGACGTCCCGCTGCGCATGGCGTTGTGGCAACGCGACCGCGAAGGCCACCCGGTTGTGCCCGGCGAGCTCATCGGTCACGCGGACGCCGGGTCGCAGTACACGTCGATCGCGTTCACCGAGCACCTCGCCGAGGAAGGCATCCGGCCCTCGATCGGCTCAGTGGCCGACGCGTACGACAACGCGCTCATGGAGTGCGTGATCGGGCTGTACAAGACCGAGTGCGTCCGCACCACGGTCTTCCACTCTGGCCCCTACCGCAGCATCGGAGATGTCGAGTACGCCACCGCCGGCTGGGTCGATTGGTACAACAACCGGCGCCTGCACAGCTCCCTTGGGATGATGACCCCAGTGGAGTTCGAGCAAGCCCACTACGCAGCCCTCAACCGAGAGCCGCAACCCGCATAGGAGCGGCAGAGAACCTAGGGCGCTTCAACTTCCCGGACCCGTCACTACCTACCCTAGGACTCCGCTCCCCGCTGCGTCTTGACACAGAAGGGAGCCATGATCAGGCGCCTTTGGTCCGGCTCAATATCGGCTCATTCAAGTCGGCTCCGAAGAGCATGTACGGCTCGGCGCGACCGGCTCCGACTGGAGGCGACAGACCGGTGGACGGCGCTCTGACCTGCTACTTGGGGATATCGAGGTGTCGGCCGTGGGCGTGCCGGGTCGGCGCCGGTCACCCCATCTGATACGGATCAGAAGGTTTGGGGTTCGAATCCCTACAGGCGCGCAGGACTCTTCAGCAGGTCAGGCCCGGACCCCGGGCCTGACCTGCTGACATTTGCGGGCCCGCATCAGGACCGTCGTCCGACCCCTGAGGGTTCGGGGAAGACCGCGAGCCTGGCATGGCGTGCGGCTGGTCCGATGCGACCGCGGGCCTCCGCTGGGGGCCGAATGGCACTTCCCGTCCCTCGGTGCGCCGTAGCATCATGAGCAGGTGTCCTCTGACGGCGAAGCGGTGAGCGCAGGGGAGATGATCTCGGGCTTCTCCCAGGTTGTGGTGGAGCTTGTCTGCTCGAGGGCGGAGGCAGCGGAGTTGCTGCAGGCCGTGCTCAAGTCGGTGGTCCATCTGACGGGCGCGCGGGCCGCTGGCCTCTACGAGTTGCGTGACGGCGGTTGGTCGCTGACCGCGGTCGAGGGCGATCGGCTGCCTCCCTCCTATCGGGCGGGGCTCGGCAGGGAGTTCGAGCTGGACCTGGACGCGACACCCGCACGTCTCATCGTTCGCGGCTACGGTAACTTCGCACCGGACGACGCACTGCTTCGCCAGTTGGCCGAGGTCGCGGCCAACCTGATCGGTCGGCAGCGACGGATGGAGGCGCTTGCCGCCAGTGAGCGACACCTTGTGGCGGCGCAGCGGATCTCTCACGTCGGCAGCTACGACTTCGAGCTCGCGACGAACACCAACACCTGGAGCGACGAGCTCTACCGGATCTACGGGCGTGAGCCGCAATCGTTCAACGCCTCGTACGAGAAGTTCATGGAGATGCTGTATCCGGCCGACCGGGAGCACGTGGCGGCGATCCACCAGCAATCGCTGCAGACGCTGGAACCGTACGAGATGGAGGAGCGGATCGTCTGGCCTGACGGGCAGGTCAGAACGCTCGCGAGCTGGGGCGAGGTCGTCACCGACGACGACGGCAATCCGACTCGGATGGTGGGAATCTGCTGGGACATCAGCGCCCGGCGCGAGATCGAGGCGCAGCTGGTGCAGCAGGCGCTGCACGACCACCTGACCGGGCTGCCGAACCGGGCTCTGCTCATCGACCGGCTGACCCAGGCGGTGGCCGCCCTGCAACGCCACCCGGGCACGCTGGCGGTCCTCTTCATCGACGTGGATCGGTTCAAGCTGATCAACGACAGCCTTGGACACGAGGCCGGCGATGAGGTGCTCGTCGCGCTGTCGCGGCGGTTCGTCGCCGCGACGAGGCCGGAGGACACGGTTGCGCGCTTCGGCGCCGACGAGTTCGTGGTGATGTGCCCCGGCGTCGACGGGCTGCAGGAGGCCCTGGAGGTCGCATCGCGGCTGCAGGAGGCTGCCGCGCAGCCGATGGCGGTACGTGGCAGCGAGATCGTGATGTCGATCAGCACCGGCGTGCACACCGCCACGTCGGCGTCAGCGCGGCCGTCCGCCTTGCTGCGCGACGCCGACGCTGCGATGTACAGCGCCAAGCGCGAGGGCCGTGCCCGCACGGTCGTGTTCGACAGGGCCATGCGCGCCGCGGCGGTCGGCCGACTCGACACCGAGCTGGAACTGCGCAGGGCCATCGCCCTGGACCAGCTCGAGGTGCACTATCAGCTGCTGGTTGACATCGTCACCGGCGACGTCACTGGCTTCGAGGCACTCGCCCGCTGGCAACACCCCAGCCGCGGCTGGGTGCCTCCAACTGAGTTCATCGCGGTTGCCGAGGAGACCGGGCTCATCGTGCCTCTGGGCGAGTGGGTGCTCGAGCGTGCCTGCCGCCAGCTCAACCAGTGGAAGCACCGCTACCCTGATCGCCGGGACCTGGTCATGTCCGTGAACCTCTCCGGCGTTCAGTTGCGCCAGCCCGACCTTCTCGACCGGGTCGCCGCGGTCCTCGAAGAGACTGCCGTCGACCCGAAGAGCCTGACCCTGGAGATCACGGAGTCCATCCTGATGGACGACCCCGTCGAGACCCTCGGCGTACTGCGCGGCCTCAAGCAGCTGGGACTGCAACTCAGCATCGATGACTTCGGTACCGGCTACTCCTCGCTGGCCTACCTCAAGAAGTTCCCCGTCGACGCTGTCAAGATCGACCGGACGTTCGTCGATGGCCTGGGTGTCGACCCCGACGACAGTGCAATCGTGGCCGCAGTACTGGCGTTGGCGTCGTCACTCGGACTGACCAGCATCGCCGAGGGCATCGAGACCCAGGCTCAGCTGAGCGCGCTCGCCGACCTCGGGTGCCAGAAGGCGCAAGGCTTCATGCTGGGGCGTCCGGCGCCCGCCGCTGACCTCGATCCGATCCTTGACGCCGGGCGGGTCGCACTCGCCTGAACGCCGCAGACTCGCTCCCGACAGGCGCGTAGCGTACGAAGGCCCGGTTCGATGATGGGCGCCTTCGTCGTTGATGGCGGCCCGAGACTCAACGCGGCCAGAGCACGTCGGCGCGGCTGTAGTGGCCGACCGCGTCGAACCACCGCTTGGCGTGGAGCGTCTGCGCCAGGTCGCAGTCGGCGACGACGATGCCCTCGGCGTCGTACAGCGGTCCGGCGAGCACCTCGCCGGACGCGGGGGCGATGATCGCGGCCCCGCCGCGGCCGAAGACCTCGTCGTCGGGCAGCGGCCAGGGGAAGTCGTCGGGGAAGCCGGAGCGCTGGATGAACTGTGGCACCGACACCACGAACGCCCCGGCCTCGATGGCGATGTGCCGGATGGTCGCCTGCCACCCGTCGGAGTCGTCGGCCGTCGGGGCCAGCCAGATCTGAGGGCCGCCCTGGTAGACCGCCCAGCGCGCCAGCGGCATCCGGTTCTCCCAGCAGATCAGTCCGCCGATGCGACCGTGCGGCGTCTCGGTGACCTGGAGGTCGTCGCCCGCGCCGATCCCGTGGAACAGGCGCTCGTGGTGGGTCGGCATGAGCTTGCGGTGCCGGTGCAGCAGGCCGTCGGGGCCGATGAGCAGCAGCGTGTTGTAGAGGCTGCCCGGACGCTCGGCCTCGCGCTCGTTCACGCCGATCGCGCACAGCACGTCGTGCTCACGACAGGCCGCGGCGAGCCGGTCGACGACGGGTCCGGGGGCGTCGACCGAGCTGGCCCACAGTCGCTCCCACAGCGCGTTGCCGTCGCCGCCGGTCAGGTGCGCCCACGCGTACGACGGGTAGAGCGACAAGAACGCCTCCGGGAAGACGACCAGCCGGGCGCCCAGGCCCGCGGCCTCGGCCAGCAGGCGCAGGGCCTTGTCGAGGCTGGCCTCGAGGTCGAGGACGACCGGCATCGCCTGGACAGCGGCGACGCGGACCACGGGCAGGTCGGGCACGGACCCCATGACGGGATGTTACGGCGATCCGGGCGCCGTGGCAGCGGTTCGGCGGGGCAGACCCGGGCGGTGGTGTTTGCGGGCGGACCGGCGTACGGTCGAGATGCCGAGGATTCCTCGAGTCGCGCCATCCAGGGCGTCACCGTTCTTGGTCGAACGAACCAGTGTGAGGGATCGGCGATGCTGCTGTTCGAGAGCTCTGACCTCGGCCAGACCGAGGAGTTCCTCGCGGCCAGCTACGCGCCGATGCGGATAGCCAGCACCACGGGCGGGGCCGCCGCACGGATCGCGCGTGTGGCGACCGAGGCGATCAACGTCGATCGGGTCGCGTTGGACTTCGAGATGTCCTACGACGTCGAGCCGCTTGGCCGGATCGGCCTGTGCGACGTCGAGAGCGGCGCCATCGCGGACCACGCGCCGGACGGCAGCGAGCCGCAGGTGTTCGGTGCGGGCGACCTGTTCACCCTGTCGCCGACGGACCGGCACTACGCCGGGAGGGTCGACCATGCCCGCTACACGGTGACCATGATCGACACCACGGTGCTCAACGACGTCGCCTCTCCCGCGAAGGGCGACGTGATCGTGCTGCTCGACCACCGGCCCGTGGACGAGGCCGCGGCCCGACGGCTCCGTGCAGCGATCGATCACCTCGACCATGCCGTCCTGTCGGACCCCGTGGCCGCGGCGAGCCCGCTGCTGCTCGGCGCCGCCGCCCGCTATGTGGCAGCCCAGGTCCTGGCCGCCTTCCCCAGCACGGCCCTCCTCGATGCCGGTACGACGGACTCCCGCGACGCCCACCCGGCGGCGCTGCGGCGGGCCATCGCCTTCATCGAGGACAACGCGGACCTCGACCTCACCCCGGCCCAGGTCGCCGGCTGGGCGCACGTCAGCGTCCGTTCGCTCCAGCTCGCGTTCCGGCGCCACCTGGACACGACCCCGATGACCTACCTGCGCGACGTCCGGATGACGCGCGTGCGACGGGAGCTCGTCGAGGGCGACGGCAGCGTCGGGGTCGCCGAGATCGCGACCCGCTGGGGCTTCCTCCACCAGGGCCACTTCGGGCAGGCCTATCGCCGTGCCTACGGCGAGACGCCCGGCACGACCCTTCGCCGTGGGCGGCCTGCGCGCAACGGATAGGAAGTCGGCGCTCGCTGGATACTCGCCGGGCGGGGGTCGGCCTAGCGTCGACGGGGAGCGTGCACGTCCACGCCAGAGAGGTGTGCGACATGACCCTGGAATCGACCCTTCCCCCGCCCGACCAGCCGGACATGCCGGCAGCCGGCGCCGGTGGAACCCTGCCGAACCCGCTGGAGCTGGCGAAGAAGCTACGTCGCCCGGCGGTGTCCGACGGGCGGCTCAAGCAGCTCGAGTGTCTCGCCTGCGAGCGGGTCACGCCGCACGAGATCGGGCCTGCGACCCACGGTCGCGACGGCTCGCTCCTCGTGCAGTGGTGGACCTGCGCCGAGTGCCGGGAGGCGCGCACCGTCGGTTGAGCCGCCCGTCGTCAGCCCGGCGTGCCCGCGGACGCCGCCTCGCGCAGCGCGTCGAGGCGAGCGAAGCGGGGAACCCCGACGAGCAGGGCCGCCGTGAGCGACACGAGCAGCCCGAGCGAGGCGGCGCGCAGCGCCCACGGGGTCCCGGCGGCGCCGGCGACGACACCGCCCAGCGCAGCGCCGAGGGGGCTGCCGCCCCAGGCGATGAGGCGGGCGGTCGTGTTGACCCGCGACTGCAGGTGGTCGGGGGTGACGACCTGCCGGGTCACGATGCCGTTGACGATGAGTGTCGTCATCGCGAAGTTCAGGACGACCAGGACCGGCAGTGCGGCCGGCACCGACCGCGCGACCGAGAGGGCCAGGACGGAGGCCAGTGCGACGGCGTACCCGGTCGTCGTGATCACGCCGACCCCCCACCGGGACTGCAGTCGCGGGAGGAGCAGGCTGGCGGCGAAGGTCCCGGTTGCGCCCGCCGCGAACAGCCAGCCGAGCACGGGTGAATCGGCGCCGAGACCGAGCTGTTCGACCCCGACGACGACGAGCAGGCCGTTGGTCGCTCCTCCCGCGAGGCTCGCGCCGGTCCCGAGGATCGTCAGCCAGCGCACGACCGGCATCGCCCAGATGTAGCGGAGGCCCTCGGCGACCTCCCGGCGCAGCCGGCGATCGGGCGTGGCCTCGCGGACGCCTTCGCTCCCGGGCCAGCGCAGCCGGGCGGTGACCGTCGCCGCCACCAGGTAGGCGAGTCCGTCGACCCCGATCACCAGCGCGGGTGAAGTCGCGGTCACCAGCACCCCGCTCACCAGCGGGCCGACGAGTCCGACGGCGGTCCCGACGGAGACCAGCGTCGACGTCGCGGACGCGACCCGCTCGCGCCCGACGATCTGCGGCACGACGCCGAAGGACGCCGCGTCGGCGAAGACGAAGAGGGTCGCCACGGTCGTCGCGACCAGGAGGAGCTGCGGGAGGCCGAGGACTCCGAGCGCGTCCGCCGCCGGGACGGTCAGCAGCGCCAGACCACTGCCGGCGCCGGTGAGGACGAGCACGCGGCGGCGGTTCCAGCGGTCGACGAGTGCCCCGGCGGGCAGGCCGACGAGGAGGTACGGCGCGGTCTGGGCCGCGGCGACGAGTGCGGTGAGCGTGGCACTGCCGGTGAGTGCGTAGACGAGGACGGGGAGCGCCACGAGGCTGAGGGCGTTGCCCGTCATCGCGACGGTTCTCGCCACCAGGAACTGGCGGTAGGTCGGGTCGGCGAGCGCGCTCGCGGACGTCGTCACAGGCTGGGCGGGGGCAGCAGGAGCAGGGAGGCAGGGCTCGGCTCGGATCCGGAGACCTCTGTCCAGCGGGGCAACCCGTAGTACGGGAACGCGGCCGGAGCGTTGGGGACCAGTCCCCGTGCGCACACCCGTACGACGCGCAAGGGGGTGAGGGCGATGTCCGGGGTGGTCAGGTCGCACACGACGACCTCGTGACCGGCCGCCGCGAGTGCCGCTCGCAGGCCGTCCTCGGTCGCGGTCGGGAGCTGGTCGATCCCGACCGTCCGCGTCGGTGAGGTGAAGCGGGGCAGCAGGAGGTGCTGGACCTCCGGGTCCAGCCACACCTGCGCCTGGGCGCCGAGGTCGCGTACGCCGGCGCACTGGTCGCCGGCGACGGTGAGGTAGTCGCGGGCCGGGCGATGCGGGAGGTAGAGCCCCTCCGAGAGGATGCCGGCGCGCACCGCGTCGAAGACCCAGCCGTCCTCCTCGAGGAGTCCCTGCGTGAAGACCCAGCTGTGGATGGCCTCGAGTACTGCCTTCTCCGCCGTCTCGACCGGGTCGAGCTTCGCCGAGAAGCCGCCGGCCACGATGCCGGTCGTCCGGTCATGCACGACCGCCGCCACGACGGGGACCCCGAACCACGCGGGCAGTGCGAGCAGGTACACCTCGAGGCGCGAGCCGGCCAGGTGGTCCGCCAGCCCGGGCACGCTCGACAGGGCGATGCCGTCAGCCGGGAGGCCGAGGTGCCACCACAGGGACAGCGAGTCGCGCTCGACGAGCTCGAGCAGGCCCCGTCGGGTGGCATCGGCCACCCCCTGCCCGGTGGCGATGCCTGCGTAGTTGACCGGGTGCAGGAACGGCTCGCGCCGGCGCGCACCGGTCCGCCAGTTCAGGTGGGCCCACGACGCGGGTACGAGCACCGGTCCGTGGTCCCCCTCCCCGCGGACCCAGCTGATCTCCAGGTCGTCGGTGAACCGCCGGAAGGGGAAGCCCGGGCGGTCGTGCTGCCAGTCGGCGAAGAACCGCAAGTCGGTGGGGCCGAGCAGCCGGTGCCCGGCCGCGGCGAGGTCGCTGGCGGTGCCGCGCACCAGGCCGTCAGGCACGTAGTTGCCGCAGTAGCGCTCGACGGCCTCGCCGATCGCTGCGACACGTGCCCCCTCGGGATCGCCGAAGGTCTGGCCGAGCGAGACCCGGTCGCTCGGCCAGTTGCCGTGCACCCGCGCGTCGGCGACCTCGGCCGTGATGCCGACGTACGACGGCGGCAGGCCGTGATGATGCTCGACCGGGTGCAGTCCGACGACGAGACCGAAGTCCGGGTCGACGAGGTCGTCGAGGCCGAGGCCGGGAGGGGAGAGGGAGGGCGGGGCGGTCACGGGACGAGCTCCAGACGGTGGTCGGGGACGGGGACGAGGGGATGCCCGCTGCGGGCGTACCGGGGGAAGTCGTCGGTGGCGACCCGAAGCTCCAGGGACGCACGTTCGGCGGGGGTCAGGACGACGGGGCCCAGGGGCACGTCCGGACCGAGCGCCGCGCCATGGGCCACCTCGCGGAGACTGCCGTCGGGGCGCCGTACGACGAGCGAGGCGCACCACTGCTCACGGTCGGTTGCCGTGTCCACCCGGACCACCGCGACGGGCGGCCGGTGGGCGCCGACCGAGCCGGACCGGTCGACCGTCTCGACGCCGGCCGGCGTCGATCCGGCGAGCAGCGCGTCGAGCCAGGCGAGGATCCGCCGGGCACGGCCCGCGCCGGCCAGGCCGTGGTCCCACGGGCCGAGCACGAGCCGCGCGGGACCACCCCAGGCTGCCCAGAGGTCGAGGGTGTCGTGGGCGAAGTGGTCGTCAGTGCCACCGATCGCCAGGAGCGGGCAGCGCAAGGTGGCGAGGAGCGCCGCACGTTCGGCGTCGCGTCGGCGTGCGGCGAGAACGTCGGACCATGGGCGCCGGACGTCGTGGGCGAGCCACCAGCCCAGCCGGGACGCGAGCTGGAACACCCCGCCCCGGGTGCGCGCGGTCTCCCCGAGGCCGAGGGCCGGGACGGCGACGACGACGCCGTCGGGCTCGCTCACTGCCGCCGTGGCGATCGCTGCATGCGCGCCGTAGGAAGTGCCCAGCAGCACGACCGGCGCTCCGGCCCAGCGGCGGACCCAGGCCAGCAGGTCGGGGCCGTCGGTCGTGGTGTCCTCGGAGTAGGGGCGGAACACCCCGGGTGACTCGTGCCGGCCGCGGACGTCCTGGACGACCAGTCCGATCCCGTGGCGGGCCCAGCCCGCGCCCTCTGCGGCATGCCCGGCGGCGCCGTACGGCGTGCGGGCGACGAGGACGACACGGGGCGGTCCGTCGGGGAGCCAGACGTGCGTGGCGAGGGAACCGACGGTGGTGCGGCCCGTCCTCATCGCGGCGCGGGCGGCAACGGCAGCACGCGGTGCCGCGTGGACGTCAGTGCGACGAGGTCCACGACCAGCGCCTCGTAGGGGTGCGGGTCGGGACGCAGCAGGTCGGCGGCGACGAGGGTTGCGGCGAGCTCGAGCCCGGCACCCGCGAGCGGCCGGGACGCCGGCTCCACCCGACGCCCGCCCGGTCGGGGGGCGGCCCGAGGATCGGTATCGCGGTGGCGGGTCGCGGCGTGGTGCCGAGCAGCCACGTCGCGGGCGCTGACCGAGGGTGGCGCCAGCACGACGGTGCGTCCGGCGGACCAGCAGGCACGGCCGGCCGGCAGGCCGGTGGGCGGCGGGTCGTCGAGGGCGGGGAGACAGGCGGTCGAGCTGCCCGGCGAGGGGGTGCCGCCCATCCGGGCGAGGGCACCGCGTACGGCGGTCGCGAGGCGCCCGTCACCCTCGACCGTCCAGCGTGGGATGACCGGGTCGACGAGCCCGGCGGCGACGAGCGATGCGAGGGCGGCGGCCGCGGGGGCCGAGTCCGGCGGTAGGCCGGTGACGAGCGCGTCGAGCAGGTCGTGAGCGCCCGGCTCGTCGAGGTGGACCTGGTGGTGGGTGTCGCCGACACGCAGCACGTGCCCGTCGACGGTGGCGTACACGACGACGTCGGGGCGCAGTCGCGCCGACGCGGTGACCTGCTGGGACATCGTGCTCCTCGAGGGGCCGGCCCCCGCGCCACGGAGCGCAGGGGCCGGCGTGGGACCGGTGGGTCAGCGGGCCTCGGTGGCCTCGGCCTCGTCGAAGGGGTTCTCCACGAGCGCGTTGCTGTGGCCGGCGGAGTGCTCCGCGAGCTGGACGCGGTGGCTCAGGGGGCTGAAGAACTCGTTCATCTGCTTCTCCTCATCGGTGGGGTGTGCGGTCCCGGGGCGGGAGCGCGCACCGCACGGTAGTACGAATGAGAATCATTCTCAATAACTGGCGAGGGTCTCCTCGACGGTGTCGAGCACGAAGCCGAGCGAGCGGGTGCCCCGCCCGGTCGCCCACACGGCTGCCTCGACCTCGACGACGTGGTCCGTGCGCGCGGCTGTGAGCCCGGCCCAGGTCGGGTCCGCGGCGAGGCGCTCGCCGAGGGGCTCGGTGTCGTCGGACGCGGAGAACGCCTGGGCGAACACCAGCTCCGGGTCGACCTTCGCGATCTGCTCGACGGCGACATTCGCGAACGGGTCCTCGGCGGCCGGCCAGGGGTAGTCGCTGACCTCGGCCAGCAAGGAGCCGACCGGGGTCTCGACCGAGTCCACCCCGAGGCTGCCCGGCTCGCCGTACATCGAGAGCGTGGTCAGCTCGCTGCGTGCGGTCGCGGCCTCCGTGACGCGGGCGGTGAAGGCGTCGGCCTTCTCGTCCGCCTCCGCGGTCGTGCCGGTGATCTCGCCGACGGTACGCAGGAAAGCCACGGAGTCCTGCCAGGAGCGCGGTTCGACGAGGTAGAGCGGCGCGTGCTCCTCGACGGCCGCCCGGAGGCCGTCCTGGGCGCCCGCCAGCCCGATGACGAGGTCGGGCGTCGCCAGTGCGATGTCCTCGACGTTCTCCTCGCCGAAGCCGCCGGTGATCTCGCGCATCTGCGCGTCCGGCCCGGCGTAGCGCTCGTCGGTAGCGAGCGCGTCGCGGTAGGCGACGGGCGTGATGCCCACCTCGGTGAGCGCGTCGACGCAGATCATCGTCAGGCAGGCGATCCGGGAGGCCGGCCCGTCGAGGCGGATCTCGGTGCCGGTGTCGTCGGTGATCGTGATGGCCTCGTTGCCGCTGGGCTTGTCGTCGGCGGCCTCTGATGATCCGCATCCAGCGAGGGTCGCGGCGGCGATCAGTGCGGTCGCGGCGGCGGTTGCCGCGCGGGTGGGCTTGCGCATGGGTTCTCCTGTGATGGACGATGGGATCGAAATGATAATCATTCTCAACTCTGCGCGTCGTCCTCGCCCTGCGCTTGCCGACCTCCGGCCGGCGGCGCTGGCCGGCGCGTTGACGGCGGTGGTGGCTGCCTGCGCGCTGGGTGCGTTGTGTCTCGGCGAGCCCGCCCTCGGCCCCGGCGCAGCCCTCTCGGCACTCGTTGACCCCGGTGATCCCCGTCACGTGGCGGTCGCCGACGTCCGGTTGCCGCGCCTGATGCTCGGGCTGGTCGCCGGCGCCGGGTTGGCCGTGGCCGGCGTGCTCCTGCAGGACGTGCTGCGCAACCCCATCGCCGGGCCGGAACTGCTCGGGGTGTCCTCGGGCGCCGCGGTCGTCGTCGCGGCGATCGTGGTGCTCGGCCTCGGCGTCCCCCTCGCCGCCCAGCCCTGGGCGGCGCTCGGGGGAGCGCTCGTGGCCGGGGCGCTGGTGCTGGCGGCGATGGGACGCACCCGGGACCCGGGCCACGTGGCGCTGGTCGGTGCGGCCGTCTCCGCGGCTGCCGGTGGGCTCGTGGTCGCGATCGTCGGCCTGGGCACACAGGGCAACGTGGTCGTCCTGTTCCGCTACCTGCTCGGCAGTCTCGCTGCCCGCGGGTGGCCCCACCTGGCAACCGTGCTCCCGGTCGTGGCTGCCGGCGTGGCTGTCGCCTGGCTGCTGCGCCGACGGGTGGAGGCCCTGACCCTCGGGGACGAGGTCGCTGCGGGGCTCGGGGTGCCGGTGACGGCCACCCGTGTGGCCGCCGTGGCCGTGGCCGCCGTGCTCGCCGCCGCCGTCGCCTCGGTCTGTGGTCCGGTCGCCTTCGTCGCGCTGCTGGCACCGCACCTCGCGCGGACGCTGCTCGGCACGTCGGGCACGCGGCGCGTGCTGCTACCGGCGGCGGTCGTCGGCGCACTGCTGCTCGCGCTGGCGGACCTCGCCTCGCGGCGAGTTCTCTACCCGGTCGAGCTGCCCGTCGGGATCGCCACGACGCTGGTCGGCGTGCCCGCGCTCCTGCTCCTGCGCCGTGCGACGGGGCCGGGATGAACGCGCCGATGCGGGCCGTCGTCGTCGGTGCCGGACTCGTCGCCTGCGCCGCGCTGGTGCTGTCCCACGTCCTCACTGGTCGCTCCGACCTGCCGCCGGGCGCCGTGGTGCGGGTCCTCACCGGCCAGGAGGCCGAGCCGGCGTACCGCGTCATCGTCCTCGACTACCGCCTCCCGCGTGTGCTGGTGGGGCTCGGTGCCGGAGCCCTGCTCGCGGTCGCGGGCGTGCTGGTGCAGGCGGTCGTCCGCAATCCGCTCGCCGAACCGTCGACGACCGGGGTCGGCGCGGGTGCCGCGCTCGGTGTCGTCGCCACGCTGGTCGCCTGGCCGGGACACCGGGCCACCCATGTCGCCGCGTTGGCGGGCGCCCTGCTCACGGGGGTCGTCCTGTACGCCGTCGGGCGCCGCTCGTTCGCCGTCGCCGGCGTGCTCCTCGGGGCCGTGCTCGCAGCGGTCACCTCGTTGCTCCTGGTCCTCGACTCGGCGCCGATGGGCGTGGTCCTGCGCTGGCTGGTCGGGTCGCTCAACGCCCGGACCCCGGCTGACTGGGCACTCTTGTGGCCATGGCTGGCCCTCGTGCCGGTGGCCTGGCTGCTCGCGCCCGGGCTCAACGCATGGGCGCTCGGTGCGACCGTCGCCACCGGCCTCGGCGTGCGTCCACGGTCCGTCGTCGCGGCCACGCTGCTGGTGGCCGTCGCGGCGGCGGCCGCCGCGATCGCAGCGGCAGGGGCTGTCGCCTTCGTCGGCCTCGTCGCCCCCCACGTCGCCCGCCTGCTCGTCGGCTCCGACCACCGCGTCCTCCTCCCGGTCGCCGCCGTCCTCGGCGCGGTGCTGCTCAGTGCGGCCGACCTGGTCGCGTTCTCCGTGTCGGTGCGGCTGCCGGGGCTCGCCACCGACGTGTCCGGGGTGCCGGTGGGGGCCGTGACCGCGCTCCTCGGCGCCCCCGTCCTGATCAGCCTGGTCCGCAAGGAGGCCCGCGCATGACTGCCGCCGTACCCGTGCTCGAGGCCCGCCGCCTCACGGCCGGCCACGGTCGCACCCTGGTGGTGCCCGAGCTGGACCTCGTCGTCGACGCCGGCACGGTGACGGCGCTCGTCGGCCCCAACGGCTCGGGCAAGTCCACGCTCCTGATGACGCTCGCGCGGGTGTTGCGCCGCCAAGGGGGCGAGGTGCTGCTGGACGGCCGGTCGCTGCGCGAGCTGTCCTCGACCGCGATCGCCCGCCGGCTCGGCGTCCTCCCGCAGTCCGCGGTCGTGCCGGCGGGCGCGACCGTGCGCGAGGTGGTCGAGCAGGGGCGCTACCCGCAGGTCGGCGCCTGGGCCATGCTGCGGCGGCGCGACGACGCGGCGCTGCACCGCGCGCTCGCGCTGACCGGGCTCACCGACCTGGCCGACCGCCGGCTCGACAGTCTCTCCGGGGGTGAGCGCCAGCGCGCGTGGATCGCGATGACGCTCGCCCAGGAGACGGGGGTCCTGCTCCTCGACGAGCCGACGACCTATCTCGACGTCCGCCACCAGATCGACTTGATGGACCTGGTCCGCCAGCTGCGCGACGGCCAGGGGATCACCGTCGTGATGGTGCTGCACGACCTCAACCAGGCCGCGCGGTACGCCGACCGGATCATCGCGATGCGGGACGGGTCCGTCCTCGCGGACGGGTCGCCGCGGGAGGTGCTGACGACAGGGACGCTCCGGTCGGTGTTCGACGTCGACGCCGTCGTGGTGGACGACCCGGTCACCGGCCGCCCGCTCTTTCTCGCGCGGTGAGCGGGAGCGCGGGTGGTGGATGAGCTGATGCGCGCAGTCCACGACGCGCTCAATGCGACGGCCGTGCCGCGCCGCCCCGATCCTGCGGCGCTGCCGCAGCGGGGCGACGGGACCAGCGTGCTGCTGCCCCCGCCGGTCCGGCCGCGGGCGGACCTCGCCGACGTGCTGCGGGAGCGCCGGTCGTCGTACACCTTCGGCGCGGAGCAGCCGACGCTCGACCGGCTGGCCTGCCTGCTGCTCGAGGGTGCCGGCACCGCACCCCGCTCCGGCGGGCTGCCGTCGGTGGTCCCGCACCTGGTCGTGCGCGGCGCGGGGGAGCTGCCCGCCGGTGTGCACCGTGCCGAGCCGCGGCTGCCGCTGCCGAGTGTGGCTGCGGTGCGGACCGGCGACCCGACCCGCTACGTCGCCGGGGCCCTCGACCAGCCGCCGTTCGCGACGCGGGTCCCCGTGTGGGTCGCGCTGGCGATCGACCCCGCCCCCGCCTCCGGCCGGTACCCGCCGCGGCACTACCGCACGCTGCACCTCGACGCCGGCGTGGTGATGCAGAACCTGCTGCTGGTCGCGACCGCGCTCGGGCTCTCCGCCTGCCCCGTCATGGGGTACGACGACGTGGCCTGGTCGGTCTTGCTGGACCTGCCGCCCGACGGGTGGGTCGCCGCGCTGGTCGCTGTCGGGTGAGCCCTGCTCCGGCCGCCCTTCGTGTGCGATCGGGAAGGGCGGGTACCTCCCGGGCCCATCGACCCGAGGAGTGATTCCCCGTGAACGACGAGGTGTTGAAGGCCTATCTGCAGCACCACTGGGTCGGATCCACGGCCGGGGTGCATGCCTTCCGGCGTGTGGGCCGCAACCACGGCGACCCCGACGCGGCCGCGGAGGTCCGCGACCTCGCCGTGGAGGTCGCGGCGGATCGCGAGGCACTGCGCGAGATCATGCGCTCGGTCGGCGTCAGCCCCAGCGTGGTGGGCACGACGGCGGCCCGGGCGGGCGAGCTGCTCGGCCGGTTGAAGCCCAACGGCCATCTCTTCACCCGGGCACCGCTCACCGACATCATCGAGCTGGAGACCCTCCGGCTGGCCGTCTGCGGAAAGCTGTCGGGTTTCGAGGTGCTGCGCGCTGCCGCGGACGACGACCCGCGGCTGGATCCCTACACGCTGGACCGGCTCATCGAGCGCGGGCGCGAGCACGTGCGCACGCTGGATCGCCTGCACGTCCGGGTCTCCCGCGACCGGATCCTCGCCGACGCACCCGTGTCATGAAGGCCGTCGTCACCGGCGCCAGCGGCAACATCGGCTCGGCCTGCGGGCGTTGACCGCGGACGGGCGCCACGACGTGGTCGGGGTGGCCCGCCGTCGGCCGCACGTGCGGCAGCCCACGGCACTGGCCTCCGTCTCGTGGAGCGCCGCCGACGTGACCACCGCCGACCTCGACCCGGTGCTGGTCGGCTCGGAACTGCCGCCGCTGCACCCGCGACGCGCCCCGGGGGCGCCCGCCTCGTAGGGTTCCCCGCGTGCGGATCGTCTCGGTGAACGCCTGGGGTGGAGCCCGGTACGACGACCTGGCGGCCTGGCTGCCGACCACCGGCGCGGACGTGGTCTGCCTGCAGGAGGTGACCCGTACGCCGGACCTCGACGGCTGGACCCGGTTCGAGGACGACGCCCGGGTGCTGCCGCAGCGCGCCGACCTGATGGCCGACGTCGAGGCGGCCCTCCCGGGGCACGACGGGTGGTTCACGGTGAGCGACTCGGGGCCGGTGACCGACGACGCGGGCGCCGTCCACCGGCAGCACTTCGGCCTCGGCATGTTCACGAGCCCGACCACGCTCGTGGTCGGGGCGCGGGCGGCGTACGTCCACGGCAGCTATGCCGACCACGGCGACGCCTGGCCGCACAGCGGCCGGCCGCGAGCGGCCCAGGTGGCCCGCCTCGAGCACAACGGCCGGTTCGTCACGCTCGGGCACCTGCACGGCCTGCGCGACGAGGCGGGCAAGGGCGACAGTCCGGCGCGACGGGCGCAGGCGGAGCGGCTGGCCGAGCTGGTCGACGGGATGCGGGAGCCGGGCGACCTCGTGGTCGTGTGCGGTGACCTCAACCTGCTGCCGGACAGTGAGACCTTCGCGGTCCTGGCCGGGATCGGGCTGACCGACCTGGTCGGGAGGAGGGACACGCGGACCAGCAGCTACCCGAAGGCCGTGAGGCACGCGAGCTACCTGCTCGTCTCCGACCGCGCGGCGGTGCGGGACTTCCGGATCGTCGCGGCGCCGGAGGTCTCCGACCATCGGCCCCTCCTGCTCGACGTCTAGCTAGCGCGCTGCTCCGGCAAGGCGCAGGGCGAGGTCGGCGTAGTAGTCGCCGATCTGGTCGGGGCTCCACTCGCCGTCCTCGCGGTACCAGCGGGCGATGTCGATGCCCATCGACGCGAGCGCGGTCGCGGCCAGCGCCGGGTCGGGGATGTCGAAGGCGCCGGCGGCGATGCCGGTAGTGACCAGGTCGCGCAGCTCGCGGTCGATTCCCGTGCGGAGAACGTCGATCTCGGCACGGTGCTCGTCGCTGAGTGCGGCCAGCTCGTAGTTGAGGATCCGCGCGACCGTGTGGTGCTCGACGTGGAACATCGCGAACGCGCGGGCGACCGCGGCGAGCTGCTCGACGGGGTCGGCGTTCGCCGCCCGCGCCGCTCGTACGACGTCCAGCGCGGCCCGGTGGCCGTCGCGGGAGATCACGTGGAGCAGCTCCTCCTTGGACTTGTGGTGCACGTAGACGGCAGCCGGGCTCATCCCGGCCGCGCCGGCGATGTCGCGGGTGGTGGTGCCGTGGAAGCCCTTCTCGGAGAAGGCGGCCACCGCCGCCTCGAGCAGCCGGGCGCGGGTCGTCTCGGCGCGGGAGGGGGCGGCCATCGTCGTACCTCCTCGGGCGGGTGCTTGACGGGGCGGGGCCGACCCGTGCACAGTGGACGCTATCACTAAGCAAGCGCTTAGTCAGTGAGAGCGAGGACAGCACGTGAGCACGAGGTTCGAGGGCAGGACCGCGATCGTCACCGGCGCGAGCCGGGGGATCGGGCTCGCGATCGCCGAGCGGCTCGTCGCCGACGGCGCGCGGGTCGTGGTGACCGGCCGCAAGGAGGGCCCGCTCGCGGAGGCGGTCGAAGCCCTCGGCGGCCCCGAGGTCGCCCTCGGCGTCGCGGGCCACGCCGACGACGGCGACCACCAGGCCGAGGTCGTGGAGCGGGCGATCGCGACCTTCGGCAGTGCCGACTTCCTGGTCAACAACACCGGCATCAACCCCACCTACGGGCCGTTGATGGAAATCGACCTCGATGTCGCCCGCAAGATCGTCGACACCAACTGCGTCGCCGCGGTCGGCTGGGCGCAGCAGATGCACCGTCGGTGGCTGGGCGAGCACGGAGGCGCGATCGTCAACGTCGCCTCGGTCGCGGGCCTGCGCCCGGCACCGGGCATCGCCTTCTACGGCGCCAGCAAGGCGATGCTGATCCACCTCACCCAGGAGCTCGCGGTCGAGCTCGGCCCGCACATCCGGGTCAATGCGGTCGCGCCTGCGGTGGTCAAGACCCGCTTCGCGACGGCCCTCTACGAGGGCCGCGAGGAGGAGGTCGCCGCGGCCTACCCGCTCAAGCGGCTCGGCGTCCCCGAGGACATCGGCAGCGTGGTCGCCTTCCTGCTGAGCGCGGACGCCGGCTGGATGACCGGCCAGACCCTCGTCGTCGACGGCGGCGTCCTGCTCGGCGGTGGCGTGTGAGCGCCACCGACCTGCCCGGGCTCGACCTCGCGCGCCTGGCCGGCTGGCTCCCGGGGGTGCTCCCGGACGCCGGAACGGACCTGTCGGCCGAGCTGGTCGCCGGCGGCAAGTCCAACCTGACCTACACCGTCACCGACGGTACGACGACCTGGATCCTGCGGCGTCCGCCGCTCGGCCACGTCCTCGCCACCGCCCACGACATGGGCCGGGAGTACCGCGTCATGTCGGCGCTGGGGGGCACCGGCGTGCCCGTGCCGCGCACCTACGCCTTCTGCGACGACACCGAGGTCCTCGGCGCGCCCTTCTACCTGATGGAGCGCGTCACCGGCACGCCCTACCGCCGCGCCACCGAGCTCGCCGCGCTCGGCGAGGAGCGCACGCGCCACATCTCCACCCAGCTCGTCGACGCGCTCACCTCGCTCCACGCGATCGACCCTGCGGCCGTCGGGCTTGCGGACTTCGGCCGGCCCGCGGGCTTCCTCGGCCGCCAGGTCGCGCTCTGGCGCAAGCAGCTGGCGGCGTCGTACACGAGGGACCTGCCGGCGGCCGACGAGCTGCACGCGCTGCTCGCCGCTGATGTCCCTGCCGAGTCGGCGGCCGGCATCGTGCACGGCGACTTCCGCCTCGACAACGTCCTCGTCGACGACTCCGACCGGGCGACGGCCGTCCTCGACTGGGAGATGGCCACGCTCGGTGACCCGCTCACCGACCTCGCGCTGATGCTGACCTACCACCGCCTCGGCGCGTCGATCGGCGAGGCGGTCACCGACGCCTCGCTCGCGCCCGGCTTCCTCTCCGAGGAGGAGATCGTGGCGCGGTACGCCGCCGGCAGCGAGCGCGACCTCTCCCGCTTCGGCTGGTACCTCGGGCTGGCCGCCTTCAAGCTGGCGGCCATCCTCGAGGGCATCCACTACCGCCACCTCGCCGGCCAGACCGTCGGCGACGGCTTCGCCGACATCGGCGAGGCGATCCACCCCCTGCTCGACGCCGGACTCACCGCACTCAAGGAGAACTGACCGATGGACTTCGGATTCGACGCCCGCACCGAGGAGCTGCGGGCCGCGATGCTCGCCTTCATGGACGAGCTCGTCCATCCTGCCGAGGCGGTGTTCCACGAGCAGCTGGCGCAGCTCGCGCAGTCGGGGGACCGCTGGGCGTGGGACTCCACGCCGGTCGTCCAGGAGCTGCGAGCCGAAGCGCGCAAGCGCGGCCTGTGGAACCTCTTCCTCCCCGGCGAGCACGCCGGTGTCGAGGGTGCCGGCCTCACCAACCTGCAGTACGCCGCCCTCGCGGAGATCTCCGGCCGCAGCATCCACCTCGCGCCCGCTGCGATGAACTGCGCCGCCCCTGACACCGGCAACATGGAGGTACTGCACCTGTTCGGCACCGACGCGCAGAAGGAGCAGTGGCTCGAGCCGCTGCTGAACGGCGACATCCGCTCGGCCTTCGCGATGACCGAGCCGGACGTCGCGTCCTCCGACGCCACCAACATCGGGCTGAGCATCGTGCGCGACGGCGACGAGTACGTCCTCAACGGCCGCAAGTGGTGGATCACCGGCGCGATGAACCCGAACTGCCGGATCTTCATCGTGATGGGCAAGACCGACCCTTCCGCGGAGCGGCACCGCCAGCAGTCGATGGTGCTGGTCCCGCGCGACACCCCCGGCCTCGAGGTCCTGCGCGGCATGGAGGTCTACGGGTACGACGACCACGAGCACGGCGGACACGCCGAGCTCCGCTTCACCGACGTCCGCATCCCGGTCGGCAACCTGATCGGCGAGGAGGGCGGCGGGTTCGGCATCGCCCAGGCCCGCCTCGGCCCCGGCCGGATCCATCACTGCATGCGCTCCATCGGCATCGCCGAGCGCGCCATCGAGATGATGTGCGAGCGGGCGGAGTCGAGGGTCGCGTTCGGGCGCCCGATCGCCGACCAGGGCACGGTCCGGACGTGGATCGCGGAGTCGCGGGTGAAGCTCGAGCAGCTGCGCCTGCTGGTGCTGAAGACCGCCTGGCTGATGGACACGGTCGGCAACAAGGGTGCCCACACCGAGATCCAGGCGATCAAGATCGCCACCCCGGAGACGGTGCAGTGGATCCTCGACAAGGCGATCCAGGTGCACGGCGCCGGCGGCCTGTCGCAGGACTTCCCGCTGGCCAACATGTACGCCGGCATCCGCACCCTGCGCTTCGCCGACGGTCCCGACGAGGTGCACAGGAACGCCCTCGCCAAGGCGGAGCTGGCTCGGCAGGCGGCGCGCCGCGGCAGGTAACACGCTGTCCACCTCACTACCCGCCACTTCTCGGCACGACACGCCGATGACACGCGGCGCAGACCGCCGAAAAGTGGCGGGTAGTCGAGCGAACAGCGTGTTACTTCCGGTCCGGGCCGCGGGCCACGGATCAGGGCGGGCCGGGAGCGCCCGACTCCCGGTCGGGACCGCGAGCCCCCCAGCCCTGCGGTCCCGACCAGGCCGCCACGCTCCCGTCGTGGTGGCTGGTGAGGTCCTAGCGGCGCGGTGCGAGCACCGAGCGGCCGGACTGGCGCTGCAGCATGCGGGAGGCCCGCTGGATGCGCAGCAGCATCGCGGCGGACGGGGTCACCGTGCCGCGGACGTAGGTGGACAGGCGCGACGGCGAGGTGCCGATGCGTGAGGCGAACTCACGCTGCGAGGAGCCGCTCACCGCGACCAGGTGGCGGATCTCGCGGGCGACCTGGTCGCGCTCGCGGTCGCGGCACCACTCCTGGCACTGCTCGATCGAGCTGGCGATCGCGGCCAGGGCCGAGGGCCGGTCGGAGGCGCGGCCGATCTCGAGGAGCTGGTCGGCGTACGGGCCCCACGGGCTCGCGGCGATCGCGCCCAGCTGCTGGCGCCACTCGACGATCGAGCCCCGGTCGAGCAGGGCGTGCAGCTGCGCGACGCTCGTGATCGGCTGGACGCTCGCGCGGTCCGGGTCGATGTCCTCGAAGAGGAGGTTCTGCGCGATCACCGCGCAGGTGGTGGCGACGTCCTCGTCCACCCCGGCCGGGACCTCGCGGCCGAGCCGGGCGGCGAGGTCCCACCGGACCAGCCCGCGCACCGCGGCCGTGGTCCACGGCATCGCCGGGTCGGTCTCGAGCGCCACCGACGCCCGGTGCTGCAGCCGCGCCAGCCGCGGCTGCCCCACCTGGGCCGCCAGCTCGACGGTCGCGGCGTAGTCGGCGGGCTCCTCGAAGACGACCAGGGCGACCAGGTTGGCCAGCACCGCGCAGCGCGCGGTCGACCGGGGGTCGCCCTGGTTCTGCTCCAGGATCCGGACGAACTGCTCCCAGACCCCGGCGTGCTCGGGCGCGACGTGGTCGGCGCGATCGAGCGTGGCGAACAGGATCCGGCGCAGCGTCGTACCGGACTGGACCGGCACGGGGTGGCTGGCGAACTGGTCGCGCAGCTCCGGCGTGGGCGTCAGTGCCGCCTGGGTGCGGGTGGCGAGAGAGCTCATGTGACGTCCTCGGCTGGTGGGGATCCTGGGCTGCAGGTGCCGTCCCTTCCGCGGCACCTGCACCCATCCAGACGGAGCAGCCCGCGGAACATCACGCGGTTCTGCAGATTTGCCCCAACTTTTTTTCCGGGGCACCGTTGTGCCCGGTGGCGCCTACGATCGAGGGGGCGTTCTGCGCCTGGGGGGCGTGCCGGCAGACCAAGGAGGCCGACGTGACGGCGGACGGAGCCGCGGAGCACGACACGGGTGCCGTGCTGCCCTCCGGCGGGTCCGCGGGCACGGCCGGCGCGCTGCCGGACGGCTCCGACTTCGACCAGCTCTACCGCGACCACGTCGATGACGCCCGCAGGCTCGCGACCATCCTGGTGGGCGCCGAGCAGGCGGAGGAGCTCGTCGCGGAGTCGTTCGCCCGGGTCCTCGCCCAGCTCCGCGCCGGACGCGGGCCGCGCGACAACTTCCGCGCCTACCTGCACGTCACCATCCGCAACGGCTTCCGCGACTCCCTGCGCGCGCCCCGCGAGGCGCCGGTCTCCGACCAGCCGTGGCTGTTCGACGACGCGCAGCCGCCCACCGAGGAGCTCGTCGAGGACCTCGAGGCCGACACCGCGGCCCACGCCTTCGCGACCCTGCCGGAGTCGTGGCAGAAGGTCCTCTGGCACGTCGAGGTCGAGGGACGCAAGCCTGGTGAGGTCGCCGACCTGCTCGGCATGCGCGCCGGCGCCGTCTCCTCGCTCGCCCACCGGGCCCGCGAGGGCCTGCGGCGCGCCTACCTCGACCAGCACGTGGTCGCGGAGGTCGCCGCCTCCGACTGCGCGTGGACCCGCGCCCGGCTCAGCCAGTACGTCCGCAGCGACCTCAGCGCCCGTGCCGAGGAGAAGGTCGCCGCCCACATCGGCGGCTGCGAGGAGTGCCTGGCCGCCTACCTGCAGGTCGACCGGGTCAACCGCAAGCTGGCCGCCTGGATCTTCCCCGTCGTCCTGCTCGGAGCGCTGCCGGCCTCCGGCAAGGGCCTGGCCTGGCTGGTCGGCGTCACCGGCCTCGCGGGTGCCTCCGGCAGCGGTGGCGCGGGTGGCTCCAGCTCCTCCAGTACGACGACCACGATCGCCGTCGCGGCCGCGGCTGCCGTCGCGGCCGCAGCTGCCGGCGTCACCATGGTGGTCTCCGGCAACGACGCCGACCCGGCGTCGGCGGGCTCCGGCCCGAGCACGCCGCCCGCGGTGGCCGGGGTGCAGGACACCGACGACCCGCCCGCCGACCCGGCCGCCGACCCGGCGCCGCAGCGTGACCGGGTCGCGCCGGTCGCGGACGACCCGGCGCCCGTCGGGGCGACCCCGACCGGGACGCCGGCCCAGCCGCCGGCCACGCGGCGGCCGAACCGCCGTCCGGTCGCCGCGCCGATCGTCGTCCGGGCGGTCGCGCCCACGGCCCGTCCGGTCGCGGGCTGCGACACGACCGGCAGCCTGACCCTGCCGACCACGCGGGGAGTCGTCTACGACCTCACCGTCGGCGACGGGCTCAGCGGCGCCTGGACGGTCGTGGCGAGCGCGCGGCCCGGCTATGTGTTGCGCAGCGGCTCGCGTCGTACCTTCTCCGGCGACCTGGGCGAGGCGACTGCGTGCGTCCAGCTGGTGTCGGTCTCCTCCACCGAGGACACGCACCCCGTCTGGGGGCACTGGGACGTCGCGAGCGCCGTCACCGTCACCGGCACGGCCCCGCACGCGCTGACGCTCACGTTCGACTTCGACCAGGACGCGGTGCTGGTCCAGAAGGACGCCGACAGCGGGGGGTGGAGCTGCCGGACGGAGGCCGGGCTGCCGATCGGCCTGCAGCTCGGCATCGGCCTCGGGGAGGAGCTCACCGGCCCGGTCGTCTGCGCCTACGACTACACCGGCACGGCCCCGCCGCCGCTGACCCTGCACACGGCGGCGATGGAGGGGCTCCAGCGCTCCGAGCCGACTGGCACGGTCACCCTGCGCTCCGACGGCGACGTCGTCGGCGAGCGCGCCTTCTGACCCGGACCGCCTCCGGCAGGATCAGGCGGACCCGTCCGAGCGGTCGCCGGCGGCCCGGGCGGACGCAGTGCGGGTGCGCTTGGCCATCCGGTTGATCCGCAGCAACATGGCGGCCGACGGCGTGACGCTGCCGGTGACATAGGTCGACAGCCGCGACGGCGAGGTGCCGACGAGGGTGGCGAACTCGCGCTGGGTCAGGCCGGTGCTGGCGACCGTGGTCCGGATGTGGTCGGCGACCGCGCGGCGCTCGTCTTCCTCCGCGATCCGGCGGGCCGTCGCGGCGAGGGCCCGCACGCTCGCGAACTCGCACGGCCGCTCCTCCGGGTCGATCAGGGCGAGGTGTCCGTCGACGCGACCTGCCCACGGCTCGGCCAGCGCGGCAGCGACCAGGCGGCGCCACAGCACGACGTCGCCGGAGGCGAAGGTCTCCAGCAGGTCTCCCTCCGATGCCAGCTCGGGTGCAGCGGTCGGGTCGTGGGGGCCGACCGTCAGCAGCTCCAGTGCAGCCTCGGAGCAGAGGGTGCGGAGGTCGGACGAACGGCCCGTCAGGGTGTCGGGCGAGCGTGCCGGGTGGCCCCAGGCGCGCTCCCCGAGGACGCGGACCAGGCGTGTGGTGAGGGGGCGGCCCTCGTCGGTGTCGGCGGGCGCCAGCAGCTCCTCCTGGAGGTTGGCGAGCTGGCGTCGCCCGAGCTCGGCGGTGAGCCGGTGGAGGTCGTGGACGTCGTCGTCGGTGTCGTGGCGGATCAGGGCCAGGGCGTTCGCGGCGACGGCGAGGCGCACCGGGCGGGGCCGGCCGTCACCGCCCGCGTCCAGCGTCCCCGTCGACGCACACCACGCCGCCGCCAGCGCCTCGTCCCCCGAGGCGCGGTCCTCGAAGCGTGCGACGATCCCCCACATCAGCCTGCGCCCTGTCCGTGTTGCGGGACGTCCGCAACCCCCATGCGACGGACTCTCCCGCGACCGCGCCCCGCGTTCGGGTCCCCACCTGCCGGGTGAGCGCAGCCGTGGGAAGCATGGTAGGGAGACGGCGTGTCACCGGCACGTGGTGCGCCGTGCGCGGCACCACATCCGAGAACGGGACGGGGCCGCGCGGTTGGTCAGGAGCGCCGGCTGCGCCAGCCCCGCTTGCCGCGGTTGACCTGGTCGTCGGCCGTGTCCCGCGCCGTGTCCCGGGCCGTGGACGCGTCGCTGGAGACGGGCGTGTACGGCGTGATCGGCGCGTCGGCCGGGATGCCCGGCGGCGGCGTCACGACCGGCGCTGGCTGCGGGACCGGGCCGGGCTCCGTCCTACCCCAGAAGCTGGCGGGGGCCGGCTCGGGCTCCGCGGCCGGCTCCGGTACGGGCGGTGCGTGCACGGTCAGGGGCGCGGGCTCGCCCGGCGCCTCGGCGACGACCGGCTGCCGGGCCTCGGTCGTGCGCGACTCGAGCGCGGGCTCGGCGGCGGGGAGCGGGTCCCGTGCCGGCTCGCGCAGCCCGCCGGTGATGGCCTCCACCCCGTGCAGGACACGGGTGCGGATCTCGTCCATCCGCGCGGCGTGCCGGTTGGCCTCCGCGAAGAGCTCCTCCTGGGCGGTACGCCGGATCCGCTCGAGCTCGCCGTTGATCCGCTCGCGCTCGGCGGAGGCCTCGCTGCGCAGGCGCTGGGCCTCGGCCACGTCGCTCTCGCCGGCGCGGATGATCTCGGCGGCCTCGGCCCGGGCGGACGCGAGGATGGTCGCGGCCTCGCTCTCGGCGGCTGCTCGCCGACGGTCGAGCTCCTGCTGGGCCTCGGCCTGCAGGGCCTCGGAGGCGCGCATCGCCTCCTCGATGATGCGCGACGCCTGGCTGGTGGCCTCGCGACGCTCGTGGAGGGCGGCTGCCGCTGCCTCCTCGGCCTCGCGGCGCAGGGCGATCCAGTCCTGGACGTGCTGGGCGGACGAACCGGTCTCCTCTGGGTCGACCGCCCCGGCAGCCGGGCTGGGAGGTGCGGCAGCGGAGGTGTCGGTGCTCGCCGCCGGCTCCGGCATCGGCCAGGACTCGCGCAGCGAACGGGTCTCGGTGGGCGCCGGAGCCTCCTCGAGCGGCCGGCTCTCGTCGAGGAGGTCCGGGAGGGGGTCGGTCAGCGGCTCGGACTGCCGCTCCGCGACCGGCTCGGGGGCATCCGCCGCCGCAGCGGGCTCGGCCGACGGGGTGTCCCACTCGGTGCGCGGAGCCTGCCCGGAGTCGTCGTCCGGGCGCCAGCCGTCGCTGCGCCAGGTGTCCTCACCCTGCTGGTGTCCGTCGTCGCCGGCCATGTCCATCTCCCCTGTGATGTCGGGCCCCCGGGGCCCACGGGTGGCGTTGCTGCTGCCGATCTTCACACAGGTCGGTGAATGATGGGACGCGGGACCACCCGGGACCGCGGGAGCCGCCCCTCAGACGAGCTGGTCGAGCGCGATCTCGAGGGCCGTCGCGGCGACGAGCGTCGGGTGCGGCGAGCGCTCGTGGCACTTCTCCAGGGCGGTGCGGATGGTCCGCGACACGTCGCCGAGGATCACCTCGTCGGAGACCTCGTCGATGCCCTCCATCAACAGCGTGAAGGTGCGCGCCATGCCGCAGTTGGCGATGAAGTCCGGGATCACCGCGACGTGCTGGTCGGCGAACTCGTAGGTCGGCCCGTAGAAGATCTCCGGGTCCGCGAAGGGCACGTTGGCGCCCGCCGAGATCAGCTCGAGTCCGCCCGAGACCAGTCGCTTGACGTGCTCGACGGTGACCAGCCGCGAGGCCGCGCAGGGCAGGAAGATCTCGGCGCCCATGTCCCAGATCGCGTCGTCGAGCTCGGCGAACGGCACCAGCCCGTCGGCACGCAGCGCATTGCCCTCCTTGCCGACGAAGAGCGCGTGCACCTCCTCGGGGGTGAAGCCGTCGGGATTCATCAGGCCGCCGTCGCGGTCGATGATGCCGACGATGCGGGCGCCGGCGAGGGAGAGGTAGTACGCCGCCGCGGAGCCGACGTTGCCCCAGCCCTGCACGATGACCCGCTTGCCGGCGAGGTCCTGGCCGGCCGCGGCGCCGTAGGTCGCGTAGTAGTGGACGACCGACTCGGCGACGCCCCAGCCGGTGACCATGTCGGCGATCGTGTACTTCGCGTCGCGGTCGGGCGTGTAGCGCGGGTCCTCGACGACCTTGGAGACGCCGAGACGCAGCATGCCGACGCGCTGCACCAGCTCGCGCTCGTCGGCGGCGAAGTGGCCGTTGACGATGCCCTCCTGCGGGTGCCACAGGCCGTAGCGCTCGGTCAGCGGGATCACGTCGTGCAGCTCGTCGACGTTGAGGTCGCCGCCGGTGCCGTAGTAGGTCTTCAGCAGCGGGGTGACCGCCTTGAACCAGCGCGCCAGCACGCCCTCGCGGCGCGGGTCGCTCGGGTCGAAGTCGATGCCCGACTTCGCGCCCCCGATCGCCGGCCCGGAGACGGTGAACTTCACCTCCATGGTCTTGGCCAGCGACTCGACCTCGTTGCGGTCCAGGCCGGCGCGCATCCGCGTGCCGCCGCCCGCGGCGCCGCCACGCAGGGAGTTGATGACGGCCCAGCCCTTGGCCTCGGTCTCGGAGTCGTGCCACTCGAAGACGATCTCGGGCGCCTTGGCCTCGAAGCGGTCGAGGAGGTTCTTCATGTCGGTTCCTTGCGTCGTGGTGGTCAAGAGCGGGCCTTGGCGATCCGGCCGCGGCACTCGCCGAAGCCGATCCGGGTGCCGTCGGCGCCCGGGGCGGTGGCGCGCAGGACGACCTCGTCGCCGTCCTCGAGGAAGCCCTCGCCGCGCTCGATGAAGGAGCCGACCTGGTCCTTCCCGGGGCCGGACACGGTGCCGGAGGCGAACAGGTCGCCGGTCCGGGTCGGGGCGCCGTTGACGGTCAGGTGGGCGAGCATCTGGGCGGGCGACCAGTACATCGAGGAGTACGGCGGCCGGCTGACGACCTCGCCGTTCCACTCGACCTCGAGGTCGATGTCGAGGCCCCAGGGGCGGTCGAGCTGCAGATAGGGGAGGACCTCGGGCTCCTGGACCGGCGTGTCGACCCGGGCGGCGTCGAGCGCGGCCATCGGCACCACCCACGGCGAGATCGTCGAGGCGAACGACTTGCCCAGGTGCGGGCCGAGCGGGACGTACTCCCAGGCCTGGATGTCGCGCGCGGACCAGTCGTTGAAGAGGACGACGCCGAAGAGGTGCTGGTCCGCGTCGGTGGCCGCGATCGGCGTACCCATCTCGTTGCCGACGCCGACGACGAAGCCGAGCTCGGCCTCGATGTCGAGCCGGGTGGACGGCCCGAAGGTGGGAGCGTCCACGTCGGCCGCCTTGCGCTGGCCGCACGGGCGGACCACCTCGGTGCCCGACACCACGACCGATCCCGCGCGGCCGGTGTAGCTGACCGGCAGGTGCTTCCAGTTCGGGAGCAGCGGGTTCGGGTTGTCGGGCCGGAAGAGGCGGCCGAGGTTGGCTGCGTGGTGCTCGGAGGCGTAGAAGTCGACGTAGTCGGCGACGTCGAACGGCAGGTGCAGCACGACGTCGGCGACCGGGTGTGCACAGGCGGAGGGAAACGGGCCGGCGAGGATCTCGGTCAGGCGGGCGCGGACCTCGTCCCACCGCCGTTTCCCTTGACCCAGGTACGCGTTGAGCGTCGGTTGCGCGAAGACCTCGTCGTCGAGCAGCATCGCCAGGTCGATGACCTGGTCGCCGAGCCGGGTCGCGCAGCGCGGCGCGGAGCCGTCGACGGAGAAGACGCCGTAGGGCAGGTTGGTGAGCCCGTAGAGCTCCTCGTTCGTGGGGTCGTTCGTCGGGTTCGTCATCGCACTGCCACCTCCGGGAGCAGGCCGAGGTCGGTCAGCTCGTCGACCGGATCGGTGATGGAGCAGGTCCCGATCGAGCCGAGGAGCGTGGTGGCCGGACCCTCGGGGAGCCGGCGGGCGTCGCGCTCGGCCAGCACTGCCGCGACGTCGTCCGGGCCGGCTCCACCCTCGGCGGCCGCGGTCGCGGCGAGCAGGTTGAGGAAGCCGTGCTGCTCGAACCCGGTCTCCGGGTCGGTGTTGCGCAGGGCGTGGTGCAGCCCGGCGGTCGCCTTGAACGGCACGCCGGCGCGGACCAGCGCCACCACGGCCTCCGCCAGCTCGGCCTCGTCCGGGTAGAGGTCCGCCCGCACCCCGCCGGTCCGCAGCTTCGCACGGTACGGCGACCGGGCGAGCTCGGCGACGAGGTCGTCGCGGCGGGGGTCGCGGGGGAGCTCGACGTAGACGGTCACGTCGCGGGCGGATGCCAGCGCGGCGTCGAGCGCCGGCGCCACGTCGCTCGCGGCGACGCCCTCGGGAACCGCCACCTCGAGCGCGGCCAGCCGGACGGCGCGGATGCCGCGCACCCGCTCGAGGGCGTCGGCGGCGAGGGCCGGCGCCGGCACGGTCACGGTGAGCGCGATGCTGCCGGCGGGCAGGTCGGCGGTTGTCTCCGCGAGGGCCGGCAGGTCGGCGAGGCCGACGACCAGCGGGCCGACCAGGTCGGCGTACGGCGCGACGCCGTGGGCCAGGTGGGCCCGGACCGCGTCGGCGAGCGGCAGGTTGCCGGGCGGGAAGATCGCGGCGTCGTCGAGGAGGAGCGGGAACCTCACGGCTGCGACCCCCGCACCCACGACGTCACGTAGACGCCGTCGTCGCACGCCTGGCCGCCCTCACCGAGCTCGAGCGGGCGGAAGGTGTCGACCATGACGGCGAGCTCGTCGAAGAACTCCACACCGATCGACTTCTCGTAGGCGCCCGGCTGCGGGCCGTGCGCGTGGCCGCCCGGGTGCAGGCTGATCGAGCCCTGCCCGATGCCCGAGCCCTTGCGTGCCTCGTAGTCGCCGCCGACGTAGAACATGACCTCGTCGGAGTCGACGTTGGAGTGGTAGTAGGGCACCGGGATCGACAGCGGGTGGTAGTCCACCTTGCGCGGCACGAAGTTGCAGATCACGAAGTTGTGGCCCTCGAAGACCTGGTGCACCGGCGGCGGCTGGTGCACGCGGCCGGTGATCGGCTCGAAGTCCGCGATGTTGAGGACGTAGGGGTAGAGGCAGCCGTCCCAGCCGACGACGTCGAACGGGTGGTCGGGCACGACGTGAACCGTGCCCGCGATCCCGCCGGGACCCGGGCCGCGGTGCTTGATGAACACCTCGACCGGACCCTCCTGGTCGGCCAGCAGCGGCTCGGCCGGCGTGCGCAGGTCGCGCTCGCAGTAGGGCGCGTGCTCGAGCAGCTGCCCGAACCGGGAGAGGTACCGCTTCGGCGGGGTGATGTGGCTGTTGGCCTCGATTGCGTAGAGGCGCAGGGGCTCGCGTCCGGTCGGCACCCAGCGGTGCGTCGTCGCCCGCGGCAGGACGACGTAGTCGCCCTGGCCGACCTCGAGGACGCCGAAGACCGTCTCGACGAGGGCGCTACCGCTCTCGACGTACACGCACTCGTCGCCGATGCCGTTGCGGTAGAGCGGCGAGGCCTTCCCGCAGACGGCGTAGGAGATCCGTACGTCGCCGTTGCCGAGGACCAACCGGCGCCCGGTCACCGCGTCGACCTCGGTCCACGCCCCGTCGGGGCTGTCGTCGAACAGGTCGTGCAGCTTGAGGTGGCGCGGGATCAGAGGGTGGTTGGGGGTCGTGGTGAGGTCGGGCAGCTCCCACACCCGCGCCTCGACGACCGCCGACGGGATGGTGCGGTGGTAGAGCAGCGAGGAGTCGGAGGAGAAGCCCTCCTCGCCCATCAGCTCCTCGAAGTGGAGCGTGCCGTCCTCGGCGCGGTGCTGCGTGTGCCGCTTCGGCGGCACGAACCCGATCCGCTGGTAGTGGGCCATCAGAAGTTGCCCCGCCGCTCCTGCTCGCGCTCGATGGCCTCGAAGAGCGCCTTGAAGTTGCCCTTGCCGAAGCCGAGCGAGCCGTGCCGCTCGATGAACTCGAAGAAGACCGTCGGCCGGTCGCCGAGCGGCTTGGTGAAGATCTGCAGCAGGTAGCCGTCCTCGTCGCGGTCGACGAGGATGCCGCGCTTCTGCAGCTCCTCGACCGGGACCCGGACCTCGCCGATCCGGGCGCGCAGCTCGGGATCCTCGTAGTAGGAGTCCGGCGTGGCCAGGAACTCGATGCCCTCGGCGCGCAGGGCGTCGACGGTGCGCAGGATGTCGTTGGTCGCCAGCGCCAGGTGCTGCGCGCCCGGGCCGTCGTAGAACTCGAGGTACTCGTCGATCTGCGACTTCTTCTTCGCGATCGCAGGCTCGTTGAGCGGGAACTTCACGCGGTGGTTGCCGTTCGCCACGACCTTCGACATCAGCGCCGAGTAGTCGGTCGCGATGTCGTCGCCGATGAACTCGGCCATGTTCGTGAAGCCCATGACCTTGCGGTAGAACTCGACCCAGTCGTCCATCCGGCCCAGCTCGACGTTGCCGACGATGTGGTCGAGGGCCTGGAACAGCCGCCTGGGAGCGCCCTCGCGCCTGACGAAGGTGGAGGTGCGCGCGACATAGCCGGGCAGGTACGGGCCGTCGTACCGGCTGCGGTCGACGAGGGTGTGGCGGGTGTCGCCGTACGTCGCGATCGCGCCGACGCGGACGGTGCCGTGCTCGTCGGTCAGGTCGTGCGGCTCCTCCAGCACCGTCGCGCCGACGGAGCGGGCGTGCTCGATGCACTTGTCGACGTCAGGCACCTCGAGGGCGATGTCGACGATGCCGTCGCCGTGCTTGCGATGGTGGTCGAGCAGGCTGCTGCGCGGGTCGACGCCGCCCTTGATGACGAAGCGGACGGCGCCGCTCCGCAGGACGTAGGCGACGTGGTCGCGGTTGCCCGTCTCCGGGCCGGAGTAGGCGACCAGCTCCATGCCGAACGCGGAGATGAAGAAGTGGGCGGACTGAGTGGCGTTGCCGACCGCCCAGACGGCGGCGTCCCAGCCGGTCACGGGGAACGGGTCCTCGCGGTCGTCGTACTCGACGAGGCCGACGAGCTGCTTCAACGTGTCGAGGTCGAGCTCGGCGAGCCGCTCCTCGCTGGTCAGGGTCTCCTGGAGGGACATGTGAGCAGCACAACAGGACGTGAGGGGCCGCACAACCTGCGCATCAGGAAGTCGTCAGAATGGCCAGTCCTGCCTAGGTTGATGCTGGTTCGACTGGTCAATCTGACTAGCATGGGGTCATGGCCGATGCGCTCACCCTCGACCAGGTCGACATCGCGTTGCTCACTGCGCTGACCGAGCACCCGCGGGCCGGCGACCTCGAGCTCTCCCGGCTCACCCAGGTCGCTCGCGCGACGGTCCAGAGCCGGCTGCGGCGGATGACGCAGGCGGGCGTCATCGCCGACTGGGACCCCACGCTCGACGTCGCCGCTGCGGGCTACGAGGTGCAGGCCTATGTCACCCTCGAGATCTCCCAGGGTGCTCTCGACGAGGTGAGCCGTGACCTCGCCGCGATCCCGCAGGTCCTCGAGGCCTATGTCACGACCGGGTCGTACGACGTCCTGTGCCGGGTCGCGACCCGCTCCCACCCCGAGCTGCAGGCGACCCTGGTCCGCATCGACCAGTCCTCGTCCGTCGTCCGGTCGACGAGCGTGATGGTGCTCTCGGTGCTGATCGCGCCGCGGGTGCTCCCCCTGCTCGCCAGCGGCGACGCGGCGCCCAGTCGCCGGGCGCCGGCCTACCGGGACTGATCGCGGGAGTACGGCGGCCCCTGCCGTGCGCTGTCGGCTTGCCGCCAGGCCAGGTGTTGGCCCACGGAGGACAACCGCGGCGCGGCAGCGCGGCGGGAGCGCAGCGCCGGCAGCTTGCTGCCCC
>CAZAQE010000041.1:8040-32815 GCA_964487275.1 uncultured Nocardioides sp. | reverse complement strand
CGGCCGGTGCGATCCAGCCCTGCGCCTCGATGTCCTTCCACGGGGCGTCGTACCGCTTGGGGCCGATCAGCGAGAAGACGTCGCCCTCGCGGCCGTCCTCGCGCACCAGCGTGGCCGTGAGCCCGAGCCGCCGGCGGGCCTGCAGGTCCGCCGTCATCCGGAAGATCGGGGCGGGCAGGAGGTGCACCTCGTCGTACACGATGAGGCCCCAGTCGCGGGCGTCGAACAGCTCCAGGTGCGGGTAGACGCCCTTCCGCTTCGTGGTCACGACCTGGTAGGTCGCGATGGTGACCGGCCGGACCTCCTTGACGGTGCCGGAGTACTCGCCGATCTCGTCCGCCGTGAGGGAGGTACGACGGACCAGCTCGTCCTTCCACTGCCGTGCGCTCACGGTGTTGGTCACCAGGATCAGCGTGGTTGCGCGGGCCTCGGCCATCGCTGCGGCGCCGACGATGGTCTTCCCCGCGCCGCAGGGCAGGACCACCACCCCCGACCCGCCGTGCCAGAAGGACTCCGCCGCCTCGGCCTGGTACGCCCGCAGCGACCAGCCGTCCTCGGCCAGCGCGATCGGGTGGGCCTCGCCGTCGACGTACCCTGCGTAGTCCTCGGCCGGCCACCCGAGCTTGAGCAGTGCCTGCTTCAGGTTGCCGCGCTCGGACGGGTGCACGGCCACCGTGTCCGCGTCGATCCGGTTGCCGAGCATGCCGGCGACCTTCTTGGCGCGCAGCACCTCCTCCAGCACCGGTCGGTCGTTCGATGCGAGCACGAGGCCGTGGGTCGGGTGCTTCTCCAGGCGCAACCGGCCGTAGCGCGACATCGTCTCGGCGACATCGACCAGCAGCGCGTGCGGGACCGGGTAGCGCGACCAGGTCAACAGCGTGTCGACGACCTGCTCGGCGTCGTGCCCGGCGGCGCGGGCGTTCCACAGACCCAGCGGGGTCAGCCGGTAGGTGTGGATGTGCTCCGGCGAGCGCTCGAGCTCCGCGAACGGGGCGATCGCCTTGCGGCACTCGGCCGCCTGCTCGTGGTCGACCTCCAGCAGCAGCGACTTGTCCGACTGCACGATCAGGGGTCCGTCTGTCACCGCACGAGTCTACGGGCCCGGCCTGTCGCTCCCCAGCGGGACCACCCGCGTGATCCGGTGCACCGCATAGCGCCGCTCGGCGTCAGGGTCGTCGTCCCGGGCGTCGGCGTCGCGCGCCGTCAGCTGCCCGCCGTCGACGGCCAGCGGCTGCACCGACCGCTCCGACACCACGCCCTGGTTGTCCGTGAACCCGATGAGTACGACGCCCCGCCGCTCGATCGCGTCCCGCAGCGCCGAGAGCACACCCCCGCCGGGCGCGGACGCCGACGCGGGGCGGGACCGCGCGTCGGCGTCGCCCTCGCGCACGCTGCGGACGGCGGACGCGACGTGGGCGGCCTGCCGTGCGGCGGCCCGTCCGGCGTCAGCAGTCTCGCGGGTGCGCGGGGTACGCGCCCGCAGCCCTTCGGCGGTGCCGACCCGCACCATCCCGTCGGGTCCTTCGACGACCGGCGCGGCGCCGATCTCGCGGAGCCGGGGGAGCAGCAGGTCGAGCGGGAGCGAGGAGATGAGCACGGTCGGGGCGAGCCGCTGCAGGCCGAGCCCGGCGGCCTTCGGGTGGTTGACCAGCTCGGCCAGGGCCACCTCGTCCTCGGACCGGATGAACGCAGTCGCGGCGCCGACCCGGAGCCGTCCGAAGCTGCGGGCGACGTCGTCGATGAGGTAGCTGAGGGGCTGCGGGACCGGCGTGCGCGAGGCCGCCAGCACGAAGGCGTGCACCTCGGCAGCGGTCCAGCCCGCGTCGAGCGCCCGCCGCACCGAGCCGGCGGTGAACCGGTAGACGGTGGCGCCGCCGTGCGACTCCACGTCGGCGACCTGCTGCAGCCGTCGGGCGAGGTCCGGCTCGAGCGGCCCGGGGGCGATCGCGGTCAGGTCGGCCTGCAGCAGCACGTGGTCGACCGGCGGCGGCAGCAGCGCGGCCAGCACGGGGGCCGGGTCCTCGCCCAGGGCGAGGGCCCGCCCGTACGGCGAGAGCACGTCCGCGCCGGTCACCCCGAGCACCGCGGCCTCGGCCACCGCCCACGCGACCAGGTCGGGCCGGGTCCGCGGGCGGCGCGGCCGCTCCCACGCGATCCGGGCCACCAGCGACGGCAGGCCGGTCCCTGCCGCCAGGCCGTGGCCCTCCGGCAGCGCGGCCAGTGCCGCGAGCACCATCTGCTTCGCCTCCGGCATCCCGGATGCGGCGAGCTCGGGCGTCAGGGCGTTCCACGGCTTCTGGTCCGGACCCCGCTCACCGACCAGCGACGGCAGCCGCGGGCTGGCCAGCCAGGCGCGTGCCAGCACCGTCCACTGCTCGGCGGGCGGCAGGTCGCGCCACCGGTCGAACTCGTCGGTCGGCACCCACACCGGGTTGCCGTCGGCGTCAGCCCGTGTGCCGACGAGTCCCGCCTCCGCGGCCACCTCGACGACGAGGGCCGCGTCCCGCTCGGCCACCTGCAGGTGGACCGCCGCCGCCTTCAGCTCCCGCACCCCGAGGCCGGTGGTCCGCAGGGCCGCCGCCGGCCGGCTGCTCCACCACTCGAGCAGCATCGCCGTTCGTCGTACGACGTCCGTGGCAGCGCCCACGGCCGCACTCCCCGCGAGGCGTGGCGAGCGTGCCTCGCCGGCGAGGGCCGGGGCGACGTCGACGGGGGACGTCGTCGTCCGGCCGCCGCGCAGCGCTAGGCCGACCTCGCCGGGAACGGCGAGCAGACCCGGCTGCAGGGAGCCCGCGGGCACGAGCAGGCGGTGCGCGACGAGCAGCTCCGCGGGCGTCTCGGCGTCCTCGGGCCGCAGTCCGATCCGGGCCGACCCGGACTTCGCGGTGCTCCCGCCGTCGACGACGTGGTCGAGCAGCGCCCGCGCCTTCGGAGGCAGTGTGGCGACGACCTCGAGCAGCTCCTCGGCGGGGCGTGGCCGGGCCGATCGGGGGCGGAGTCCGCTCACCCCGGCATCCGCGCCGCCGACCAGGCTGTCGCCGACGACGCTCAGCGGACGGAGGCCCTCGGGCGACTCCCAGGCCAGGGCGAGATCGACCAGGCGCCGTAGGGTCGCGACGACGAACGAGGGGTCCGCGTCGACCATCTCCACGAGTTCCGATTCGGTGGTTTGGCCCGCGACGACGAGGGCATCAAGCACTGAAAGCTCGCCTCGGGTGAGGCCGTCGAGCGCGCGTGCGATCGAGTTCCTCACCGCGGCGCGCGAGGCGAGTTGACCGAAGTCGTGAGGGGCAGGGGTGGCCAGGTCCGGACGATCCGTGAGCAGGCGGACCAGTCGCTCGTCGGGCCACGACCGCAGCTGGTCGGCCAGCGACCGGTACCCGTTCGGACCTCCTCCCACGGGGGCCAAACTACCGACATGGCTGACCGGCACGGGGGCCTTCCCCGGATGAGCACCACGCGACGCTCAGAAGTGCAGCACGTCGAGCTCCACCACGGCGCGGCCACCGACGTCGGCCGGGTGCGCCAGGCCAACGAGGACTCCTACCTCGCCGACCCGCCGGTGTTCGTCGTTGCCGACGGCATGGGCGGCCACGACCGGGGCGACGTGGCCAGTGCGATCGTGGTCGAGGAGTTCGCCCGCCTCGCCAGTGACGGGTACGACGCCGAGCACGGCGCCGAGGCCGTCGCCGCCACCCTGCAGGCCGTCCAGGACCGGATCCTCGCCTTCGACGCCGAGCAGCGTGCGGGCGGTGCTGGTGCCTCCTTCTCGGCGGGGACGACCGCGGTCGTCGCGCTGCTCGTCGACTCGTCCTCCGGCCCGGTCTGGCTGCTGGCCAACGTCGGCGACTCGCGTGCCTACCGCTACAACGACGGCGAGCTGGAGCAGGTGAGCGTCGACCACAGTCTCGTCCAGGAGCTCGTCGACACCGGTCAGATCACGCCGGCCGCTGCGGCCGTGCACCCGAGCCGCAACGTGATCACCCGGGCGCTCGGGGGATCGGCGTTGCCGGGTGGTGTGAGTGGCGAGGCCGACTACTTCCTGCTCCCGCTCGCCGCCGCAGAGCGACTGCTGCTGTGCTCCGACGGCGTCAGCGGCATGCTCGACGACGAGGTGATCGGATCGATCCTCGGCTCCTGCGAGGACCCGCGCGACGCCGCCGAGCAGGTCGTCGCGGCCGCCGTGGACGCCGGTGGTCACGACAACGCAACGGCCGTCGTGGTCGATGTGGTGGGATTGGTGCACACAGAGCCGTACGACGCCGACGCGCAGCGGCTGAGCCTGGAGCAGAAGTTGGGAGCCCTCCCATGAGCGAGACCGCCACCGGCGCGACCGGCGCCTGGTCCTACCGCACCGGCGACTGGTTCGCCGTGTTCGGTGTCAGTGCGACCGTGCTGCTGCCCGCTTCCCAGAAGGACCAGGTCGTGGCGCTCTGGGCGCTCGTCGACGACGGAGCCGGCTTCGACGAGGTCCTCGACGGCCTGCTCGCGTCCGGTCTGAGCCGGATCCCCGGCTTCGTGCTGGTGAGCGACGACGACGGCCCGACCCGGGTCCTGCTGCGCGGCCAGGGCGTCAGCGCGACGCTGGCGACCGCGAGCGAGGAGATCACCCTCGACGGTGCCGCGAGCCACACCTGGGTCGAGCGGACCGTCGACGGCGTGCTCGCCCTCTCTGTCGGGCTGCCCGCGGACGACGACGCCACGCGCGGCGAGGCCGACTTCCCGATCGCCACGGGCCTGGTCCGTGTGGGGCAGATCGACCGGCCTGCCGTCGTACCGGCGACGGGCGGGGCGCATGCCGCCGCACCGGTCGTCGACGGTCCGGACGAGGCCGCAGCCGAGGCCGCAGCCGAGGCCGCAGTCGAGACCGCAACCGGGGCCGACGTGGCGCCGGACGAGGTGCCCGCGCTCGACCTGGCCAAGCCCGCGCCGGCTGCCGACGCGATGGTCGAGGCGCCCTCGGGGGAGCCGGCGGAGGAGCCCGTCGAGGACGCCGTGGTCGAGGACGCCATGGTCGAGGACGTCATGGTCGAGGACGTGGCCGTCGACGAGCCCGCGGCCGAGGAGCCCGACGTGATGGCCGAGGCCGCGTCGGCCGGGCCGGACGCGACGGTCGACGAGGGCGCGTCCTCGCCGCTCGACGACGGCCCGGCCACGGAGGTCATGGATGTCGTGCCCGACCCGCTGAGCGACCCCCTGCCGTCCGCTCCGTCCGCGCCGGCGCCCGATGGCTGGGTCACGCCCTGGGACTCCTCACCGGCGCCGGCCGCCCCCGACCCGCTCGACGAGCCGGACACCCCCGCCGTCCCGTCGCCGCCACTGCCGCCGATGGGTGGTGAGACCGAGGTCGCCCCGGCCGGCTGGGTGCCGCCCCCACCGCCGTCGGTGGACGCCCCGGCCGACGCGCCGCCGCTCGGCATCGGCTCGTGGGAGCCCGTCGGTGGGACCACCCCGCCGCCACCCGCGCCGCAGGCCCCCTTCGACCCCGACCACGACGGCCAGACGGTCACGGGGGTCAGCCCGGACATGCCCTCGCCGCCGCAGCCCGGGATCCCCGGCCAGCCGCCGGCGCCGGCCGTCACCCAGCCGGTCGCCAAGCTGCTCATCTCCGACGGCCAGACGGTCGTCGTCGACCGTGCGGTGCTGATCGGTCGGGCGCCGGAGGCGCGGCGCTTCACCTCGACCGAGCAGCCGATGCTCGTCACCGTCCCCAGCCGGCTCCACGAGATCTCCTCGACCCACGTCGAGGTCCGTCCCGGCACCGGTGCCGACCACGGCACCGCCGTCGTCACCGACATGGGTTCGACCAACGGCACCGTGCTGGTCCAGCCCGGCCTCGGTCCCGAGGACCTCAAGCCCGGTATCGCCGTCCAGCTGATCCCGGGCGCGATCATCAACCTCGGTGACGGGATCACCATCCAGGTCACCCGGCCCTGACCGGCCGGCGGCCGCTACTCGGAGCGCTGCCCATGTCTCTCGTCCCCCCGCCCACCACGGAGCCGGTGATGTTCCCCCCGGCCGTGCTCGACCGCCGCTTCTCGGCGTTCGTGCTGGACCGTGTGGTCGCCTGGGGCCTGTCCGGCGCCGTCGGGTTCGCCGTGTGGGCACTGCTCGACACCTCGATCCCCGTCGCTTTGCTCAGCGCCGTCGGCACCGACGTGGTGCTCGGTCTCGTGCTGGCCGTCCTCGTCGGTGCCACCGGCGTCACGCCCGGCAAGGCCGCCGTCGGGCTGCGGGTCGTGCAGCGGGAGACCGGCCGCCCGATCGGGATGCTCGCCGCGACCGGGCGGTACGTCGTCCTCGGCATCGCCGGCATCCCCACCCTCGGCCTGGGGCTCGCCACGCTCGCCTGGACGGCCGCCGCCGACCCGAGCCGCCAGCGCCGCGGCCTGCACGACCGGATCGGCGACGCCGTCGTCGTCGACATCCGCCCGGTTCCGGTCGTCCAGGAGGAGGACGACGACCGGCCGCAGCAGATCGTCAACCTCACCGCCCTGCGGCTGATGCCCGTCCCGCCGGTCCAGCACCCGACGTCGGCACCCGCTCCGGCTCCGGCGCCCGCCCCTGTGCCGGCCCCGGCGCCTGTGCTCACCCCCGCTCCGGCGCCCGTCCCGGCGCCCGTCCCGGCGCCCGTCCCGGCGCCCGCCCCGGCTCCGGCACCCGCTCCGGCTCCGGCACCCGCTCCGGCGCCCGTCCCGGCACCCGTCCCCGCTCCGACGCCGACAGCGGTCCCGAAGCCGGTCGCCGAGCAGACCCGCGTCCGCCCCGATCCCGCGACCGGCACCCCGGACGGTGGGGCCACGGCCGCCCGGTGGCGGGTCGCCTTCGACACGGGGGAGTCCTTCGTGGTGGAGGGACTGGCGCTGGTCGGCCGACGACCGGAGCCGCGTGACGGCGAGCCGGTCCGTCACGTCGTACCGCTCCGGTCGTCGGACATGTCGCTGTCCAAGACGCACGCGCAGTTCCAGGTCGCCCCCGACGGCGCCCTGGTCGTCATGGACCGCGGGTCGACCAACGGCTCCTACGTCGTGCGGCGCGGCATGTCGAAGGCGCTGACCGCCGGCAGGCCCAGCACGTTGTTGCCCGGTGACGAGGTGCGCTTCGGGGACCGCACGATGACGGTCGAGCGCGACGCCTGAGCCGCAGCGCAGGGTTCAGGAGGCTCTGGTCGTCGACGTCCCGGCGACGGCGACCTCCCCCAGTCGTCGCAGATCGCCGGCGAGGGCGACCGTCCGGTCGCGGTGGTCCGGGATCAGCAGGGCGTAGATGAACCCGAGCAATCGCGGTGCCTTCACGACCCGGAACTCCTGCGCGATGCGGGTCCCGCCCTCGACCGGCTCGAGTTCGATCGACCAGACCGAGCTGTCCGGGAAGGCCGTGGTCGGCACGGTCCGCCAGCTGATCCGGTAGGGCGCCGCCGACTCGATCTCGCAGATCCGACCCCACCGCGAGAAGCCAGCGACATTGCGGCCACGGAACCGGGCGCCGGCCACGGCCCTGTCGGAGCCGTCCATCCACGCGGCATGGACGCACTCGTGGCTCCACTCGCCGACCCTCGTCGGGTCGCGGACGACCGCCCAGACCGCGTCGATGTCCGCGGGGACGGTGACGCTCACGGCGTTCTGCAGCTGCACCCGACGCGCCGCCTTCGGACCCGCGCCCCAGCACCGCGCTGCGTGGCGCCGGTAGCGCCGGGCGAACCCGTGCAGGAGCACGAACCGCGGCACCGGTGGCACGAGCGCGAGGACGGTGGCCCGGTCCGTGGCGTCGACACCGTCGATCAGCCAGTGGCCCTCGAAGCCCAGCTGCGCCTTCGTCTTCCCGTCGAGGTTGTGCTCCTGTTCGCAGGCCCGCCACTCGCCTGCGGTGATCAGTCGGGACACGACGGGCATCGCCTCGTCCTCCTCCTCGCGCAGGTGCGGGAGGAGGACGTCGGACAGTCCATCGAGCGCGGCGACCGCGGCGCGCGCGGTGGCGGTTGAGGGATCGGCGGCCAGTGCCGCAGCCACGTTCTCGACGTCCACGATCGCGGCGGCGATCGATTCGTGCTCGCTGCCCATCCGGTCGAGCAGCGCGAGGTCGTCGGGCCGGTCGGCCGCGCGTTCGCGGACGAGCACGTAGAGGCCGTGGTCCTCTGATTCGTGGTGGCGGTGCAGGAAGTCCATCAGCCACCGGAGGTGTTCCCCGATCGCCGCACGCTGGCCAGGCGGGACCGCCTCCGGAGCGGCGAGCCGCTCGCGGGCGCGTGCCAGGTCGCGGCGCAGCGCGTTGTGGACGATGGTCATCATCGAGGTGTCGGCGGGAGCGCCGTCGTCGACCTTCATGGAGACCCCCAAGGGTCAGGAGAGCGGGACTGCCCGCTCCAGCATCTGTTCGAACCACTGCCGGTACTGGTCGGCAGTCCAGCCGGACTCCTCCACCAGCAGTAGGTAGACCTCCGGGCTCGCCAGCGCCCAGACGCCGTCACATTCAGCACTCGTCGGCTCCCGGCCGATCGCCAGTCGGAGCCCGGCAGCGACGTCCTGGCGTTGCCGGGCTCGAGTTGCGGAGAGCATCTCGGCGATCTCGGGGCTGCCCGGGGCGGCCTCACGCAGGACCCGCGCCATCGTCGCCGTCCGCACGTTCACGCTCGTCACCAGCTGTGCCGCTGCCGTCAGTCGTGCGGCTCGCTCGCCCTTCCCGATCGCGAGGAACTCGCGGCGCCGGGCGAGCGGGAGCTCCAGCTCGTCGCCGACGGCGTCGCGGTCGACCACCGCCCGCAGGAGGCCCGTCTTCGAGGCGAAGTGGGCGTAGATCGTCTCCTGTGCGACGCCGGCAGCCGCGGCGACATCGCGCATCCCGGTGCCGCGCCAGCCCCTCGTTGCGAAGAGGGACCGCGCCGCGTCGAGCACCGCGGTTCTCGTCGCGGCGCTCTGCTGCTGGCGCAGGGGCGAGCGGTACGGGCGCCTGCCCTCGCTCGCCGTCGTCGTCATGCCCTCACCCTAGTGCGGGCCATGATTGTATACAAGCCCGTTCTGGTGAATTGTCAGATGCGCTCCGCGTTCGCCTCCCACTCGCGCCGCAGCAGCCCGTACACAGCCGTGTCGCTCCACCCGCCGTCGCGGTCGGGGTAGTCCTCGCGGGTGTGTCCCTCGTGGGTCATCCCGATCCGTGCGCACAGCCGCGCGGACGCCGTGTTGCGCGGGTCCAGCTGCGCCATCAGCCGATGCAGGGGGTAGGTGGTGAAGGCGAGGTCGACCAGCGCACGGGCCGCCTCGGTGGCGAACCCGCGGCCGCCGTGCTCCGGTGCGAAGACCCAGCCGAGCTCGGCGATCGACGGCGGCTGGTGCTCGCCGTGAGCGGCGCTGAAGCGCAGCATGAGGTCGCCGACGAGCACGCCCTCGTGCTCGACCGCCAGGCCGAGGAAGTCGCCGACCGCGACCGGGCCGGTCGCCGCGACCAGTCTCTCCATCCGCTTCGACAACCCCTCGGCGTCGAGCGCCGGGAACGGCAGGTAGCGGGTGACCTCGGGATCCGCGCAGTAGGCGCCGATCGCGTCGGTGTCCGCGGGGACGACCGGCCGCAGCACCAGCCGCTCGGTTCGCAGGGGCACGGGCGGCGTGATGCGTTCGATTCCCACATCCCGACCTTAGGAGCCCCGCCGGGGTGGGGAAACTGCTTTCCGGGCCGTCGGAGCACTCGTCTAACATGTGCCGTCGCGGGCGACGGATCGCCGCCCGCAGCAACGAGGAAGGCAGGACCGTGCCGACTGGCAAGGTGAAGTGGTACGACGCGGAGAAGGGCTTCGGCTTCCTCTCCCAGACCGATGGTGCGGACGTCTACGTCCGCTCCGACGCGCTGCCCGACGGCGTGACCACGTTGAAGGCAGGCACCCGCGTCGAGTTCGGCATCGCGCAGGGTCGCCGCGGCGAGCAGGCGCTGCAGGTCAAGCTGCTGGACGCCCCGGCGTCGGTGGCGCGCAACCAGAAGGAGGCGCGTCGCAAGAAGCCGGAGGAGATGGTCCCGATCGTCGAGGACCTGATGCAGCTCCTGGACGGCGTCGGCGAGGCCTACCGCCACGGCCGGCACCCGGACCGTCGTACGTCGCAGCCGGTCGCCAAGCTGTTGCGGGCCCTGGCCGACGAGCTCGAGGCCTGAGGCCTCCCGGCCGCGTCAGGCCGGGACCGGTCGGTCCGCGGGCGCCTTCTGCCTCCGGGAGGGTGCACTGCGCAGCACGAACACCGCCCAGGCGGTGAGGAGCACGGCGGCGAACGCCAGCCCCACGCCGTTGACGGCCGGGTAGGACAGGACCACGCCGAGGAAGCCGCCGATGACCCACGCCAGCTGGAGCGTGGTGTCGCCCTTCGCGAACGCGCTCGCGTGCGCCCGCACCGGGACGCCGCTCTGGATGGTGGAGTCGAGCGAGACCTTGGCGAGGTACTGCATCAGCCCGACGGTGAGGCCCAGCACGACCAGTGGCAGCAGGCCGTAGAAGATCGTCGCGACGACCAGTGCCGCGATGTCGGCGAGCAGCGCGACCACGACCATGACGGCCGGGTTGATCTTGCGCGCCAGCGACGCGACGACGATGCCGATGGTGTTGCCGAGGCCGGCCGCCCCGACGACGAGGCCCACGAGCAGTGTCGACTTCGTCCTGGTCTCCCAGCCGTCGAGCGGCTCGGTGGCCAGCACGAAGGTCATGAACATCGTCAGGAAGCCGGACAGCAGGCGCGGCCCGCAGTTGGCCCGCAGCGCGAACGCGACCTGGGGCGGCAGCCCGGTGGCGCGCCGCGTGCCGGCCGCGGACCGCGGCGCGTCGACGGACTCCTCGCCGCTGGACGAGTCGACCTGGCGGGGCAGCAGGATCGCGGCGATCGTGCCGACGGTGAACACGAGGAAGGCGTAGCGACACGCCCATTCCGGACCGATCCAGTAGGCGAGTCCGGCCAGGGGGGCCGAGACGCAGGCGCCCACGACGCCCGAGAGTGCGACCCGCCCGTTCGCCTTCACGAGGGTGATCTCGTGGGGGAGGAGGCGTGGGACGGCGGCCGCCTTGGCGACGCCGTAGGCCTTGGACGACACGAGGACGCCGAGGGCGGCGACGTAGAACCACGGCGAGCCGTCGGCCAGCGTCCCCGCGAGCACCCAGCACAGGAACGCCCGCAGCGCGAAGGTCGCGCCGATCGCCCAGCGGCGACCGTGGCTGAACCGGTCGAGGAACGGACCGATCAGCGGCGCCACGATCGCGAACGGCACCATCGTCAGGCCGAGGAAGAGCAGCACCGGGCCGCGCTCCCCGCTGGTGGCACCCGCGAAGAACACCGTGCCGGCGAGCGCGATCGCGAACGCCGAGTCGCCGGCCGCGTTGGCGGCGTGCAGCTCGATCAGGCGGTTGAGGCCCGAGCGCTCCGCGCCCTGTGCGCCGGCCGCCTTGCGGGCCGTGCGGACCGTCGCCCGGCTCGCGCGGCCGGTGACCCGGGCGAAGCCGGCCACGCCACGGGCGGTCGCCCTCGCGGCCCGGATCGAGCCGGTGTCGCCGGTGCCGTCGCCCGGGACCTCCGCGCCGGGCGGCGGAGGGGGCGGCGGAGGCGGCGGGTACGCGGCCCGGTCGGGCCGCGGGTGGCCACCGGAGGGGCGCGGCTTGGCTCCGTCGGTGCTCACCCTCCCTATCTTGCCTGCTGCCCCCGACGGCACCCGTGCCCGCCTCGCCCGGGCGGCCCCGACGTGACGGACGTCGCCGTCATGGTGGATGCTGTGCCGGTGTCCACCCTCGAGCGCAAGCTGACCGACGCCGCCACCGCTGATGCGGTCGACGCCGCCCGTGCGGCCCTGCTCGACGAGGTCGATGCCGCCGACGTGGGCGACTACCTCGGCCACCAGGTCGACGGCCTGCGCGTGGTGACGCACCTCTTCGCCTGCGCCCGCAAGGGCTACCGCGGCTGGCAGTGGGCGGTCACGCTCACCCGCGCCTCGCGCCAGAAGAAGGTCACCGTCGTCGAGGTCGTGCTGCTGCCCGGCCCGGACGCCATCGTGGCCCCCGCCTGGGTGCCCTACCGTGACCGCCTCCAGCCGGGCGACATGTCACCGGGCGACCTGCTGCCCGTCGCCGATGACGACCCGCGCCTCGTGCCGACGTACTCCTTCGGCGACGACCCGCTCGACGCCGACGAGAAGGCGCAGATCCGGCAGGTCGCCAAGGACCTCGGCCTCGGCCGGGTCCGGGTGCTCTCGCCCGAGGGCCGTGACGCCGCCGCCGAGCGGTGGTACGACGGAGACGCCGGCCCGGACGCGCCGATCGCGAAGTCGGCGCCGGACCAGTGCTGGTCCTGCGGCTTCCTCGTCCGCCTCGCCGGGCCGCTCTCGGAGACCTTCGGCGTCTGCGCCAACGGCGACGCCAACGACGACGGCCGCGTCGTCGCCTTCCAGCACGGCTGTGGTGGCCACTCCGAGGTCCGGCTCAGCAAGCGCCAGCAGCCGCTCCCGCCCGCACCGCCCGTGCTCGACACGGTCACCCCGGACGACCTCGACCGGCTCTGAGGCCGGGGGGCCCGGCCGGGCCGGTCAGGCGCGGCTGAGCACCCAGACGGCGTAGAGGTCGTCGACCGGCCGCAGGTCGTAGCCGCCGAACCGGTGGTCGACGCGCAGCCCGGCAGCGGCGACGTCGGCGACGAACTCCTCGGGCGGGTAGGTCCGTGCGCTGGCCGGCCCGCCCTGCAGGTGGAAGCCGGCGAGGACCCGGCCGCCGGGGGCGAGCAGGGAGCCGAGCCGCTCGAGGACGGCGACCTCGGTGTCCTCGGCGAGGAAGGTGAGCACGTTGCCGACGCACACGACGAGGTCGAAGGCGTCGGGCGCGCCCGCGGCGGCGAGGGCGTCGGGCGTGAGCGCGAGGATCTCCAGCGGCAGCACCTGCAGCCCCGGCCAGGTACGACGGGCCTGCGCGACGAGGGCCGGATCGGGCTCCGCCGCGACGACCCGGTGGCCCTGGCCGAGCAGGTGGGCGCCGACCCGGCCCATGCCGGCCCCGGCGTCGAGCACGCGGGAACCGCGGGCCAGCATGGTGTCGGCGAGACGTGCCTCGCCGAACACGTCCTCGCCCTGCTCGATGAGCTCGGCGAAGCGCTCGCCGTAGCCGACGTTCCTCGACCCGCCCAGCGCCCAGCGGGTCGGCGGCAGCGCCTCGCTCACTGCTCGTCGGGCCCGCGCTCGGCGCGCACCAGGCGACGGCGCTTGCAGTACTCCATCCCGAGCAGGCCGAGGCCGACGCCGGTCAGGCACATCCAGAGCAGCCAGGTCCGGCCGTCCTCCTCGAGGCGACCGTAGAAGGGGAGCAGGGCCACGAAGGCGATCGCGAACAGTGCGGTCCCGACCTGGACGGTCCGCACGCCGTCGACGTCGAGGGGCTCGACGGGCGCGATCAGGTAGGTCCGGTTGCCGAACTCGTGCTGGGTCGGCTGGTCGTCGCGGAGCTCCACACGCTGATCGTACGGCGCCGGTCGCAGTCCCGCCCAGACCACGTCGCGGCCGAGCGGAATAGTTGCCTGAGGTAATGACTTAGACTAACGACATGCCGACGACGGAACAGCACGTGCGCACGAATGCGGGGCTCGCGACGGAGCTCCGGTTCTCGGTGATGCGCCTGCGACGGAGGCTGGTGCGCGAGCGCCACCCGGACAACGACCTCAGCCTCCCGTCGATGGCCGTGCTCTGGGCGCTCCACCGGGTGGGCGACACGACGGTCGGAGCGCTCGCGTCCCGCGAGCAGGTCCGGCCCCCGAGCATGACCCGCACCGTGAACGGCCTGGCGGCCGCCGGGCTCGTCGAGCGACAGCCCCACCCGACCGACGGCCGGCAGGTCGTCGTACGGCTCACCGAGGAGGGGAGCGCGGTGGTCCACGCCGACGCCGCGCGCCGGGACCGCTGGCTCTCGCTCCGCCTCGCCGAGCTGACCCCGGCCGAGCGCGACGTGCTCCGGCAGGCCGCCCCGCTGCTCCAGCGGATTGCCGCTTCCGACTGACCGCCCCCGACCCGAGGAGTCCACCACGAGTCCCCGCTTCCGATCCCTGGCCCACCCCAACTACCGCCTTTACTTCGCCGGCAGCCTCGTCTCCAACGTCGGCACCTGGATGCAGCGCGTCGCGCAGGACTGGCTGGTCCTGACCATCCCCGGCAACGGCGGCACCGCGCTCGGCATCACCACCGGACTGCAGTTCCTGCCGGTCCTCCTGCTCTCGCCGTACGCCGGCGTCATCGCCGACCGGTTCCCCAAGCGCCGTCTGCTGCAGGTCACCCAGGCGGTCATGGCGCTCGCCGCGCTGGCCCTGGGCGCGATCGCCGCGCTCGGCGTCGCCGAGACCTGGCACGTCTACCTGCTGGCCTTCGTCTTCGGCATCGGGGCCGCTTTCGATGCGCCGGCCCGCCAGGCCTTCGTCTCGGAGATGGTCGGCGCCGACGACGTCGCCAACGCGGTCAGCCTCAACTCCGCGGCCTTCAACACCGCCCGGCTGATCGGTCCCGGCATCGCCGGCCTGCTGATCGGGCTGGGCGGCGGTGGCATGCGCGCGACCGGCTGGGTGATCCTCGCCAACGCCGCCTCGTACGCCGCCGTGATCCTCCAGCTCCGCCGGATGGACCCCGCCCAGCTGCACTCGCCGCGACCCGCCGGCCGCGAGCGCCGCATGCTCCGTGCGGGCATCGGCTACCTGCGCGGCCAGCCGAAGATGCTGATGATCCTCGTGCTGGCCTTCTTCGTGGGCACGTTCGGCATGAACTTCCAGCTCACCTCCGCCCTGATGGCCACCGACGTCTTCGGCAAGGGCGCCGCGGAGTACGGCGTCCTGGGCTCCTTCCTCGCGATCGGCTCGCTCAGCGGCGCGCTCCTCGCCGCGGGGCGGGTGCGGGTCCGGGTCCGCCTGCTGATGGGCGCGGCGGTCGCGTTCGGGGTGCTCGAGATCGCGGCGGGCCTCGCGCCGTCGTACCTCCTCTTCGTGCTGCTCTGCCCGCTGCTCGGCATCTCGGTCATCACCGTGCTCAACTCCTGCAACGCCCTGCTCCAGACCGAGTCCGACCCCGCGATGCGGGGACGGGTGATGGCGATCTACATGACCATCGTCATGGGCGGGACCCCGATCGGGTCGCCGTTCATCGGCTGGATCGGGGAGCGGTACGGCGCCCGCTGGACCCTCGTCGTCGGGGGAGTGCTGGTGCTGGTCGGCGTCGGCCTGGCCGTTCTCGCCAGGAGCCTGGCGTCCGGCCGCGAGCCCTCTGCGCAAGCGGCGTCCGCGCCTGCCATGCTGCCCTCGTGAGCTCTGCGCAGACCGTCCCGGGCAGCCCGGTCGACCGCTACTTCCGGATCTCCGAGCGGGGATCGACGATCGGCCAGGAGGTGCGCGGTGGCGTGGTCACCTTCTTCACCATGGCCTACATCGTCGTGCTGAACCCGCTGATCCTCGGGTTCGCCCCGGACATCGACGGGAACTACCTCGCCGGCGGCTCCGTGCCCGGCGGCGGGCTGGCGGCGATCGCTGCCGGTACCGCCCTGGTGGCCGGTGTGCTGACGATCCTGATGGGTGTCGTCGCCAATTACCCGCTCGCGCTGGCGACCGGGCTGGGGCTGAACGCCTTCCTGGCCTTCTCGGTCGCCGCCCAGATGACCTGGGCCGACGCGATGGGCCTGATCGTGATCGAGGGCGTGCTGATCCTGGTCCTCGTGCTGACCGGCTTCCGCACGGCGGTGCTGCGCGCGGTCCCCTCCGGGCTGAAGGTCGCGATCTCGGTCGGCATCGGCCTGTTCATCGCGCTGATCGGCTTCGTCGACGCGGGCTTCGTCACCCGGATCCCCGCGGGGACGGTGCCGGTGCAGCTCGGCAGCGACGGCAACCTCAGCGGCTGGCCGGTGCTCGTCTTCATCGCCGGCCTGCTGCTGATGGTCGCGCTCTGGGCGCGCAGGGTGCGCGGTGCCATCCTGGTCTCGATCCTCGTCATGACCGTCGTCGCCGTGGTCGTGGAGGCGGTCGGCGACCTCGGTCGCGCTTCGGAGAAGGCGGGCGGCTGGGCGCTGACCGTGCCGGCGTGGCCGGACGACTTCCGTGCCCCCGACTTCGGCACCCTCGGCGAGTTCAACCTGCTCGGCTCCTGGGACAAGGCCGGCGTCGTGGCCGTGCTGCTCCTCGTCTTCTCCCTCCTGCTGGCCGACTTCTTCGACACCATGGGCACGATGACCGCGGTCGGTGCGGAGGCCGGCCTGCTCGACGACGAGGGCATGCCGCCCCAGCCGGAGCGGATCCTCGCCGTCGACTCGATCGCCGCGATCGCGGGTGGCGCGGCCGGCGTCTCGTCGAACACGTCGTACATCGAGTCCGCGGCCGGTGTCGGCGAGGGCGCCCGGACCGGCCTCGCGTCGGTCGTGACCGGCCTGCTGTTCCTGGTCACGATCTTCCTGGCCCCGCTCGTGGCGATGATCCCGTCGGAAGCGGCCGTCCCCGCCCTCGTCCTGGTCGGCTTCCTCATGATGCAGCAGGTCACCGGCATCGACTGGGACGACCTGGAGGTCGCGGTCCCGGCGTTCCTGACCATCGTCCTGATGCCGTTCACGTACTCGATCACGGTCGGCATCGGGGCCGGCTTCGTGTCCTACGTCTTCCTCAAGCTGGTCCGCGGCAAGGCCGCCGAGGTCCACGCGCTGCTGTGGGTCGTGGCCGGCCTGTTCGTGGTCTACTTCGCCATCGACCCGATCACCCGCTGGCTGACCTGAGATTGGGTCCAACGCCCGCGTGATCCGGCATTTTGACCCGCCTTTGGACGGCCGGTAATCTCGATTCTCGTGTCTGGGGCGACCCCGGCACGTCCCGCATGCCCTCAGACCAGCCCCGATCCGACGGGGCCGCGCAGGGGAACCAGCATCCGGCACAGCAGCAAGCAGCACCCCGAGCCCGGCACCGCGCCGGGCCGTGACAAGTCCGAGAGGGAAGCACAAGAGTGCCCACCATCAACCAGCTGGTCCGCAAGGGCCGCCAGGACAAGGCGTCCAAGACCAAGACGCCTGCCCTGAAGGGTTCGCCCCAGCGTCGCGGCGTCTGCACGCGCGTCTACACCACCACCCCGAAGAAGCCGAACTCCGCCCTCCGCAAGGTCGCCCGTGTGCGCCTGAGCAGCGGCGTCGAGGTCACCGCCTACATCCCGGGTGAGGGTCACAACCTGCAGGAGCACTCGATCGTGCTCGTCCGCGGCGGTCGTGTGAAGGACCTGCCCGGTGTCCGCTACAAGGTCATCCGCGGTGCGCTCGACACCCAGGCCGTGAAGAACCGCAAGCAGGCTCGCAGCCGCTACGGCGCCAAGAAGGAGAAGAGCTGACATGCCGCGCAAGGGCCCCGCTCCGAAGCGCCCCATCGACGTCGACCCGGTCTACGGTTCGCAGCTGGTGAGCCAGCTGGTGTCGAAGGTGCTGCAGGATGGCAAGAAGCAGGTCGCTCAGCGGATCGTGTACGCCGCTCTCGAGGGCACCCGCGAGAAGACCGGCACCGACCCCGTCATCACCCTCAAGCGCGCGCTCGACAACGTGCGCCCTGCGCTCGAGGTCAAGTCCCGCCGTGTCGGTGGTGCGACCTACCAGGTCCCCGTCGAGGTCAAGGGCAACCGTGGCACGACGCTGTCGCTGCGCTGGCTCGTGGGCTACGCCCAGGAGCGTCGCGAGAAGACGATGGCCGAGCGCCTGCAGAACGAGATCCTCGACGCTGCCAACGGCCTCGGTGCCGCGGTGAAGAAGCGCGAGGACACGCACAAGATGGCCGAGTCCAACAAGGCCTTCGCGCACTACCGCTGGTGACCTCGTCGGAGCGGGCCCGCCACGGCGGCGCCCGTTCCGGCACCCACCGGCTCCATTCCCCGAATTTCGAGCACCGACCTAAGGAACGCTGACTCACGTGGCAGTCGACATCACGACGGACCTCAACGTCGTCCGCAACATCGGCATCATGGCGCACATCGACGCCGGCAAGACCACCACCACCGAGCGCATCCTGTTCTACACCGGCATCACCTACAAGATCGGTGAGGTCCACGATGGCGGCGCCACGATGGACTGGATGGAGCAGGAGCAGGAGCGCGGCATCACGATCACGTCCGCCGCGACGACCTGCTGGTGGAAGAAGCACCAGATCAACATCATCGACACCCCCGGGCACGTCGACTTCACGGTCGAGGTCGAGCGCTCGCTGCGCGTCCTCGACGGTGCCGTCGCGGTCTTCGACGGTGTCGCCGGCGTGGAGCCCCAGTCGCAGACGGTGTGGCGCCAGGCCAACAAGTACGCCGTCCCGCGGATGTGCTTCGTCAACAAGCTCGACCGGACCGGTGCGGACTTCTACCGCGTCGTCGACTCGATCGTGCAGAAGCTGAACTCCACCCCGCTGGTCCTCCAGATCCCGATCGGCGCCGAGGGCGACTTCATCGGTGTCGTCGACCTGGTCGAGATGAACGCCAAGGTCTGGCGCGGCGAGACCGCCCAGGGCGAGGACTACGTCGTCGAGGAGATCCCCGCGGACCTGGCCGACAAGGCTGCGGAGTACCGCGAGAAGCTCGTCGAGACCCTGGCCGAGGCCGACGACGACATCATGGAGGTCTACCTCGAGGACGGCGACACGTTCGACGTGCCGACCCTCAAGGCCGCCATCCGTCGCGCGACCCTCGCCGACAAGCTGAACCCGATCCTCACCGGCACCGCGTTCAAGAACAAGGGCGTGCAGCCCCTGCTCGACGCGATCGTCGACTACCTCCCCTCGCCGCTCGACGTGGACGCCATCGTCGGCCACAAGCCGGGCGCGGAGGAGACCGAGGAGAACGAGGTCGTCCGCAAGCCGTCGAGCGACGAGCCGCTGTCCGCGCTGGCGTTCAAGATCGCTGCCGACCCGCACCTGGGCAAGCTGACCTTCGTGCGCGTCTACTCGGGCAAGCTCGAGGCCGGCGCGACCGTGCTCAACTCGAGCAACGGCCGCAAGGAGCGGATCGGCAAGGTCTACCAGATGCACGCCAACAAGCGTGAGGAGATCGCGTCGGTCGGCGCCGGCCAGATCGTGGCCGTCATGGGCCTCAAGGACACCCGGACCGGGCACACGCTCTCCGACCCGTCCAAGCAGGTCGTGCTCGAGTCGATGACCTTCCCGGCCCCGGTGATCTCGGTCGCCATCGAGCCGAAGACCAAGGCCGACCAGGAGAAGCTCGGTGTCGCCATCGGGCGTCTCGCCGAGGAGGACCCGACCTTCGTCGTCAAGACCGACGAGGAGACCGGCCAGACCATCATCTCCGGCATGGGCGAGCTCCACCTGGAGATCCTCGTCGACCGGATGAAGCGCGAGTTCAAGGTCGAGGCCACCGTCGGCAAGCCGCAGGTCGCCTACCGCGAGACCATCCGCGGCACCGTGTCGAACCACAGCTACACCCACAAGAAGCAGACCGGTGGTTCGGGTCAGTTCGCGAAGGTCGTCATCTCGCTCGAGCCGAACATCGACCCCGAGACCGGCACCGGCGCGGGCTACGAGTTCGTCAACAACGTGACCGGTGGTCGCGTGCCCCGCGAGTACATCCCGTCCGTCGACAACGGCGGCCAGGAGGCCATGGAGTTCGGCATCCTTGCCGGCTACCCGATGGTCGACGTGAAGTTCAGCCTCGAGGACGGCGCCTACCACGACGTCGACTCGTCCGAGCTCGCGTTCAAGATCGCCGGCATCCAGGCGTTCAAGGAGGCCGCTCGCCAGGCGAAGCCGGTCCTCCTCGAGCCGATGTTCGCCGTCGAGGTCACGACCCCCGAGGACTTCCTCGGCACGGTCATCGGTGACATCAACAGCCGTCGCGGCCAGATCCGCGCGCAGGAGGAGCGTCACGGCGACATCGTCGTGTCCGCCCTCGTGCCGCTGTCCGAGATGTTCGGGTACGTTGGCGACCTGAGGTCCAAGACCTCTGGTCAGGCGTCGTACTCGATGGAGTTCGACTCGTACGCCGAGGTTCCCACGAACATCGCCGACGAGATCATCAAGAAGGCGCGCGGCGAGTAGTACGCACGGGGGCTTCGCCCCCGTGTACCCCCGGAGAACTGGGGGACTCACCGCAGACCCTCGGCGCACCACCCCTTCAGTACGAGTCAAGTAACAACACATCAGGAGGAGCCCCCAGTGGCTAAGGCGAAGTTCGAGCGGAACAAGCCGCACGTGAACATCGGCACGATCGGTCACATCGACCACGGCAAGACGACGCTGACCGCGGCGATCTCGAAGGTTCTGCACGACAAGTACCCGGACCTCAACGAGGCCTCGCCGTTCGACCAGATCGACAAGGCCCCCGAGGAGCGCCAGCGCGGCATCACGATCTCGATCGCGCACATCGAGTACCAGACCGAGGCGCGCCACTACGCGCACGTCGACTGCCCGGGTCACGCTGACTACATCAAGAACATGATCACCGGTGCCGCGCAGATGGACGGCGCGATCCTGGTGGTCGCCGCGACCGACGGCCCGATGCCGCAGACCCGCGAGCACGTGCTGCTGGCCCGCCAGGTCGGCGTTCCCGCCCTGGTCGTCGCGCTCAACAAGTGCGACATGGTCGACGACGACGAGCTCATCGAGCTCGTCGAGATGGAGGTGCGCGAGCTCCTCTCCGAGTACGAGTTCCCGGGCGACGACGTTCCGGTCGTGCGCGTGGCGGCCTTCCCGGCCCTCAACGGCGACGCCAAGTGGGGCGAGTCGGTTGCCGAGCTCATGTCGGCCGTCGACGAGTACATCCCCCAGCCGGAGCGCGAGATCGACAAGCCGTTCCTCATGCCCGTCGAGGATGTCTTCACGATCACCGGTCGTGGCACCGTCATCACCGGTCGTATCGAGCGGGGCATCGTGAAGGTGAACGAGGAGGTCGAGATCATCGGCATCCGCGACACCTCGCAGAAGACCACCGTCACCGGTGTCGAGATGTTCCGCAAGCTGCTCGACGAGGGCCAGGCCGGTGAGAACGTCGGTCTGCTGCTCCGCGGCACCAAGCGCGAGGACGTCGAGCGCGGCATGGTCGTGGTGAAGCCGGGGACCACCACCCCGCACACCAACTTCGAGGCCAGCGTCTACATCCTCTCGAAGGAGGAGGGCGGCCGTCACACGCCGTTCTTCAACAACTACCGTCCGCAGTTCTACTTCCGGACCACCGACGTGACCGGCGTCGTGACCCTTCCCGAGGGCACCGAGATGGTCATGCCGGGCGACAACACGGACATGTCGGTCGAGCTCATCCAGCCGATCGCCATGGACGAGGGTCTGAAGTTCGCGATCCGTGAGGGTGGCCGCACCGTCGGCGCCGGCCGGGTCACGAAGATCACCAAGTGATCTGACCTGCTTCGGGGAAGCCCCCTGCACCTGTGGGTGCAGGGGGCTTCCTGCATTTCTGGCTGCGGGCCGGGTGCCGGGAGAATGACGGCGTGAACCACGAGCAGGACCACGCGGGCGGCGTACGCCCGGCCCGACCGCACCACAAGCTCACCGAGGACGGACGGCGGGTGCGGGAGGTGCTGACCTACGCGCGGCGGGGCAGCCGGTTCACGCCCAAGCAGCAGGCGGCCTGGGACGCGTACGCCGAGCGGTGGGTCATCCCGGACGACGCCGTCGACGCCGCAGACTTCAGCTGGGCGGACTGGTTCGGACGAGAGGCGCCGCTGATCGTCGAGATCGGCGGTGGCGTGGGGGAGGCGACCGCCGCGCTGGCGGCCGCACGGCCGGAGTACGACATCCTGGCGCTGGAGGTCTGGCTGCCGGGCGTCGCGGAGAGCCTCGGGCGGGTGGCGGAGGCGGGCGCGGACAACGTGCGCTTCTGCAGCGTGGACGCGGTGTGGACCCTGGAGAACCTGCTCGCCGAGGGCAGCATCAGCGAGCTGTGGACCTTCTTCCCCGACCCGTGGCACAAGACCCGCCATCACAAGCGTCGTCTGGTCAACGCCGAGTACTCCCGGCTGATCGCCTCGCGGCTCGTCCCCGGGGGCACGTGGCGGCTGGCCACCGACTGGGCCGACTACGCCGAGCAGATGGTCGAGGTGCTCGACGCCGAGCCGCTGCTCGAGGGCGGCGTCGTCGAGCGCTGGGCCGAGCGCCCGGTCACGAAGTTCGAGCGCAAGGGCATCGCGAAGGAGCGCTCGATCACCGACCTGGCCTACCGGCGCGTCACCTGACATTAACCTGCGCGGTGCGGCGTGGCGCGCCAAACCGACATCACCCGGGCGTACTTTCCGACCAGTGGCAGGTGGGGAAGCCGGCCACATCGGGAGGCCCGACGTGACAACTCACGACTGCGCAGCCCGGTCCGTCCACAAGGAATAGGGCCGGGAGCGGCCCTGGTGGGCGCGCGCGGTCCGGTGAGGTGAGTCGTGGGAACCAGTCACGATGGGGCACAGACCAGCACGCAGCGCCGTACCTACGTCCTCGACACGAGCGTCCTGCTCGCCGACCCGGCTGCCCTGCGCCGGTTCGAGGAGCACGAGGTCGTCCTCCCGGTGGTGGTGATCACCGAGCTCGAGGGCAAACGGCACCACCCCGAGCTGGGGTACTTCGCGCGCAGCGCCCTGCGGATGCTCGACGAGATGCGGGTCAGCCACGGCCGCCTCGACACGCCCGTCCCGGTGGGCGAGCACGGCGGCACGGTCCGCGTCGAGCTCAACCACACCGACGCGACCTCGCTGCCGTCCGGCTTCCGGCTCGGCGACAACGACACCCGGATCCTCGCGGTGGCGCGCAACCTCGCCGACGAGGGGCACCGGGTGACCCTGGTGTCGAAGGACCTCCCGATGCGGATCAAGGCGTCTGCCGTCGGCCTGGACGCGCAGGAGTATCGCGGCGAGGCGATCAGTGACTCCGACACCGGCTACTCCGGGATGGCCGAGGTCGAGGTCGCTGCCTCCGACCTCGACGAGCTGTACGACGACGGCACGCTCGACCTCGCCGAGGCCCGTGAGCTGCCGTGCCACACCGGACTGGTGATGCTGTCCGAGCGGGGCACCGCACTCGGCCGGGTCGGACCGGACAAGCAGGTGCACCTGGTGCGCGGCGACCGCGAGGCGTTCGGGATCCACGGGCGCAGTGCGGAGCAGCGCATCGCCCTGGAGCTGCTGCTCGACCCCGACGTCGGCATCGTCTCCCTCGGCGGGCGTGCCGGCACCGGCAAGTCCGCGCTGGCCCTGTGTGCCGGCCTCGAGGCGGTCATGGAGCGCCAGCAGCACAAGAAGGTCGTCGTCTTCCGCCCGCTCTTCGCCGTCGGCGGCCAGGAGCTCGGCTACCTGCCCGGCTCGGAGTCGGAGAAGATGTCGCCCTGGGGCCAGGCCGTCTTCGACACCCTCGGCGCGCTGACCTCGCGCGATGTGGTCGACGAGATCCTCGACCGGGGCATGCTCGAGGTGCTCCCGCTGACCCACATCCGCGGGCGCTCCCTGCACGACTCCTTCGTGATCGTCGACGAGGCGCAGTCGCTCGAGCGCAACGTCCTGCTGACCGTCCTCTCGCGGATCGGGGCCAACTCGAAGGTCGTGCTCACCCACGACGTCGCCCAGCGCGACAACCTGCGGGTCGGCCGCCACGACGGCATCGTCGCGGTGGTCGAGAAGCTCAAGGGTCACCCACTGTTCTCGCACGTCACCCTGACCCGGTCCGAGCGCTCGCCGATCGCCGCCCTGGTCACGGAGATGCTCGAGAACGTCGTCGTCTGATCCCGCGAGAGCGGGTCAGCCCCGGTCGACGGGCCGGCTCGCGGCCGGTGGGGCTCGTGTGACGCCTGGGACCACGGTGGCGACGATGCCAGAAACTGGTCGTGGACGTTGTGCGGTTCGGTTTGCACGGGGCGCGAGCGTCAGGCAGGGTGGACGCTGGTCGCCGGCGGTGATGACAACGGAGTCGGGCCCGATCGGGTGGCGGCCAGCGTCCTGCAGTCGAGCCCGAAGTCGAGAATCTTGTCGAAGCACGCACCGCGCCACGGGAAAGGGCCTGCGCCCAAGCACCGCGGAAAGCCGAAGCATGCCCATCTCGCTGAAGCACCTCGCAAGGCCGCCCGCAACGTCGTCGTGATGTCATCGGTGGCTGTCGCCGTCACCGGCGTCTCGGTGGCCGCCGGGGTCCTCGGCAACGACGTCCCCGCGTCCAGCGCCAGCGCCGACCTCGACGCGCTGACCTCCGCCGACGTCGCGTCGACCCCGGTCGTCGAGCGCCGTGAGGCCGCGCTGTCCCGCTCGGACCGGCGCCCCGAGGCCGACCCCGCCAAGACAGCCAGCCTCGACGAGTCCACGGGCGCCGCGATGACCGACGAGCGCCGGCTCTCCGACTCCGATCCGCGCGACATCGCTCGTGCCCTGCTCGGTGAGTTCGGCTTCTCCTCCGACCAGTTCGGCTGCCTGGACTCGCTGTGGACCCGCGAGTCCAACTGGCGGGTCGACGCCGACAACCCCACCTCGAGCGCCTACGGCATCCCGCAGGCGCTGCCGGGCTCCAAGATGTCCTCGGCCGGCGCCGACTGGGCCACCAACCCCGCGACCCAGATCCGGTGGGGCCTGGGCTACATCCAGAGCCGCTACGGCAGCCCCTGCAGCGCCTGGGGCCACAGCGAGTCCGTCGGCTGGTACTGAGCCGATGGCGCGAGCGCGTCGCTCGTGCCTCGCGCCGCGCTACCGCGCACGCAGTTGGCCGCCGTAGGTGGTTGAGGCCGCCTGGCGGCAAGACCGGTCGGCTCCCGCAACGGTGCCTCCCTGCGCCTCCGGTCGCTCGTTCCTCGCTCCCTGCGGCTGCGGGCCGGCACC
>CAZAQE010000041.1:0-7940 GCA_964487275.1 uncultured Nocardioides sp. | reverse complement strand
CTCCCTGCGCCTCCGGTCGCTCGTTCCTCGCTCCCTGCGGCTGCGGGCCGGCACCGTCGCGCGACGGCCGACGGGCCGACTCAGGCCAGCCGTGACTTCTGCACCTTCCCCATCTCGTTGCGGGGGAGCGAGGCGACGAAGCGCACCTCGCGCGGACGCTTGTGGGCGGACAGCTCGGCGCCGACCCATGCGGTGAGCTCGTCGGCGAGCGCTGCCTCGTCGGCGACCGGGGTCCGGGCGACGACGTAGGCGACGATCCGCTGGCCGAGGTCGTCGTCCGGGGCGCCGACGACCGCGCACTCGGCGACGGCGGGGTGGCCGAGCAGCGTGGACTCGATCTCGCCGGCGCCGATCCGGTAGCCGCCCGACTTGATCAGGTCGACCGATGCCCGGCCCACGATCCGGTGCCGGCCGTCCGGAGCGATGCAGGCGACGTCGCCGGTGCGGAACCAGCCGTCGGAGGTCCAGGCCTCGGCGGTCGCGTCCGGGCGGTTGAGGTAGCCGGCGAAGAGCGTGGGACCGCGGACCTCCAGGGCACCGACGGACTCGCCGTCGTGCGGCACCGGCGCCTCCGCCTCGTCGCGCAGGCGCGTCTCGACGCCTTCGAGCGGTACGCCGACCCAGCCGGCCTGTCGCTGGCCGTCGGCGCGGGTCGCGACGGTGATCAGGGTCTCGCTCATGCCGTAACGCTCGACGACCTCGTGACCGGTCAGCGCGCGGAGCCGGTCGAACACCGGCACCGGCAGCGCGGCACTGCCGGAGACCAGCAGCCGGATGTTGCCGAGCGCGGCGGCGTGCTCGGGAGCCTCCGCGACCCGGCTCCACACGGTCGGGACGCCGAAGAAGATCGTCGCGCCGGCGCGGGCCGCCTCGGCGTACCTCTCCGGTGTCGGGCGGCCGGTGTGGACCAGCCCGCTGCCGATGCGCAGCGGGCCCAGCACGCCCAGCACGAGGCCGTGCACGTGGAAGAGCGGCAGGCCGTGGGCGAGCACGTCGTCGGCAGTCCAGTCCCAGGCCTCGGCCAGCGAGTCGAGGCCGGCCGCCAGCGCGGTGCGGGGGAGCAGCACGCCCTTGGGCAGGCCGGTGGTGCCCGAGGTGTAGAGGACGAGGCCGATGGCGTCGTCCGCCACCTCCACCGCCGTGTACGACGCCCGAGCGGCCAGGTCGACCGGCACGTGTTCGATCCCGTGGGGGTCCGGAGGGGCGGCACCGAGCCAGCACTCGGGCGCGCTGTCGCCGAGGAGGTGGCGCAGCTCGGCGACTCCCGAGTCGGGCGGGACCGGCACGACCGTCGCTCCCGCGAGCAGGGCGCCCACGACGGCCACGACGGTGTCCATGGTCGGCGTCGCATGGACGGCGACCCGGCTGCGCCCGGCCAGCGGCTCGCGCAGGGCGGCCGCGGCGCCCAGGAGTTCCGGCGCGGTGAGCGTCGTACCGTCCACGGTGACGGGTCGCCCGGTGCCGTCGACGAGGGCGGTCAGGAGCTCGGCCACACCCCCTATCCTCCCGGAACCGCTGCCGACGTCCCCGACGTGGGGTGTCCGCGGGTGCATGATGCTGGGAGGGCGGGGCGCGGGTGCTCCGCACGACCGAGGGAGCCCGTGATGCTCTGGACCATCATCGTGACCATCGTCGGCGGCGCCGTCATCGGCATGCTCGGCAAGGCCGTGGCACCGGGTGACCGGACGAGGTTCCCGCTGTGGCTGACGGTCGCGTGCGGCATCGTCGGCATGCTCGTCGGCAGCTTCCTCTACTGGGGCATCTTCGGCGGCAACGGCCGTTTCGACGGGCACGCGCCGACCTGGGACAACACGACCAACGGCATCGACTGGTGGCGCCACACCTGGCAGGTCGGCGTCGCCGCCGTGGCGGTCATCGCCGCCGCGGCGCTGACCGGCCGCAGGAAGGCCTGACCGGGACGGCTGTTCAGGGCCGTGTCATCGCGGCCAGGTCGAGCGCGGCGTCGAGCTCCTCGAGGGTGAGCTCGCCACGCTCGACGAAGCCGAGGGCGAGAACGGTCTCGCGGATCGTCGTACCCGTGGCGAGGGCCTGCTTGGCGACCTTGGCGGCCGCCTCGTAGCCGATGTGACGGTTCAGCGGCGTCACCACCGACGGCGAGGACGCGGCGTAGCGGTGCATCCGCTCGGCGTCGGCCGTGATCCCGTCGACGCAGCGCCGCGCGAGGGTCGTGGTCGAGGTCGACAGCAGGCGCACCGACTCCAGCAGGTTGCGGGCGATGACGGGCATCGCGACGTTGAGCTCGAAGCTGCCGCTGGCGCCGGCCGCGGTGACGGCCGCGTCGTTGCCGATGACCTGCATGCAGACCATCAGCGTCGCCTCGGGCAGCACCGGGTTCACCTTGCCGGGCATGATCGAGGAGCCCGGCTGCAGGTCGGGCAGGTGGATCTCGGCCAGGCCGGTGGTGGGCCCCGAGCCCATCCAGCGCAGGTCGTTGCAGATCTTGGTCAGCCCGACGGCGATCGTGCGCAGCACCCCGCTGAGCTCGACGAGGGAGTCGCGCGTGCCCTGCGCCTCGAAGTGGTTGCGCGCCTCGGTGAACGGCTGCCCCGTGGCGTCGGAGAGCGCCGCGATCGCCGCTGCGGCGAAGCCGGGCGGGGTGTTGATGCCGGTGCCGACGGCGGTCCCGCCCAGGGGGAGCTCGCGCACCCGGGGGAGGACGGACTGGAGCCGCTCGGCGCCGTAGCGGATCGTGGCGGCGTACCCGCCGAACTCCTGGCCGAGCGTCACCGGGGTCGCGTCCATGAGATGGGTGCGCCCGGACTTCACCAGGTCGGCGAACTCGGTCGCCTTCGCCTCCAGCGAGGTGGCGAGGACGTCGAGGGCCGGCAGCAGGTCGCGGACCACGGCCAGGGTCGCGGCGACGTGGATGGCCGTCGGGAAGGTGTCGTTGCTCGACTGGCTGGCGTTGACGTGGTCGTTGGGGTGGACGGCGGCTCCGGCGCGTCCGGCCAGCGTCGCGATCACCTCGTTGGCGTTCATGTTGGAGCTGGTGCCGGACCCGGTCTGGAACACGTCGATGGGGAACTCGCCGTCGTGCGCCCCCTCGGCGACCGCGCGGGCGGCGTCCGCGATCGCACCGGCCAGGTCGGCCGGGAGCACGCCGAGGTCGCCGTTCGCGCGCGCTGCGGCCGCCTTGACCTCACCCAGCGCGTGCACGAGGGCCGGCTCGATCGGGGTGCCGCTGATCGGGAAGTTCTCGACCGCTCGCTGGGTCTGCGCCTGCCAGAGCGCGGCGGCCGGGACCCGGACCTCGCCCATGGAGTCGTGCTCGATCCGGAAGTCCTCGCTCGACGTCGTCACACTGTCGAAACTACCGGGTGGCCGAAGTTGGATTGTTCTAGTACGATGCAAACATGTTGATCCGGGTGGACCCGACGAACGCGAGGGGACTGGCCGACCAGATCGCCGGTCAGATCCGCGGCGCGCTGGTCGACGGCACGCTGGAACCGGGGGACAAGCTCCCGCCGGCCCGCGAGCTGGCGGCCGGCCTGGACGTCAACATGCACACGGTGCTGCGCGCCTACGCGACCCTGCGCGACGAGGGCCTCGTCGAGCTTCGGCGCGGCCGGGGAGCGCATGTCCGCACCGATCTCGACCCGAGCGCCCGGGACCGGGTCGCCCTGCGCGGGCAGGTGCGGGAACTGGTGGAACAGGCCGCTCGCATCGGGATCACTCCCGACCAGCTCATCGCAGAGATCCGAGAGGCCACGTCATGAACTCGCGCTCCGGGCAGCTCGCCGCTGCCGCCGTCCTCCTGCTCGCACCGGCGTTCGTCGGCGGCGTCGCGCTGCTCGTCGGCGGGGACGTCCCCGACCCGCTGCCGACGCACTGGAACCTCGCTGGCGAGGTCGACGGCACGACCTCGCGCCGGGCGTTCACGGTCGCCGTCGCCGTCGTGGTCGGCTTCGCAACCGTGACGGGGCTCGTCCTCGTCGCGACCGCACGACGGGGACCGGCGCGGCGCACGGGCGCGGCGGCGACGGCCTGGCTGGCGTGGCTGGCCGCCGTGCTGCACGCGATCACGCTCGCGGCTGCGAGTGGCGCGGACAGCGCGACCGGGGTGGACCTTCCGCTCGCCATCGCACTGCCCGGCATGCTCGCGCCACTGGGGGCGGCAGCGCTGATCCACCGCCTGCTCCCGCGTGGCGGGAGAGAGCACGTCCCCGGTCCGGTCCCGACGTCCGGGCTGGACCTCGCGGACGGCGAGCGCGTGGTGTGGGTCGGCCGGGCGACATCGCGCAGCGCGCTCGCGGTCGGGGTGGTCCTCGCACTGCTGGCGCTTCCGCTGTGGTTCGCTGTCTGGCCGGCAGCGGTCGCGGCCACGATCGCTGCGATCGCCGTCGGCTGGATCCACCAGATCACGGTTCGGGTCGACGACGCCCACCTGACCGTCTCGTGGGGACCGGCCCTGTGGCCGCGGATCCGGGTCGCACTCGTCGATGTGGCCGGCGCCTCGGTGCAGGAGATCGAGCCGCTGCGCTGGGGCGGCTGGGGCTACCGTCGCACGGTCCGCGGTCGCGCCGCCGTCGTACGACGAGGACCGGGGGTCGTCCTCGAGCTCCGCGACGGTCAGCGTTTCGCGGTCACTGTCGACGAGCCGGCTCCGGCCGCCGACCTGGTCAACGCCGTCCTGGTCCGTTCGGCGCGGTGAGCAGGTCCATCCCGGCCCGGTCGACCGACTTCGTCGTGGCCCGTACGACGACCGCGGCCCGGCCGGTGGACCGGTCGACGCCGACGAACGACCGCCAGCCGCCGGTGCCGCCGTTGTGCCAGGTGATCGCACGCCCGCGCACCGTCGTGGTGAGCCAGGCGTCGCCGATCCGGACCGCGGGACCGGCGAAGGACGCCGTCGGCTCGAGGGCGGCGACACCGGGTGCGGAGCCGTCGGCCAGGGCGGCCGCGAACCGGCCGAGGTCGCCCAGGGTCGAGCGGATCCCGCCGGCCGGGCCGACGCCCTCGCCGGTCCACGGCTCGGCGGCCCGTCCCCGGCGCGTGGTGCCGGTGACCGCCTGCGGGGACAGCTCGGCCGGTGTCGCGGGGACGTACCAGCTGGCCAGGCCGAGGGGGACGGCGATCCGCTCCCGCACGAGGTCGGCGTAGCGCGTGCCCGCCGCCGCGGCCACGGCGTGCCCCAGCAGCTCGAACCCCAGGTTGGAGTACGACGCCCGGGGACGGCCGACCTTCGTCGCGCGAGCCTGATCGAGGAGCTCGGCCAGCGTGTCGGCGTACGGATTGGCGCCGTGGCGCCACAGCCGCCACGACCGACCCGCCATGTCGGGGATCTTCGGCAGGCGGGGCAGGCCCGAGCGGTGCTGGGCGAGGGAGGCGAGGCTCACCCCGCCGGCCGGGCTGCCGACGAGCGGGAGGTGCTGCTGGAGCAGGTCCTCGGGGGTGACCTCGCCGCGCTCGACCGCGTCGCGGTAGAGCAGGCCGGTGACGCCCTTCGAGACCGAGCCGATCTCCACGTCGCCGTCGTCGCTCAGCCGGTGGCTGGTCGTGGTGACCTCGCCCGCCTCGACGACGGCGACGCCCCAGGGGGCGTCGCCGAGGTCCGCGACGGCCAAGGTCAGTCGAAGAGCTCGGAGAGCCAGGACTCCTTGCGGCGCTTCTTGTAGTGACCCTGGTCGCGGCGGTCGTCGTAGCGGTCGTACTGCGGCTGGCGGGGCGCCTGCGGGGCGGGGGGCTGCTGCAGGCCGACCGAGCGGTCGATGATCTTGTCCAGCTCGCCGCGGTCCAGCCAGACGCCGCGGCACTGCGGGCAGTAGTCGATCTCGATGCCGTTCCGGTCGCTCATCACCAGCGTGGTCTCGTCAACGGGGCAGCGCATGCCCGGTCAACGGACCGGGCGGCGCGCAGGTTCCCGTCGCGGCGCGATCAGCTGGCGCTGAGCACGTCGTAGCGCACGACGACGCGGAACTTCGCGACGTCGTACTGCGCCTTGAAGGCCGTGGCGAAGCGCCAGGCGATGTAGCGGCCCGAGTCGACGAGCGGGGTGGCGCGGGCGGTGGTGCCGTTGTGCCAGCCGACCGCGGACCCGTGGAACCGGCTCGCGGTCCACGTCTCCGCGGCGTCGCTCCAGTACTCGATCAGGCTGCGGCTGCGGGGCTTGGCCTTCGCTGCGCCACCGTAGGTGTCGATCCGGGCGTCGACGTAGCGCTCGGCCACGGGGACCCGGACGGCGTGCACGGTGATCACCGCGCTGGCGTTCCAGGTCTGGGTCCGGCAGCGGGTGTTGGCGTAGTAGCCGTAGGAGCCGGCCCAGCCGCGCTTCGAGGGCTTGCGCAGGGTGGAGCACTTGCCGACGTACTTCCAGTAGGCCTTCGTGGGCAGCGTGCGCACCACGTAGCTCTTGCGGACGAGCCGCTGCAGCGACACCGTCACCGTGCCGGTCACGGCGGCGGCCTCCTCGCCGTTGAAGGCGACGAGGGTGTAGACGCCGGCGGGCACCAGGTTGCCACCGGTGTCGCGGCCGTTCCACTGGACGGTGTCGCTCGCGGTGAGGTCGAAGGTCCGCACGGTGGCGTCGCCGGCGCCGCGGATCTCCAGCGAGCTCACGTCGTCGGTGTTGCTCACGACGGTGATCGTGGTGGTCGCCGGCCGCTTCGCGAAGCCGGAGATGTTCGGGTAGATCGTCGCGTTGGACGACGTGATCGCGGTGACCTCGGGCGGGGCGGCCTGGGACGGCGCGACGCCGACCAGGGTGGCCGCGAGAGCGGCGATCAGGGCGAGCACAGGGAGACGTCCGAGCATGTCCAACCTTCCGAGAACGGCGGCACCCGAATGGCGCCGAGACGGGAGTAGATCACGCCCCGCCGGGCCCGTGGAGGGTTTTGGCTCAATCCGGGACCCCGGCGGGGCGTTCGGCTACTCCTTCGAGCGGACCCGGAGCCCCGCCCCTCCGATCGAGCTCAGCGGGACCGTGACCGCGCCGCCCGGGTCGGTGAAGAAGTCGTTGCCCTTGTCGTCGACCACGATGAACGCAGGGAAGTCCTCGACCTCGATCTTCCAGACCGCCTCCATGCCGAGCTCGGGGTACTCGATGACCTCCTGGCTCTTGATGCAGTCCTGGGCCAGCCGCGCGGCCGGGCCGCCGATCGAGCCGAGGTAGAAGCCGCCGTACTCGGCACACGCCTCGGTGACCTGCTTGCTGCGGTTGCCCTTCGCCAGCATGACCATCGAGCCGCCCGCGGCCTGGAAGGACTTCACGTAGGAGTCCATCCGGCCGGCCGTGGTGGGGCCGAACGACCCGGAGGCCATCCCCTCGGGGGTCTTCGCCGGGCCGGCGTAGTAGACCGGGTGGTTCCTGAGGTAGTCGGGCATCTCCTCGCCGGCGTCGAGGCGCTCCTGGATCTTGGCGTGCGCGATGTCGCGCGCCACGACGAGCGGGCCGGTCAGCGAGAGCCGCGTCTTGACGGGGTACGACGACAGCTGGGCCAGGATCTCGCTCATCGGCCGGTTGAGGTCGACCTTCACGACCTCCCCGCCGGAGATGTCCTCGGCGACGCCCGCGTCCGGCATGTACTGCGCCGGGTCGGTCTCGAGCTGCTCGAGGAAGACGCCCTCGGACGTGATCTTGCCGAGCGCCTGCCGGTCGGCGGAGCAGGAGACGGCGATCGCCACCGGGCACGAGGCGCCGTGGCGGGGGAGCCGGACGACGCGGACGTCGTGGCAGAAGTACTTGCCGCCGAACTGCGCCCCGATCCCGAAGGACTGGGTCAGCTCGAAGACCTGCTCCTCGAGCTCGAGGTCGCGGAAGCCGTGCGCACTCATCGAGCCCTCGGTGGGCAGGTTGTCGAGGTAGTGCGCCGAGGCGTACTTCGCGGTCTTGAGCGCGAACTCGGCAGAGGTGCCGCCGATCACGATCGCCAGGTGGTACGGCGGGCAGGCGGCCGTGCCGAGCGAGCGGATCTTCTCGTCGA
>CAZAQE010000040.1:0-37617 GCA_964487275.1 uncultured Nocardioides sp. | reverse complement strand
GGAGCGCAGCGCCGGCAGCTTGCTGCCCCCGACGGAGCGGAGACGCGCTCGCGCAGGACAACGGCGCGGCAGCGCGGCGGGAGCGCAGCGCCGGCAGCTTGCTGCCCCCGACGGAGCGGAGACGCGCTCGCGCTCCCGACCACGAGCTGTCGGCTTGCCGCCAGGCCAGGTGTTGGCCTACGGAAGACAACCGCGGCGCGGCAGCGCGGCGGGAGCGCAGCGCCGGCAGCTTGCTGCCCCCGACGGAGCGGAGACGCGCTCGCGCAAGACAAAAAGTGAAGTGCCGCCGCTGGCGTCTCGGGTCACCAGCGGCGGCGAGAGAAGGATGACATATGACAGGCCGTCCTGTCACCTGCTCGAAGGTAAAGAAATGCCGGAGCCTCAGAAGCCCTTCCAGAGCAGGGCGAGCCGGTAGTCGGTGTTCATGTAGTTGACCAGCGACTGGAGCTTCTGCTCGGACACGGTGGCGTTCGTCGTACCGACCGTGACGCCGACGATGTTGCCGTAGACGCTCTTGTTCCACTTGCCCTGCACGAAGTCCCGGATCACGGACTCGTCGCGCAGGTCGAGGTCCTGGTCGTCGAGCTTCGCCTCGGCCGCCTTGGCGTGCCGCTCGGAGTCGAACACGAGGAACACGTGGGTGATCCGCGCCTTGCCGCCGAGCGCCGCGTAGCTCCACTGGACGGCGTACTCGCAGCGTTGCTGCGTGAAGACCGAGCCCGCCTCGACGGGACCGCAGCCGTCGTAGTCCCACGAGTCGCGCAGGGTCGCGTTGTGCTTGACGTCGCCGAGCCGGAAGTTCCAGTCGCCGGGGAAGTCGGACGTCTTGACGTCGCCGTGGATGTCGTCGCCCGTGTCGTCCGTCGGTGAGTACGGCGTCGTGGGGGTCGTCGCGGTCGACGGCTCGACAGGCGACGGGATCGCGGTGGAGGCGTCGGTGGGACTCGGGCCGTCGGTCGTCCCGGAGGTCGCCGACGACCGGTCGTCCCCTGCCTTCCTGTCACCGTCGTCCTGTTGCGCGAGAAGGACGGCGGTGGTGACGATGCCGCCGATGAGCAGGAGGACGACGGCGACGATCCCGATGACGAGGCCGACGTTGCGCTTCGGGCCGCCCCCGCCGTACGACGGCTGGCCCGGCGGTCCCCAGCCCGGTGGGCCCTGCGGAGGTCCCCAACCGGGAGGCGGCCCCTGGGGAGGGCCGGACGGCGGGCCCCAGGCCGGGGGGCCCGAGGGGGGCTGGGGCGGGTAGCTCATCGGTACTCCTGTCGCGCGGGTGCCACGGGAGCCAGTCCTACCCACGGTCGGCCGACCCAACCGCCGGACCGGGAGTCGGTCAGCGAGCCGACACGACGAGCCCGTCGACGCGCACGGTCCGCGCGTTGCTCACCACGACGACACGCACCGTCCCCGTCCGTGCGGAGAACGCCGGCAGCAGCAGGACCTGGCGGTGCCGCGTGGTCGTGCCCCGCGCGAGGCTGATCCGCCCGACCCGGGCGCTGCCGACGAAGACGTCGACGACCCCGCAGGCGGAGCAGGTGGTGGCGACCACCCCGACCCGCCGCAGCGCGGCGCCGGTCCGGGCGAGCGAACGCCCCGTGCGCGTCGCCGTCCAGGCCGAGCCGCCGAAGTAGGCGCCGGACTTCTGCACGGTCCACCCCGTCGAGCGGGCGAGGGCGACCTGGTCCAGCGGCGCGACCATGCACCGCTCGCTGCTCCACGCGCTGGTCCCGCCGGCGTTGTGCGCGCGGACCGAGTAGCACGTCGTGGACCCCCGCGTCAGCGTGTGCGGGACCGAGGGAGTGGTGAGGCCCTGCCAGGTGGCGGGGTGGAGGTACGTGCCGAAGCCGGCATTCCAGGGCGCCCGGCGGTACCGGACGTCGTACGACGTCGCGCCGGCCGCCGCGTTCCACCGGACGGTGTGGCTGGCGGAGGTCGTGACCGACGCGGACCCGGGGGCCGTCATCGTCGGCATCGGTGGCGGCGTCACGGGCGTGCCGCTGGGCAGCCCGCTGCTGGCGGCGACGTGCAGCCGGTCGACTCCGCCGTCCTCGGACAGCCAGGCCGCCAGCAACGTCCCGGCGGGTGTGAGGACGAAGGAGTGGACGAAGGAGCCGGCACCCGACACGTCGAGCGCGCCGCTGATGCCGGTGTCGCGCCACTGCGCGCCGGCCGGCGCGAGAGCGCGGGCCTGGTCCCCGGTCGCTGTCACGTACGCGACCACGGGGAGCCCGTCCGGCGTCACCACGGCCTGCCCGCTGGTGCCGACGACCTCGTCACCGTCCTCCGCCACCGGAGTCGCCGGGCCCCACACCTCGGCGTCCTTGCTGCGGAGTGCGGTGACGAGCGGGCGGCTTCCGTCGACGCCCGACGGCGGCACTCCCATCACGACGACGGCGCGGCCGTCGTGCATCGCCAGCGAGCGGACCGACGCGTTGTCCGCGGCGGTCATGATCCGGCTCGTCGCGCCCGCGACGTCCCCGCCGGCGTGCGCCCACGTCTCGCCACCGCTGACGCCCTCGACCTGCCGCCGCCACGCGAGCGCGACGCCGCCGGTCTCGTCCCCGTCGATCGCGGCCAGGCCGAAGGTGGAGCCCAGGTCCTCAGAGCTGGCAGCGAGCTGGGTCGTGGTCGGGCCGCGCAGGAAGACCCCGGCCTCCTCGGCCGGCTCGGCGGCCGCCTCGTGGTGGACCCAGGCGATCCACTCCTGGCCGGCGCCGTCGTAGGCGACCGACGGCTGGTCCGACGGTCCCTCGCGGTCCGGACAGTCGCCGGGATCCGGCTCGGCGCAGTTGATCGGGATGGCCGGTGTCTCGATCGACACCTCCTCCGGCGCCGACCACGCCGAGCCGGACCAGGCAGTGCGGAAGACCTCCATGTCGGCGCTGCTCTCCCCGGGGCTCTCCGCGGCCTCCCGTCCCTCGAAGACGAGGGTCGCGCGGCCGTCGGGTGCGACCGCGACCGCCTTGCCGTTCGCGAGCCCGATGCTGCCGACGACGCCCGTCTCCTCGGTCGCGACGGTGGTGGGCGCCGACCAGGTGCCGGTGCTGCTGCGGGTCGTGGCCCGGAAGGTCCAGCTCGTCGTGGCGGGGACGTACTGCGTCCACGCGACCACCGCCGCTCCGCTCGGATCGACGTTCCACGCGAAGTTCGGGTACGCCGTGAAGTACTGCTGGAAGTCGCTCACCGCGACCGCGGCCGACCACTCGCCGCTCGCCGTGGGCCGGGTGCTGGTCCACACCTGGGCCGGACCGTCGCCGACCACGGAGGGGTTGTCGTACACGGACCACAGCGCGACCTGGCTTCCGTCGTCCAGCTGCCAGACCCCGCCCCGGTCGACGTCGATGCCGGCAGGCGACACCGCGGTCGGGGTCGTCCAGGACACCCCGTCCCACGGGTTGTCGAACGCTGCGCCGGCCGGGGCCACCGCGGCCAGCCCGCCCGCGGCCAGCAGCGCGGCGAGGGCGGCGTACCGCAACCTCACCGGAGCACCCTCACGTAGGAGTTGTAGTCGCCGGTCGCGCCGGGGACGACGTCCGCCGCCGAGCCGAACACCAGGACCGAGCCGTCCCGTGACAGCTCCTCGTCGCCGCTGGCGCCGGCGCCGGCCTTCGTGACGAGGAGTGACGCACCGGTCGACCGGGTCCAGACGATGACGTCGGCCTGAGCGCCGTTGGTGTCGCCCGGGAGCACGTTCTTGGTGGCCATCGTGACGAACCGGCCGTCGTCGGAGACCTCTCCGCCGGGGTTCCCGGCGACGCCGTACGGACCGACGGGGAGGTACGCCGACGGCGCGACCAGCAGGTAGGTGTCCCTCATGCCGTTGAGGTCGCCGGCCGCCAGGGCGACATCGGTGGTGAAGGCGAGCAGGTCGCCGTTGCCGCTCAGTGAGGGGCTGTCCGCGTCGATCTCCGGAGTGAGGTTGGTCCGGCCGGAGACGGTTCCGTCGGCGGCGACGTCCGACGCGAACACGGCCGAGCCGTCGACGTTCCCGGGGTCGAGCTCGGTGTCGGTGCTGTCGAAGGCGACGCGAGTGCCATCTGCGCTCAGGTCGACGCTGAAGATGTTCGCATCCGACCAGCCCAGGCCGATCCGGTCGAGCGGGCGGTTGGTGCCGTTGGCGCGGTTGCGCACGTAGGCATGCCGCACGCTGCTGTCGGGCGGTGCTGCGAAGGGGGCGACCAGGTCGGTGGCGGTCGAGCCGAAGGCGACGGTCCGGCCGTCGTCGCTCATGTCGTACAGGTAGGAGTCGTTGTTGCCGGGCCCGGCGCCCGAGGCCGCCCTTGAGACCAGGTCGATGGTGCCGTTCGTGCGGTCCAGCACGGCGACGTCGTAGTCGTAGCCCGGCTCGCTGAAGAGGTCGCTCGCGATCGTCTGGAACGCCACGTAGCGACCGTCGGCCGACACGACCGGAGTGTTGACGTGGTGGTTGGCTCCGGCGACCAGGTGTGACAGTGCGCCGGTGCGCCGGTCGAAGAGGTAGACGTCGTCGAACGCGTCGTCGTCGCTGGGCAGCAGGGCGGCGCTCGAGGTGAAGGCGACCCAGCGGCCGTCGGCGGAGACGGACGGCGAGTCGGAGGAAGCGGCTGCCGGCGTACCGGGGCTGGCGAGCTCGGTCGCGGCGGCGGTCCGCACGGCGAAGGCCGCCGAGACGACGGCGCGCGAGCCGCGGAAGCTCCGGCCGACGACGCGGAAGGTGCCCGGTCCGGCGCTCGTGCCGGTGTGGGGCAGTCGCGCGACGCCGCTGCTGTCGGTGCGCCGCACGACGACAGTGGTCCACGTCGTCCCGGTGCGACGCTGCAGGGCGACCTCGCGCCCGCTGCGACGCGGGGTCGGCGTGGCGGTGACCGTGCGGGCCAGGCCGACGACGAAGGGTGCAGCGGTGCTGTGCGGCACGCTCTGCCCGATCACCCGCACCCGCACGCTGGTGCTGGTGAAGCCGCGCGCCTTCACCCGGTACGTCGCGGTGCGGTGGACCCGGGTCGCCAGCCGGTACGTCGCCCCGGCGCCGACCCGGCCGCGGGCGACCGTGCGCCAGCGGGTCCCGACCCGCACCTCGAGCCGCACCGGCTTGCCGCGCGGCGAGAGCCGCCCGCTGAAGGTCGTGCGCTCGCCGACCATCGGGCGGACCGGGGAGACGGCGGGCGCACGGGCCGCGAGCAGGCGGGCGGCGTCGGTGGACGTCACGGCCGTGCGGGTCGCGGCCGGAGCCGAGGACGCCGAGGACGCCGGGGACGCCGAGGACGCCGGGGACGCCGGGAACGCCGGCACGATGAGCGCGACCGCGAGCAGCAGCGCCCCGAGGCGGGCGGCGGTGCGCAGGGCCGGGAGCGTCGGGGTGGTCCGGACAGGGAAGAGAGGACGCGAGGACACGGCCCGATCGTGGACGGGGCGGGACGTCCCGGCGAGACCAACAGGTCGAGGTGAGACCGAGGTGAGACTCGGGCCCGCCGCCCGGGTCAGTGCCCGAGCACGGCCTCCTGCAGCGCACGGCGTACGGCGTCGCCGTCGCGGTCGAGCGCGTCGGCGGGGCCGAGCACCAGCGCGGCGTGCGGAAGGCCCGCCTGCGGCACCGGCCACGGGAGGGCGGTGCACCCCCAACCCCGCACCGTCCACCCCCGCTCCTCGGCGGCGCCGCCGGCCCGGACCTGCCGCACCAGCTCCCGGACGGCCGCTGCGTCGCCGGGGGCGTCCGGGCCGTACGCCGGCCAGGGGTCGATGTCGAGCAGCCGGTCCAGCTCCCGGTCGGGCAGCTGCGCGACCAGCGCGATGCCGCCCGCCGTGGCCCACAGGTGCTCGAAGGGTTCCTCCGGCTCGAGCGGGACGGCGGCGCCACTCGTGGCGAGGGGCTGGGCGCCGGAGCCGGCCAGCCGCAGCACGACGGCGGTGAGACCGGTCTGTTCGTGGACCCCGTCGACCAGCTGCTGCGCGCGGCGTCGTACCTCCACCGCGGCGACAGCGGGAAGGAGCGCGAGCGCGCGCTCGCCCAGGACGTAGCGGGCGCCGGTGCGCAGCACCCACCCCTCGTCGTGCAGCTGGCCCAGCATGCGGGAGACGCCCGCCTTGTCGACCTCGAGACGCCGCGCGACCTCGGACACGCCGAGCGCCTCGCCGCCCAGCATCTCCAGGGCACGCAGGCCGCGCAGCAGGCTGGTCGTCACGACTGGAGCGTAGCCGAGAGCGTTGACCTCTCGTCAACGCTCGCCTACGCTGACGCCTGATCGCGACGCGGAGGATGGGGATGGGGACCGTTCACCTGCACCAGCGCCGGACGAGGCGGCGCGCCACCCTGGCGTCCGTCGGCGAGGACGTGGACGCGCGCCTTTACCTGTGCCCCCCTGTCCTCGGTCGCCATGTCGACCTCCTGCTCGCGGACGCCGGCAGCCTGCGGATCCTCGTCGTGACCGGCCCGGCCGGTTCGGGGAAGAGCGCAGCCCTGCGCGAGGTGGCGCGGCGAGCCGCGCGCAGCGGCCTGCCCGTGGTTGCGCTCGACGCCCGCGACCACGATGTCGCCGCCGCGCTGGAGGCGCTCGACGACGGTCCCGCGCCGGTGGTCCTCGTCGACGAGGCCGACCGGCTGGGCCCGGGGATCGCCCGGCTCGGCAACGCCATCGCCTCCGCGCCGGGGGAGACCCGGGTCGTGCTCGCCGCGCGAGAGCTCCCGCGCCGTTGGCTGCCGGCTGCCCTCGAGCCGCTCGTCGCCCGGACCAGGCTCGCGCCCCTGGACACGGAGGAGGCCGAGGGGCTGCTGGTGCGCCTCGGCGTCGAGGACCCCGCGGCGCGGGAGCGTCTGCGCGCGTGGGCGCGCGGGCTCCCGCTGGCGATGGTCGTCGGTGCCCGTGCGTGGCTGGCAGGGGGCGCGGACGGGGAGCGGGTCGGTGCCGCCCTGCTCCGCGAGAGCGGCGACGACCTCCTGTGGCACCTCGCCGGCTCCGCGCTCGAGAGCCTCGACCCCGACCTGCTCGTGCTGCTGGCGGTCGCGCCCGGCGTCGACCCCGCGCTGCTCGAGCGCTGCTTCCCGGGGCGGTCCGCGGAGCTGGCCGCGGCGCTGCGCGAGACCGGCGTGGTGGAGCCGGCTGGTGGCCGCCTGCACCTCAACCCGGCGCTCGCCGAGGTGCTCGGCGACCGACTCCGGGTCGAGGAGCCGGCCCGCACGGCGGCGACCGTGCTGCGCGTCGCCGACCACGAGCACGCCCGCGCGGTCGCAGGGGACCCGGGTGCGCTCGGGCGGCTCGCGGCCCTGGTCCGTGACCCCGACCTGCGCTCGGGCCTCGGCGTCACGCCTCGCCTCGGGCACCACGTCGACCGCTGGCGACCCGAGGACGCCGCACACGTCCGCGCCGCGGTCGAGCGACGCCACCCGGGGGCGTGGGCGGTCCTGCGGCACTGGACCGGCCCCGACCTGCGGGTGGTCCGCCGGGCCGACGGCGTGCCGGTCGCGGTCGCCTCCGCCCTGCCGCTCGCGGCCTCGTCGAGGATCGTCGGCCAGCGCGCCCGCCTGCTCGCACCCGTCCTCGCCCACGCGCTCCGACCGGACGGCCCCGGCGGTGGCGCCCCCGAGGCCGTCGCGAGGACCGCGCTGACCGCGGTCCAGCTGACCTTCGACGACCGCGCGGACCCGGAGGTCGACCAGGTCCGCAACGCCGCTGCGCTCGCGCAGTGCGGCATCGCGAACCCCCGCGCCGACTACGCCAACCTGGTCGGCGACCGGGCGGAGGAACGCTCGGTCCTCGAGGCCTACGGCTACCGCGAGGTCGCCGAGCTGGCCCGCACCGTCGACGGCGTCCCGGTCACGACCTGGCTGGCCGACGCCGGGCCCGGCGGTCTCGCCGGGCTGCTCCACGGTGCGGTGCTCGCCGAGCAGGGCGGTGCCGACCGCGGCGCCGTGGCGCCCGACGTCGTGCTGGCCGCCCTGGAGGGCTTCCACGACGACGGGGTCCTCGCGGGGCTGCCGCTGCCGGGTGCGGGTGCGGTCGCCGGAGCCTCGGTCGAGGGCGTGCGCGCCTGGCTGCGCGCCCAGGTCGCCGATGCCCTCGCGGCAGAGCCCGCGCTGCTCGACCTGGTGACGCGGAGGTACCTGACCCCGGGTGCCACGCACGAAGGTGTGCTGCGCTCGACGTACCTCTCCCGGGCGACGTACTTCCGTCGTCTGCGGCGGGCACGCGAGCTCCTCGTCGCGGCGCCGGGCGAGCGCCGGTAGGCCCACTTCATTCGATCGATCCAATGCGCAGGCCGCCCCGGACCGGCCGATCTCGCGTGGTGGCGCCGATGTGCGTCAGCGCAAAACGGGTGTCATGGTGACTGTCACGCGGACGACGGTGTCCACGGATCACCTGATTCGAACCCCGGATTTTTCCGGGTGGGCTGTGGGGTAGCGTGCCCACACCTTGACAAGGACCGAAAGGCTGGCGAAACAAATGGTTGATGTGGAGCGGACGCTCGACGAGGCGGGTCTCACCAACCCCCACGTTCGTGAGTACGTCGCACACTGGGCCAACATCACGGGTGCTGAGCGCATCGAGGTCGTGTCCGCGGCCGACGACGCGCGCCTGATCCAGGAGTCGCTGGACGCAGGTGAGCTGCTTCCCGCCGGCGAGGGTCTCTACTACTCGCGTTCCTACTACAAGGACACCGCGCGTGCCGAGGAGCGCACCATCGTTGCGACCTCCAACGAGGCCGACAAGGGCGTCTACAACAACTGGAAGCCCGCCGCCGAGATGAAGCCGAAGCTCGTCGAGCTGATGACCGGCGCCTCGGCGGGCAAGACGATGTACGTCATCCCCTACCTCATGTCGCCGAAGGGCTCGCCGGTCGAGAAGTTCGCCGCCGGTGTGGAGCTGACCGACAACCGCAACGTCGTCCTCCAGATGATCCGCATGGCGCGGGTCGGCGTCGAGTACATCAACGACCTGGGCGACTCGTTCGTCAAGGCCGTGCACGTCACCGGTGACCTGGAGAACCTCGGCCAGGGAACGCCGGACGACAAGCGCTACTTCGTGACCGTCGCCGACGAGCGCACGATCCTGCACTTCGGCTCGTCGTACGGCGGCAACGCGCTGCTCGGCAAGATCGCCCACGGCCTGCGCCAGGGTGCCTACGACGGCTGGAAGAACGGCTTCCTCGTGGAGCAGTTCATGCTGCTCGGCATCACGGACAAGCAGACCGGCAAGAAGTACAACATCTGCGGTGGCTTCCCGTCCGCGTCGGGCAAGACCAACCTCGCGATGACGCTGGCCCCCGACGCCCTCGGCGACCGCTACTACGTCGAGTTCTACGGCGACGACATCGCGTGGCTGTGGGTCGGCGACGACGGCAAGCTCTACGGGATGAACCCGGAGTACGGCGTCTTCGGTGTCGCCAAGGACACCAACGAGAAGACCAACCCGACCGCGATCGACTCGATCGTCCCGGGCACCGGCGCGATCTTCACCAACGTCGCCTACAACACCAAGACCCACGAGGTCTGGTGGGAGGGCAAGAGCGAGAAGCCGACCGACCTCGACGGCTGGGAGGACTGGAAGGGCGACGTCATCGCCGACCGGGCCCCCGAGAACGCCGACGACCCGTGGGCGCACCCGAACAGCCGCTTCACCACCACGCTGGCCAACGTGCCCAACGTGGCGAAGGACTTCGAGGACCCCAAGGGCGTCGAGATCCACGGCATCATCTTCGGTGGCCGCACCCGCGACCGGGAGCCGCTGATCCGCGCGATCACCGACATCGCCGAGGGCGTCTACGACGGCCTGACGCTCGGCGCCGAGGCGACCGCGGCCGCTGACGGCCTCGAGGGCGTGCTCCGCTACGACCCGATGTCGATGCGCCCGTTCATGTCGTACTCCGAGGCCGACTACGCCGCGCACTGGCTCGAGGTGATCGGCCGCGCCACCACCAAGCCGATCTTCGCGCACGTCAACTGGTTCCAGCGCGGCGAGGACGGCCGCTTCCTGTGGCCGGGCTACCGCGAGAACCTCCGCCCGCTGAACTGGCTGATGGAGTTCCTCAACGGCGAGGTCGAGGGCGTCCAGACGCCCGTCGGCGTCCTGCCGAAGCGCGAGGAGCTCAACCTCGAGGGCCTCGACGAGCAGGCGCTCGCCGACCTGGACACGCTGCTCACGATCGACGTCCCGCGCTGGCAGCAGGAGATGGGCTTCCGCGAGAAGCACCTCGCCCAGTTCGACGGCCTGCCCGAGGAGATCTGGGAGGCGCACCGCCGCGTCGCCCAGGCGCTCGACAACGCCTGAGCGTCCGCAAGGACATCGCAGTGCCCCGGCTCACAGAGCCGGGGCACTGCGCACTTTTCGCCCTAGGCTGCGCACCATGCGTGCCGTCGTCTGTCACCAGGCCGAGCTCACCGTCGAGGACCTGCCGGACCTCACCCCGACCCGCGGGCAGGTCCTGCTCGACGTGGAGCGGTGCGGGATCTGCGGATCCGACCTCCACGCGCGCACCCACTGCGACGAGACCGCGGCGGATGTCGCCGAGCTCGGGTACGACGACTTCATGCGCTCGACCGACCGGGTCGTCATGGGCCACGAGTTCGTCGGCACCGTCGCCGACTACGGCCCCCGCACGAAGAAGTCGTGGCCGGTCGGCACCCGTGTCGTGTCCCTGCCCGTGCTGCGCACCGACCGTGGGGTCCACCTCACCGGGCTGACCGCGCAGGCGTCGGGCGGGTACGCCGAGCAGGTGCTCGTCGACGCGGCGATGACCATGCGCGTCCCGGACGGCGTCGATGCCGACGCCGCCGCGCTGACCGAGCCGATGGCGGTCGCCCTGCACGCCGTACGGCGCGGGCAGGTCGGCGCGAGGGACACCGCCGTCGTCATCGGCTGCGGCCCGATCGGGCTCGCGGTCATCGCGATGCTCAAGGCGACCGGCGTGCGGCACGTGATCGCCAGCGACTTCTCGCCGGGGCGCCGCGCGCTCGCCGAGAAGATGGGCGCGGACGTCGTCGTGGACCCGGCCGAGGAGTCGCCGTGGGCGTCCTTCGCGGAGTCGAAGCGCTACCTCACCGAGGCCATCGCGCTGGCCGAGCTCGGCCTCGACGCGATGGACAAGCTGCGCGCCGTACCCCTGCTCCCGTGGGCGCACCTGATGCGCGCCGCCGACAAGGTCGGCGCGACGCCGCGCGGTCCGGTCGTCTTCGAGTGCGTCGGCGTGCCCGGGATGATCGAGCACGTCGTCGCGAACGCGCCGCTGCTGACCCGGGTCGTCGTGGTCGGCGTGTGCATGGGCCAGGACGCGTTCCGCCCCTCGATGGCGATCAACAAGGAGATCGACCTGCGCTTCGTCTTCGCCTACGACCCGAGCGAGTTCCACCAGACCCTGCAGTGGATCGCGTCCGGCAAGGTCGACGTGCGACCGCTGGTGACCGGGACGGTGGGCCTCGACGGCGTCGCCGGCGCGTTCGCCGACCTCGCCGACCCCGAGCGACACGCGAAGATCCTGGTGGACCCGTCGCGCTGAGCGGTCAGCCCGACGCGGTGCGGGCCAGGAGGGCCGCGCGGAGCGTCGGTACGGCGGTGGGGTCGGTCGGGTCCAGTCCGGTGAGCTCGGCGACGCGGCGCAGCCGGTTGTCGACGGTGTTCGGATGGACGCCGAGCTCGACCGCGGAGCGGCGCCGGCTCATCCCGGACCGTTGGTGGACCTCGAGGGTCCGCAACAGGTCGGGACGGCTCTCGAGCGGGGCGAGGAGCGCGGCGAGCACCGGCCGGGCGGGCGAGGCCTGGCGCAGCTGGTAGTCGAGGGCGACGTCGACGAGCCCGTAGACGCCCTCGGGCCGGCCGGTCGCGCGGACGACGTCCATGACCTCGTCGCAGAGCGGGGCGGTCCCGGCCACCTCCGCAGGGGTGGCGACGGCGACGGCCGCCCAGACGGGGGCGCCGGCCATCCGGCGAGCCGACCGCAGTGCCCTGCGGAAGCGTTCGTCGTCGGCGAGGGGGACGAGCAGGAGGCCGCCGTCGACCGACGGCTGCCACAGCACCGGTACGGCGTAGTGGCGGTCCAGCTCGCCGCGGAGCCGGCGCAGCTTGCGCCGCGCGGCGACCTCCCGGTCGACACCGGGGTCCGCCTCGTCGGCATGGGGGCCGACCACCAGTCGCACCACCAGCATCTCCTCGGGGAGTGCCAGCTCCGCGGGGCCGGCCGCCTCGCGGTAGCCCTCGCCGGCGAGCAGGGCGCCGAGCAGGCGCTGCCGGGCGTCGGCCTGCTCCGCGAGGATCGTGCGCCCGTGTCGCGCGAAGCCGGCGGCAACAGCCGTGGTCAGCCGCTCGATGAAGTCGACGAGGGCGACCGCGACCGTCCGGGCGTCGTCCAGCTCGTCGGGCCGTGCCTGCGCGAAGCAGTGGTCGAGCGCGACCCGGGCGCCGCGGTGGTAGGCCGCGAGCACCATCTCCATGGGCACGCCCTCGTCGGCGCGAAGGGCTGCCGACTCGGTCAGCGTGGCGAGCTCGTCGGCCGACGGACCGCCGTCCAGCGAGGCGGGGAAGAGACGGAGCGCGTGGTCGACGACGCGGCGTACGTCGCCGTCGATCAGCTCGGCCGGCAGTCGGTCGTAGACGGGCACGTGGGCGACGAGCTCGTCGAGGACGGTGGCGACCAGGTCGGCGTGGTCCCGGCGGAGAAGCGCCGACACGGGCTGACCGCCCAGATGCGGCTCGTTGTGATCCGTCACAGTCCTGGTCCGTCCCTGTTGGCCGAGATCGCCAGCGCCGGGGTGTCCGGTTGTGGCCCATCATTCCTGACGGGCGACGATGCCCGCCACGACGGGAGGTCTGGAGATGACGGCGAAGAGGTTCGGAGCACGGGCGGGTGGGGTGCTCGCCGCCCTGGCGCTCACGGCAGGGACGCTGGCGGCCGGGGCATTCGCGGCACCGGCCCGGGCCGAGGACGGCCTGACGATGGTCGCGATCGGCGACTCCCAGGCGGCTGGCCCGCTGGTGACCACCCAGAACAGCTGGGACTGCCTGCGGTCGAACGACAACTGGCCGTCCGTGGCGGCGCGCACGATCGGCGCGACCCTGACCGACGTGACCTGCTCGGGCGCGACCACCTCGGACCTCACCGGTCGTCGGTTCGGCTACATGGCTCCGCAGCTGGATGCGGTGGAGCCGGGCACGGACATCGTGACGATCACGATCGGTGCCAACGACCTCAACCTCGGGGTGCTCGTGCCGAGCTGCATGCAGCCGCTGCCGGCACCGTTCGGGATCGCCTGCTCGAGCTACCAGCGCGACACCTACTCGAGCCAGATCGACGCGGTCGGCGCGCGGATCGCCTCGGCGGTGCAGTCGGTCCACACCCGCGCTCCGGGCGCGGAGGTCTACCTGGTCGGCTACTACACCTACTGGGGCACCAGCGGCTGCTACCCGATCGACCCGATCTGGTCGGTCGACGCGAAGTGGCTGCAGAGCATCTTCGACCGCCTCAACGCCAAGCTGGCCGCGGTCGCCAGCGGCAACGGCGCGACGTACGTCGACCTGGCGACACCCAGTCGCGACCACGGTGTCTGTGCCCCGGTCGCGGCGAAGTGGGTGGAGGGGTTCATTCCGACGAGCGTCGCGACGCCGTACCACCCGAACGCGCTGGGCAACCGGGAGGGCGGCGCGATCGTGGCCGCGGCGCTGGACTGACGCGAGTCGTGCGGGTGAGCGTGGCCCAGGGGTCACGCTCACCCGCACGACCCGGGCGTGGTCAGCAGCGGGCGATCGACCGGCCGGCGGCGCGTCCGCTGAAGATGCAGCCGCCGAGGAAGGTGCCCTCGAGGGCGTTGTAGCCGTGGACCCCGCCGCCGCCGAACCCGGCGACCTCGCCGGCGGCGTACAGGCCCGGGAAGCGCGACCCGTCGGGGCGGACGACCCGGCTGTCGAGGTCGGTCTCGATGCCGCCGAGGGTCTTGCGGCTCAGGATGTTGAGTCGTACGGCGATGAGCGGGCCGTGCGCGGGGTCGAGGATCCTGTGCGGCTTGGCGACGCGCATGATCCTGCCGGTCCGGTCCTTGCGGCCGTTGTGGATCGCCATGACCTGGGCGTCCTTGCAGTAGGCGTTGTCGACCTGGCGGTCGCGGTCCTCGATCTGCCTCCTCAGGAGCGCCGCGTCGAGGACGCGGCCGCCGCGGGCGATCCTGTTCATCCCCTCGACGAGCTCCTCCAGGGTGGAGGCGACGACGAAGTCCTCGCCGCGCTCCTTGAACGCCTCGACCGGGCTGGTCGCACCCTTGCCGAGCCGCTCCTTGAGCATCAGCCGGATGTCCTTGTCGGTCCAGTCGGGATTCTGCTCCGAGCCGGAGAGGGCGAACTCCTTCTCGATGATCGACTGGGTCAGCACGAACCACGAGTAGTCCGCGCCCGTCGCAAGGACCTGCTTCATGGAGCCGATCGAGTCGGCGCCGGGCACGCCCGACATCCCCTGCAGCCGGTGGCCGTCGGCGTCGAACCACATCGATGACGGGCCGGGCAGGATCCGGATCGCGTGGTCGGGCCAGACGGGGGCCCAGTTGTGGATGCCCTCGACGTAGGCCCACATCCGGTCCTTGTTGACCAGGCTCGCGCCGGCCGTCTCGGTGATCGCGAGCATCCGCCCGTCCACGTGGGCGGGGACGCCGGCGATCATGTGCTCGGGGGCCGGTCCGACCCGCTCGGTCGGCCAGTTGGCGCGCATCAGCTCGAAGTTGTGGCCGATGCCGCCGGAGGTGACCACCACGGCGGGCGCGCGGAGCTCGAAGGAGTCGACGACGTCACGGGACGACTGAACACCGCGGGGCAGGCCGTCGGACGGCTCGAGGACCGAGCCGCGTACGCCGACGCACGCCCCGTCCTCGACGACGAGCTCGTCGACCCGGTGCCGGAACCCGAACTGCACCAGCCCGGCGGCCTCCGCCGCCTCGACGGGCTCCCGGAAGATCCGCACCACCTCGGGGCCCGTGCCCCAGGTGAGGTGGAAGCGCGGCACGGAGTTGCCGTGGCCGCTGGCCGACCCGTCGCCGCGCTCGGCCCAGCCCACGAAGGTCAGCGACTTGAGGCCGAGGCCGTGCAGGTAGTCGCGCTTCTCGCCTGCTGCGAAGTCGACGTACGCCTTGGCCCACCGACTGCCCCAGTGGTCCTCGCCCCGGTCGGGGCCCTCGTCGTCCGGGTCCTCGCCGATCCGGTCGAAGGCCGCCGAGCCCTGCCAGTCCTGCCACGCGAGCTCGCGCGAGTCCTTGATGCCCATCCGGCGCTGCTCGGGGGAGTCGACGAAGAACAGCCCGCCCAGCGACCAGAACGCCTGCCCGCCGAGGTTGGCCCGGTTCTCCTGGTCGAGGACGAGCACCTTCTTGCCGGCCCGGGTGGCCTCGTAGGTCGCGACGAGCCCGGCGAGGCCGGCGCCCACGACGATCGCGTCGGGCTGGAAGGCGGGGTCGGTTCCGGCGTCGTACTCGCTCACGCGGTGGAGCCTGCCACACGGGCGTGGGCGTGGCCCCCGACACATCTCCTTGCCAGTGGCAAGGAACGGGTTCTAGTTTCAGCGGATGGGCATGGGGACGGCCGGCGGGGACACCGGCGACAAGGTGGCGGGCTACGCCCGTTTCGTCGTACGACGGGCAGGGTGGATCGTCGGCGCGTGGCTGGCCTTCACGGTGGTGATGAACGTGGCGGTCCCCCAGCTGGAGGTGATCGCCGGCCAGGACTCCTCGCCGATGGTCCCCGACGACGCGCCGTCGATGGTCGCCGTCGAGGCGATGGACGAGGCGTTCGGCAACGGCGGCAGCGAGAGCTACATCGTGGTCGCGATGGAGCGCACGTCCGGGCTCACCGCGACGGACCAGCGCTACGCCGAGTCCCTCGTCACGGAGCTGGCGAAGGACAAGGACGACGTGGTGTTCGTCCAGGACATCCGTCGTCCCGAGCTGCGCCGGGCGCTCACGAGTGAGGATGGCCAGGCGCGCTACCTGCTGGTCGGGATCACCGGTGCCACGGGTGCCCCGGCGTCGATGCGCCAGGTGGCGGCGGTCCGCGACATCGTGCGGGACAGCGCACCCGACGGCCTGACCGTCGAGGTCACCGGACCGACCGCGACGGTGGTCGACCTGACCACGGAGACCGAGCACAGCGTCGTACGGATCACCATCGTCACGATCGGGCTGATCGCGCTGATCCTCTTCCTGATCTACCGCGCGGTCGCGATCCCGCTGATCGTGCTCGGGGTCGTCGGCCTGGGCCTCGGCGTCGGGCGCGCGGTGGTCGCGTGGTGCGGCATGGAGGACTTCTTCGCGGTCTCGACCTTCAGCGGGTCCTTCCTCACCGCGATCGTGCTCGGCGCCGGCACCGACTACGCCGTCTTCCTGGTCGCGCGCTACCACGAGCAGCGCCGCCTCGGCGTCGAGCCGGCGCAGGCAGCGGCGGTCGCGGCGACCCGCGTCGGCGGGGTCATCGCGGGATCCGCGTTCACGGTGGTGCTGGCGACGCTGTGCATGGTCTTCGCGGACCTCGGGTTCTTCAACACGACCGGTCCGGCCGTCGCGGTGAGCATCGCGGTCAACCTGGTCCTCAGCCTGACCCTCACCCCGGCGCTGCTGGCGCTCGCCGGCCGGCGCGGCTGGGCCGAGCCGCGGGAGTCGAAGGCCGCCGGCGTGTGGCAGCGGGTCGCGAACCTCGTCGCCGCCCACCCGGTGCGGATGCTGGCCGCGTCGGCCGTGCCGCTCGTGCTGCTGGCCGCGCTGTTCCCGCTGGCCGACCTGTCCTACGACATCCGCGACCCGCTCCCCGACGAGGCGGAGAGCAACCGGGGGTACGCCCTGCTCGCCCGTCACTTCCCCGTCAACGAGGTGCTGCCCGACTACGTCGTCATCCAGGCCGACCACGACCTGCGCAACACCCGCGACCTCGCCCTCGTCGAGCGCGCGTCCGCGGCCGTGGCCCAGCACGAGGGCGTTGCCCTGGTCCGCACGATCACCCGGCCCACCGGCGAGCCGATCACGCAGGCGTCGGTGGCCTACCAGTCCGGCCTCGTCGGCGACCGGCTCGGCGACGCCAGGGAGCAGGTCGCGAAGGGTGCCGGGGGTGCGCAGCAGCTCGCCGACGGGGCCGGACGCCTCGAGGACGGTGCGAGCCAGCTCGCCGACGGCGCCGAGGTGGCCGTCACCGGGGCCGACCGGATCGCCTCCGCCACGGCGCGCCTGTCCCGCGGGATGGCGAAGCTGCTCGACGGTGCCGACGCGGCCGCCACCGGCGCGGGCGGCCTGCGCACCGGCGCGACCGAGCTGGCCGACGGGCTCAGCACCGCCGCCGACCAGGTCGCACTCGCCGTCGACTCCCTCGGCCTCGTGTACGACGCCCTCGCCACCAAGTCGCTCACCTGCGGCCTCGACCCCGCCTGCCGCCAGGCCCGGGCCGGCATCAAGAGGATCTGGGAGGCCGAGCGCGACCAGCTCCTGCCCGGCCTGCGCGAGGCCGCCCGAGGCGCCCGGGCCCTGGCGCGGGGTACCGGCGACCTCCGGGACGGCCTGCGCCAGCTCCGCAGCGGACTCGCCCAGGCGCGCGGCGGAGCCCAGGAGCTCGCCGCGGGCCAGCGCACCTTCGCCGACCGGCTCGACGAGCTCTCCGGCGGAGCGGACCAGCTCGCCACCGGTGCGGACCGGCTGCGCGGTGGCACCGAGCAGGTCGCGGCGTCGCTGCCCGAGCTCGAGGAGGGACTCGCGGCCGCCGTACGCCACCTGCGCACGACGCGACGCGAGGCCGACGGCGCGGGTGCGGGCGGGTTCTACCTGCCACCGACCGCCCTCTCGAACCAGTCGTTCGCCAGCGCCAGCCGGCTCTTCGTCTCCGAGGACGGGCGCACGGCACGCATCGCCGTGCTCGGCAACACCGACGCCTTCGGCCCCGAGGCCGCCGAGCGCTCGGAGGAGGTCCTCGACATCATCGAGACGTCCTTCAACGGCACCGGGCTCGACGACGCGGCGGTGTCCGTCACCGGCATGGCCGCGACCAACAACGACCTGCGCCACTACTCGGAGTCGGACCTCGGTGTCATCGCGACCGGCGCCCTCATCGCGGTCTTCCTCGTGCTGCTCCTGCTGCTGCGCAGCCTCGTCGCGGCCTTCGCGCTCATGGCCACGGTCGTGCTGTCGTACGGCGCCGCGATCGGGCTCTCCGTCCTGGTGTGGCAGTACGGCCTCGGCATCCAGCTCGACTGGACCGTCGCCGCGATCGCGTTCGTGATCCTCGTGGCGGTGGGCGCCGACTACAACCTGCTGCTGACCAAGCGGATGCACGAGGAGGCGCCCGATGGCTCGGCCTCCGGTATCGCCCGGGCGACTGCGGCGACGGGTGGCGTGATCACCTCGGCCGGCGTGATCTTCGCGGTGTCGATGATGGCGCTGCTGGCCGGACGGGTCACGACCATCGGCCAGGTCGGGTTCACGATCGCGGTCGGGCTGCTGCTCGACACGTTCGTGGTCCGCTCGCTGTTGGTGCCGGCCCTCGCGACCCTGCTCGGACGCCGGCTGTGGTGGCCGCAGCGCCCGCAGCGGGCTGCGGCAGAATCGGGGGCATGAGGTTCGGGCGATGACCGTGGGTGACCTGCGTCAGCGCCTGCTCCGCGCAGCGGAGCAGGAGATCGCGTCGAGCGGCCCCGCCAAGGCCAGCCTGCGCGGGATCGCCCGCCGGGTCGGGGTGTCCCACCAGGCCACCGCCCACCACTTCGACGACCGGGCCGGACTGTTCACGGCGCTGGCCGTCGAGGGCTTCGAGCTGCTGCTGGAGCAGTCGGCCGCGGCGGTCGAGGCGGTCGGGGCCGACGGGATCGCATCGGGCGCCCAGGTCGCGGCCGCGGGGGCGGCGTACGTCGCGTTCGCGACCCGGCACCCCACGATGTTCGACGTGATGTTCCGCCCGGAGCTGCTCCACGCGGACGACCCCCGCCTGCTCGACGTCCGCCGCCTGCACCGCGACCTGCTGGTCCGGATCGTCTCCGCCGCGCAGGCGGAGGGATGGGGCGCCGGCGTCCCCACCGAGGAGCTGGCCGTCATGGGCTGGGCAGCGGTCCACGGCCTGGCGGTGCTGCAGCGCGACGCCCAGCTCGGCGACGTGCTGCCGGAGGTCGACACCGGCCGCCTGCTCGAGCGGGTCGCGCGGGCGCTCGACGCGATCGCCTGAATCAGGAGATCCTCCGGGCGGCGCTCCGTGCCGCGACGCTCGGGAAGCCGGTCCGCTTCGCCGTCACCTGGAAGCTGATCAGGCGGCCGCGGTCCGCGCGGGTGGTGAGGTACGTCGTCCGGGTGGCGCCGGTGATCGGCCGGCCGTCACGCAGCCAGCGGTAGGAGAAGGTGTGGCCCGGCGCGCGCCAGGTGCCCTTGCTGCCGGTCAGCTTGCGACCGACCCGGGCGATGCCGGTGACGGCGGGGCGGACGACGCAGGCGGCGGCCACGTTGACCGTCCGGGTCACCGGGACGGCCTCGCCCCAGCCGTCCTTCGTCGCCTCCACCCGGACAGTGACGCGCCGGCCCGAGTCGTAGGTCGTCAGCTTGTACGTCGACCCGGTGGCACCGGCGATCGGCGTGCTGTCGCGCAGCCACGTCCGGGTGATGTCCGCGTCGGCGGGCGTGGGCGTCGCGCCCGATGACGTGAGCAGAAAGCCAGCTCTGGCGGTGCCCGTGAGTCCCAAGGGCGAGAGCGTGACCGGAGGGATGACCTTGACGACGGTCGAGGCGGACACGTAGGCGCCCGGGTCGGCCAGCTGGTCGTGAACCACCTTCACGTGGACCGGGTATTCACCCGGTGCGTCCCAGATCGGTTCGATGAGGTCGGCGCGGGGATCGGCGTTGTCAGCGAAGTCGTTGTCGCCGTCGATCTCCCACGAATAGGTCAGGACGCTGTTCATCGGGAAGTTGTAGACCGTCGCGCCGATCGAGCTCCTGCGCCCGGCGACCGCGACCGGGTTGCCGAGAGTGACCTTGAACTCCTCGATGACTTCGATGTCCCAGGAGCTCATGAAGGTCTGATCGCCGACCGTGGCCCGGACCCGCAGGGTGTACGTGCCGGGACCGTCGACCGCCCGTGCGGCCGGGTTCCACAAGAGGGAGTCGGCATGCAGGTCGTCGTAGGCACCGTCGTTGTCGAGGTCCCAGTCGTAGGCCACCTCCGAGCCGTCCGACGGTGACTCGTCGAGCTGGGCGATGACGAAGGGTGCTGTGGCATCGATCGGGATGTAGTACGGCGCGCTGATGATCACCGCAGTCGGCTCCGCCGATGCGGGCGTCGCAACGAGCACCCCCGCGAGCGCGACCACCCCCGCGACGTACGCCACGACCATCCGACGCATCACCGGGCCCCCTCCGCCGGAACGGCCAGGCGGGTGGGCTCACCGCGCCCCCGCAACAGGGTCTCACCGTGCTCGACCCAGTGCGCGGCCTCCATCGAGCCGGCGGACCGCGCGGACTCGACCGATTCCCACGCGGCGAGCACGCAGCCCGGCACGTCCTTGGCGAGGTCGGTGATGCGGGAGGCGGAGTTCACCGCGTCACCGATGACGGTGTACTCGAAGCGCTGCTCGTGGCCGACGTTGCCGGCGACGACCTGGCCGGTCGCGACACCGACGCCGGCGCCGACCTCGGGCACCTCGACGGCGAGCCGGGCCGCCATCGCCCGCGCGGCCGCCAGCGCGGCCGCGGCGTGGTCGGCGTGCTCGACAGGGGCGCCGAAGATCGCGAGGACGGCGTCGCCGATGAACTTGTTGACCAGGCCGTGGTGCCGGTCGACCTCGTCGACGACGACGCCGAAGAACCGGTTCAGCACGGCGACCACCTCGGTCGGCCCGTGCTGGGTCGCGTACGTCGTCGAGCCGACCAGGTCGACGAAGAGCACCGAGCACACGCGGGTCTCGCCGCCGAGCTCGACCTCGCCGGCGCCGATCGCGGCTGCGGCCGCGGCGACCTCCTGGCCGACGTGGCGGCCGAACAGGTCGCGGATCAGTTCGCGCTCCTGGAGCCCGGCGACCATGTCGTTGAAGCCGGACTGCAGCTGCCCGAGCTCGGTGCCGTCGTACACGACGACGTCGGTGTCGAGGTGGCCCGCCTCGACGGCCCGCATCGCGTCGCGCACGGAGAGCAACGGTGCGACGACGGCGCGCGCGTTGAGGTCGGTGAGCAGGAAGCCGAAGACCAGGACGATCCCGCAGACGATGATGGTCACGACGGCCAGCTGCTGGAGGGTCGCGTCCTCGCCGGCCGGCGTCAGCGCCAGGATGGCTGCGATCATCAGGCCGACGACCGGCGCGCCGGTGCCGAGGATCCAGAAGATCGCCATGCGCGGGCCCACCCCGACGCCGCGCACCTTCTCGGTCACCCGGACGTCCGCGAGCGCCCGGGCCGCGATCGGGCGCAGTGAGAACTCGGTCAGCAGGTAGGAGACGCCCGCCACGACGACGGCGCCGATGCCGACGGTCAGACCGGTGCCGAGCGCGCGCGACGGCTGCAGGAAGACGGTGAGCAGCGTGAACAGCACGGTCCCCACACCCCACATCCCCAGCTGCATCGTGGTCAGCGTGAGAGGCACGCGAAGGGCCCGCGCCCGTTGCGTCCGGTCGGGGTCGACCCCGGGCTGGGTCGCCCAGCGCAGGGCGCGCAGGGACGTCGTCGTACCCCAGATCGCGCCCACCGCGGCGGCGGCGAAGACGTACGTCGGGATGGCGATCGCCAGCGCGATGACCATCTCCCTGTTCGGGGACGGCGACGGGATCGCCCAGGTGTTGACGACGAAGACGACGAGGGCGCCGATCAGGTTGGTCGAGACCAGCAGGACGGTCAGCAGGACCTGGATCCGGATGCGGAGCTGGCGGGGTCCCTGGTCGCGCGACCCCAGCAACCGGGAGCCGAACGGGCTCCGGCGACTGGGGGACGACCCGTGCGGCATGGCCGAAGCCTAGTGTCGCGGTTGACCGAACCTGATTGGATCGGCTCATGACATCCCCCGCGGTCGCCTTCACGGCCGCCGAGATCACCGACGCCTACGCCGCCTTCCACGAGAAGGTCGCGGTGATGGCCGAGACCGGCGACTGGACCGGCTACGCCGACCTGTTCACGCCGGACGCCGAGTACGTCGAGCACGCGATGGGCACCTTCCACGGCCGCGACGAGATCCGGGAGTGGGCGGTGCGGACGATGACGTCGTACCCGGGCCGGGTCATGCCGGGCTTCCCGATCAGCTGGCAGGTGGTCGACGCCGAGCACGGCCGCCTGGTCTGCGAGGTGCTCAACCCGATGCCGGACCCCGGCGACGGGACGATGCTGACCGAGCCCAACATCACGATCATGACGTACGCCGGCGACGGGCTCTTCTCCCGCGAGGAGGACGTCTACAACCCGCTCCGGTTCCACGCGATGGCGCTGACGTGGGCGCGGATCGCGGCCGCGCACGGCAACGCGGACGAGGACGTGCTGGCCTGGCTCGAGAAGTGGGGTGGGGGACGATGACCGGCGCCGCCAAGCGGCTCCTGCTCGAGATCGTCGGTTGGACATTGCTCCTCGCGGGCATCGCGGCGATGGTGCTCCCGGGGCCCGGGCTGCTGCTGATGGCCGCCGGCCTCGCCGTCCTCTCGCAGCAGTACACCTGGGCCGAGCGGCTGCTCGACCCCGTCCTCCTGCGCGCGCTCCGCGCCGCGGCCGAGGGCGTGGAGACCTGGCCGCGGATCATCATGTCGACGCTCGGCGCGCTGGGACTCGGGGCGTTCGGCGCGCTCTGGATCATCAAGCCCGACGTCCCGTCGTGGTGGCCGATCGACGACAAGTGGTGGCTGGTCGGCGGACCCTGGACGGGCGTCACCCTGATCCTGTCGTCGCTGATCGCGCTCGGCCTGCTCGTCTACTCCTACCGGCGCTTCCACGGGAAGCCCGAGGCCCGCGCGGCGCTGGAGTCGAGGATCGACGCGGCCGACGAGGACGCCGAGGCACAGCGCGAGCGGATGCGGCGGCACAAGGAGGAGTCGTGAGCTTCGCGCCGCCCCGGCCCGGCGACGACCGGAGCATGCACGACCGGATGCACGCTGGTGACTGGTACGTCGCCGACGACCCCGACCTGCTGGAGGCCTACCAGCGCGCGGTCGACCTGACGACGTCGTACAACGCGACGACGGCCCGGGAGGGTGACCGGCGCCGTGCGCTCCTCGAGGAGCTGCTCGGCGAGGTGGGGGAGGACGTGACGATCCGCCCCCCGCTGCACGTCGACTACGGCACGCAGGTCCGGGTGGGTGCGCGGACGTTCGCGAACTTCGGCCTGGTCGCCCTCGACGTCGCCGAGATCGTGATCGGCGAGGACGTGCAGATCGGGCCCAACGTCCAGCTCCTGACTCCGATCCACCCGCTCGAGGCAGGTCCACGGCGTGACAAGTGGGAGGCCGCGAAGCCGATAACGATCGGCGACAACGTCTGGCTCGGCGGCGGCGTGATCGTCTGCCCCGGTGTCACGATCGGCGCCGACACCGTCGTAGGAGCTGGTGCCGTCGTCACGAGGGACCTGCCGCCCGGCGTCCTGGCGCTCGGCAACCCCGCCCGGGTGGTGAGGGAGCTGGACCGGTCATGAGAGGTCCCTCGCTGATCGAGGCGCTGGAGGCCCGGCGTGCGGCCGGGAGCCGGCCCGGGCAGCGTGACGACGGGCTCCGGATCGCGCTGGCCATCGAGGGTGGCGGCAACCGTGCGGCCTACTCGGCCGGCATGGCGCTCGCGCTGGACGAGGCCGGCCTGACCGACGCGTTCGACGACGTCTACGGCACCTCCGGCGGCGCGCTCAACGCCGCGTGGCTGCTGACCGGCGAGGCCCGGCGGTGGATGCGCAGCTGGGCCTGGCCGGAGGTCGCCGCCGCCGGCATCACCGACCCGCGCCGGATCCTGCGCGGCGGCCCGCTCATCGACCTCGGCCGGCTCGTCCACCACGTCTACGAGTCGATCACCCCGATGGACTTCGAGGCGATCCTCGCCAACCCGATCGGCTTCCACCCGATGGCCACGGACGCCCGCACCGGGAAGGCGACCGACCTGGCGTCGTACGTCACCGACCGGCGGAGCCTGCAGACCGCACTGCGCGCCACCTCGTGCCTCCCCCTGCTGGCCGGGCGCCCGGTGCGGATGGGCGGGAGGACGTACGTCGACGGCGGGCTCTCCGAGGGCGTGCCGTACCGCAGCGCCCTTGCTGACGGTGCCACCCACGTGCTCGTGCTGCGGACGCGCCGCTCCGACCAGTCCGCCGAGCCGCCGTCGCGGCTCGAGCGGGTCCTGCTGGCGCCGTACTTCCTGCGGCACGGGTGGCAGGCCGGCCGCGCGCACGTCGACCGCCACAAGACGTACGCCGCCGACGACCTCCACCTCGCCGAGTCGAGCGCCGCTCCGGTGGCCACCCTGGTGGAGGTGCGCCCGCCCCTCGGCTCGCCCGACGTCGGCCGGCTGAGCAGCGACCTCGCATCGATCGCAGAGGCGATCGAGCGGGGCCGGGTGACGATGAACGCAGCGCTGGGCCGTGAGGAATCGGTCGGACCGCCCGACCACTAGTGGTCGCCCCGCCCCTTCGCGACCGTCCTTCGCGCCCAGGGCACGCACCTCGCCGCGTTGGCGACGCTCGGAAGACAACCCGGTCTGCCGTCGCGCCGCCGCCTTGCGATGCACGCACCCTGAGCACGAATGCCGGCAGCGAAGGGTCGGGGGCAACCACTAGCCTCGGCCCGTCATGACCCTCCACCTCCACCGCGCCGCGCGCACCGACCTGCTCGCCGACGAGCTCGGCACGCTGCTGGCGACCCCGCCGGACGACCCGTTCGCGAGCGAGGTCGTCGTGGTGCCGGCGCGGGGTGTGGAGCGGTGGCTGACCCAGCGGCTCTCGCACCGGCTCGGGACGGGCCCGCGAGGCGGCGACGGGGTGTGTGCCGGGGTCGACTTCCTCCAGCCCGCGTCGCTGGTCGGGCTGCTGCTCGGCCGCGCCGCCGACGACCCGTGGCACCCCGACCGCCTGGTGTGGCCGCTGCTGGCCACCATCGACGACAGCCTCGGCCAGGCCTGGTGCGCGACCCTGTCGACCCACCTGGGGCATGGCATCGGTGGCGAGGAGGGCGAGATGCGCCGCAGCCGCCGGTGGTCGGTGGCCCGTCGGCTGGCGGAGCTCTTCTCGTCGTACGCCGTCCAGCGCCCCGCCCTCGTCACCGACTGGCGCGAGGGTCGCGACACCGACGGCGCCGGCGGAGAGCTGGCGGCCGACCTGGCCTGGGAGGCGGAGCTGTGGCGACGGCTGCTCGCCCGGATGGCGGAGGCCGGCCACGTCGAGGCGCCCGACCAGCGGCACGCGCGGGTCTGCACGGCCCTGCAGGCGGGGGAGGCCGACGGACTCGACCTGCCCGACCGGCTCTCGCTCTTCGGCCACACCCGGCTGCCCGAGACCGAGATCGACCTGCTGGTCGCGCTGGCGGCCCACCGCGACGTCCACCTCTGGCTGGCCCAGCCGTCGGCGGCGCTGTGGGACGCGGTTGTGGCCGCGGGCGCCGAGGTGCGCCACCGCTGCGAGGCCACGTCGGCCGGGCTCGCGGGCCACCCGCTGCTGGCCTCGCTCGGCCGTGACTCCCGCGAGCTGGCCACCGTGCTGGGCGCCCGGGTCGCTGCCGGGGAGGCGGTCGACGCCGGCGCGGCCCCCGATCCGGCCACGCCCGACACCCTGCTCGGCTGGCTGCAGGGCGACCTGCGGGCCAACACGGCTCCCGATGCCCCGACCCGTGCCGGCCGGACGCTCGCCGCCGACGACCGGAGCATCCAGGTCCACGCCTGCCACGGCGCGGCCCGCCAGGTCGACGTGCTCCGCGAGGTGCTGGTCGGCCTGCTGGAGGACGACCCGACGCTGGAGCCGCGCGACATCGTGGTCATGTGCCCCGACATCGAGACCTACGCTCCGCTGATCTCCGCGGGCTTCGGGCTGGGGGAGCTGATCACCGACGACGAGTCCGGCGACGGTCTGCACCCCGCCCACCGCTTGCGCGTCCGCCTCGCCGACCGGGCCACGAGCAGCACCAACCCGCTGCTCTTCGTGGCGGTCGCCCTGGTCGAGCTCGCGGGCGGCCGCGCCACGGCCTCGCAGGTGATCGACCTGCTGTCCCGACCGGTGTGCCGGCGGCGGTTCGGGTTCACTGACGACGACCTCGCCCGGATCACCCGCTGGGTCGCCGAGGCGGGCGTCCGTTGGGGGATCGACCGCACGCAGCGGGCGGCGTACGCGATGGAGGGCTTCGAGCACAACACCTGGCGGGCCGGGCTCGACCGGCTGCTGCTCGGCGTCGCGATGAGCGGCGACGACCACCGCAGCCTCGGCCGCGGTCTCCCCGTCGACGACGTCGCGAGCGGCGAGATCGAGCTGGTCGGCCGGCTCGGCGAGGCGGTCACGCGGCTCGGTGCCTGCCTGACCGCACTCGACGCGGCACAGGTCGCCGGCGACTGGTTCGACGTCCTCGCGACAGGCGTCCGTGACCTCTGCGAGGTCGATGCGGACGACGCGTGGCAGCTGCCGCAGTTCGAGCGTGAGCTCGCCCGGGCGCGCGCCAGCGCGGAGCAGAGCGCGCCGGAGGTGCCGCTGCGCCTGGCTGACGTGCGCGCCCTGCTCCAGGCGCGGCTGGCCGGCCGGCCGACCCGCGCCAACTTCCGCACCGGCACGCTGACCGTCTGCACGATGGTCCCGATGCGTTCGGTGCCGCACCGCGTCGTGTGCCTCGTCGGCCTCGACGACGGCGTCTTCCCGCGTGCCACCGGGGTCGACGGCGACGACGTCCTCGGCCGCGACCCGCTCGTCGGCGAGCGCGACCGCCGCGGCGAGGACCGGCAGCTGCTGCTCGACGCGATCCTCGCGGCGGGGGAGCGGCTCGTCATCACCTACACCGGCGCGACCGAGCACACCGGGGCGGAGCGGCCCCCCGCCGTACCCCTCGGCGAGCTGGTCGACGCCCTCGACCGGACCGCTGCCGCACCCGTGCGGGACCAGGTCGTGGTGCGCCACCCGCTCCAGTCGTACGACGTGCGCAACCACGTCGCCGGTGAGCTCGGGTCCCGCGGCCCGTTCAGCTTCGACCGGGCCTCGCTCGCGGGAGCGCGGGCATCGGTGCGCGAGCGCACGCCGGTCCCGCCCTTCCTCGACGGCTCCTTGCCGCCGGCGCCTGCCGGCGACGTGACGCTCGCCGACCTGGTGGCGTTCGTGCACCGCCCGGCCCGGACCTTCCTCCGCAGCCGCCTCGACGTGGCGACGCCCTTCGAGCCCGACCAGGTCGCCGACGCGATCCCCGTGTCCCTCAACGGGCTCGAGGTCTGGCAGATCGGCGACCGCCTGCTGCGCGAGGTGCTGGCCTCCGACGACCCCGGGGCGACGGCGCAGGCCGTGATGACGGCGGAACAGCTGCGGGGGACGCTGCCGCCGTTCGACCTCGGCCGCGGCGAGCTGACGAAGGTCGTCCAGGAGTGCCAGGAGCTGTTCACGCGCAGCGCCCAGGTCCGCACGGCCGCGCCGCGCACGGTCGACGTCGACGTCGACCTGGGTGACGGCCGCCGGCTGACCGGCACCGTGCCGCGGGTCCACGGCAACCAGGTGGTCTCGCTGTCGTACTCCCGGCTCAAGCCCAAGCAGCGCCTCGCCTCGTGGCTCGACGTGCTCGCGCTGTCGGCCGCCCACCCCGACGAGAGCTGGACGGGGCACGCCATCGCCCGCTCCAAGGCAGGGCCGCAGCGCGCGCTCGTCGGGCCACTCGACCACCGGGCGGCGGAGTGGCTCCGCTCCCTCGTCGACCTGTACGACGCCGGCCTGGCCCGCCCACTCCCGATGCCCCTCGACACCGCCCACGCCTGGGCGGACGCCCGCGCGAAGGAGCTGCGCGGCATGGACATCGTCCCGAGCGAGGCCGCGGCGAAGGCCTGGACCACCGACCCCTACAACGACTGGGGGATCAAGGGCGAGGACGACGACCCGGCCCATCGCCGGATCTGGGGCCCGGGAGCGCCGGTCGAGGTCCTCATCGACGCCGGTCTGCCCGAGGTGGCGTGGCAGCTGTGGGAGCCGTTGCTCGCCGGCGCCGAGAGGGTGGCCCAGCTGTGAGCGCCTCCCCGACGACGTCCCTGCCGCCGTTCGACATCCGCGGTCCGCTGCCGACCGGCACCACCCTGCTCGAGGCGAGCGCCGGCACCGGCAAGACGTGGACCATCGGCGCCCTGGTGACCCGCTACGTCGCGGAGGAGGGGGTACCGCTGGAGCAGCTGCTCGTCGTCACCTTCGGCCGCGCAGCCAGCCAGGAGCTGCGCGAGCAGGTGCGCCACCAGCTCGTGGAGGCGGAGCGTGCGCTCGCCGACGACGCCGTCGCCGACCCCGGCGCGACCGACGTCATCCAGCTGCTGCTCGACTGTCCGGCCGACGTGCGGCGGCTGCGGCACGGCCGCGTCGCGCAGGCGCTCGCCGACTTCGACGCCGCGACCATCGCGACCATCCACCAGTTCTGCTCGCTGGTGCTCGACTCGCTCGGCGTGGCCGGTGACACCGACGCCCGGGCCCGGCTGGTCGAGGACCTCGACGACCTGCTGGTCGAGGTCGTCGACGACCTCTACCTGCGCGCGTTCGCGCACCAGCCCGAAGGCTCCGCGCCCGTCTTCCAGCACAGCGAGGCGATGGCGATCGCCCGCACGGTCGTCAACGACCCGCAGGCCTGGTTGGTCCCCGACGACCTGCCCCGCGAGGACCCGGCCGGGCGCCGGGTGGCCTTCGCGAGCGCCGTGCGCGCCGAGCTCGACCGGCGCAAGCGCCGCCTCGGCGTCCTGTCGTACGACGACCTGCTCAGCCAGCTCGCGACCGCGCTCGAGCCCGACGACTCCCCGGCGCGGGTCCGGATGCGCGAGCGGTGGCGCATCGTGCTCGTCGACGAGTTCCAGGACACCGACCCCGTCCAGTGGCAGGTCTTCGACCGCGCCTTCACCGGCCACTCCACGATGGTGCTGATCGGCGACCCGAAACAGGCGATCTACGCCTTCCGCGGCGGGGACGTGACGACCTACCTCACCGCCTCCGCGACGGCCACGACCCAGCAGACGCTCGGGGTCAACCGGCGCAGCGACGCCGGCCTGCTGGCCGGCCTCCAGGCGCTGCTGGCGGGCGCCGAGCTCGGTGACGAGCGGATCGTCGTGCGCGACGTGACCGCCCACCACCGGGAGTCGCGGCTGGTCGGCGCGCCCAGGCCGGCCCCGTTCCGGGTGCGCGTGGTGCGCCGGGAGACCTTCGGCAGGCGCGGTTCCACGGCGCTGCCCGTCGGGAAGGTCCGCCCCTGGATCGCGCAGGACCTCGCCCACGACATCCGCGACCTCGTCACCAGCGACGCCACCTTCGACGGGCGTGCGCTGCGGCCCAGCGACGTCGCGGTGATCTGCTACCGCCACGCCGACCTGTCCGCAGCCCGCGACGCGCTGCTGGAGGTCGGCGTCCCGGCCGTCATCGCCGGCGGCGGCAGCGTCTTCGCGACCCCGGCCGCCGGCGAGTGGCTCTCCCTGCTGGAGGCGCTGGAGCAGCCGCACCGGACCCCGCGGGTGCGGGCCGCGGCCCTCACCTGCTTCCTCGGGTACGACGCCGCCGGGCTCGACCGCGGCGGCGACGACCTGACCGACGAGCTCGGCGACCGGCTGCGGTCGTGGTCGGAGGCGCTGGCCCGCCGCGGCGTGGCGGCCGTCGTCGAGGCGGCGATGTCCGGCGGCATGCCCGAACGGATGCTCGCCCGGGTCGGCGGCGAGCGCACGCTCACCGACATCCGCCACATCGGCGAGGTGCTGCACGAGGTGGCGCAGCGCGAGCAGATGGGCGTGGTCGCGCTGCTGGCGTGGCTGCGCGAGCAGGTCGTCGAGGCGCGCGACGGCCGCGGTGCCGAGCGGACGCGGCGGCTCGACTCGGACGCGGCGGCGGTCCAGCTGGTGACGATCCACGCGAGCAAGGGCCTGCAGTACCCCGTCGTCTACCTCCCCGCCCTCGCCGACCGCCACGTCGGCAAGCCGCAGCGCCCGCTCTTCCACGACGCCGACGGCCGACGCTGCATCGACGTCGGCGGCTCGGGCCCGGACTGGGGCGAGCACTGCCGCCGGTGGGCCGACGAGGAGGCCGGCGAATGGCTGCGGCTGCTCTACGTCGCGCTCACCCGCGCGCAGAGCCAGGTCGTCGCGTGGTGGGCGCCGACCCGCAACGCCGAGGCGTCGCCCCTGCACCGGCTGCTGATGCGGCGCCCTGCAGCCGACGGTCGCGGCCTGGAGCCGACGGTGCCGCCCGCTCCGGCCGTCCCCGACGAGGACGCCGTCACCCACCTGTTCGCCGCCTGGCGCGACCGCGGCGGGCCGTCGCCGGAGGTGGCGGTGCCGGCCGACCACGCGGGTGCGTTCGTGTCGCCGGAGGTGCCGAAGCTGGGGGCGCGGTCGTTCACGCGGTCGGTCGACACGGAGTGGCGGCGTACCTCCTACTCGGCGCTGAGCAAGGTCGACGTCGCCGCGACCCACGCCCAGCCGGGGGTGGCGAGCGAGCCCGAGGTCGGGGTCAAGGACGACGAGGACCTCGTGGTGGCCGCGGCCCCGGGCGACGGTGTCGGAGCGGGTGTGCCGTCGCCGATGGCCGACCTTCCGGTCGGCGCGACCTTCGGCTCCCTCGTCCACGCGGTGCTCGAGCACGCCGACCCCGGCGCCGACGACCTCCGCGCCGAGCTGCTGGCCCACATCGACGACCAGCTCACCTGGTGGCCGGTCGAGCTCGACCGCGAGGTCCTCGCCGACGCCCTCGTCGCGGTGCTCGACTCGCCGCTCGGCCCGCTGATGGACGGCGCCACCCTGCGCCGGATCGGCGCCCGCGACCGGCTCTGCGAGCTCGACTTCGAGCTGCCGCTGGCCGGCGGCGACACCGGGTTGCCGCAGGACGACACGGTGCTGCTCGGCGACATCGCGACCCTGCTGCGACGCCACCTGCCCGACGGTGACCCCGTCCGCGCCTACGCCGACGCGCTCAGCAACCCGCTGCTCGGTGGACAGGTGCTCCGGGGCTACCTGACCGGGTCGGTCGACGTGGTGCTCCGCGTGCGCCCGGCGGACGGCGGCGATGCCAGGTTCGTGATCGTCGACTACAAGACGAACTGGCTCGGCCCGATGGACGCGCCCCTCACCGCGGCCGCCTACGGCCGGGCCGCGCTCGAGGACGCGATGGGCCACTCCGACTACCCGCTGCAGGCCCTCCTGTACGCCGTCGTGCTGCACCGCTTCCTCCGGTGGCGCCAGCCGGGCTACGACCCGGAGCGGCACTTCGGCGGCGTCGCCTACCTCTACCTGCGCGGCATGTGCGGTCCGGAGACGCCGGTCGTCGACGGCGCCCCGGCGGGCGTGTTCAGCTGGCGGCCGCCGGCCGCGCTCGTCGCCGAGCTGTCCGACCTGCTGGACGGGGTGAAGCCGTGACCGACCTCTTCGAGGCCAGCTCGCCGCACGACCCGCGCGTCGCCCGCGATGCCGAGGGCCTGCTCGCGGACTTCAACGCCGCGGGGCTCGTCGACGCCGCCGACGTGCGGGTCGCCGAGCGGGTGGCCGCGCTGGGGGGCGAGGACGACGACCGGGTCCGGCTGGCCGTGGCGCTCGCGGTGAGGTCGGTGCGCGGCGGCTCGGTCGGCCTCGACCTGGAGGCCCTGCCGGAGGTCGACGGCCTCGCCTTCCCGCCCCTCGTCGAGTGGTCGGCTGCGCTGGCGGCCTCCCCGCTGGTCGAGGCCGGCGTCGTCCACCACGAGCTCGGGCTGGTCTACCTCGACCGCTACCACCGGCTGGAGTGCCAGGTCGCCGACGACCTCCGGGCGCGCACCCGGCTCGGCCCGCCGCAGGTCGACGAGGAGGTGCTGGCTCGCACCCTCGAGCGGGTGTCCGGGGAGCACCTGAGCAACGAGCAGTCCGCTGCCGTCGTCCACGCGGCGCGGCACCGGACGACCGTGCTCACCGGCGGCCCGGGCACGGGCAAGACGACGACCGTCGCGCGGATCGTGCTGGCGCTGGCCGACCAGTTCGGGGTCGACCACGAGCGGAGGATGTCGATCGCTCTCGCGGCGCCCACCGGCAAGGCCGCGACCCGGCTGCAGGAGGCGGTGGCCGCCGAGCTGTCCGCGCTCGGCGCGCTGGGCGACGGGGCCGGGCAGGTCGCGACGCCGGACGCGATGACGCTGCACCGGTTGCTGGGATGGCGACCCGACAACACGACCCGCTTCCGGCACGACCGGTCCAACCGGCTCAAGCACGACCTGGTCGTGGTCGACGAGGCGTCGATGGTCGACCTGACGATGATGGCCCGGCTGCTGGAGGCGGTGCGACCGGAGAGCCGGCTGGTGCTCGTCGGGGACCCCCGCCAGCTGACCTCCGTCGGCGCCGGTGCCGTGCTGTCCGACCTGGTCGCCGGCTTCGCCGGTCACCCCGACTCGCCCGTCGTCGCGCTCACCGAGAACCACCGGTCGACGGAGCAGATCAAGGCGCTCGCGCTGGCCTTGCGCGACGACGGCCCTGACGCGGCCGACGGGGTCCTCGCGGCGCTGCGGGTGGGCACCGGCGAGGTCGAGTACGTCGAGACCGACGATCCCGTCACCGCGCTGCGGACCCGCTGCACGGCCGCCGCCCTCGACGTCCGCAACGCCGCCGTCGACGGCGGGCCGGACGCCGCGATCGCCGCCCTCGACCGCTTCCGCCTGCTCTGCGCGCACCGCGAGGGCCCCTACGGCGTGCAGGCCTGGAACCGCCACGCCGAGCAGTGGCTCGCCGCCGAGCTCGACGCTCCCCTGGCCTCCGCGTGGTACGCCGGCCGCCCGCTCCTCGTGACGTCCAACGACTACGCCCTCGACGTCTACAACGGCGAGACCGGCGTCGTCGTGCCGGACGCCTCCGGCCGGCCCCGCGCCTGGATCGCCGGTGCCGGATCGCCCCGGCCGTTCGCCCCCGCCCGGCTCGGTGCGATCGAGACGATGCACGCGATGACCATCCACAAGAGCCAGGGCAGCCAGGCCGAGGAGGTCGTCGTCCTCCTGCCCGACGCGGACTCGCGCCTGCTGACCCGAGAGCTGTTCTACACCGCGGTCACCCGCGCCAAGGAGCGCGTGGTCGTGGTCGGCTCGGAGGCCGCCGTACGCGCTGCCGTCGAGACCACCGCCCAGCGCGCCACCGGCCTCCGCCAGCGGTTGGCGTGAGGGCGGGCGAAGGGTGAGGGTTTCTCCACCGAGGTGGGGGTACTGCCGCGCCGCGCCCAACGCGTGGGCGTGCAACGATGGCGAAACGCACGCGGGTTAGGGTCGAGATCATGCCGTTCCTGCTACGAGTGCTGCTCCCCGACGTCCCCGGTTCGCTGGGTCGCGTCGCGACGGCCATCGGTATGGCGGGCGGCGACATCGAGGCCATCGAGATCGTCGAGAAGCGTGACGACGGCACCGCGGTCGACGACGTCCTGCTCGAGGTCGCGTCCGGCATGATGCCGGACTCGGTCGTCTCGGCGTGCAGCGCGCTCGATGGCGTCGAGGTCCTGTGGATCAGCCGCTACCCCGCCGGCGGCAACCTGGTCATGGACCTGGAGGCCGTCGAGGAGCTCACCGCCTCGCCCGGCGAGGCGTTCGACAAGCTGGTCGACCTGCTGCCGCCGACCTTCCGCGTCGACTGGGCCGCGCGGGTGCACCGGGCGAAGGGCGTCGTCTACGGCACCAGTGCGGCGCCCGAGGAGTTCGAGTTTGTCGAGATCGAGAGTCCGACCCGGCTCGAGTCTCCCGACGACGAGGTCACCCTGTTCGCCGCGAGCCGCCTCGACGGCAACGAGATCGTCGTCATCGGCCGCCGCGGCGGCCCGGAGTTCGCGGACTCCGAGATCGCCCGGCTCGGCCACCTGTGCGGCCTCGCCGTGACGATCGCGAACAGCTGAGAGCGCTCAGGCTCCGACCGGTTCCAGCACGAACACCGGGATCTCCCGGTCGGTCTTCTCCTGGTACGACGCATAGGTCGGCCAGGTCGCGACCGCGAGGTCCCACCACTGCTGGCGCTCGTCGCCCTCGACGAGGCGCGCCCGGTACGGCTTCGGTTCCGGGCCGTCCTGCAGGTCGACCTCGGGATGGGCGACGAAGTTGGCGTACCAGCTCGGGTTCTCCGGTGCGCCACCCTTGGACGCGATCGCGACGTACACGCCGTCCTTCTCCACCCGCATGACCGGGTTCTTGCGGAGCTTGCCGGACTTCGCGCCGATGCTCGTGATCACGACGATCGGGTCGTTGCCGCCCTGGAGGGTGTTCGCCTCCCGGCCGCCGGAGGCCTCGTACGCCGCGACCTGGTCGCGGACCCACTGCTGGCTGCTCGGCTCGTACTCACCTTGAAGGGTCATGACCTCCACAAGATCGCGCGGTCCGGCGCTATTCCGGCAACCCCGGTCGCTCAGCCGGCGAGCGCCTGGTCGAGCTCCCGGTCCAGCGCTGCCTTGGGCCGGGCGCCGCGCAGCTCGTGCACGGGCTCGCCGTCGCGGAAGACGATCATCGTCGGCAGGCCCATCACGCGGTAGCGCGCGGAGGTGACCGGGTTCTCGTCGCTGTTCAGCTTCACCACGCGCAGCGCTCCGGCGCGCTCGTCGGCGATGCTCGCGAGCACGGGGGCGACCTGGTGGCAGGGGCCGCACCACTGCGCCCAGAACTCCACCAGCACCGGCTGGTCGGAGGCGAGCACCTCGCGCTCGAAATCGGCGTCGGTGATCTCCTGCAGGGTCATCTCTTCTCCTCGGTGGGTCGGTAGTTCTCGGCGTCGCGCAGCAGCCCGGACAGCTCACCGCGCAGCCGGTCGAGCTCCTCGATGCGCTGGTCGATCTCGGCGATGCGCAGCCGGTAGGCGTCGAGGGACGCCGGGCAGACGTCCGCGCGGTCGTTGCCTGCGCGGAGGCACTCGACGAAGGGCACCGTCTCGTCGGCGGTCAGCCCCAGCGAGAGCAGCGCGCGGATCTCCCGTACGACCATGACGTCCGCGGCGTCGTACTCCCGGTAGCCGTTGGGCGCCCGGCCGGGCGTGATCAGGCCACGCGACTCGTAGTAGCGCACCGCCTTGACACTGACGCCGGCCCGCTCGGCGAGGTCTTTGATGTGCACGCGTACGACGGTAGACCTTGCCCCCGGGGTCAAGGTCAAGCCCCGATCCGGCGACCCACTAGGTTCAGGTGCCATGAGTGCGATCGAGGGCGTGAGCGAGACGTTCGACCCCACCCAGTGGGTGGAGGTCCCCGGGTTCGAGGACCTGACCGACCTGACCTACCACCGTGCCCGCGCGCACGGCACGGTCCGGATCGCCTTCGACCGGCCCGACGTGCTCAACGCCTTCCGGCCGCACACGGTCGACGAGCTGCTGCGCACCCTCGAGCACGCGCGCCAGTCCGCCGACGTCGGCTGCGTGATCCTCACCGGCAACGGCCCGAGCGCCAAGAACGGCAAGTGGGCCTTCTGCACGGGCGGCGACCAGCGCATCCGCGGCCGAGCCGGCTACCAGTACGAGGACAAGGAGATCGGCGCCGACGACACCGGCGCCGAGGAGCCGAGCGTCATCGACAAGGCCAGGCTCGCGCGCCTCCACATCCTCGAGTGCCAGCGGCTGATCCGGTTCATGCCGAAGGTCGTGATCTGCGTCGTACCGGGGTGGGCGGCCGGCGGCGGCCACAGTCTCTTCGTCACCTGCGACCTCGCCCTCGCGTCGAAGGAGCACGCGCAGTTCAAGCAGACCGACGCCGACGTGGGCTCCTTCGACGGAGGCTACGGCTCGGCGTACCTCGCCCGCCAGGTCGGCCAGAAGTTCGCCCGCGAGATCTTCTTCCTCGGCCAGACGTATGACGCCGACGACGCTGTCCGCATGGGCGCGGCCAACCGATCGGTGCCGCACGCCGAGCTCGAGGCCACCGCGCTCGAGTGGGGCCGCCTGATCAACGGCAAGAGCCCCACGGCGCAGCGGATGCTCAAGTACTCCTTCAACCTGCTCGACGACGGCCTCGTCGGCCAGCAGCTGTTCGCCGGCGAGACCACCCGCCTCGCCTACATGACGGACGAGGCGCAGGAGGGGCGCGACCAGTTCCTCGAGAAGCGCGAGCCCGACTGGTCGCCGTACCCCTGGTACTACTGATCTGGCGCGTTTGCGCAGGTCAGGGGCCTGTTAGGGGCTCGTGCGTGGCAGATGCGTGGCAAGAATCGCAAGTCAGTTGCCGGAGCCGATGATTCGGGACCGCGGTTCTTTCCGAAGTCAGGAAGCATGAACCCGTGACTTCCAGCGATTCGGACGCGCGGGCGATCTTCGAGGCGAAGGTCCAGAGTCTTGTGGGTCGGCGGATCCTGGCCGTCGACTACTGGGACATCCACAACTTCGGTACCGAGCCCGCTCGCTGGGACTACGGCGACTGGCACCACGCCGTCATGGGCGTTCAACTCACGACGGATGCCGGCCTAGTCACCGTGACGTGGACCAACACGTTCCATCCTTACGGCGTCGAGGTCTTCGACGACCCGATCGAGCGTCACCTTTTCCTCGGTGAGGCCGGACCGGCGAGGATCGGCCCAGACGGGCCTTCGCGGTGGAAGCCTGTCTTGGATAGTCCGGTACGGGACGCGACAACGTGGTGGGACCGGCTCGAACTCGGCCCGGCCACCCTGCCAGGCGGCGAGATCGTCGAGCCTGCTCGTGCCGTTGATGTGCCCACTGCGCTCCGTCTCGACTTCGACGCTGGTCATGTCTGGCTGGCTGCCGCGATTCCGCAGCCGCCTTCAATGAACGGCGTCTACATCCCTGGCGACGAGATCGTGGTCGTATTCGCTGCCGAGAAGATCCGGGACATGGGCTACGACGATCCGAGGTTCTCAGCAGTTCGCGGATGACAGACTCCGCGCATGGAGATTCAGTCGGTCGACAACGACTTCGCTGAAGTCCGGCTGGCCCGGGCCGAGGTGCTTGCCATCCGGAACATCACCGAGCGCGCCGGGGTGGTGCCCATCGAGCTGCGTGGTCCGCAAGAGATCTTCCAGCGTCTCGCCTCACAGTTCGGCGCGCTCGCTGAATCCATCGGCGGCCGGGTCTGCTGCACGAACGGGTGACAGTCTGAGGTGCCCCACCAGAAAGGTTCCAGTGTTGGTGGCTAAGTGACTGCCTTCACCGGAAGGCTGAATCCTGTGCCACGCGCCTACCCGCCCGAGTTCCGAGCACGAGCGATCGCTCTGGTCCGAGCCGGCAAACCGCAGACCCAGACCGCTCACGAGCTCGACATTCATCCCGTCACGCTGTCGAAATGGGTCAAGCAAGACAAGATCGACCGCGGCGAGATCGCCGGCGTCAACAGCAACGAGTCCGCGGAGCTTCGCGCGGCTCGGCGGCGCATACACGAGCTCGAGACCGAGCTGCTCATCGTGCGCCAGGCCGCGAAGTTCCTGGGCGAGGACCGTCCGCGCCCAAAAGGCTCTACCCGGTGATCGATCGACTCGTCGATGCCGGGGTCCCGGCTGATCGCTGCTGCCGGGTTCTCGGCGTTGCTCGGCAGAACTACTACAAGGCGAAGCGGACTCCGACCACTTCGACGCAGCTGCGGCGCGAGTGGCTCACCGGGTTGATCCGCGAGATTCATGTCG
>CAZAQE010000039.1:0-38916 GCA_964487275.1 uncultured Nocardioides sp. | reverse complement strand
GTCGAGGGCTGCCTGTTCGGCCACGGCGAGCGCACCGGCAACGTCGACCTGGTGACGCTGGCGATGAACCTGTTCAGCCAGGGCATCGACCCGCAGGTCGACCTGTCCGACATCGACGAGATCCGCCGCACGGTCGAGTACTGCACCCAGCTGCCCGTCCACCCGCGCCACCCGTACGCCGGCGACCTCGTCTACACCGCCTTCTCCGGCTCCCACCAGGACGCCATCAAGAAGGGCCTGGAGGACCTCGACCGGATCGCCGCCGAGCAGGGCAAGCCGGTCGGCGAGATCCCGTGGGAGGCGCCGTACCTGCCCATCGACCCGAAGGACGTCGGCCGCACCTACGAGGCCGTCATCCGGGTCAACAGCCAGTCCGGCAAGGGGGGCGTCGCCTATGTCCTGAAGGCCGAGCACAGCCTCGACCTGCCGCGTCGCGCGCAGATCGAGTTCAGCCGGGTCATCCAGCAGCACACCGACGCGCAGGGTGGCGAGGTGACGCCCGAGGCGATCTGGGCGATCTTCCGCAAGGAGTACCTCGACCGCGAGGAGCCCTACAGCCTGATCGCGTTCACCTCGACGACCGACGAGGGAGGCGACGACCGGCAGGAGGTGCAGCTCCGGGTGCGTGGCGAGGAGCAGACGATCACCGGCATGGGCAACGGCCCGGTCGCGGCGTTCGTCGACGGGATGCGTCACGCCGGGGCCGACATCCGGGTGCTCGACTACGCCGAGCACGCGCTGTCCTCCGGTGGTGACGCGGTCGCGGCGGCCTACGTGGAGTGCGAGGTCGCCGGCGAGATCGTGTGGGGCATCGGGATCCACCACAACATCGTCACCGCCTCGCTCCGCGCGGTGGTCTGTGCGGCCAACCGGGCCCGGGGCACGACGATCCCCGCGACGCCGATCGCGCCGATCGGCTGAGGGCGGCGGGGAACCGATGACGGGACGGGCGGCCCTGGCCTCCGAGCAGGTCGGGCAGTACTTCGTCGGGAGCGCTCGCGGACGCGACCGCCTCGAGTTCACCGAGTACGGCGCCGGCGAGGCCTGGGTCGTCCTCGTCCCCCCGCTGCTGGTGCCGCGGCGGGTGCACGACCACACGGCCCGCACGCTCGCCGCGGCCGGCCTGCACGTACTGGTGCTGGACCCGCTCGGTCACGGGAGGTCGGACCGGCCGGCCGACCCGCTGGCCTACTCCGTCACGGCGTTCGCGGAGCAGGTCGTGGCCCTGCTCGACCACGTCGGCGCCTCGCGCGCGGTCGTCGGTGGCAGCTCGCTCGGCGCCAACGTCGCCCTCGAGGTCGCCGTGCTGGCCCCCGAGCGGGTTGCCGGCCTGCTGCTCGACGGCCCCGTCCTCGACAACGCGCTCGCCGCACAGCTCGCCGTCCTCGGCCCGGCCATGTACGCCGCCCGCTTCGCGCCGCTCCCGCTCAGCCTGCTGCGCGTGGCCTCCCGGCCGCTGCCGGCCCGGCTCCTGCCCGAGTGGCTGCGCCTGGCCCGCGAGACCCTCGACCAGCGGCCCGGCACGGTGGCCGCCGTGATCCACGGCGTGCTCTTCGGCCGGCTCGCGCCGTCGTCGGCCGAACGCTCGGCGATCACCGCCCGGGCGCTGGTGCTGTCCCGGACCCGCGACCCCTTCCACCCACTCGGCGACGCCGAGATGCTGGTCGCGGAGCTGCCGGCCGGCACGCTCGAGCCCGCTGAGGTGCCGCTGGAGTGGCGACGCCGTCCGGAGCGGCTCGACCTGGTGGTCAGCCGGTTCGCGCGCGAGTGCTCGCGCGGCTCGCTCCGCGGGCGTCGTACCCGCTCGTCGTAGGCTCCGCTCAGCGGCCGACCTTGTGCGGCTGGCGCCGTACCTCCTCGTGCATCCGTTCCCGGACGTTGCCGCGCAGCTGGACCGCTGACTCGCGGATCGCGTCGGAGATCAGCTCGTGCACCCGCGAGTCGGCGAGGCCGCCCTGCAGGATCCGCAGCACGGTGTCGCTGACCAACCGCACGATGTCGTCGTGGAAGGGGACGAACTTCAGCCGCCCGGCGGCCTGGTCCTCCCGGATCAGCTCCACGATGAGCGCGTCCAGCTCGGCCCGGTTCTCCTCGATCGCGGCGGAGACGTGCTCGGCGTAGTTGCCGGTCTGGACGACCGCGATCACCTCGTCGAGCACCGCGACTGTCACCGGTCGCCGGATGATGTCGACGATCGTCTCGGAGAACCGGGCGACGACGTACGCCGTGGCGCGGTCGCCGAAGGCGCGGTCGGCGGCGCGGCCGAGGCGGGCCAGGATGATCACGATCCGCAGCAGCCGGAACGAGCGGAAGGCCGGGTCGGACAGCGGCACCATGCCGAGCAGCTCGTACCAGTAGGCGCGCAGGAACCGCCAGCCCATGCCGGAGCGGCGCCACCGCCACACGAATTCGACGGCGAAGATGCCGCAGATGACGTAGTCGGCCTGCACGACCCGGTCGTGCACCTCGGGATCGACCTCCCAGAAGGTGATCCACACGAGCAGGGCCACCGACACGATGGCCAGCAGCAGCATCAGCCAGTCGAGGAAGGTCACCGGCGGCGCCGCCGGCTTGCCCGGTCGTCGAGGCGGACCGCTCCCGTGCGGGGTGGCGACGACTTCCTGTGCGCTCATGGGCGCAGAATAGGAGAGTGGTCCTCTACCGTGACGAAGCGATCGTGCTCCGCACCCACAAGCTGGGTGAGGCCGACCGCATCATCACGCTGCTGACCCGCGACAACGGTCGCATCCGCGCGGTGGCCAAGGGCGTGCGCCGTACGACGTCGCGGTGGGGCTCGCGGCTCGAGCCGTTCACGCACGTGGACCTCCAGCTGGCCGAGGGCCGCAACCTCGACACGGTCACCCAGGCCGAGACCCGGGGCGCGTACGCCGCCCCGATCGGGTGCGACTACGAGCGCTACACCGCCGGCACGGCGATGCTCGAGACGGCCGAGCGCCTGGTCGTCGAGGAGCGGGAGCCGGCGCGCCAGCAGTTCGCACTGCTCCTGGGCGGCCTGAACGCGATGGCCGGCGGCCAGCGCTCGCCCGGCCATGTGCTCGACTCCTACCTGCTGCGTGCGCTGGCGATCGCCGGCTACGCGCCGGCGTTCGTCGACTGCGCGCACTGCGGCCGGCCGCCGGTGACCGCGACCGGGGAGCTCATGACCCACCGCTGGTTCAACCCGTCGATGGGCGGCGTGCTCTGCTCGACCTGCCGGATCCCGGGCTCGGCCTCGCCCGCCCCGGAGACGCTGACCCTGCTCGGCGCCCTGCTGGCGGGGGACTGGACCGTGGTCGAGGCCGCTGAGCCGCGCCACGTCAAGGAGGCCACCGGCCTGGTCGCCGCCTTCGTGCAGTGGCAGCTCGAGCGGGGCCTCCGTTCGCTGGCCTACGTCGAGCGCTGACAGACTGCCCTCGTGAGTCGTTCCTCCCGTCGTACCCGCGCTGCGTCCGCTGGGGCCGCGGACCGCCGAGCCGAACCGCTGCCGCCGACCCCGCACCCGTCGGGCGCGACGCCCCCGCCGCTCCCGCCCGAGCTGGTGCCCAACCATGTCGCGATCGTGATGGACGGCAACGGCCGCTGGGCCAAGGAGCGCGGCCTGCCGCGGACCCGGGGGCACGAGGAGGGCGAGTCCAGCCTCTTCGACGTCGTCGAGGGGGCCATCGAGATCGGCGTTAAGGCGGTCTCGGCCTACGCCTTCTCGACCGAGAACTGGTCCCGCAGCCCTGACGAGGTGAAGTTCCTGATGGGCTTCAACCGCGACGTCGTCCGTCGCCGGCGCGAGGAGATGCACGAGCGCGGCATCCGGGTCCGGTGGGCCGGGCGCGCCCCGAAGCTGTGGAAGTCGGTCATCGACGAGCTCCGCACCACCGAGGAGCTGACGAAGCACAACGACGTCCTGACGCTCACCATGTGCGTCAACTACGGCGGGCGTTCGGAGCTGGGCGACGCGGCCCGCGCGCTGGCCCGCGACGTCGCGGCCGGCCGGGTCAACCCCGAGCGCGTCGACGAGCGCACGCTGGGCCGCTACCTCTACGTGCCGGAGCTGCCGGATGCCGACCTGATCTGGCGCACGTCAGGGGAGCAGCGGCTCTCGAACTTCATGCTCTACCAGGCGGCCTACGCCGAGTTCGTGTTCAGCGACGTGCTCTGGCCCGATGTCGACCGGCGGCACCTGTGGGCGGCGATCGACGAGTACGCCCGCCGGGACCGTCGCTACGGCGGGGCGGTCCCGAACCCGACCTGAGGCCGTCGGGGCGGCTGGGCCATCCACGGACTGGACGCCCCCTCGCGATCAGTGGAGAACCCTCACTAGTTTTTGGGTACTCGTTGGGCCCGACATGGGGCTGCACGGCGCCGGACGCGCCGGGCAGGGGCTCGGACCCAGGGAGGGAGACCCCGATGATCCGTGCTGCAGTGAAGCTGCTGCTCGCACTCACACTCACACTCGCCGGTGCCGTCACGGTGGCCGCGCCGACTCCGGCGCTCGCTGCGGAGACGGCGGGCGCCGACTGCTCGGCGACCGCCGACCGCGTCACGGCCCTCGCGGGCACGCTCGCCGACGTCCGGTCCCGGCACACCCGGGCCGTCCAGCAGACCAGGGAGCTGCGTCGTACCGTCGCGAAGCTGCAGCGCCGCGTCGAGACGCACCGCACGCCGCGCAAGGTCCGCGCGCTGCGGCACGCGCGGGCGGACCTGCGGGCCACCCGCGCGAAGGTCGTCCGCCTCGACAGGGCGACGACCGTGACGCGTGAGCGCCTGGCGGCTGCCCGCGTCGCGCACCGCCTCTGCACCGCCCCGCCGGAGCAGGCCGAGACCGAGCTCCTCGACATTCTCGACCTGCTGGGCCTCTCGCCCCTGCTCGAGATGCTCGGCCTGCCCGCACTCCTGCAGTCGCTCGGAGTGGTCGACCTGCTCGACTCGCTCGGCCTGGCCGACGTCCTCGAGAACCTCGGCCTCGGCAGCCTGATCGGCCGCTGAGGTTCGCCCGCTCCATCCGCGACGGCCCCGGCGTCCCGCCGGGGTCGTCGTGCTGTCGGCCCAGCGTGGACATCGCGGGCGCCGCGGCGGAGGGAGCGAGGCACGAGCGACGCGCTGGCGCAGTCCAGCTAGTGCTCGTCGTAGTGGGCGCCGTGCGCGGCGTGCCGGTGCCCGTCGTGCACGTAGTCGACGTGGTCGTCGTGGGGGACCGCGAGGTGGCCGCAGCCCGGGCCGTGGTCGTGCGGGTGCTCGGCGCAGGCCTCGTGCTCGGGCAGCTCCCCGGCGGGGAACGGCTCGCGCAGCCGGGCGCGGTGACGGGTCCAGATCCCGATCGGCCAGGCGATGACGTAGCAGGCGAGTGCCAGCAGCACGATCGTCGGACCCGGGGCCACGGCTGCCTTGTACGACGCAAAGGTGGCCACCACGAGGCCGCCGACCGAGGCCAGCGTGCCCAGCGCCATCGCGGCCGCGATCGTGGTGCGGAACGAACGGGTCAGCTGCTGGGAGGTGGCGACCGGCACCACCATGAGGGCCGAGACCAGCAGCAGGCCGACCGTGCGCATCGCGACCGTGACGCTGACGGCTGCCAGCACGGCGACGAGGACGTTGTAGTAGCGCACCCGGAGGCCGGCCACCCGGGCGAACTCCTGGTCCTGGGCGACGGCGAACAGCTGGGGCGCGAGGCCCACGCACAGGCCGACGACGGTGATCGCCAGCACCATCGTGAGGATCAGGTCGCCGACCGAGATCGTGGTGAGCGAGCCGAACAGGTACCGGTTGAGCGACGCTGCGCTCTCGCCGCCGAGGCCGGTGAGGAAGATGCCGCCGGCCAGGCCGCCGTAGAAGAGCAGCGCGAGCGCGACGTCACCGTTGGTCTGCCCGCGCTCGCGGATGACCTCGATCAGCACCGAGCCGATCACGGCCACGCCGACGGCGATCCACACCGGCGAGGTGCCGGTGAGCAGGCCGATGGCGACCCCGGTGACGGCGACGTGGCCGATGCCGTCGCCCATCAGGGCGAGCCGGCGCTGGACCAGGAAGGTGCCGATCGCCGGCGCGGCGAGGCCGGTCAGCAGGGCGGCGATCAGCGCGCGCTGCATGAAGGGGAGCGCGAACAGCTCGGCGGGAGGCACGACCTATCCTCCGATCCGGTCGACGGGGGAGGCCACCCCCGGCACGTGGTCGGCGCGCGCGGCGCCGGTGCCGTGGTGATGGTGGTGCGTGTGCGGCTCACCGAGCCAGGGCTGGTGCACCTCGTGGTCGCGCAAGGGCGCGCCGTCGTACACGATGCGGCCATCACGCATCACGACGGCGCGGTCGACGAGGCGGGCCAGCGGGCCGAGCTCGTGGGCGACGAGGACGATGGTGGCGCCGCGCTCCTTGAGCTGCGCGAGCGTGTCGGCGAGGACCTGCTGGTTCGGCAGGTCGACGCCGGCAGTCGGCTCGTCGAGGAAGAAGAGCTCCGGCTCGCCGGCGAGCGCCCGGGCGATGAGGACGCGTTGCTGCTGGCCGCCGGACAGGGTGCTCACCGCGTCGCGGCGGCGGTCGGCGAGGCCGACGATCTCGAGTGCCTCGATGATCGCGGCCCGGTCGGCCCGCGAGAGGGGGCGCAGCAGCTTGCGCCGGGTGAGCCGGCCGGCAGCGACGACCTCCCACACCGAGGCGGGGACGCCGGCCGCCGCGGTCGCGCGCTGGGGCACGAAGCCGACCCGGAACCACTCGTCGTACGACGCCAGGGGAGTGCCGAACAGGCGGACCTCCCCGGCGACGAGCGGCCGGAGGCCGACCAGGGCCCGGACCAGCGTCGACTTGCCCGAGCCGTTGGCGCCCATCAGGGCGACGAACTCGCCGGCCTGCACCGCGAGGTCGATCCCGCGCAGCACGGGCCGGCCGCCGAGGGCGACCGTCCCGTTGCTGATCGAGACGGCACTCGCCGCCTCCGTGGAGGCGCCGGTCATCGGCACCCGTTGGCGCTCTGGAGTGCCGACAGGTTGGCCTCCATCAGGGAGAGGTAGTCCTCGCCCTTGGTCGCGTCGGACAGGCCCTCGATCGGGTCGAGCACGCCGTTGGTGAGACCCAGGTCGGAGGCGATGCCCTCGCCGAGCGCGGGCTTGAGCGGCTCGCTGAACACCGTGGTGATGCCCTCCTCCTTGATCAGGTCCTGCAGCTCCCCGAGGACGGCCGCCGTCGGCTCGGCGTCGGGCGACAGTCCGACGATCGAGGCGACGTGCAGGCCGTACTTCTCGAGGTAGCCGAACGCGTCGTGCGACACCACGATGGTGTCACGCTCGCAGTCGGCGAGGCCAGCGGCGTACGACGCGTCGAGGGCCTCGAGGTCCGTGCGCAGCGCGGCCGCGTTCTCCTTGTAGGTGTCGGCGTTGTCCTCGTCGAGCGAGGCGAGCTCTCCGGCGACCGCGTCGGCGACGTCGGCGACGCGCACCGGGTCCTGCCAGAAGTGCGGGTCGAGGCCGCCGTGGTCGTGCTCGTCCTCGTGGTCCTCCTCGTGCTCCTCGTGCTGCTCGGCCGACTCCTCCACCGGGACGAGGTCCGCGAGCCCCGCGACGTCGAGGGTGGCGCCCTGGGCGTTCTGCGCGACCGTGTCGTCCACGGCCGGCTGGAAGCCGGCCTCGTAGACGACGAGGTCGGCGTCGGCCACCTCGGCGGTCTTGGCCACGTCGAGCTCGAGATCGTGCGGCTCCGAGCCGGGGCTCGTCAGCAGCTCGACCTCGGTGTCGGTGCCCGCGGCGACCCGCTCGGTCAGCCAGGCCAGCGGGTAGAACGCGGCCGCGACGGTCGGGCCGCCGGAGCTGCCGCTGGACTCGCCGCCGCCCTCGCTGAACGCCGAGCAGCCGGAGGCGAGCAGGGCGGCGGTGGACAGGATCGCGAGGCCGGAGGTGAAGCGCATGAGAATCATTCTCATCCGCTGGCTGCGGACGGTCAAGTCGACGCGACCGCGCGGCCACGGCGCGCTCAGGCCAGGGTGCGCGCGAGCTCCCGGCCGACGGCCCGCAACGGCGCGTCCGTACGACGGGCCCGGCTCACCAGCAGCGCGCCCTCGACCGCGCTGACCACCAGCGCAGCGCGGTCGGCCGCCTCGCTGGCCGGCAGGCCGCGCCCGCGCAGCGCACCGGCGAGGAGCTGCTCCCACTGGCCGAAGGCCACGCCCGCGGCGTCCCGCGCGCCGGCCGTGTCGTCAGGGGCCAGTGCCGCGGCCGCGACCGGGCAGCCGGCGGCGAAGTCGCTGCCCAGCAGCACGCCCGACCAGTGGTCGACCAGCAGGTCGACGAAGCCGACGGGGTCGGCGCTGTCGACGAGCTCGCCGAGCAAGCGGGCGATGACGTCGCCCGCCCGCCGGGTCGCCTCACTGGCCAGCTCGTCCTTGCCGCCGGGGAAGTGGTGGTAGATCGATCCGCGCGGCGCCTTGCTGTGGGCCACCACGTCGCGCAGCGAGGTCGCGGCGACGCCGCGCTCGCGGAAGAGGGCGATCGCGCTGTCGACCATGGCGTCCCGGGGGGATCGGCTGCGTCGCTCGCTCACACCCGCTCCAGCCGGGCCGGTACGTACTTGTGCCACGGGGTGCCGGCGATCGGGTCGCGGCGGTGCAGCGAGGTGAGCTCGTTGGGCGCGACGCCCGGCGTCCCGTCGGGATGGGCGACGCCGAGTCCGTTCGGCAGCGAGACGTGCCCCTGCTGCAGCGTGTCGGTGACCTCGACGACCGCCACGGCACTGCCGCGCTCGGTCACCACGCGCACCGGGTCGCCGTCGCGCACGCTCAGCGCCCAGGCGTCGTCGGTGCTGATCCGCAGCGCGCCCCCGGCGTCGCGGCGCCGCCAGGACGGGTCGCGGATGATCGTGTTGGCGGTGAACGCGCGCCGCTCGCCTGCCGACAGGACGAACGGGAACTCCTCGGTCGTCCACGAGCTCGGTTCCGTCGCGAGGCCCCGGAGCCGGTCGACGAGCTCGGGGATCTCCAGCGTGAAGCGGCGGTCGGGTCGTCGTACGTAGCCCCAGGCGTGGTCGTGGTCGTCGCGGGTGAAGACCACGGCCTCACCGGTCAGGATCCGCTCGAAGAGCGCGTTGCCGGGCTCGAATCCGGTGCCGGTGAAGCCGGCGCGCGCCACGGACGCCGGCTGGTTCATCGCGCAGAGCTGGGCGACGCCCCACAATGCCGCGGTGCCGCGGGCGTCGCCGAGGGTCGGGCCGAGGGTCTCGTACAGCACGTACCCGGCGAGGCCCATCAGCCGTGGATCCGTGCCGACGGCCGCGAAGAAGGCGTCCGCGTACGACGTCAGGCCGGTCTCGGCCGCCGCCCGCAGCGGCTCGAGTGACGCCTCGTCCACCACGCCCAGGGCGCGCACGACGCGGGCATAGACCTCCGGCTCCGGCAGGGTCCCGGGGAGCGGGTCCATGAGCGGCGCACGCAGGTGGAAGACGTTCTCGGGGAAGTCGACGTTGAAGAAGGTGCACTCCCACTTCTCGAACTGGGTCGCCGCCGGCAGCACGTAGTCGGCCTCGAGGGCGGTCTCGGTCATCGCGATGTCGATGACGACGCTGAGGTCCAGCCTGCGCATCGCGCGCCGGAAGGCGGCGGAGTCCGCGAGCGAGTGCGCCGGGTTGACGCTGTCGATCCACATCGCCCGGAACCGGTCCGGGTGGTGGGTGTCGATCTCCTCGGCGATCGAGTTGCACGGCACCAGCCCGGAGATGATCCGCGCGCCGGTCACCGGTGTGGTCCTCGACCCTCCGCCCCCGCCGCCGCCAGCGAGCGCGGCGAACGTCGAGTGCAGGAACATCCCGCCCCGCTTGGCGAAGTTGCCGGTGAGGATCCACAGCATCTTGTTGAGGTACGAGCTCAGCGTGCTGTGCGGCGCCTGCTGGATCCCGAGGTCCTCGTAGGTGCACACGCTCTGCGCGGCGGCGATCCGTCGCGCCGTCGTGCGGATCAGCTCCTCCTCGACTCCGCAGCGCTGCGCGAAGTCGGCCACGTCGACCTCGCGGTACGCCGCCAGCACCGGCTCGGCTCCGGTCGTGTGCTCGGCCACGAAGGCGTGGTCGAGGAGGTCCTCCTGCACGAGGACGGCGCCGAGGGCGGCCAGGCACCACGCGTCGGTGCCGGGGCGGACCTGCAGGTGGATGTCCGCCATCGCGGCGGTCTCGCTGACCCGCGGGTCGATCACGACCATGGTGCGGTCGGGGTCGGCGGCCATCTCCTTGAGGACCGGGCGGGCCCGGGGGAAGGAGTGCGACTGCCAGGGGTTCTTGCCGATGAACACCACGACCTCGGCGTGCTCGAAGTCGCCCTTCGTGTGTCCTCCGTAGAGCCGCCCGTCGACGTACATCTCGCCGGTCTTCTCCTGTGCGAGCGCATTGGAGCGGTAGCGGACACCGAGCGCGGCCTGGAGCGCCTGCCCGTAGCCGGCGCCGAGGTGGTTGCCCTGGCCGCCGCCCCCGTAGAAGAAGATCTTGTCCCCGCCGTGCTCGTCGCGGATGGCCGCCAGCTTCTCCGCGATCTCGGCGATCGCGGTGTCCCAGTCGATCTCCTCGAAGGACCCGTCGGCGCGGCGCCGCAGCGGCGAGGTCAGGCGCGGCGTGCCGTTCTGGTAGCGGTCCAGGCGCAGCGGCTTCTCGCAGGTGTAGCCCGCCGAGGACGGGTGGGACTTGTCGCCGCGGATCCTCAGCAGCCGCCGGTCCTCGACCTGCACCTCGATCCCGCAGTTGCACTCGCACAGGATGCAGGCGGACTTCTGCCAGGTGGGCGTCGTGGTCATCGGGGCTCCTGCCGGGCGTGGTTATGACAGATGTCATAGTCGTGGGGACGCGGCCGCGCGTCAAGGGCCGGGCGGCTGCGTAGAGTGCGCCCCGTGCTCGTCGTGAACAGGTTCCGGGCCGGGGACGACCCCGCCGCGCTCCGCGCCGACCTGGAGCTCGTGCACGCGCTGCTCGCCGCGAAGCCCGGGTACGTCGACGGCTGGATCGGCCGCAACCTCGACGACCCCGACCTGTGGACGCTGACCACCCGCTGGGAGCACGTCGGGTCCTACCGGCGGGCCCTGTCGTCGTACGAGCTCAAGCTGCAGATGCCCGTCCTGATGCGGGCGATCGACGAGCCCAGCGCCTACGAGGTCGTCGAGCCGAATGCAGTGCTGAATGTCGCGGAGCCTCGCGTAACCTAGGGACCTGCTCCGCGAGTTCAGACAAACCATGCCCGACAGCCAGCCGGGCTCGTCCCATAAAGGATTCCCCAGTGGCCAAGCCGCCCCCGTCCACCGTCGACCACGTCGTCTCCCTCGCGAAGCGCCGAGGCTTCGTCTACCCCTGCGGAGAGATCTACGGCGGCACCCGCTCGGCCTGGGACTACGGCCCGCTCGGCGTGGAGCTGAAGGAGAACATCAAGCGCCAGTGGTGGCGCTCGATGGTGCAGAGCCGCGACGACGTCGTCGGCCTCGACTCCAGCGTGATCCTCCCGCGCCAGACCTGGGAGGCCTCCGGCCACGTCGCGACCTTCACCGACCCGCTGACCGAGTGCCAGTCGTGCCACAAGCGCTTCCGCGCCGACCACCTGCAGGAGGCGGTCGCGGAGAAGAAGGGGATCGACGACCCCGACACGGTGCCGATGGCGGAGATCGCCTGCCCCAACTGCGGCACCCGCGGCGCCTGGACCGAGCCGCGCCAGTTCTCCGGCCTGCTCAAGACCTACCTCGGCGTCATCGAGGACGAGTCGGGCCTGCACTACCTGCGCCCCGAGACCGCGCAGGGCATCTTCCTCAACTTCGCCAACGTGGTGACCTCGCAGCGGATGAAGCCCCCGTTCGGCATCGCGCAGATCGGCAAGAGCTTCCGCAACGAGATCACGCCGGGCAACTTCATCTTCCGCACCCGCGAGTTCGAGCAGATGGAGATGGAGTTCTTCGTCAAGCCGGGTGAGGACGAGGAGTGGCACCAGTACTGGATCGACGCCCGGACGAAGTGGTACACCGACCTCGGCATCAACCCCGACAACCTGCGCCACTACGAGCACGCGAAGGAGAAGCTCTCGCACTACTCGAAGCGCACCGTCGACATCGAGTACCGCTTCAACTTCGCCGGCTCCGAGTGGGGTGAGCTCGAGGGCATCGCCAACCGCACCGACTTCGACCTGTCGACCCACGCCGAGGCGTCGGGCAAGGACCTGTCCTACTTCGACCAGGCCAACAACACCCGCTACGTGCCCTACGTCATCGAGCCGGCAGCCGGTCTCTCGCGCAGCCTGATGACCTTCCTGGTCGACGCGTACGCCGAGGACGAGGCCCCCAACACCAAGGGCGGCGTCGACAAGCGCACCGTGTTGCGCCTGGACCCGCGCCTGTCGCCGGTCAAGGTCGCGGTGCTGCCGCTGAGCCGCAACGAGGACCTCACCCCGCGGGCGAAGGCCGTCGCGACCGAGCTCCGCGCGCTCTGGAACGTCGAGTTCGACGACTCCGGCGCCATCGGGAAGCGCTACCGCCGCCAGGACGAGATCGGCACGCCGTTCTGCGTCACGGTCGACTTCGACACCCTCGAGGACCAGGCCGTCACCGTCCGCGACCGGGACACCATGTCCCAGGAGCGGGTGGCCCTCGACAAGCTCACGACCTACTTCGCCGAGCGGCTCGTCGGATGCTGACGCGCACCCGGCTGGCCCGGACCGCCGTCGCCGCGGGCCTCGCGCTCGCGGTGGCGGGCGGGCTGGCCGGGTGCGGCTCCGACAAGGGCGGCAAGGACGCCGACGACACGGCGTCGACGAGCCCGTCGGAGACCTCGACCGCCCCGGCGTCGTACCTCCCGGTGCCGGAGGGCGTCACCCTGACCGAGCCGGGCACCGCGCTCGCGCTGGGGGAGGAGGGTGTGATCGCCTTCGAGCGGCGCCAGGACGAGATCGGTGTGCTCTCGGTGGTCGTCGAGAGGATCGAGCGGACCTCCTTCCAGGAGTCCTTCGCGGGGTGGAACGTCGACGACACCACCGCCGCCCGCACCCCCTACTTCGTGCGGGTGAAGGTCACCAACGTCGGTGACACCGACCTCGGCGGCCTGCGGCTCGACAACGTGCTGTGGGCCGACGACGGCAGCAACCTCGAGGCGCCGAACTACTACACCGCCGCGCAGCTGCCCGCGTGCAACGGTGCGGCGCTGCCCGCGCCCTTCGCGACGGACGCCACTGCCGAACTGTGCCAGGTCTACTTCATCGCGCCCGCACGCGACTTCGAGAGCGTGGCCTTCCCGCCCTACGGCGGCCTCGACGAGGTCACGTGGAGCGGCCCCATCAGCAAGGTGACCAAGCCCGCGAAGCCGGGCAAGCCCGGCAAGGGCGGCAAGAAGGGCAGCGCGGCGACCCCGTCGGCCACGCCGTCCGGCAGTGCCACGCCCTCGGGGAGTGCGACTCCGTCCGGGGCGGCGACCGGCTCGCCCTCCGCGTCGTGACCGGCCTGCGCCTGGGCAGCCTGGAGGTGCCCACGCCCGTCGTGCTGGCGCCGATGGCGGGCATCACCAACGCCGCCTACCGCCGGCTGTGCGCCGAGCACGGTGCCGGCCTCTACGTCTGCGAGATGATCACCAGCCGCGGGCTGGTCGAGGGTGACGAGACCACGAAGCGGATGCTGGTCTTCGACGAGCTCGAGAGCGTGCGGTCCGTGCAGCTCTACGGCACCGACCCGACCTATGTCGGCCAGGCGACCAGGATCCTCTGTGAGGAGTACGGCGTCGCGCACGTCGACCTCAACTTCGGCTGCCCGGTCCCGAAGGTCACCCGCAAGGGCGGCGGCGGCGCGCTGCCGTGGAAGCGCAACCTGCTGGGACGCATCCTCGAGGAGGCCGTCGCCGCGGCGGCGCCGTACGACGTGCCGGTGACGATGAAGACCCGCAAGGGCCTCGACGACGACCACCTGACCTACCTCGACGCCGGCCGCATCGCACAGGAGACCGGTGTCGCGGCGATCGCCCTGCACGGGCGCACCGTCGCGCAGGCCTACTCCGGCCAGGCCGACTGGGACGCCATCGCCGAGCTCGTCGCCCACGTCGACATCCCCGTGCTGGGCAACGGCGACATCTGGGAGGCGGCCGACGCGGTGAGGATGGTCGAGCAGACCGGCGCCGCGGGAGTCGTCGTGGGGCGCGGGTGCCTCGGCCGGCCGTGGCTGTTCCGTGACCTCGCCGCGGCCTTCGCCGACCCGGCGATCGAGGAGACGACCCTGCCGACCCTCGGCGAGGTGCGCGCGATGATGCGCCGGCACGCCGAGCTGCTCTGCGAGCACATGGGTGAGGAGCGGGGCTGCAAGGAGTTCCGCAAGCACGTCACCTGGTACCTCAAGGGCTTCCGCGCCGGCGGCGAGCTGCGCCGCTCGCTCGGCCTCGTCGACTCGTTGGCGGCACTCGACGGCCTGCTCGCCGCGCTCGACCCGGACGAACCGTTCCCCGCCTCCGAGCTCGGCGCGCCGCGCGGGCGACAGGGGGCGCCGCGTCACAAGGTGGTGCTGCCGGAGGGCTGGCTCGACGACACCGACGGCCTCGGGGAGGGCGGCTGCGGACTCCTGGAGGACGTCAGCGAGACCACTGGCGGGTGAGCGGACTCACGCTGGAGAACCCTTGGCAGATTGATTGAACACCTGATCGGTGTGCTTCACTCACACGATGCCCTGGCCACGGCTAGGGTCCTCGGGATGCATCTGTAAGCGACAGCAAAGGATCAGCGCGTGGCCACCAGCCACAAGCGGGAAACCGCGCGACGTACACCCCGGGCCGCCTTCCTGGCCGGCTCGCTGGCCGTCCTGGCGACCGGTGCAGCCGTGTCCGCCGGAGTGATGAGCTCCCCGGCCCCCGACAACGACCTGCTGGCGATCGACACCAGCGCTGCCGCAGGATCGGTCCAGGACGTCGCCCCGCGCGACCTGCCGGTCCTCTCGCGCAGCAGCGACCGGTCGGCCGACGCCATCGGCACGAGGCTCGACCGCCTCCTCTCCGCGAGCTCGACCGCCAAGGCCGTCGCCGCCGCCGACACCAAGCGGTGGACCACCGATGCCCTCAACCTGTGGACGCGTCCCGACAAGGCCGGCAGGAAGGTTGGTGAGGTCGACGAAGGCGAGAAGGTCCTCGTCACCGGCCGCAAGTACGGCGAGCGGGTCGAGATCGTCCTCAAGGGCAAGTCCCGCTGGGTGACCGCGGGTCACCTGTCCGACGAGAAGCCGCTGAGCATCGCGGCGTCCTGCACCAACGGCACGAGCGTGCCGGCCGGGGTCAGCCCCAACATCAAGAAGGTCCACCAGGCCGTCTGCGCCAACTTCCCGGAGGTGTCGACCTACGGCACCTTCCGCGGCGACGGCGAGCACGCCCAGGGCATCGCGGTCGACATCATGACATCAGGTGCCCGTGGCTGGGAGATCGCGGAGTTCGTCCGCGCCAACTACGCCGCGCTGGGTGTCAGCTACGTCATCTACTCGCAGAAGATCTGGTCGGTCGAGCGCTCCGGCGAGGGCTGGCGAGGCATGTCGGACCGCGGTTCGGCGACCGCGAACCACTACGACCACGTGCACGTCACGACCTACTGAGCCGCACGGCGGCGCGGTCCGCTCAGGAGAGGCCGCCGTCGTCGTCCCAGTGGTCGAGCGGGTCCTGCGCGGGCTGGTCGCGCACCTCGGCGAGCAGGTCGCCCGCCTCGTGGCCGTTGCGCCGGGTCGATGCTGCGAGGAGGGCCTCCTCGCCCTGCTGGCTGGTGAACCCGGGCGGGACGACGAGGATTCGCAGGCGGCTCCGGTCGGTCAGGGCGACGGTCATGAGGTGGGTGTCGTCGCCGGGGAACGACCCGACCTTGACGTAGCCCCGTGCGACGGGCACCCGGCGTGGTGCGGGATCCCAGTCGGGCGGTGAGAACAACGCGCGCGCCACGGGCGCACGGTCTCCGGGGAAGTGGTCGACCAGGTCGGCGAGCTCGACGGCGAGGTCGCGGCTCTGCGGCCACCACGCCCCGTCGAGGACGTTGCGCGGATCGGGTTCGGCGAGCCGGACCCGGAGCGGGACCCTCGCGTCGGTGGCGGGCTGCGGGACAGGAATCTTCGACGTCATCATGACGTCCGCCTCTCGACCGGTTGTGGCGTCCGACGGACGCCTGGTGCCGGCCTTTCTCCTTCAGCCTACGCTGCCACCAAAGGTCTGGTTGCCCAGCCAGCTGACCCGGAGCGCCACGATGCCCGCGCCCGTACCCGCGCCCGTGACCCGCACCAGCACGATCCCGGTGCCGCGACTGGCGCCCATGTAGCCCACCTTGATCCGGCCGTGGCGGGTGAAGACCTCCGTCGCGAGCACGTCCTCCCAGTCCGCTGGTGCGTAGACCAGCCGGTCGATCCGGCCGCGGTCGACGGGGAAGCCGTCGACCAGGTGGGCCGCCTCGCGGGTGAGGTTGCGGCTGTGGGGCGCCCACCATCCGCCGAGACGACTCTCCTCGAAGCGGGGCGTCAGCCGCAGGCGCAGTGAGCCCAGGGGTTGCTCGTAGCGATGCGGATAGACGGAGTCACGGGCGGCCATGGCGGCGCCTTTCGTCGTGGCCGCGGACGCGGAGCGGCTGCAGCGCGGCGTCGACCTCCCTCGATCCTACGCCCCGACTGGTCCGCGCTTGTCGGTGCTCCCGGCCAGACTGGCGGCACGGAACGATCTCGGACCTCCGACCCGCCGAAAGGACGCCGCCATGCCCGACGTACTGCTCTTCCACCACATCCAGGGCCTGACCGAGGGTGTGCGCGCCTTTGCCGACGAGCTGCGCAACGCGGGCCACACCGTCCACACGCCCGACCTCTTCGAGGGGCGCACCTTCGCCTCGATCGACGAGGGCTTCGCCTACGCCCGCGACACCGGTTTCGACGCGATCCGGGCACGCGGACTGGCCGCCGCCGACGGGCTCGGCAACGGCCTGGTCCACGCCGGGTTCTCGTTCGGCGTCACCGTCGCCCAGCGGCTCGCGCAGACCCGGCCAGGCACCCGCGGCGCCGTGCTGCTCCACTCCTGCCTGCCGGTGAGCGAGTTCGGAGACGCCTGGCCGGAAGGGGTCCCGGTGCAGGTGCACGGCAAGGAGGGCGCCGAGTTCTTCGAGGAGGACCTGCCCGCCGCCCGCGAGCTCGTCGCCGCAGCGACCGACGCGGAGCTGTTCCTCTATCCCGGCGAGCAGCACCTGTTCGCGGACTCCTCGCTGGACGCCTTCGACCCGGACGCCGCGGCGCTGCTGATGGAGCGGGTCCAGGCCTTCCTCGCCGCCGTCGACCGTGGCGGCGTCGACCGTGGCGGCGCCGGCTCCTAGAGGTAGAACGCGGAGGTCACCATCGCCAGGCAGGCGGCGAGCACCCAGCAGGAGGCGATCGCGGTGCACACGGCCAGCAGCCGGTCCGCGCCCCTGGTCGCCGGGCTGGGTCCGGCGGCGACGCGCCATGCGCTGAGCCCGACGGCGACCACCAGGACCGCCGCGGCCTGGCCGAGCTCGATGACGTGCATGGGCGTGCCTCCCTGGTCCTGCGTGTCTCGTTGCCGGATCAACGAGCGTGTCGCCCTCGGGCGACGGGCGACGCGCCCGATTCCCGAGGGGCGTCACGGCAGCAGCATCACGGCAGCAGCACGTACGGACCGGACGCGTCCCCCGGCAGGGCCTCGCGCCAGCGGGTCGCCCGCTCCACCCGTCCGTCGACGCCGAGCCGCACGATCGCGGTGCGGGTGCCGTCGTACCAGATCGCGAGGAGGGTGCGTTCGGTCTCCCAGACGACCTCGCCCACCTCCCCGTGCCCCGGTGTGCCGAGGGATGCGACGTCGGCGCCGTCGCGTGCCCGGAGAACGGTCAGCCCGCCCGAGTCGCCGGCGAGCACCCGCGTGCCTTCCGGGCTGAAGGACGTCAGGCCCGAGGCGCTGCGCCAGAGCACGGTGCCGTCAGGGCGGGCGACGACACCGGTGGTCCCGTCACGGAGGTACCCGATCACGAGGCCGCGCGGGCTCACGTCGGCGGCACCGGCGATGCCGGGGATCCGGCGTGGCGCCGAGGCGAGGTCCGTGGTCCAGGCGCCGCCGACGAAACCGAGGTTGTAGACGATCCGGCGTCCGAGGAACCCGACGACGCTGACCAGCCCCGCGCCCACGGGCAGGACGACCTCGGACCCACCCGACGCCCGGGCGCGATGGATCGCGCCGACGGAAGTGTCACCGCTCTCGGGGCAGAGGGTGGTCGCCCATGCGACGAAGCGACCGTCCGCCGACACCGCCGGGACCCCGCTCGAGCACTGTTCGCGCGAGGCCCACCTCCCGTCCCGCACCCGGGCCAGTCCGACCGTGCCCTCGAAGGTTGTGGCGTCGGCGACCAGCAGGCCGTCGTCGTACACGACCGCGCCGGTGACGCCGCGGCGTCCGCCCGGCAGCCGTAGCCGGCGGTCCGGGGTGACGTACCAGCGCCCGGCGACATGGGGAACAGCCGGCGCCGCCCCCGTGGGAACGGCAGGCGGCGCTGCCGACGGCGTCCCGGAGCCGTTGGTGGGCTCGGCCGCGGGGGAGCAGGCGGAGAGCAGGGAGAGGCCGCACGCGGCGGCGGCGATGATCCGGGGCATGCCGGTGCGACGCACCACCGCACCGTCCGGTTGTCCTGTCGATAGGGTCGCGGGCGTGGACCAGGTCGAGCGGCTGTACGACGCAGCAGCGCGCGAGCGGATCGTTCCCGAGCCGCCGAAGCGGGTCGAGGCGCCGGAGCGGCTGCCGTTCGAGCGCGACCGGGCACGCGTGGTGCATGCCGCCTCGTCCCGCCGGCTCGCGGCGAAGACCCAGGTGGTGGGTCCCCAGAGCGACGACTTCGTCCGCAACCGGCTGACCCACAGCCTCGAGGTCGCCCAGATCGCCCGTGACCTCTCGCGGGCACTGGGCACCCATCCCGACATCACCGAGACCGCGGCCCTGGCGCACGACCTCGGCCACCCGCCGTTCGGGCACAACGGGGAGCGCGCGCTCGCCGTCCTGGCGGCCGACTGCGGCGGGTTCGAGGGCAATGCCCAGACCCTGCGGCTGCTGACCCGGCTGGAGGCGAAGACCGCCGACGCTGCGGGGGAGTCGGTGGGGCTCAATCTGACCCGGGCGACCCTCGACGCCTGCACGAAGTATCCCTGGGGCCCGGACGAGGCGGGCCCCGACGGCAAGTTCGGCGTGTACGACGCCGACCGCGCCGCCTTCGACTGGCTGCGTCGCGGCGCGCCGGCCCGGCGCAGGTGCATCGAGGCGCAGGTGATGGACCTCGCCGACGACGTGGCCTACTCGGTCCACGACGTGGAGGACGGGGTGGTCGCCGGCAAGGTCGACCTGACCCGGCTCGACACCGCGGCCGTGTGGGAGACCGTGCGCGCGTGGTACCTCCCCGACGCGACCGATGCCGCCCTCGACGACGTCCTTGCGGGGCTGCGGGCCGTCGGCAGCTGGCCCGGGTCGTCGTACGACGGCAGGCGGGCCTCGCTCGCCGCGCTGAAGAACCTGACGAGCGACCTGATCGGGCGCTTCTGCGGGGCGGTCCGGGAGGCGACCTTCGCGGCGGCATCGGGACCGTTCGCGCGCTACTCGGCCGACCTCGTCGTGCCGGCGGAGACCTGGGCCGAGATCACGGTGCTCAAGGGCGTCGCCGCGCACTACGTCATGCAGGACGCCAGCCGGGTGGCGCTGCAGGTGCGCCAGCGTGAGCTGCTCGCCGAGCTGGTCGAGGTGCTGCTGCGCGAGGAGGGTGCGGGCCTCGACGCGACCTTCGCCGCGGACTGGGCCCACGCTCCCGACGACGCCGCGCGTACCCGGGTGGTCATCGACCAGGTCGCTTCGCTGACCGACGCCAGCGCCGTCGCCTGGCACCAGCGCCTGCTCCCCTGACCTCATCGTCTGCTCGATGCGTCGTCGGTCGAGTGGCCCGAGCCCCTGGGCGAGGGCGTATCGAGACCACTGCCCGTGAAAACGACCGACCGGCCACGACCCGGAGGTCGTGGCCGGTCAGTGACCGACAAGCTGGAGTCGGGGGAGGGTCAGCCGGTGACCGGGACGTGCGACTCGACCGGGGTCGGGGTCGGGGCGTCGGACGGGTCGGTCTCCTCGTCACTGGTGACCTCGCCACAGGTGGCGGAGGCGACCGTGAGCTCGACCTGGTCGAGCAGGTTGACGTAGAGCGCGTCGACGGTGAAGGTGCCGTCGGCGTTGTTGGTCTGGCGGTTGACGGTGACCTCGACGACGCCGGGGATGGCGACCGACGAGTTCGGCTCGTTGGTGTCGATCAGCGAGGCCAGCAGGCCGTCGGTGGCCTCGATGGTGACGGTCCCGGTGTCGCCGGTGCAGGCGGCCTCGACGGCCGTCGCGCCCAGCAGGTTGCCGGACAGTGCGAAGTCACACAGGTCGCCGAGCTGGGCGGGCAGGAGCTCATCGAGGTCGAGCGCCGTCAGCAGGCTCAGGTCGATGGACGGGTCCACCGCCTCGACGAGCGGGCCGAGCAGGCTCTCCTGAAGGGTGCCGGTGACCTGGTTGACGGCGTCGGCCAGGGGGACCTGGTCGAGCACGTCGCACAGCGGCTGCAGCTGGTCGCCGAGGGTGGTGAGAGGCGCGAGAGCGCCGTCGAGGAGGACGGCGTCGAGGTCGGCAACGGCCGCGCTGGCCTTGCCGTTCTCCGCGGAGACGGTGACGACACCGGCCGTGGCGATCGGGTCGAGGGGCACGTCGGCGAGCGAGTCGGTGACGAGCGTGCCGTCGGTGGACTCGACGGACGGCGTGGTCTCGACGACGGCGTTGCCGGCGATGCTCAAGTCCAGCCCGAACGCGGAGGACGGCTCACCCGCTGCGGTGGCGGTGCCGCCTCCGAGGAGCGTGAGCGACGCAGCCCCCGTCACCAGCGCGACCGCGCCGGCCACCGAGGCCAGGGTCCTTGTCTTCTTCATGGGTTTCCCTTCATCTTCATCTTGTCGGCACAGGAAGTCTGGTGGTTCCGGTCAGGCCTTGTCGACCATCACGGGAGTTCCGGTGGGGACGGTGCGCAGCAGGGCGAGGGCGTCATCGGGCACCCGCACGCATCCGTGGCTGACCGACTGGCCGAAGACCGAGGGGTCCGTCCAGCCGTGCAGGGCGACCGTCCCGGGGCCGCCGCCGTAGGAGTCGAGCGTGTCGCTGTGGCTGCCCAGCGGCAGGATCACGGGGGAGAAGGGCTGCTTCTCGTCGGTGATCTGCCCGAGCACGAAGGTGCGACCCGTCGGCGTCGGGGTCGCCGGCGCGCCGATCGCCACCGACCAGGTCCCGACCACCCGGTTGTCCTCGATCAGCTGCAGCTCGTGCGAGCCGAGGTGCACCTCGATCCGGAAGCGGCTGTACGCCTCCTGCACGTCGCGCGAGCGCAGCCAGCCGGTCGACCCGTTGGGCTTCGACGGCAGCAGGACCTGCACCCAGTCGCGGTTGCGGGTGATCACCGGCAGCCAGGTGTCCCCGAACTGCTTCGGCGCGATCTTCGCGAACGCCGTGCCGTCCGGCTCGTCGTACAGCGGGAGCATCCGCTTCGGGTGCACGACGGTGCCCTTGGGCACCTTCGTGGGACGCGGGTCCTTCGGCGCGGCCTTGATCGTCGTCTTCGTGGAGCTGGCCGGCAGCTTCCTCAGGTCGACCTTCTCGGCGGCCTGTGCCGGCGTCGTCGGAGACGGCTCGTCTTTCGGGTCGGTGTCGCGGAAGACCACGAAGAGCACCGCGATCACGAGGAGTGCGACGACGACGGGGACGGCCGACGTCGCGCGAGAGCGCGCAGACGACTGCTCCATGCTCGGTCCCTCCCCGAATGCCCATTCCTGGCTCCCACTGTCCCGGCTCCCACACCGCTCCCGTGTGGGAAACGAACCGGTGGGACGTAGGTCACGGACGAGAATATCGACCGGTCCGCTGCAGTTCGCGCTGCGTCTCCCGGGTTGGACCCGGCGCGTCTGCCTGGGGACGGACCGCGGGCGCCGATGGGACCCGTCAGTAGGATTCCCGCATGGCTGGCCGGATCCGTGACGAGGACATCGCCGCGGTCCGGGAACGGGTGCGGATCGACGAGGTCGTGTCCGGCTATGTCACGCTCCGCAATGCCGGCGGCGGCTCGATGAAGGGCCTGTGCCCCTTCCACGACGAGAAGTCGCCCTCGTTTCATGTGACACCGAGTCGCGGGTTCTTTCACTGCTTCGGCTGCCAGGAGGGCGGCGACGTCTTCACCTTCCTGATGAAGATCGACGGCCTGAGCTTCGGTGAGGCCGTCGAGCGGATGGCCGACAAGTACGGGATCCAGCTGCGCCGCGACGAGAGCGGGTACGACGACCGCCCGAAGGGCCCCCAGCGTCGCCGCCTGGTCGAGGCCCACGCTGTCGCGCAGGAGTTCTACGCCGAGCAGCTGAACACGCCCGACGCGCTCCAGGCGCGGCAGTTCCTCGCCGAGCGCGGGTTCGACCAGAACGCCGCGCTGCACTTCGGCGTCGGCTTCGCGCCACGCGACGGGGAGGCGCTGTGGCGCCACCTCAGCGGTCGCAAGTTCACCTCCGAGGAGGCGATCGCCGCCGGCCTGGTCGCGATGGGCCGCTCGATGTACGACAAGTTCCGCGGCCGGCTGCTCTGGCCGATCCGGGAGACCAACGGCGACACGATCGGCTTCGGTGCCCGCCGGATCTTCGACGACGACCGGATCGAGGCGAAGTACCTCAACACCGGGGAGACGCCGATCTACAAGAAGAGCCACGTCCTCTACGGCATCGACCTCGCCCGCAAGCCGATCGCGCTCAGCTCCCAGGCGGTCATCGTCGAGGGCTACACCGACGTGATGGCCTGCCACCTCGCCGGCGTCACGACGGCGGTCGCCACCTGCGGCACCGCGTTCGGCGACGACCATGCCCGGGTGCTGCGCCGCTTCCTCGACGACCACGCCGAGCTGCGCAGCGAGGTGGTCTTCACCTTCGACGGCGACGAGGCGGGCCAGAAGGCCGCGCTGCGCACCTTCGAGGGCGACCAGCGCTTCGTGGCGCAGACCTACGTCGCGGTCGCTCCCGAGGGCATGGATCCGTGCGAGCTGCGGATCAAGGAGGGCGACGCCGCGGTCCGCGAGCTGGTCGCGACCCGGCGCCCGCTCTACCGCTTCGTCCTTGACAACGTGATCGGCCGCTACGACCTCGACCGTGCCGACAGCCGCGTCGACGCGCTGCGCGACGGTGCCCGGCTGGTGGCGAGCGTACGCGACAAGTCGAAGGTCGACGCCTTCGCCCGCGAGCTGGCCGGCATGGTCGGCGTCGACATCGAGCAGGCCCGCGCCGAGGTGCGCCGTGCCGCAGCACGGGGCAACGGGGCCGACCGCAACACCCCGCGGGATCGCCGTGCCCCGGTGCCGGAGGCTCCCGCCCCGCGCAGCAACGTCCCCGACCTGCGCGACCCGCGGTTCGGGATCGAGCGCGAGACGCTGAAGCTCGTGCTGCAGCACCCGGTCGCGATCGGCCGCACCAGCGCCGACATCGGGGCCAACGACTTCACCCACCCGACCTACCGCGCGGTCTGGGAGCTCGTCGCCGCAGCCGGCGGCGCCGTGGCGGGGCAGAACGACCCGGGCTGGGTGTCGAAGGTCCGGGACGGGGCGTCCGACCCGGCCGTGTCCTCGCTCGTCAGCGCCCTCGCCGTCGAGCCGATCCCGGTCAACAAGGACATCGACGCCGGCTACGTCGCCACCCACCTCTTCCGGCTCCAGGAGCTCACCGCCCTGCGTCGCATCGACGAGGTCAAGTCGCGCCTGCAGCGGACGAACCCGGTCGAGAACGAGACCGAGTTCAACCGCATGTTCGGCGAGCTGGCCGCCCTGGAGCAGGCCCGCCGCACGCTGCGCGAGAAGATCGTGGGCTCCGCGGAATGAGCCTGTTCGCGAGGCGGCCACGGATCGACGTCGGCCCGGGGGAGCGGGTCCTTGCCGCCTCCGGCGAGGTCGCGGGCACCCGCGACGCGCTCTACCTGCCGCAGCGCGTGCCGTGGGAACAGGTCAAGAGCGCCGACTGGGACCAGGAGGAGCGGACGCTGACCGTCACCGAGGTCGGCCGCTTCGGCGAGCCGCAGCCCGTGCACGTCGTACGGCTGGAGGACGCGGGGCGCCTGCTCCAGCTCGTCCGCGAGCGCGTGACGGCGAGCATCGCGCTGCAGCGGCACGTCCCGGTGGCGGACCGGAAGTCGGTGCGGGTCCTGGCCCGGCAGTCGCCGGGGCGTCGCGGCGAGCTCGCCTGGTTCGTCGAGTACGACGCCGGGCTGGACCCGGCCGACCCGGCTGTCGACGAGGTCGTGCAGGCGGCGCTGGCGGCAGCGCGCGCCGACATCGGTGCCTGAATCGGCCCTCGATTTAGGCCGCCCGGCCCGGCCTTGCTAGTGTTTCCCCGCTGCACGGTCCGCGGGCCGCGCGCAGCATTCCCCCGTAGCTCAACTGGCAGAGCATGCGACTGTTAATCGCAGGGTTATTGGTTCGAGTCCAATCGGGGGAGCCACCATCGCCTCGAACCCCGCCCGGCCTGAGCATCAGACCGGCGGGGTTCTCGCATTCCGGTGACCCCTCACCAGCAATCACCCGCACGGCTAGAGTCCGGGACCATGGCGGACGGTGTCTTCGGGGCGGCGTTCCGCGACGCCCTCGACGCCCGGGGGACGAGCCTGGGGGCGCTGCAGCGTGCGCTCGAGGCGCGGGGCACCCGGGTCAGCCTCGCCACGCTGAGCTACTGGCGCTCCGGCCAGCGCGAGCCGGAGCAGGAGGGCTCGCTGCGTGCCCTCGCCGAGATCGAGCAGATCCTGCACCTCGACCCCGGTGAGCTGGAGAGCCTGCTCGAGCGCCGTCGCCACCGGGTCGCCCCCCACCTGCTGGCCGATCTCAGTGAGGACCACGAGCGGATCCGCGACCTGCTCGGCGAGCTCGGCTTCCGGTCCCCGTCCGACCGCCTGGTCGACCGCGAGGTCACCCTGAAGTACGAGCTGGGGCCCGACGGTGCGCCGATCCGGTCGACGTACGTCGTCGTGGTCGAGTCGATCCACGCCCACGCCGACCGGCGGGCGACCGTGCTGACGGTCAGGCCGGGCGCGGAGACGCCCGTGATCACGCCGCTCGGCGGCTACCACCTCGGCGAGCTCCATCACGACCGCGAGCGCGGCATCGTCGTGGGCGAGATGATCCTCGACCGGCCGCTGGTGGCGGGGGAGACGGCCCTCCTGGAGCAGGAGGTGGCTTACCGGACGCCGGATCCCGACGACAACTGCTACTTCTACTGGGCGGTGCGGAAGATGACCTCGGTCAGCCTCTGGATCCGCTTCCACCCGGACCTGGTGCCGGCCCGCTGCGAGTACTACACGATCATCGACGGCGAGGAGCAGGTCACCGAGCTGGAGACCTTCGGCGCCAGCGTCAGCCGCACGGTGACCGGCTTCGGCCCCGGAACGCTCGGCATCCGCTGGCACTGGGACTGACCGCCGGCGACGCCGGCCGCGAGGATCTCCCTCGCACTCCGAACGGAACGCAACCGAATCGCCTCCCGGAGCGTCTTCCCCACCGTAGGGTGACGGCTCGGTTCATCGGGAAGGACAAGGGAACGATGCGGGTGTCGATCGTCCGGATGTGGGGCGTAGCGCTGGGGGTCGGCCTCGTGGTGTCCCTCCTCGTCGCGCTGCTGGCCCACTCGGGCGGAAGCACTGCCGGTCAGCGTCCGACGGAGCCCGGGTTCTCGGGGCCGGAGCCCACCGTGGACGGCTCGGGGCAGGCCTCCGCACCGGCCGCGCTGCGCGACCGGCCGAACGTGGTCCTGGTCATGGCCGACGACATGCGTGTCGACGACCTCGCCTTCGCACCCAACCTCCGCAAGCTGGTCGCAGAGCACGGCGTGACCTTCGAGAACTCCTTCGCTCCCTTCCCGCTGTGCTGCCCGAGCCGCGCGTCCTTCCTGACGGGGCAGTACGCCCACAACCACAAGGTGTGGTGGCACGACCCGCCCTATGGCTACGGCGCGTTCGACGACTCCCGCACGATCGCGACCTCGCTCCAGGACGCCGGCTACCGCACCGGCTTCATCGGCAAGTACCTCAACCGCTACGGGCTGGCCCGTTCGAAGGTGACCGGCCAGCCGTCCGCGACGTACGTCCCGCACGGCTGGGACGACTGGCGGGCCGCGGTGGAGCCGCCGGCCGAGTCCGACATCCACGGCAGCACCTACGACTACATGGACACGCCGTTCAACGTGAACGGCACCATCGACAACCGCTACCGCGGCATCTACCAGAGCGACGTGATCGGCGACTTCTCGGTCGCCATGGCACGCAGGTTCGCCCAGCGGCGCACACCCTTCTTCATGTACGTCAACTACGTCGCACCGCACCACGGTGGGCCGCACGCACCGGACGATCCGACCGTCGTCCACGACGAGGAGGGCCGCGAGCTCACCGTGGTGGTCCCGGCCGTCCCGGACTGGGTGCGCGGCAGGTTCGACGACCGGATCGACCGGGCCTCCGGCGTCGCGCGGACCGGCGAGCCGATCGAGACCGACGTCAGCGACAAGCCGGAGGCACTGCAGCAGCGCTTCCAGCCGCTGGGCGACGAGGCCCAGCAGGCGCTGCTCCACGCCACCCGCCGACGGGCCGAGGCGGTCTACGTGATGGACCGCAACATCGCCCGCCTCGTCGGCGAGCTGCAGCGCTCCGGCGCCTGGGACCGGACCGTCTTCGCGTTCACCTCCGACAACGGGATGATCATCGGCGAGCACGGCCTCGGCATGACCAAGGTCCGCGCCCACGAGCCGTCCCTTCGGGTGCCCCTGCTGGTCACGGGACCGGGCCTGCGCACCGAGCAGAAGAGGTACGACCCGATCACCACAGTCGACCTCACGGCGACCATCCTCGACCTCGCGAAGGCCCGGGCCCCGCACCTCGCGGACGGCACCAGCCGGGTGCCGACGCTGCTGGAGGGTGACCAGGGTTGGTCGGCACCCGTGGTGACGGAGGCGGTCTTCACCGCCCGCGGCCGCGACCCGCTGTTCACGGACCTGCGCAGCACCATCGGGATCCGGGTCAGCCGCTACTCCTACACCCGCTACCGGGGCGGGGATGCTGAGCTCTACGACCTGGTCGAGGACCCGCGCGAGGACACGAACGTCGCCGACGACCCGGCGTACGCCGCCGTGCGACGCGCGCTCGACCGCCTGTGGCCCACCATCAAGGACTGCCGCGGACGGGGGTGCGTCCCCGCCCTGCCGAAGGTCCTCGCAGCGGGGCCGACGCAGGACCGCATCGACACGGAGGTCTACTGGACGGCCATCGACGCCGCCTACGGCTGGGAGGAATGATCGTGCCGAACCACCGGGTCCGGACCGTGCTCGTCGCCATCGCCCTGATGGTGGGTGTGGCGACGGCGTCGACCGCCGCGACGATTCCGGACAGCGCACCGGACGCCGTACCGGCAGGGGCCGTTCGCGCCGGGGTGGCCGAGTCGGCGCCACGGCAGGTGCCCGCGCCGCGGCGGCCCAACGTCGTGGTGGTCATGGCCGACGACATGCGCGTCGACGACCTGGCCTTCGCGCCCCAGTTACGGCGACTCGTCGCGCAGCAGGGCCTGACCTTCGAGAACGCCTTCTCGCCGTACCCCCTGTGCTGCCCGGCACGCGCGTCCTTCCTCACTGGCCGCTATGCCCACAACCACGAGGTGTACTGGCACGACGCGCCCTACGGCTACGGGTCCTTCGACGACTCCCGCACCCTCGCCACCTCGTTGCGCGCCGTCGGCTACCGCACCGGTTTCGTCGGCAAGTACCTCAACGGGTACGGCGGCGATGTCTCCCGGGTGAGCGGCCGGCTCTCGACGCGCTACGTGCCGAACGGCTGGTCCGACTGGCGGGCGGCGATCGAGAACAACGGCCGCGGCGAGTACTCGGGCGGTACGTACAACTACTTCAACACCGCCTTCAACATGAACGGCCGTGTCGTCGCCGACTACCGCGGGCGCTACCAGTCCGACGTGCTCGGCGACCTCTCGGTCGGCATGGCCCGCCGGTTCGCGACCCGGCGCTCGCCGTTCTTCATGTACGTCAACTACGTCGCGCCGCACCACGGTGCCCCCGTCGAGGCCGACGACCCGCGCAACGTGCGCGGCACGCAGGGCAACCTCATCGAGGTCGTCACACCGGCCCGGCCGGCCTGGGTGAAGGGGCGCTTCGACGACCTCGTCCGGCGCGCGTCGGGCATCGCCCGCACCGGCGAGCCCGTCGAGCGCGACCTCAGCGACAAGCCCCCGTCGATCCGGGCCCGGTCCGACCACATGGGGCCGGCGGCCCGGCGCGCGATCCTGGAGGCGACGAGGCAGCGGGCCGAGTCCGTCTTCGTGATGGATCGCAACATCGGTCGGCTGGTCCGCGAGCTGAAGCGGTCCGGTGAGTGGGCCGACACCGTCTTCGTGTTCACCTCCGACAACGGCCTGATCCTCGGCGAGCACGACATGGCGATGCGCAAGGTCTTCGCCCACGAGCCGTCGCTGCGGGTGCCACTCCTGGTGACCGGGCCCGGCATGCGGACCGGCCAGAGGCGCTACGACCCCGTCTCGACCGTCGACCTGACCGCCACGATCCTCGACGCCGCGGATGCCGCTGCTCCTCGCACGGCCGACGGCAGCAGCCGCTGGCGCTCGATGCTGTACGGCGACCGGGGCTGGTCGACGCCGATCGTGACCGAGGCCATCAACACCGCCCGCGGGCCCAACCCCGACTTCACCGACCGCCGCTCCAGCATCGGTGTCCGGACCTCTCGCTACAGCTTCACCCGGTACCGCAACGGTGGCGAGCTCTACGACCTGCTGCTCGACCCCCGCCAGGACCGCAACGTCTACGCCGACCCGGACTACGCGGCCGTCCGCGCGTCGATGGACGCGCTGTGGACGCAGCTCAAGGACTGCCGCGGCGCGTCCTGCCGCACCACGCTGCCCGATGGCCTGGCCGCCGATGCCCCCACCAACCGCTGGACGACCGGCGTCTACTGGCGGGCGATCCGGGCGGCGTACGGCTGGTAGTGCGCTGGAGGCCCAGCCCGCGCCCTGGCCGTCCTGCGGAGCTTCCTGCTGCTGGCCAGGCGGCACGACCTACGGCCGGTCGCCCCGGCCGGGCCCGTCCCCGCCGGGGAAACCACCGCGACCGGGACCGTCCATCCAGTGCCGGCCGGGGCCGTCGCCGTGGTCGTCGTCGACGAGGAGGGTCGTCCCGACGCCGGCTCCAGCGCCGATGACCAGGCCGGCGAGGGCGACCGCGATGATCGAGCGGAGCGTGAACGCGCGCTCGCGCCACCGGACCTTCGTCGGGGCGGGACCAGCTGCCGGCACCGGCTCGGTGGGGGCCGCGGACGAGGCCGTCGGCTCTGGTGCCGGGGCCGGAGCCGGCGCGGGGTTCTCGTTGTTGCTCATGGGGCCAGCATGCGCGCGTGGCCTGTGGCGGACCTGTGACCCGGCCGTGGAAGTCCTTTCCTCCCGCACAAGCACTCCACAGCAACAGCACAGGTTGGTGGCACAGTCTGTGGTCATGACGGAGACCGCCACCCGCCCCGACGGGACCCCGCTGCGCGCCCTGGTCGTCGACGACGAGGTCAACATCGCCGAGCTGGTCGCGATGGCGCTGCGCTACGAGGGCTGGGCCGTCGAGACCGCCCACACCGGCGGGGACGCCGTCGCCGCCGTGCGCGGCCACGCTCCGGACGTCGTCGTCCTCGACATGATGCTGCCCGACCACGACGGCATGGAGGTCCTGCGTCGGATCCGCGCCGACGTCCCGTCGGTGCCGGTCCTCTTCCTCACTGCGCGTGACGCGGTCGAGGACCGGGTCGCCGGCCTCACGGCCGGCGGTGACGACTACGTGACCAAGCCGTTCTCGCTCGAGGAGCTCGTCGCCCGGCTGCGGGCCCTGGTCCGCCGCGCGGGGGCGGCGGTCGAGCAGAGCCGCTCGACCCTCGTCGTCGGCGACCTGGTGCTCGACGAGGACAGCCACGAGGTGACCCGTGCCGGCGACGAGATCAGCCTCACCCACACCGAGTTCGAGCTGCTGCGCTACCTGATGCGCAACCCGCGCCGGGTGCTCAGCAAGGCGCAGATCCTCGACCGGGTCTGGAACTACGACTTCGGCGGCCAGGCCAATGTCGTCGAGCTCTACATCTCCTACCTGCGCAAGAAGATCGACGCCGGCCGGGAGCCGATGATCCACACCATGCGGGGCGCGGGCTACGTGCTGAAGCCGGCTGGCTGATGGAGCGCCTCCTCCCGCGCTCGCTCACCTCGCGGCTCGTCGTCACGGCTGTCGCGCTCGTCGCCGTCGTCTCGCTGCTGATCGGGACGGTGACGACGATCGGCATGCGCGCGTGGCTGACTGACCGGCTCGACGGGGATGTCCGCGACGCCTTCCAGCGGCTCTCGCGGATCCCCGGCGACGTCCCGCCGCCGGGCATGGGGACGGGCGACGGCCCACGTGGTCGTGGCGGATTCGGCCAGGAGGTCGGCCTGCTGTCGGCGACCTTCGCCGACACGGGCGATGACGGCTACGTGCTGGCCGACAGCGGCACGCGCATCGTCGGCGTGCCGTTGAGCGCATCGACCCTGGCGATGCTGGAGGACGCCGGCCGCGGGGGCGGCGCACAGACGGTCGACATCCCCGGCCAGGGCAGGTACCGGGTGGTGTCCGGCGTCGACGACGGTGTCCGTCGCGTGGTCGGCCTCCCGACCGACGACGTCGACGAGGCCACCCGGTCCCTCGTGCGCTGGGAGGTCGCGCTCGCCCTGCTCGGCATCCTCGCCGCGGCGCTCGCCGGCACCGCCGTCGTACGACGCCAGCTCCGTCCGCTGACCGAGGTCGCCGCGACCGCGCACGCGGTGGCCGAGCTGCCGCTCGACGAGGGCGAGATCGGTGTCACCGGGCGGGTGCCGGCGCACCTGACCGACCCGCGCACCGAGGCCGGCCAGGTCGGCCTCGCGCTCAACCAGCTGCTCGCGCACGTCGAGTCGTCGCTGTCGGCCCGGCACCGCAGCGAGCAGCAGGTGCGGCAGTTCGTCGCCGACGCCTCACACGAGCTGCGCACGCCGCTGACCACGATCGCCGGCTACACGGAGCTGGCCCGCAAGCACGGCGACATCGAGACCGCGGCCGTCGCACTGGCCAAGGTGCAGGAGGAGGCAGGCCGGATGACCGCGCTGGTCGAGGACCTCCTGCTGCTCGCCCGCCTCGACGCGGGACGCCCGCTGGAGGCCGAGCCGGTCGACCTGACCCGCCTGCTGCTCGAGGCGGTCGACGACGCGCGCGTCGTCGCCCCGGACCACCGCTGGCGGATCGCACTCCCCGACGACGGCGAGCCGATCGAGGTGACCGGCGACCGGAACCGCCTGCACCAGGTGGTCACCAACCTGCTCGGCAACGCCCGCAAGTACACCCCGCCCGGCACCGTCATCACCGTCACCGCGCGCCCCGACGGCTTCGACGTCCACGACGACGGCCCCGGCTTCCCGGCCGACCTCGTCGGTACGGCGTTCGAGCGTTTCACCCGTGGCGACGCCTCCCGGCACCGCTCGGACGGAGTGGGTCTCGGCCTTGCGCTGGTGCGGGCCATCGTCGGCGCGCACGGCGGCCACGTGACGTTGGCGAGCGTGCCGGGCGACACCGTCGTACGGGTTCGCCTCACAGCGCCCTCATAGGTCGGCCAGACGGTCGGCACAGTCACGACCGACAGGGTCGGGCCCGTGATGAGAAATGCGCGGATGGCTTCGTCGCGGGCTCCGAAGCTGCTGAACCCGGTGCGTCCGCTGTGGCACCGACCCCGACGACTGGCCCTGGTCCTCTCAACCCTCGTGGTCGTGTCCGGCGTCGCCGGCGCGTGGTTGCTGCTGCGTGGCGACGGGCCCGCGGCGACGTCCTCGATGACCGCCACGGTGTCGACCCAGACCCTCAAGCAGACGGTGACGGCCAGCGGCACCGTCGCAGCCGCGACGACGGAGGACCTGTCCTTCGACGTCAGCGGCACGGTCACCAAGGTGTTCGTGGAGCCCGGCGACACCGTGAAGAGGGGCCAGCGGCTGGCCCGGGTCGACGACGACGTCCTCCAGGCCGAGCTCGACGCCGCGGAGAGCTCGCTCGACGCCGCCGAGACTGCCCAGGCGGAGCACATCTCCGACGGCGCCTCCGACGAGCAGCTCGCCGCTGACGAGGCGTCGGTCCTCGCGGCCGAGTCGAGCCTGACCCAGGCCCAGGATGCCGTCGAGGACGCGGTGCTGCGCTCGACGATCGCCGGCACCGTGACCCACGTCGGCCTCGAGGTGGGCGACAGCGCCGGATCCGGCTCCAGCAGCAGCCAGCCCAGCACCGGTACGGGCTCCTCGTCGTCCTCGACCTCCACCGACACCGCCAGCGGCACGATCACCGTCGTCTCGACCGGCCGGTTCGTCGTGGACGCCACCGTCTCCAGCAGCGACGTGGAGAAGGTCGAGAAGGGCATGCAGGCCGAGATCACGGTCAGCGGCATCGACGAGACCGTCTACGGCACCGTCTCGGAGGTCGGTCTCGTCGCCGAGACCGACTCGTCCGGTGCCGCCGCGTTCCCTGTCACTGTCGAGGTGACCGGCGAGCGCGATGACCTCTACTCCGGCACGGCGGCCGACGTGGCCGTGGTCGTCAGCCAGCGCACCGACGTGCTCACCGTCGACAGCCGTGCCGTGCAGGCCGACGGCGACACCACCTACGTCGAGAGGGTCACCGACAGTGCGACCGGCGCGACCGAGCAGGTCGCCGTCGAGACCGGCGAGACGTCCGGCATGGTCACCGAGGTGACCTCCGGCCTCGCCGAGGGCGACGTCGTCCAGGTGCCCGGCTTCGCCGGCCCCGGCGGCAACGGCGGCGACCAGGACCTGCAGGAGCTCCAGCGGCAGATGCAGGAGCGGATGCAGAACGGCGGCGGTTTCCCCGGCGGTGGCCAGGGTGGCGGCATCCCCGGTGGTGCCCAGTGAGCACGATCATCGAGCTCGCCGGCGTCCGCAAGACCTACCGCTCGGGGGCCGTCGAGTTCGAGGCCCTGCGCGGCATCGACACCACCGTGAAGTCGGGGGAGTACGTCGCCGTGATCGGTCCGTCGGGCTCCGGGAAGTCGACGCTGATGAACCTGCTGGGCTGCCTCGACGTCCCGACCGAGGGCCGCTACGTCCTCGCCGGCGACGACACCTCCAGCCTCGACGAGACCGCGCTCGCGGCGATCCGCAACCGGCGGATCGGCTTCGTCTTCCAGCAGTTCCACCTCCTGTCGTCGATGACCGCGCTGCGCAACGTCGAGCTGCCGCTCATGTACGCCGGGGTCTCGCGTTCCGAGCGCCGGGACCGGGCGGCCGCGGCGCTGGCCAGGGTCGGCCTCGCCGAGCGGCTCGACCACCGGCCGGGCGAGCTGTCGGGTGGCCAGCAGCAGCGGGTCGCCGTGGCGCGTGCGCTGGTCACCGAGCCCGCCCTGCTGCTCGCCGACGAGCCCACCGGCAACCTCGACTCCCGCTCGACCCACGACGTGCTCGGCCTCTTCGACGAGCTGCATGCCGCGGGGCGCACGATCGTGCTGATCACCCACGAGCCGGACGTGGCGGCTCGCGCCGGTCGCAACCTCGTCATCGACGACGGCCTGATCACCGAGGACCGCATCACCACGGGGGTGGGCGCCCGATGAGCTGGTGGGAGACCTTCCGCTCCGGCTTCGCCGCCATCCGCTCGCACCGGCTGCGCTCCTCGCTGACCGTGCTCGGCATCGTCATCGGCATCTCGTCGGTCATCCTCACCGTGGGCCTGGGCCAAGGTGCGCAGAAGGAGGTCGAGGACCAGATCGACGCCCTCGGGTCCAACCTGCTCATCGTGTCGCCCGGCAGCAGCACCGACTCCTCGGGCAACCGAGGTGGCTTCGGGTCGGCCTCGACGCTGACCTACGCCGACGCGACGGCCATCGCTGACAACGACGTGGTCCCCGACGCCGCAGCCGTCGCGCCGACCAGCTCCAGCTCGGTCTCGCTCGTCAACGGCGACACCAACTGGACCACCTCGCTCGTCGGTACGACGACGGCCTGGCTCGACGTCCGTAGCCGGGAGCTCTCCGCAGGCCGGTTCTTCACGGCCGAGGAGGCCGCCCAGGGTGCTCCCGTCGCGGTGATCGGAGCCGACACCGCATCGGAGCTGTTCGACCGCCAGACCCCGGTCGGGCAGACCGTCACCGTCAACGGCACCCAGCTGACGGTGATCGGTGTGCTGACCTCGTCCGGCGCCTCATCGACCGGGACGAGCGAGGACGACCAGGCCGTCGTACCGGTGGGGACGGCGAGCCGGCTCACCGGCAGCACGTCGGACACGGTGTCGACGATCTACGTGGAGGCCGTGAGCGAGGAGACCCTCGCAGCGGTCTACCAGGAGGTCCAGGCGTTGCTCGCCAACCGGCACGGGGTCACGACCGCCGAGGCGGACTTCTCCATCTCCACGCAGGACTCGCTCGTGGAGACGGCCAACGAGACCAACCGGACGTTCACCGTCCTGCTCGGCGGCGTCGCGGGGATCTCCCTGCTCGTCGGCGGCATCGGCGTCATGAACATCATGCTGGTCTCGGTCACCGAGCGGATCCGCGAGATCGGCCTTCGCAAGGCGCTCGGCGCCGCCCCGAAGGTGATCCGCCGGCAGTTCCTCGTCGAGGCGTCGCTGCTCGGTCTGACCGGTGGCATCGTCGGCGTCCTCATCGGCGTCATCGGCGCCCAGGTCCTGCCGCACTTCATCGACCAGGCCGTCGCGATCTCGGCCCTCGCGACCGTCGCGGCCCTTGCGACCTCGCTCGCGCTCGGCGTCGGCTTCGGGGTCTATCCCGCCAGCTGCGCCGCCCGCCTCACCCCGATCGACGCACTCCGCAGCGAGTGACGCGACCACCACAAGGAGAAGCAGACAGATGTCCCTGACCCACCTCGCCCGCGTCGCGCGTCCGCTCGGTACGACGACCTGCGCCCTCGCGCTGGCCGTGCTCCTCGTGGGCTGCGGCTCCGACGACACGACCGGCGCCGCCAGCGGCAGCGCGCCCGCCGACGCTCTCTCCGGCGCTCCGTCCGGTGCTCCGTCCGGTGGCCCCGGCGGGGGTGGCGGCATGCCGGCCGCCTTCGGCGAGATCGCCGCGGTCGATGGCGACGTGCTCCAGGTGCAGAGCCAGATGACCGGCCAGGTGGCGGTCACCGTCACCGACGCCACCGCCATCACAGCCCATGCTGCGGCGACGTTGGCCGACGTGACCGCGGGGGCGTGCGTCGTCGTACGCACGGCCGACAGCGGAGACTCCGGCTCGGACGCCGCGGCCACCGAGGTCACCGCCTCATCCGTCGCCATCGCCGAGGCCGGAGACGACGGCTGCGTGTCCGGGTTCGGCGGCGGTGGCGGCTTCCCGGGCAGCGGCGAGCTGCCGACCGACCTGCCGACCGACCTGCCGACCGACCTGCCGTCGGGCGGTCCGCGCGGTGGACGCCCGGGTGGCGGCTTCGGAACCGTCGGCGCGGTGAAGTCCGTGTCCTCCGACGGGTTCGTCGTCGAGGGCCAGGACGGCGACGTGACCGTGACGGTCGGTGCCGACACGACCTACTCGAAGCAGGTCGCCTCCGACAGCAGCGCCCTGACCGTCGGGCGCTGCGTCCAGGCGCAGGGCGACGCGGACGACACCGGCGCCGTGACCGCGGAGACGATCCGGGTCAGCGACAAGGTGGACGACCAGTGCGGCCGCTGATCCGCTCGCGCCGCGTGGCGTTGCCGCTCGCCGCGCTGGTGCTGGCCGGCACTGGAGTGGCGGCGTACGGCGCAGTGGGCGACGACGGCGTCGACTACCGCACGGTCAGCGCGACAACCGGATCGGTCGAGCAGGAGCTGAGCCTGTCCGGCACGGTCGCGCCGAGCGGCAGCTCGGAGCTGGCGTTCGGGACCGACGGGACAGTCGCGAGGGTGCGGGTCGAGCAGGGCGACGAAGTGGCGGCGGGGGACGTGATCGCGATCCTCGACCGGGCCGCGCTGCGTGCCGCCGTCGACCGGGCGGCCTCCGACCTGGCGTCGGCGAAGGCGCAGCTCGCCGACGACCGGGACGCGCAGACCAGCACGGTGACCAACTCGGCGAGCTCGTCCTCGTCGGCACCGTCATCGGGCACGGCCACGACGTCCGGCTCCGGTGGTTCCTCGGGCGGCGGCGCACCCTCCTCGGGCACGTCGGCCTCGACGACCGCCCTCGTGAGGCAGCTGACTGCGCAGCAGGATGCCGTGCTCGAGGCACAGACCGCCGCCGGCACTGCCCTCTCAGCGGCCGAGATCGCGCTCGCCGAGCAGCAGAGGGCGTGTGCCGACCCGGTCACGACGACGGAGACCACCGACGCGGCCACGGACGCGACCGACGGCTCCACCGTCGACGCCGGTACGACGACCGCCGTTCTCAGCGAGGAGTGCACGTCCGCGCTGACCGCCGTGCAGTCCGCCCAGGCGACGGCGGCCGAGGCCCAGACCGCCTTGCAGGGGGCGCTCGAGACCCTCGGCAGCACGCTGAGCGACGCCTGGGGCTCGGTGGCGGCGGACACCTCGGGCGACGCGGGCGACGCGACGGCCTCGGGGAGCACGCCGACCGGGTCCGGAGCCGGCGGGTCCGCCGCGAGCTCGGGCTCCTCCGCGCGGGCCGACGGGTCCTCCGGCGGCCAGACCGTGACGGCCGCGACCCTCGCCCAGGACCAGGCATCCATCGACCGCGCGAAGGCCGACCTCGCCACCGCGAAGGCAGACCTCGCGGGCGCCGTCGTCCGGGCGCCGGCGGCCGGAAAGGTCGTCTCCCTCGCCGTGGCTCCGGGGGACGACGCACCGGCAGGAACGACAGTGGCCACCGTGGTCGCCCCGGGTCTGACGACCGTGACCGTCGAAGCGACCGCGACCCAGGCAGCACAGCTGGAGCAGGACATGGCCGTCGAGGTCACCCCGGCCGGGGCGACCGAGGCGCTGGCCGGTGCCATCAGCAGGGTCGAGCACGTGGCGTCCAGCGACTCCTCGACGGGCGCCGACCCGACGTACACGGTCGAGGTCGTGCTCGACGAGCGCGACCTGCAGATCGCCGACGGCATGCCGGCCGCGGTGACCGCCGTGGTCGGGAGCGCCGACGACGTCGTCGTGGTCCCTGCATCGGCGGTGAGCAACGGCTCGGTGACCGTGATCGACCACGGCGTCGCGGAGCGGGTCAGGATCACGACCGGCATCGTCGGCGCCACGCAGATCGAGGTCACCGACGGACTGGAGGCCGGTGACGAGGTGGTCCTCGCCGATCTCGACGCCGACCTCCCGACGGGCGACACCGACCAGCAGGGCGGGTTCGGCGGCGGGTTCGGCGGCGGCCTCGGTGGCGGCCTCGGTGGCAATGGCGGTGGGATGCCGGCGGGCGGTCCGCCGAGCGGTGGCTTCCCCGGCCGCTGACAAACCGCTGGCGTCCGGGCCCGGAGTGGGTCACGCTGCGAAGGTGAGCACGTGGACGAGCGCGGTGTGGTCCGGCGAGGAGTTCCTCGCCGGCCTGCACACGTTCGTCGCCGACGCCGTCGGCGAGCCGGTCACGCTCGAGCCCGTCGGGCGACAGCCGTGGTCGGCGGTGTGGCGCGCGCGGACGACCTCCGCGACGTCGTACGTCAAGCAGAACTGCCCGGGCCAGGCCCACGAGGCCCGGCTCGTCGCCGACCTCGCCCGGGTCGCCCCGGACCAGGTGGCGCCGGTGCTCGCCGCGGACGCCGGGCGCGACCTCCTGCTGACCGCGGACCTCGGTCCCACGCTCCAGGAGCTCGGCCGGGCGACCGACGTCGAGGTGTGGTGCCGGGTCGTCGCCGAGTCCGCGGCCCTCCAGCGCCGTGTCGCCTCGGTCGGGTTCGACCCCGGCCTGACCGTCCTGCACCCCGCCGAGGCATCGACGTACGTCGCCGACGCGGTGGGCCGTCTCGCCGCCCTCGCCGTCGACGACCCCCGGCGGCTCGCGCCCGAGGTGGCGCACCGGCTCGAGCGGCTGCTGCCGACGGTCGACCGCTGGTCCGACCGGGTCGAGGAGCTCGACCTGCCGCTGACGCTGGTCCACAACGACCTGCACGCCGGCAACGTGGTGCCCCACGACGGCACCCTGCGCTTCTTCGACTTCGGCGATGCCGTCGTGGGGGAGCCCCTCGGCAACCTGCTGGTGCCGCTCTACATCGCGCAGGGCGAGCTGCGCGCGACCCACGACGACCCGCGGCTGTGGCGCATCGCCGACGCCGGCCTCGAGGTCTGGAGCGACCTCGCCCCGATCGCCGCGCTTCGCGCCGCACTGCCCGCTGCCCTGCAGCTGGCCCGGCTGGCCCGGGTCGAGTCCTGGCGACGCTGCGTCGCGACGATGACCCGCGAGGAGCAGGCCGAGTGGGGCTATGTCCCCGCGCGCTGGCTCGCGCTGCTGCTCGACGCGCCGCCGGTCGAGGTCAGGCCGAGCGCGGCGCGTACATGATCACCGCGACGCCCACCAGGCAGACCAGCGCACCGATCACGTCGTACCGGTCCGGCCGGAAGGCGTCGGCCACCATGCCCCACACCAGAGAGCCGGCCACGAAGACGCCGCCGTACGCCGCCAGGATCCGTCCGAAGTGTGCGTCCGGCTGCAGGGTCGCGACGAACCCGTAGGCGCCGAGCGCGATCACGCCCGCGCCGATCCAGATCCAGCCGCGGTGCTCGCGCACCCCCTGCCACACCAGCCAGGCGCCCCCGATCTCGGCGACCGCGGCGGCCACGAACAGGGCGATGGAGCGCAGGGTGTCCATGGCGCCATGGTCGCAGAGCCGCCGCTAGGGTGTGCTCCGCGATGCAAGGGGCGGTAGCTCAGTCGGTCAGAGCAGAGGACTCATAATCCTTGGGTCGTGGG
>CAZAQE010000038.1:0-39549 GCA_964487275.1 uncultured Nocardioides sp. | reverse complement strand
GCGCGTGGATCTTGTCGTCGACCAGGTGGTGGAGCTTGAGGATGTACATGTAGCCGACCGAGACCGGGTCCTTGAACGGCTCGCCGGAGCGACCGTCGAACAGGTGGGCCTTGCCGGTCTCCTTGACCATCCGGACGCCGTCGCGGTTGGGCAGCGTCTGGCCGAGGAGGCCGGTGATCTCGTCCTCGCGGGCGCCGTCGAAGACGGGGGTCGCCAGCTTGGTGTTCGGGTCGGCCTGGTCGGCACCGATGGCCGTCAGGCGCTGGGCCCAGTCCTCGTTCTTGAGGTCGGCGTCGATGTGCCAGCCCTGCTTGCCGAGCCAGCCCAGGTGCAGCTCGAGGATCTGCCCGATGTTCATGCGTCGCGGCACACCCAGCGGGTTGAGCACGACGTCGACCGGGGTGCCGTCCTCCATGAACGGCATGTCCTCGACGGGCAGGATCTTCGCGATGACACCCTTGTTGCCGTGACGGCCGGCGAGCTTGTCACCCACGGAGATCTTCCGCTTCTGCGCGACGTAGACGCGCACCAGCTGGTTGACGCCCGGCGGCAGCTCGTCGCCCTCCTCGCGGTCGAAGACCCGGACGCCGATGACCGTGCCGGTCTCGCCGTGGGGGACCTTCATCGAGGTGTCGCGGACCTCGCGCGCCTTCTCACCGAAGATCGCGCGGAGCAGGCGCTCCTCGGGGGTCAGCTCGGTCTCGCCCTTGGGCGTGACCTTGCCGACGAGGATGTCACCGGTGGTGACCTCGGCGCCGATGCGGATGATGCCGCGCTCGTCGAGGTCGGCCAGCATCTCCTCGGAGACGTTCGGGATGTCCCGGGTGATCTCCTCGGGGCCGAGCTTGGTGTCGCGGGCGTCGACCTCGTGCTCCTCGATGTGGATCGAGGTGAGGACGTCCTCCTGCACCAGGCGCTGGCTGAGGATGATCGCGTCCTCGTAGTTGTGGCCCTCCCACGGCATGAACGCCACGAGGAGGTTGGTGCCCAGTGCCATCTCGGCGTTGTCCGTGCAGGGGCCGTCGGCGATCGGCGAGCCGACCTCGAGGCGGTCGCCGGCCTCGACCAGCGGGCGCTGGTTGATGCAGGTGCCCTGGTTGGAGCGCTTGAACTTGGCGAGGCGGTACGACGAGTAGCCGCCGTCGTCGTCCATGGTCTCGACCAGGTCGGCCGACACGGACTTGACGACGCCCGCCTTGGTCGCGACGACCACGTCACCGGCGTCGACCGCGGCGCGGAACTCGATGCCGGTGCCGACGATCGGGCTGTCGCTCCTGATGAGCGGCACGGCCTGACGCTGCATGTTGGCGCCCATGAGCGCGCGGTTGGCGTCGTCGTGCTCGAGGAACGGGATCAGGGCCGTCGCGACCGACACCATCTGGCGCGGCGAGACGTCCATGTAGTCGACCTCGTCGCCCGGGATCTCGGAGACCTCGCCCTGGCGCAGGCGAACCAGCACCCGGTCCTCGACGAACCTGCCGTCGGCGTCGAGCACGGCGTTGGCCTGCGCGATGACGTAGCGGTCCTCGTCGTCAGCGGTCAGGTAGTCGATCTGGTCGGTGACCCGGCCGTTCTCGACCTTCCGGTACGGCGTCTCGACGAAGCCGAACGGGTTGATCCGGCCGTAGGAGGCGAGCGAGCCGATCAGACCGATGTTCGGGCCTTCGGGCGTCTCGATCGGGCACATGCGGCCGTAGTGCGACGGGTGGACGTCACGGACCTCCATGCCGGCGCGGTCGCGGGACAGACCACCGGGACCGAGCGCCGAGAGGCGACGCTTGTGCGTCAGGCCGGCGATCGGGTTGGTCTGGTCCATGAACTGCGACAGCTGCGAGGTGCCGAAGAACTCCTTCAGCGCCGCGACGACCGGACGGATGTTGATCAGGGACTGCGGCGTGATGGCCTCGACGTCCTGGGTCGTCATCCGCTCGCGGACCACGCGCTCCATGCGGGCCAGGCCGGTGCGGAGCTGGTTCTGGATCAGCTCGCCGACGGTGCGCATGCGGCGGTTGCCGAAGTGGTCGATGTCGTCGGCGGCGACCGGGAGGTCCTTGCCGTCGGCGTCGGTGCGGATCTCGCCGCCGATCGCGGTGACGAACTCGTCGCCGTTGTGCAGCTGGACGATGTACTTGATCGTCGCGACCATGTCGGCGATCGTCATCGTCTGCTGGTCGAACGCCTCGTGCTGGCCGAGCTTCTTGTTGACCTTGTAGCGGCCGACCTTGGCCAGGTCGTAGCGCTTCGGGTTGAAGTAGTAGTTCTTCAGCAGCGTCAGCGCGGCCTCGCGCGTCGGCGGCTCGCCCGGGCGGAGCTTGCGGTAGATGTCGAGCAGCGCGTCGTCCGGACCGGAGGTGTTGTCCTTCTCCTCGGTCAGCTGGATCGACTCGTACTGGCGCAGGTCGGCCATCACGGCGTCGTAGTCGTAGGCCTCGCCGGTGTCCTCGGCGATGGCCTGCAGCGCCTTGAGCAGGACCGTGACGTTCTGCTTGCGCTTGCGATCGAGACGGACGCCGACCATGTCGCGCTTGTCGATCTCGAACTCGAGCCAGGCGCCGCGGCTCGGGATGAGCTTGGCGGTGTAGATGTCCTTGTCGGACGTCTTGTCGGCAGTGCGCTCGAAGTACACACCCGGCGAGCGGACGAGCTGGGAGACCACGACGCGCTCGGTGCCGTTGATGACGAAGGTGCCCTTCGGGGTCATGAGCGGGAAGTCGCCCATGAAGACCGTCTGGCCCTTGATCTCACCGGTCTCGTTGTTCGTGAACTCGGCCGAGACGTAGAGCGGCGCGGAGTAGGTGAGGTCCTTCTCCTTGCACTCGTCGACGGTGTACTTCGGGTCGTAGAACACGGGGTTCTCGAACGAGAGCGACATCGTCTCGGAGAAGTCCTCGATCGGGGAGATCTCCTCGAAGATCTCCTCGAGGCCGGACTTGAAGGTGGCGTCGACGCCGGAAGCGATACGAGCCTCGATGCGGGCCTTGTGGGCCTCGTTGCCGATCAGCCAGTCGAAGCTGTCGGTCTGGAGCGAAAGGAGCTGCGGCAGTGCCAGCGGCTCGGAGATCTTCGCGAAAGAAATGCGGGACTTACCGGGGGTGGTGCGCGCGGCCAAGAGTTGTCCTTCGACGGGTTCGACTCTTCGAGAGCGCCCTGTCCACCACGTCATCGACCACCGGGCAGGCCGAAGCGCATCTGAGGGCAGGCGCAAGGAGCCACGATACCCGACGCCGGCGCACTCCACAATGCCGGCTGCGCAACTTTCTCGCAGCCGAGGAGCGGCTCGGTCTCACTGCCGTCGAACCGGTGCGCCGATCATGCTGCGGGACCCGTCCGCAGGTCAAGGCCGCCACGCCTGAGCGCAGCGAAGGCGGGAGCGAAGGCCGCACGTCGCGGTGCCCGCGCGGACTCCGCTCAGCCGGCCTGGTCGCAGGTGGAGTCGACGCAGACGTCGTCGATCAACCACGAGTCGGTGCTGCCGTCCTCGCGCACCATCTTGAGCGACACCCACATCCGCAGCGGTGTCTGGTCGACGCCGTTGCGCGTGCTGTCCTGGACCAGGAACACCACCACGGTCGCGGTGTCGCCCTCGGGACTGAGCCGGGTCAGTGCCACCGCCTCGGCACGGGCCTGGACGACGAGCTTCTGGTCCGCGGCGTCCTTGGCGATGTCGGGCCAGCCCTTGGCCTGCTTGGCGCCGAGCTCGGGCGTGACGTACTGCTGGGCCCGTTCGAGGTCGGCGTCCATCGTCTCGTAGTTGTACGAGAAGACATCGGCGATCATCCGCTCGGCGGCCGCCTCGACCGACCGCGTGGACTCCTCGAACCGCTTCTCGGAGGCGACGACGTCCTTCGGCGACTCGTCGGCGAAGACGATGCCACCCGGCAGCAGCGCCAGGACCACGGCGAGCACCAGGGCCACGAAGGCACCCACGCCGGCGGCGAGCAGGGCCCAGCCCGGCGGACCGGCCTCGGCACGGGCGGGCTCGGGCGCGGGCTCGGGCTCAAGCGCGCCGTCGCGCCCGGGCGTCGTGGTGTCCGGGGCGTCCTTGGCCAGGGTGACCGGCGCAGCCGCCGGCTCCTCCCCCGCACCGGTCGCGTCGCCGTCGTCCAGGGCTTCGTCGACCAGGGCTTCGTCGACCGGGGCTTCGTCGACCGGGGCCTCGCTGACCGGGGCCTCGTCCACCGGGGCGTCACCGCCCCGGTCGGCGGCCAGCTCGGCGTCGTAGGCCGCCCGCTTGTCGGCGTCCAGCAGCACGGCGGCCGCGTCGTTGTAGGCGCGGAACCGGCGGTCGGTCGGATCGAGGTCCGCGACAGCCGCCTTCCAGGCCGCGCGGATCTCCTCGACGCTCGCGGACTCGTCGACGTCGAGGATGTCGTAGAGGTTGGCGCTCACGGGGTCTCGCTCCCCTCGGTCGCGGTGCCGGTCGGCCCGGACGTCGCACCACCCGTCGACGGGGCGTCGCTCGGCGAGCCCGACGGGCTCTGGCCGCCGTCCGGGACGACATCCTGCGAGGTGGAGTTGGCGAAGGACGGGAGACCGTCGTCGACGTCGTCGAGGTCGTCGACGACCCAGGTGCCGTCAATGCGGACCAGGCTCACCTCGTAGCGGAAGCGCTGCGGCTCGAAGTCGATCCGCTCGTCCGGGTTGTCCGAGCTCGGGTACGACGAGGTGACCTCGGCCCCGACCAGCACCGTGGCCGAGTCGGCGTCGATCGCCGAGACACCCACGCCGTACACGGTCGCGACCCGGTCGATGCCGGTCTGGGCCACCGCCCGCTCGGCGATCGCCAGGTTCTCGTCGAAGGCCTTGCGGAACTTCGCCGTCATCAGGTCCCCGACCGCGCGGTACTCCGGCATCTCGCCGGACTCCTCGAGAAGGTCGGGACCGTAGGTGTTGAACCGCTGCACGAAGGTCCGCGAGGCCGCAAGGACCTCCTCGCGGTCACGCTGGGTGTCGTCGTCGGGCGGGTCGAACAGCGAGGCGATCCGGTCGCCGAGGCCGGGGCCGGCTCCGTTGCCGAAGACGACCAGCGCACAGACGCCCAGGCTGCCGGCCATGATGGCGAGCAGGAGGGCCAGGATCCCCCAGCGCGCGCCGGCGCTGCGGGCAGTGCGCGTCGTCCCCTCCGTCGCCCCGTCGTCCGCCGTCACCGGTTGCTGAGCATCGGTTGGACGTACAGCCACTTCCACGAGTCCTCTCCGAGCGTCGGAGGGGCCACGGTACCCCGCCCGCTCGAAGCGCCTCCCGCGACGTCCCACGTGAGGTCGCCGGTGGCGTCGTCGATGCGGACGCCGATGTCGTACGCCGCCCCGCCCGGCGCCACCCGCTGCAGGTTCTGCAGGCCGCGCGGGTTGCTCTTGGTGATCGGCTCGTTGCAGCGCACGTCACTCGGCAGCGGGAGGTCGCCGCGGTCGGCCTCGGGGTTGCGGCGCTTCTTCACGTAGCCGTCGTAGCAGGGGGTCGAGGTCGGCGCGATGATCAGGCCGAAGTGCGCGTCCCAGAAGCCGCTGCCCCCCTGCGCGACCGAGCGCTTGCCCACGACGACCTGACCGGCACCGACGGCGTACGGGTAGACGACCAGGAGCTGCTTGATCCCGGCCAGGTGCTTGACCGTGACGCGACCCGTGGTGACCAGGTTGGAGAGCAGCTCGCTGAGCTCGACGCCGTTCTGCTCGAGGAAGGTCCGCAGCTGGGTGGCTGCGACGGAGCCGGAGTCGATCACCTTGCGCAGGTCCTTGTCCGCGCCCGCCAGCGAGGACGTGAACGCGGAGAGCTGGGTCGCGAAGGTCCGCAGGGAGGTCTCCGAGGCGAGCTGGCCGCGCAGGACCGTGTTGCTGTCCCGGATCAGCGCCGTGGTGACGTCGAAGTTCTCGTCGGCGGTCTCGATGAACGAGTTGCCGGTGTCGATGATCTTCTGCAGGTCCGGACCGGTGCCGGCGAATGCCTTGCCGAGCTCCTCGATCGTCGTCGCGAGCGCGTCGCGGTCGACGCTCGCCACGGTGGCCGACAGGTCGCCGAGGAGCTTCTCGGTGGCGATCGGCGTCGCGACGTCGTCGATCTCCGAGCCCTCGACGAGGTAGGGGCCGTCGTCGGTCTGCGGCTGCAGCTCGACGTACTGCTCACCCACGGCGGAGCGGTTGCCGACGAGCGCGATGGTGTCGCGCGGGATCTTGTCCCACTTGTTGTCGATGTCCAGCTCGACGTCGACGCCGTCGGGGGTCAGGATCAGGTCGCCGACCTTGCCGATGCCGACGCCGCGGTAGGTGACCTCGGCGCCGGTGAAGATGCCACCGGAGTCCGGGTAGTGCGCTGTCACGGTGTAGTCGCTGTCGACGATCGCCTTGTCGAGCTGCGCGTAGCGGGCGCCGACGTAGGTGACACCGAGCAGCGTGATGATCGCGAAGACCAGGAGCTGGATGCGGGTACGGCGGGTGATCATCGGGTCGCGCTCCGTCCCTGGGCCGGCGCCACGAGGGCGGCGGAGTACACGTCGACCAGGTCGGCGTCATACCTGTCGTCGAAGGCACGCCACATGGCGTTGACGTCGTCGGTCGCCCCCGGCCGGGGCCGGTTCAGGCCGCCGCCGTCGAGCACGCTCCCGAGCAGGTTGCCGATCGGGTCGCTGCTGGCCGTGGCACCGTTGCGGTTGCCGGTCAGGTTGAGACCGCCCCCGCACAGGAGCTTGACCGCGTCGCAGACGTCGTCGAGGAGGTACTGGGGCAGGCGCGCGCAGGCCGCGACGTCGGGCGGCGTGCGCAGGCAGCCCTGCAGCGTCTTCGTGACGTTGTTGCACAGCGTCTTGACGTCGATGAGCACGTCGAGCGGCAGGTCCGGGATCTCGTTGATGGGGATGCAGGCGAGGTCGGGCAGCCGCAGGTTGCCGAGGTCGAGCTGGAGGTCGACCGACAGGTTGACGTAGTCGCCCATGTGCAGGTTGCGGGCGGTCTGCGGGTTGCGGCCGACCGACTCGTCGATGAACGGGTAGGTCAGGAAGGTGCTGAAGCCCTTGGCGAAGTTGTCGCCGGACGCGGCGATCTGGGTGAGGATCGGGTCGAGCGACTTCAGCGTGTTGACGGTGGAGGCCTGGGTCGCCTGGATGACCCGCACGCCGACGTCGCTGAGCCTGGTCAGGCCGTCGAGCATCGAGACGAGGTCCTCGCGCTGGCGGTCCAGGGAGTCGAGCGCGCTCGGCAGCTCCTCCAGCGCGAGGTCGATGCTGTCCTGGTTCTGCCGGGCGCTGATCGCGAGCCGGTTGATCGACTCGATGGCGTCGACGATGTCGCCCTTGCGGGCATCCAGTCGGCTCATCAGCGACTCGACCTGGGTCAGCACCGACTTGGCGGAGTCCTCACGACCGTCGAGGGCGAGGTTGAGCTCGGAGGCGATGGTCTTGATCTGCGCGACACCGCCACCGTTGAGGACCAGGCTCAGCGCACCGAGCACCTCCTCGACCTCGGGGTTGTTGCCGCCGTTCTCGATCACGTCGCCGGACGCGAGCTGCCCCTGCCCACCGCCCGACGGAGCAGCGAGGGAGACGAACTTCTCGCCCAGCAGGCTGGTCTGGCGGATCGAGGCGATCGGCTGGTCGGGGAGCTTCACGTCATTGCGCAGCTCGAGCTTGACGACGGCCTGGTAGCCGTCGAGCTCGACGTCGGTCACCTGGCCGACGGTCACGTCGTTGACCTTGACCGACGACTTCGGGACCAGGTCGAGGACGTCGTCGAACTTGACGCTCACCTCGATCGGGTCGTCGCCGACATCGGCGCCACCGGGCAACGGCAGCTGGTAGACGTCGAAGTCACAGCCGGACAGGGCGACCATGCCGACGAGGACGGCGGCGACGGTGCGGGCGCGGTTTCGCAGGCTCTTCATCGGGCGTCCCTCACCAGTCCGAACAGGGTCGGGTCGTAGGGCTGGGCGAACGCGGAGCCGGTGCCGAACGGCGCCCCGCGCGGCAGCAGGGCCCCGATCAGGTCGCACAGGTCACCCTTCGGGTCGTTGGCCGACACGAGCGTGCACAGCACCGCCTCGGGGTCCGACGTCAGCTCGTGCACCAGGTTGCCGATGTTGGCGTTGGTGTCGAGCGTGCCGTCCTTCGGGTTGTAGGTGTGGTAGAGGTTCGTGAGCGCGAGCGGGCCGGCGTCGAGGATCTCGTCGAGGTTCTCGCGCTGGCGGACCAGGATCTTGGCGACCCGGTTGACGTCGCGGATGTTGCGGCCCAGGACGGCCCGGTTGCCCTTCACGAAGCGCGCCACCTCGTCGAGCGCCGTGCCCAGGTTGGACAGCGCCGTCGTCAGCTCCTGGCGCTCGTCGGCGAGCAGGCTGGACACCTCACCGAGCGACTTGTTGAAGCTGCGGACCGTCTGGTCGTTGTCGGCGAGCGTCTTGATGAAGTTCTCCAGCTGGCTGGCGGAGTCGAACAGCTCTTCCTTGTTGTTGTCGAGCGTCTCGCTGAGCTTGCCGAAGTCCTCGATCGTGCGGCGGAAGTCCTCGCCCTGTCCCCCGAAGTTCTTCGCCGTCTGCTCGAGCAGGTCGGTCAGCGCGCCCTCGCGGTTGGCGCCCTCCGGGCCGAGGGCGACGGTCAGCTTGTCGATGCTGGAGTAGATCTCGTCGAGCTCGAGCGGGATCGCGGTCTTGTCGACCTTGATCACCGTGTTGTCGGCCATGACCTTGTCGCCGTCCTCGAAGGCCGGCGTCAGCTGCACGTAGCGGTCACCGACCACCGAGGGCGAGACGATGACGGCCTGGGCGTCCTGCGGCACCTCGACGTCGCTGTCGTACGTCATGACGACCTTGACCTGCGTGCCCTCCGGCACGACCTCCTCGACCTGTCCGATCGCCACGCCGAGGACCCGGACGTCACTGCCCTCGTAGACCGACACGGTCCGCGGGAAGTAGGCGGTCACCGTCTTCGCGTCGCCGCTGCCCCCGAGCATCCACACCACGCCGGCGAGGAGCAGCAGGACCACGACCGCGACCGGCAGGAAACGTCGTACGTCACCCATCAGTTGCCTCCTGGACGCGGGATCGGCGGCAGGTTGAACAGGTAGGTGTCGAACCACGGTCCGTTGCCCAGCGTGCTCGCGAACACGCGGTAGAAGGGCGCCATGGCCTTGATCGCGTCCTCCAGGTTGTTCTCGTTCTTCTTGATGACCTGCAGCACGGCGTCGAGCTGGTCGAGCGCCGGCTTGAGGTCGGCGCGGCTCTCCCGGATCAGCCCGGTCAGGGACTTGCTCAGGGTGGTCGTCGACTCCAGCAGGCGGTGGATCTGCGCCTTGCGCTGCAGCAACGCCTTGAACAGCGAGTCGGCGTCGGCCATCAGCGCCACGATGTCCTCGTCGCGGGAGTCGAGCACCGTCGAGACCCGGTCGAGGTTCTTGAGGAGCGAGTTGATCTGCTCGTCGCGCGAGGCGATGACCCTGGACAGCGCCGAGACGCCGTCGAGCGCCGAGCGGAACTCCTCCGGAGTGTTGCGCGTCAGGTCGGCGAGCGTGGTCAGCGCGCCCGCGAGCTGGTCGGTGTCGATGTCGGCCGAGGTCTCCGCGAGACCGCTGAAGGCCTCGACGACGTCGTACGGCGACGTGGTGCGCTCGGTCGGGATGGTCGTCCCCTCGGCGAGCGCGCCAGCGCCGTCCGGCGTCAGGGAGAGGAACATGGAGCCGAGGATCGTCTTCACCTTGATGTCGGCGCGGGTCGCGTCGCCGAGGTCGGCGTCGGTCTTGATCTTGAACCCGACCTTCACCGAGCTGCCGTCGAGCTCCATCGAGGTGACCTGGCCGACGCGGACGCCGGCGATGCGGACCTCGTCCTTGACCTTGAGGCCGCCCGCCTCCTCGAAGGAGGCGTAGTAGGTGTCGCCGCCGCCGATCAGCGGCAGGTCCTGGGCGCGCATCGCGGCCACCAGCATCAGGACGAGGACGGCGATGCTGGCCGCACCGACGGCCACGGGGTTGCGCTCGCGGAAGGGAATCACTCGCCGACCTCCTGCTTGAGCGAGCAGCGCGGTGCGTTGATCGGGATCGTGGTCCCGATCGGGTTGTTGAGGCCCGGCACCTTGATCGTCGTCTTGAAGTGGCAGAGGTAGAAGTTGAACCAGGAGCCGTAGATCGCGGTGCGGCCGATCTTGGTGAGCTTGACCGGGAGCACCTGCAGGGCGCGGTCGATCTCCTTGCGGTTGCGGTTCAGGGTCGTCGCGACCTTCCGCAGCTCCCTGATGTCCTTGACGAACGGATCCTTGATGTCCGTGACGAGCGCGGCGGTCTGCACGGACAGCTCGGAGATCGAGTCCAGCGAGGACAGGATCGCCTCGCGGTCGTCGTTGAGGCCGCCCACCAGCGAACGGAAGCTGTCGATCAGGTCGGTCAGCTGCTGGTCGCGGTCCGCCACGTGGTCGAGGACGTAGTCGAGGTTGTCGAGGAGCTCGCCGATCACCTGGTCGCGGTCGGCCAGCGTCTGGGTGATCGAGGCCGTGCTCGCGAGCAGGCCCTCGAGGGTGCCACCCTCGCCCTGGAAGACCTGGACGATCTCGTACGACAGCTTGTTGATGTCGTCGGGCGAGAGCGCCTCGAAGAGCGGCTTGAAGCCGTTGAAGAGGACGGTGAGGTCGAGGGCCGGGGTGGTCCGGTCGACCGGGATGCCGTCACCCTCGTCGAGCCGGTCGCCGCCGCTGCCCTGCTGTGCCAGCGAGATGTAGCGCTGGCCGAGCAGGTTGCGGTAGCGGATCGTCGCGTGGGTCGCCTCGTCGAGGGTCGTGTCGGCGTCGACCTTGAAGGTGATCTTCGCCCGGTTGCCGTTGATGATCTCGATGTCCTCGACGCTGCCGACCTTGACGCCCGCGATCCGGATGTCGTCGCCCTTGTTGACGCCCGTGGCGTCGACGAAGTCGGCGGTGTACTGCTTCGTCGCGCCGAAGGACAGGTTGCCGATCGTGACGATCAGGACACCGGTGGCCAGCGCCGTGGTGACCATGAAGATGACCAGGCGGATCAGGTCCCCGCTGGTCCGCTTGTCGAGTCCGCGCACCATCAGCGACCACTCCCCGCGGCCACGGCCGGACCGGCCAGCAGCACGTTGATGTCGGCCCCGGCGCCGTACTCGCTCTCGAGGGCGCCCCGCAGCGCCGTCACGTCGTCGGGCGTGCCCTGGTAGGCGGCGCCCGGCCGGAGGTTGCCCTTGCCGGTGTCGCCGTTCATGCCGTCGTTGAGGCGCGGCAGGGGCGGGTAGGGGTTCTGCTGGCTGTACGGGATGTCCGGCAGGCCGAGGCAGTCGGGGCCACGGTCGTCCCCGAAGAACGGCGCGTCCTTCGGGGTGTACTTGCGCGGCTGGTCCTGCAGCGTCTCCAGCACGATGTGCAGCTCGTAGCCACGGAAGGCCTCCGCGAGCCGGCCCTGTGCCTTCACGATCGCCGCCGACATGCACGGGAACGTGGGTGCGTAGCGCGCGACGGCCCGCAGGATCGGCGTGCTCAGCTCCCCGGCCTCGCGCAGGTTGGCCTCGTTGGCGTCGAGGAAGGCGCGGGCGGTGTCGGAGAAGCTCCGGATGTCGCGCAGCGTCGCGGTCAGCGCCGCCTCCTTCTCCTCGATGGTGCCGGTGGTCTTGACGGTGTCGTCGAGGATCTGGGCCACCTCGGGGAGGATGTCGGCGTAGGTGTCGGACACCTGGGCGGTCAGCTTGAGGTCCTCGAGCAGCGCCGGGATCTGCGGGTTGATCCGCTTGAGGTAGGAGTCGACGGTCTCGAGGTTCTCGCCGAGCTGCGCGCCGCGGCCCTCCAGCGCGGTCGCCAGCGCGCTGAGCGTGGCGTTGAGGTCGGCCGGCCGCACGGTCTGCAGGAGCGGGTAGATGTCCGAGAGGACCTCTTCGAGCTCGGTCGCGACCTTCGTGCGGTCGATCACCGCACCGGCCCGGATGGTGCCGGACGGTCCGCTCTCGGGGACGACGAGCGAGACGTACTTCTCGCCGAACAGGGTCTTCGGGACGATCGAGCCGGTCACGTTGGCCGGGATGTCCTCGAGCTTGTCGGGATAGATGCCGAGCGTCAGCTCGGCGCCCTCTCCCTCACCCGCCTTGGCCTCGAGCACCTCGCCCACGATGACGCCACGGATCTTGACGTCCGCGCGGGTGGGCAGCTGGAGGCCGATGTTCGACGTGGTCATGGTGACCTCGTCGTAGTCGGCGAACTTCTTGGTGAAGGTGGCGTAGGTCAGCCAGACGCCGAGCAGCAGCAGGCAGACGAAGACCACGCCGAGGGCCTTGTGGGCGGCCAGGATCTTGTTCATCGCCGCATCACCCCGCCAGCCGCACGGTGGTCGAGGCACCCCAGATGGCCATCGACAGGAACAGGTCGATCACATTGATCGCCACGATGCTGGTCCGCACCGCGCGACCCACCGCGACGCCCACGCCCGCCGGTCCGCCGGAGGCGGTGTAGCCGTGGTAGCAGTGGATCAGGATGACGACCACCGCGAACACCAGGACCTTGCCGAAGGACCACAGCACGTCGCCCGGTGGCAGGAACTGGTTGAAGTAGTGGTCGTAGGTGCCGGCTGACTGCCCGTAGAACTGGGTCACCACCAGCCGGCTCGCGACGTACGACGACAGCAAGCCGACGACGTACAGCGGGACGATCGCGATCAGGCCACCGACCACCCGGGTCGTGACGAGGAACTGCATCGACGGGATCGCCATGACCTCGACGGCGTCGATCTCCTCCGAGATCCGCATGGCGCCCAGCTGGGCCGTGAACCCGCAGCCGACGGTCGCGGCCAGCGCGATGCCGGCGACGAGCGGGGCGATCTCGCGGGTGTTGAAGTAGGCCGAGACGAAGCCGGCGAAGGCCGCCGTGCCGAGCTGGTTGAGCGCGGCGTAGCCGGACAGGCCGACCTGCGCGCCGGTGAAGAAGGTCATGCCGGCGATGACGCCGACCGTGCCGCCGATGACGGCGAGCGCACCGGAGCCCAGGGTGACCTCGGCGAGGATCCGGAGGATCTCCCGCGGGTAGTGCATGACGGAGCGCGGGAGCGCCATCAGCACCTTGAGGTAGAAGGACAGCTCGTGGCCGAGGGTGTCCAGGCCCTTCACGGGCCGCTCGTAGATCGCCTTGATGTTCGCCATCGCGCTAACCCGTCTTCGGGGGCACGACCTGCAGGTAGATCGTGCTCAGGGTGAAGTTGACGACGAACAGGAGGAGGAAGGTGATGACGACGGACTCGTTGACCGCGTCGCCGACGCCCTTCGGGCCTCCGGCGGCGTTCATGCCCTTGTAGGCCGCGACGATGGCGGCGATCAGGCCGAAGACGAGCGCCTTGATCATGCCGATCCACACGTCGGGGAGCTGGGCCAGCGCGGTGAAGCTGGCGAGGTAGGCACCCGGGGTGCCGTCCTGCAGGATGACGTTGAAGACGTAGCCGCCGCCGACGCCGACGACGCTGACCATGCCGTTGAGGAAGACAGCGACGAGCATGCAGGCGAGGACGCGCGGGACGACGAGGCGCTGGATCGGGTCGATGCCGAGCACCATCATCGCGTCGAGCTCTTCGCGGATCTTGCGGGCGCCGAGGTCGGCCGCGATGGCCGAGCCGCCGGCGCCGGCGATCAGCAGTGCCGTCGCGATCGGGCCGGCCTGCTGGATGACGGCCAGGACGGACGCCGAACCGGTGAACGACTGCGCACCGAACTGCTTGATCAGGCCGCCGACCTGCAGCGCGATGACCGCGCCGAAGGGGATGGCGACGAGCGCGGTCGGCACGATGGTGACCGACGCGATGAACCACGCCTGTTGGAGGAACTCACGCGTCTGGAACGGACGCCGGAAGAGGCCACGCCCCACGTCGAGCGCGAAGGCGAAGAGCTTTCCAGCCGTTCCGACGGGCTGCAGGACCCGAGCGGCTGTCAGGGACATTGGGGGAATGCGCTCCGGTCAGTGCTGGGAGGATCCGCTGGCGTGCTCGGCTTCCTTGGTGAAGGAACCCGGGGGCGGCGTGATGCCGTTCTCCCGGCACCAGGCGCCGGGCGCGCGCTGGGCGCGACGCGGGATGCCGTTGGACGGCTCGAGCTGGAGCGGGATGGGCGGGAGCGGCGGCAGGTCCATGTCCTTCTCCGCGGCCAGCTGGTCGGCGTCCTTCTCCTCGGACATGCCGATCGGGCCAACCGTCTGCGCGTTGAGGAACTGGCGCACGACCGGCTCGTCGGACGACAGCAGCATCTCGCGCGGGCCGTACATGGCCAGGTGCTTGTGGTAGAGCAGGCCGATCTGGTCGGGCACGATCCGGACCGAGTGGATGTCGTGCGTGACGATCAGGAAGGTCGCGTCGATCTGGGCGTTGAGGTCGACGAAGAGCTGGTTGATGAACGACGTGCGCACCGGGTCCAGACCGGAGTCCGGCTCGTCGATCAGCAGGATCTCGGGGTCGAGCACGAGGGCACGGGCCAGGCCGGCGCGCTTGCGCATACCGCCCGAGATCTCGCCGGGGAGCTTCATCTCCGCGCCGAGCAGACCGACGAGGTCCATCTTCTCCATGACGATGTCACGGATCTCGGACTCGCCCTTCTTGGTGTGCTCACGCAGCGGGAAGGCGACGTTGTCGTAGAGGTTCATCGAACCGAACATCGCGCCGTCCTGGAACAGCACGCCGAACAGCTTGCGGACCTCGTAGAGCTCCTTCTCGGAGCACGAGGCGATGTCGGTGCCCTCGATGACGATCGAGCCCTCGTCGGGCTTGACCAGGCCGATGAGCGCCTTGAGGAAGACCGACTTGCCGGTGCCGGACGGGCCCAGCATGACGGAGATCTCCCCCGCGGGCAGCGTGAGGGTCACACCCTTCCAGATGAGCTGCTTGCCGAACTGCTTCGTCAGGTTCGTCACCGCTACATCGACGCCCATGTTGACCTCTTCCTACGTCCGCTGACCCGGCTCGTGCTGCGAGGGAACAACGCAGCCACGTGGCGCACGTTACGCGTAAACCGTGGTGGGCGTCACGCCGACCCGTCCATCGAGATCGCGAGAGTACTTGCGAGTAGCACTAGCGGGTAACCCACCCGGGCTGCTACGGCGGGCTCCGCGCCGGGCCGGCAGCGTGGCACCCGCCCGCAGCGCGTCGGAGGCAAGCGTGGGCCCGGAGGGTCTGCGCGCCGCCTTCGACCGGGCGGGAGGCAAGCGTGGGCCCGGAGGGTCTGCGCGCCGCCTTCGACCGGGCGACACGCTCGGCCCATCGAAAATAGCCGAGGCCGGCAGAGCGTGCGCTCTGCCGGCCTCGTGGTGCTGACCGTGGTCAGCGAGGGGTCACTTGAGGGTGACGGTGGCGCCGGCGCCCTCGAGGGCCTCCTTGGCCTTGTCAGCCGTCTCCTTGTTGACCTTCTCGAGGATCGCCTTCGGGGCGCCCTCGACGAGGTCCTTCGCCTCCTTGAGGCCGAGGGAGGTCAGCGCGCGGACCTCCTTGATGACGTTGATCTTCTTGTCACCAGCGGCCTCGAGGACGACGTCGAACTCGTCCTGGGCAGCGGCCTCCTCGGCACCGCCAGCGGCACCGCCGGCGGCGGGGGCAGCGGCAACGGCGACCGGGGCAGCGGCGGTGACGCCGAAGGTCTCCTCGAACTGCTTCACGAACTCGGAGAGCTCGATGAGGGTCATCTCCTTGAACGCGTCGAGGAGCTCGTCGGTGGTGAGCTTCGCCATGGTGGCGTGTCCTTTCGTAAGGCTGGTCCGCGTGCGCATGTCGCGCGCCGACCGGGGTTTCAGGTGGTGTACGTCGGCCTGGATCAGGCGTCGGTGGACTCGGTCGCCTCGTCGGCAGCCTCAGCGTCGGCGGCGTGGGCAGCGGGTGCCTCGACCTCCTCGGCGGGGGCGGCGTCCTCGGCGGCCGGGGTCTCCTCGGCAGCGGCCGGCGTACCGGCACCACCTGCGAGGATCGAGGGGTCCTCCTGCGCCTTCGCCTCCAGGGCGCCGGCGAGCCGGGCAGCCTGGGCGAGCGGGGCGTTGAGGAGGTAGACGGCCTGGCTGAGCGAAGCGAGCATCGCGCCCGCCAGCTTGCCCAGGAGCACCTCGCGCGACTCGAGATCGGCCAGCTTGGCGATCTCCTTCGCGTCGAGGAGGTTGCCGTCCAGAACGCCACCCTTGATCACGAGGGTGGGGTTCGCCTTGGCAAAGTCACGCAGGCCCTTGGCAGCCTCGACGACATCGCCCTTGATGAAGGCGATGGCGGTCGGGCCGGTGAGGAGCTCGTCGAAGCCCTCGATGCCCGCCTCCTTGGCGGCGAGCTTGGCCAGCGTGTTCTTGACCACGGCGTAGTTGGCGTTCGCACCGAGGGAGCGGCGAAGGTCCTGCAGCTCCTTGACGGTGAGACCGCGGTACTCGGTCAGCACAGCGCCTGCGGACTCGCTGAACGACTCAGCGATCTCCGCGACGGCGGCCTGCTTGTCTGCCCGCGCCATGGGTCTCCTTCCGGTGGGGACCACCGCGAAGGACCCGGAGAATGACGGACGCCCCGAGCGCAGGCGCTCAGGGCGTGGGCATCGCGGGCGATGCTTGCTCTGATCCCCTGCGCAGGCCGTCCGCCTTTCGGCGGAACCTTCGGTCAGGACTGGCAGCCCTGACAACCGGCGGTCTTAAGGTTTCGTCGAGAAGGCTACGGCGGCGCTCGTTGGACACCAAATCGCGGACCCTTCGGCTGGTGCGACAAGATGGTCCCGTGACCGCCTCGACGCCCCTCGCCGACCTGTCCGCCGACGACCTCGCCGCGCGCCTGACGACGGTGCGCGCCGACTACGACGCGCTCAAGGAGCGCGGGCTGAAGCTGGACCTCACCCGCGGCAAGCCGGGCGCCGACCAGCTCGACCTGTCCAACGGGCTGCTGGGCCTGCCGTCGTCGTACAAGGACCGGGCGGGCACGGACGTGCGCAACTACGGCGGCCTCGACGGCCTGCCGGAGATCCGCGAGATCTTCGCCGACCTGCTCGGCGTCGACGTGTCGACCGTCGTCTGCGGCGGCAACTCGAGCCTGACGATGATGTACCAGGTCATCACCGCGATGCTGCTCAAGGGCGGCCCGGACTCGCCCCGGCCGTGGTCGCAGGAGCCGGTGGTGAAGTTCGTCTGCCCCGTACCCGGCTACGACCGCCACTTCACGATGCTCGCCGAGCTGGGCATCGAGATGATCACCGTGCCGATGACCCCCGACGGCCCCGACCCGGTCGCGGTCCGCGCGCTCGTCGCCGACGACCCGAGCGTCAAGGGCATGTGGATCGTGCCGACCTACGCCAACCCGACCGGTGCCGTGTGCTCCGCCGAGGTCGCCGCGGAGCTGATGGCGATGCCGAGCGCCGCGCCGGACTTCCGGATCTTCTGGGACAACGCCTACGCCGTGCACCACCTGACCGAGGACGAGACCAAGAGCGCGGACGCGCTCGGCCTGGCCGCCGCGTCCGGCCACGCCAACCGGCCGATCATGTTCGCGTCCACCTCCAAGATCACCTTCGCCGGCGCCGGCGTCGCGGCGCTGGCCGCGTCGCCGGAGAACCGGGCGTGGTACCTCGAGCGCCTCGGCTTCGCCTCGATCGGCCCGGACAAGGTCAACCACCTGCGCCACGTCGAGTTCTTCGGCGACGCCGACGGCGTGCGCGCCCACATGCGCAAGCACCGCGACCTGATCGCGCCGAAGTTCGCCGCGGTCGAGGAGGCCCTCACCGGCCGCCTGGCGGGCCTGGGCATCGCCGAGTGGACCGTGCCGACGGGCGGCTACTTCGTCAACCTCGACGTCCTCGACGGCACGGCGTCACGCGTGGTCGCGCTCGCCAAGGAGGCGGGCATCGCGCTGACCCCCGCCGGCTCGGCGTTCCCGCACGGCAACGACCCCAACGACCGCAACATCCGGCTCGCCCCGACCTTCCCGGTGCTGGCCGAGGTCGAGGCCGCGATGGCGGGCGTGGCGGTGTGCGTGGAACTGGCGGCGCTGGAGAAGCTGACGGCCTGAGAAGCGCAGGGTCTCCCTGAGAGGACTACCCCGCGACGAACGGTGCCAGCACGATCGTCGTGAACTGGCCGATGTCGACGCGGCCGCCACCAGCCACCGCCGGCACCTTGGCCGGGACCTGGCCCCGGGCCAGCTGGACGACGAGCATCGATGCCTGCTCGGACTCCGCGCCGGCGAGGTCCCCCGTCCACTCGATGCCGGCGCTGGCCCGCTCCCCCGGCTCCAGCCTGACCGGGGCCACGGCGATCGCCGCCCCGCTGGTGTCACGATCGGTGTGCTTGACCTCGGGGACGAACCTCGAACCCCAGGTGCCCTGCACCCCGATGCCCGGCACGCCCTCGACCACGCAGGCCGCCGCCGAGGTGTTGCGCACCGTGATGCGCGAGTAGCGGTGGCCCAGGGTCATGTCGAAGCCCTGCAGGGTGACCTGGACCTGGTCGCTCGTGCAGTGACCGTCGGCCGCCACTGACGCCCGGGTGCGCAGGAGCGCGGTGAGGGCGGCCCCGTCGACGGCGTCGCCCTTCGCCGGCGGCGGGCCGTCGAGCTGCTGGTCGTAGCCGGGCGGGACCTCCTCGAGGCCGGGCGGCGCAGTGGTGTCCACGGGCTCCCCCGGCGTCACGGCGACCGGCTCGTCGTCGGTCGAGCAGGCCGCGAGCGCGAGCACGACGAGCAGCGTCCCGAGCAGTCGCTTCACGCGCCCACCCTACGGAGCACTGGAAAAGTACGACGCCCGCCGTCCCTTGCGGGAGCGGCGGGCGTCGTACTGGCAGGAGCCTGGATCAGGCCTCGTCCTCGACCGCGACGTTCTTGATGCGGTTGGGGTCGACCTGGACGCCGGGGCCCATGGTCGTGGAGACGGTGACCTTCTTCAGGTAGCGGCCCTTCGAGCTGGCCGGCTTGAGACGCAGCACCTCGTCGAGGGCGGCAGCGTAGTTCTCCGCGAGCTGGGTCTCGGAGAAGGACGCCTTGCCGATGATGAAGTGCAGGTTGGCGTGGCGGTCGACGCGGAACTCGATCTTGCCGCCCTTGATGTCGGAGACGGCCTTCGCCGGGTCCGGGGTGACGGTGCCGACCTTCGGGTTCGGCATCAGGCCGCGGGGACCGAGCACGCGACCGAGGCGGCCGACCTTGCCCATCAGGTCCGGGGTGGCGACGACGGCGTCGAAGTCCGTCCAGCCGCCGGCGACCTTGTCGATGAGCTCGTCGCTGCCGACGAAGTCCGCGCCGGCCTCGCGGGCGGCCTCGGCCTTGTCACCGTTCGCGAACACGAGGACGCGGGCGGTCTTGCCGGTGCCGTGGGGCAGGTTCACGGTGCCGCGCACCATCTGGTCCGCCTTGCGCGGGTCGACCCCGAGGCGGAACACGACGTCGACGGTCTCGTCGAACTTCTTCTTGCTGGTGCTCTTGGCGATCTTGATCGCGGCGAGCGGCGCGTGGAGCTCGTTCTTGTCGAACGTCTCGGCAGCCGCGCGGTAGGTCTTGCTGCGCTGCATGGTGATTCCTTAGTTAGAAGAGGAGGTGTGGTCAGCGGGCCAGCGCGGCCCTTCCACGATGGATCAGCCGTCGATGGTGACGCCCATGGAGCGGGCAGTGCCCTCCACGATCTTCATGGCGGCGTCGATGTCGTTGGCGTTGAGGTCGGGGAGCTTCGTCGTGGCGATCTCGCGCACCTGGTCCTTGGTCAGCTTGCCGACCTTCTCCTTGTGCGGGACGCCCGAGCCCTTCTTGAGGCCGGCGGCCTTCTTGATCAGCTCAGCGGCCGGCGGCGTCTTCGTGATGAAGTCGAACGACCGGTCCTCGTAGATCGTGATCTCGACCGGGATGACGTTGCCGCGCATGGACTCGGTCTGGGCGTTGTACGCCTTGCAGAAGTCCATGATGTTGACGCCGTGCGGACCGAGCGCGGTACCGACCGGCGGCGCCGGGGTGGCCGAGCCGGCCTGCAGCTGCACCTTGACCAGTGCGGCGATCTTCTTCTTGGGAGGCATTCCTCTATCTCTTTCTCTCGTGGTCACAGCGAGGACGCTCAGTCCTCTGCCACTTGCTGCCGGGGGCAACCCGGACATTCTTCCGCTTCGTCGCGTGTACGGCGAATTGCGGGAAACCTGCTGCGCGAGCGGATCAGGTCTCGATACGCGCGTCGCGACCTCGTTCCTCGGTCGCGGCGCTACTCGACCTCGCGCCTCGTGTGTGATGTGACGGCGCGGCGCGCCGTCACATCACACGCGCTGAATCTGAGCGAACGACAGCTCGACCGGGGTCTCGCGGCCGAAGATCTCGACCAGGGCCTTGACCCGCTGGGCCTCGGCGTTGATCTCGGTGATCGTGGCGTGCAGCGTCGCGAAGGCGCCGTCGACGATGAGGACCGAGTCGTTGACGGCGAAATCGACGACCTCGACCGGCTTCTTTGCGGGAGAGGCACTCGTCGTACCACCACCGGTGGCAGCGGCCGCCTCGGCCTCGGCAGCCGCGGCGGTGACGACGGCCGGGGCCAGCATCTTCTCGACCTCGTCCATGCTGAGCGGCACCGGCTGGTGGCTGTGGCCCACGAACCCGGTGACCGACGGCGTGTGGCGCACCGCGGCCCAGGACTCGTCGGTGAGGTCCATCCGGACCAGGACGTAGCCGGGGAGAACGGTGCGCTTGACCATCTTGCGCTGGCCGTTCTTGATCTCGGCGACCTCCTCGGTGGGGACCACGATCTCGTGGATGTAGTCCTCCATGTTGAGGGAGTGGATCCGGTTCTCGAGGTTCTGCTTCACCCGGTTCTCCATGCCGGAGTAGGTGTGCACGACGAACCAGTCACCCGACTTGGCCCACAGCTCGCGGCGGAACGCCTCGAGGGGGTCCTCGTCCTCGACAGCCTCGTCCTCGACAGCCTCGGCAGGCTCGTCCTCGGCGTCCTCGTCCTCGACGGCGATCTCGTCAGCACCCTCGGTGTCGACGGTGTCGCCGACCTCGACCGCCTGCTCGGCCTCGTCCGCGAACGCGGTCGCCTCGTCGGCGTCCTCCGCTGCGGCCTCCACGGCCTCGACCTGGTCGGCCGCCTCGTCGATCTCGGGGGCCGAGTCGTACTGCTCCGACACGTGCTGCTCCATCAGTTGTTCGAAAATGTCATCGACAACCCCGCCCGGGAGGGAGGGATCAGATGTCGTCCGCGCCGGTGAAGATCTCGAAGGCGAGCTTGCCGAGACCCAGGTCCAGCAGCGACACGAGCGCGATCATCACGAGGACGAACGCGAGGACGACGAAGAAGTAGGTCACGAGCTGGTCGCGGGTGGGGTAGACCACCTTGCGGAGTTCGGCCACGACCTGGCGGTAGAAGGTCACCGGACCGGTGCGCTTCTCGGGCTGCTTGCCGCCCGAGGGGTCCTTCTGACCCCCGCGGACTGCCGGAGCGTCCGACACGCTGCTCACCCTTTCGCCACTTCGACTACGTCATCTCTTGCAGGGCACGAGGGACTTGAACCCCCAACCCTCGGCTTTGGAGGCCGATGCTCTGCCAATTGAGCTAGTGCCCTTCGGGCTTCTCCCGAGTCGCTCCCGGGCCTACGTCCGGGCGCGACTCATCATGTGGAAGAACCACCAGTGGGTGACTCTACCCACCTGACCCACACCGGTCCAAAGCCGGCCCGTCCCGGCTCCGCGGATCCGCCGCCTACGATGGCGCCCGTGCGGGACCTCCATGCGTTGCCCAAGGCCCACCTCCACCTGCACTTCACCGGCTCGATGCGACACGCGACGCTGCTGGAGCTCGCCGAGCGCGACGGCATCCACCTCCCGGACGCGCTCGTCGCGGAGTGGCCGCCGCAGCTGACCGCGGCGGACGAGAAGGGCTGGTTCCGCTTCCAGCGCCTGTACGACGTCGCGCGCTCGGTCCTGCGCACCGAGGACGACGTGCGCCGGCTCGTGCGCGAGGCCGCCGAGGACGACGTCGCCGACGGCGGCCGCTGGCTGGAGATCCAGGTCGACCCGAGCGGCTACGGCGGCCGCTTCGGCGGCATCACCGCGTTCACCGACCTCGTCCTGGACGCGGTCCGCGACGCCTCCGAGCTCACGGGGCTCGGGATGGCGGTGGTGATCGCGGCGAACCGGACCCGGCACCCGCTCGACGCCCGCACACTGGCCCGTCTCGCCGGCCAGTACGCCGGTCGCGGCGTCGTCGGCTTCGGCCTGTCCAACGACGAGCGCCGGGGGCGTACCGAGGAGTTCGCAGGAGCGTTCGCGATCGCCGAGCGGGCCGGGCTCCTGCTGGTGCCGCACGGGGGCGAGCTGCGCGGCCCCGAGCACATCCGCACCTGCCTCGACTCGCTGCACGCCGGCCGGCTCGGTCACGGGGTGCGCGCCGCGGAGGATCCCGGCCTGCTGCAGCGGATCGTCGACACCGGCGTGGCCCTCGAGGTCTGCCCGGTCTCCAACGTCGCGCTCGGCGTCTACTCCGACCTGACCTCCGTGCCGCTGCCGACCCTGCTCGACGCGGGCGCCACGATCGCCCTCGGCGCCGACGACCCCCTCCTCTTCGGCTCGAGGCTGGCCGGCCAGTACGCCACGATGCGCGCCGCGCACGACCTCTCCGACGGACAGCTCGCCGAGCTCGCGCGGATGTCTCTGCGTGCCAGCAACGCCCCGGCCGACGTGCTCCAGCGCGCCCTCGCCGACATCGACGCCTGGCTGGCCGCACCGTCGTCCTGAACCCGTTTCCGCCCGGCCGCCGGATGGAAGGATGGGCACCATGAGCGAGCAGCCGCCCCTGGCGTCCCCGTCGGGCCCGGACCCGAGCCCCTACGACGCGCCCGCCTACGGTGACCTGACCGGTGACGTCGCCGGCGGGCCCGTCCCCGGGGCCGAGCCGACGCAGATGGTGCCGCCGTCGCCGTCGTACGACGCGCCCACGCCGGCGCCGCCCGCCCCTCCCGGCTACGGGGCGCCCGGAGCGCCCGGCGCACCGGGCGCAGCGCCCTGGGCGCCGTACCCGGTGAACCCGCCGGGCGGCACCCCCTACCAGGTCAACCAGCAGTACGTGACCTTCGGCGCCCCGACCCACCAGCTGGCGACCACGTCGCTCGTGCTCGGCATCATCGGCATCGCCGGGGTCCTGCTGACGCCGGTCTTCCTGATCACCTTCCTCGCCGTGGCGTGCTCGCCGTTCGCGATCTGGCTCGGCCTGCGCTCGCGCCGCGAGATCCGGGCCAACCCGCGCCAGTACGGCGGGGAGGGCGTCGCGACCGCCGGCTTCATCACCGGGATCGTCGGCGTGGTGCTCGGCATCATCGGCCTGTTGCTGATCCTGGCGTTCTTCGTGTTCCTCGCCGCGATCTTCAGCGCCAGTCCCTGAGGCCCGACACCGAGGAAGGACCGCAGGTCAGGTCAGAGGGTGGCGCCGACCAGCACCGGCTCGTTGACGAGCGTGATCCCGAAGCGCGCCGCCACGCCGTCGCGGACCTCGCGGGCGAGGTCGAGCAGCTCGACCGTGCTCGCGCCGCCGCGGTTGGTCAGCGCGAGGGTGTGCTTGGTCGACAGCGAGACCCGCGCGCCGGGACGGTCGATGCCGTAGCCCTTGCCGAATCCGGCGTGGTCGATCAGCCAGGCGGCGCTGGTCTTCACGCTCCCGTCCGGCTGCGGGTACGACGGCGCTCCGTCCGGCACCTGCGCCGGATCGACGATCGGGTTGGTGAAGAACGAGCCTGCGCTCCACGTGTCGTGGTCGGCAGCGTCCAGCACCATGCCCTTGCCGCGGCGCAGGCCGAGCACCGCCTCGCGGACCTCGGCGAGCGGTGCGCGCTCCCCCTGCTCGACGCCGAGCGTGCGAGCCAGCTCGGCGTACGCGACCGGGGCGGACAGCTCGCCGGGGTGGAACGTGAAGGTGACGTCGAGGACGAGGTGCCGGCCCGGGTCGGCCTTGAACCGCGAGTGGCGGTAGGCGAAGCGGCACTCCTCGGCACTGAAGGTGCGCTCGCCCTTCAGCAGACGGTCCCAGACGCGCACCCTGGCGATCGTCTGGGCGACCTCCTGCCCGTAGGCGCCGACGTTCTGCACCGGGGTGGCCCCGGCGGTTCCGGGGATGCCCGAGAGCGCCTCGATGCCGACCCAGCCCTCGGCGACCGCGCGTGCGACGACGGCGTCCCACGGCTCCCCCGCGGCGACAGTCACGCTCGCGAGGCCGGACGCGTCCCGGTCCACGTGCACGCCGCCGCCGACGAGGTGGACCACGGTGCCGGCGAAGCCCTCGTCGGCCACCACGAGGTTGCTGCCGCCGCCGACGAGCAGCACCGGCTCCCCGGCCGCGTCCGCCTCCGTCACGGCCGCCACGAGGGCGGCCGCGTCCGCCACCGGCACGTAGCGGGTCGCCGGACCACCGAGCCGGAGCGTGGTGAGCTCCGCGAGCGTGGGCTCAGGCACGGACGACGGCCTTGGGCGCCCCCAGCACCTTCGTGCCGTCGACGGTGACGGTCAGGGCCAGCGGGAGCAGGCCGTCGTCGGTGCGCTCGCCGACGGTGCCGGCGATCGTCACCCGCGCCGCGCCCTCGGCGGGTACGACGACCGGGGCGACGAACTTCGCGCCGATCTCCACCACCTCGGCGGCGGTCCACTCGCCGACCGCGCGGCCGAGCAGCGCGAGGGTGTACATCCCGTGCGCGATCACGCCGGGCAGGCCGACCGCGAGGGCGACCTCCTCGTCCTGGTGGATCGGGTTGTGGTCGCCGCTGGCGTGGGCGTAGGCGACCAGGTCCGCCCGCGTCACGTCGTAGGTGAGGGTCGGCAGCTCGGCGCCGGCGGTCAGGGCGGTCATGCGGCAGCTCCCCGGTGGACGATGGTCGCGGTCGCCGTACACACGAGAGCGCCGGAGGCGTCGGTGATCTCGCTCGAGGTGCTGATGATGTCGTTGCCGCCGATCGAGCGGACGCCGGTGACCGTCAGCGCGGCCGTCAGCACGTCACCGACCACGACCGGGCGCTCGTAGCGGAAGCGCTGGTCGCCGTGGACGATCCGGGACAGCTCGATCTGCTCCGCGGCCAGGAAGTCCTGCAGCGCCTCGAAGGTGACCACGATGGGGAAGGTCGGCGGGACGGCGTCGCCCGTGCTGCCACCGACCGCCGCGACGAAGGCCTGGACGGCCTCCTCGGTCACAGTCCGGGGCTGCGTCGGGGGGAAGGCACGTCCGACGAGGGAGTCGCTCGGCATGGCTCGACCCTAGTCGCGGGCTCCGGCTACTCGCGAGTCAGCGCCGTCGGGCGCCAGGCGGCTGCTGGTCGGGGAGCACGACGAAGGCCCGCCTCCCCCATGGGGTGGCGGGCCTTTCGGAGCGCTCCGGGGAGCGCTGGGATCAGCGGGTCTCGCGGTGCGCGGTGTGCTTGCGGCAGCGCGGGCAGAACTTCGACAGCTCGATGCGGTCGGGGTCGTTGCGCCGGTTCTTCTTCGTGATGTAGTTGCGCTCCTTGCAGTCCACGCAGGCAAGCGTGATCTTGGGGCGAACGTCAGAGCTCTTGCTGGCCACGGGAAGTCCTTCTGGATGCGTCTTGGGGGTACTGCTGGTGCTGCTTCGTCATCTGGCGTAGCGGGGGCGGGACTCGAACCCGCGACACCACGATTATGAGCCGTGTGCTCTAACCACCTGAGCTACCCCGCCAGGGGCGGCAGGTCCCCGCCTCCCCGGGCCGTTTCCGGCCCGGATCGGCGGATCCTGGCTCCCAGAGCCCCTTTACGGAATCGAACCGTAGACCTTCTCCTTACCATGGAGACGCTCTGCCGACTGAGCTAAAGGGGCAACGCCGGAGAACTATATACGGGGCCCCGTGCGGCGCGAAATCGGCGTGCACCTCGCGCTCGGGACGGCCGTCCTAGGCGTGGATCCGGGCGAACGGGGCGGCCTCCTCGAGCTCGTAGGCGAGCTCGATCAGGAGGGCCTCGTGGCCCGGTGCGGCGCCGAACATCATGCCCTGCGGCAGGCCGCCCGGGGTGGTCGCGAGGGGCAGCGAGATGGCCGGCGCGCCCGTCACGTTCTGCCATGGCGTGAAGGCCACCCAGTCGAGCAGCTTGTCCATGATCAGGTCGTAGGACTGGGTCGGGTCGAGGTGGCCGACCTTCGGGGTCTCGGTGGCCAGCGTCGGGGTCAGCGCGACGTCGTACCGCTCGTAGTAGAGCTCGGCCTGCGCGGCGGCCCGCTTGAGCCGGGTGATCGCGCCCGGCACCCGGTGCAGGTTGCGACGGGCGTGGCGGGCCAGGCCGAGGGTGAGGTTGTCGTGGCGCGAGCGGTCCCACGAACGGCCGTGCGCCGGCCGGCCCATCGCCAGCATCGCCTGCGCCAGGAGGGCCCAGTAGAGCAGGAAGTCGTCGGCGAACGACGGCCCGACGGGTACGTCGGACTCGGTCACCGTGTGTCCCAGGTCCTCCAGCAGCGCGGCGGTCTGCTCGGTCAGCGCCTTGGTCGCGGCGTCGGCGCCGCGGCTCACGCCGGAGGTGTTCAGGGCGATCCGCAGGCGGCGCTTGCCGGGCCGGGTGAGGTCACCGATCGGCGGCAGCTCCAGGTTCCGGTGGACCCGCTCGGCCTCCCGGTAGAACGCGGCCGTGTCGCGCACGGAGCGGGTCACGACGCCGTCGGAGACGATCCGGATCGGCATGTCGCGGAACACCTTGTCCTGCGCGAGCCGGCCTCGGGTGGGCTTGAGGCCGACGAGGCCGTTGACGGCCGCGGGGATCCGGATGGAACCGCCGCCGTCGTTGGCGTGGGCGATCGGGACGACGCCCGCAGCGACCAGGGCCGCCGAACCGGAGCTCGAGGCGCCGGCGGAGTGCTCGGTGTTCCACGGGGTCCGTACGGCACCGAGCCGGGGGTGCTCCGCAGACGCGCTGAAGCCGTACTCCGACAACTGGCTCTTGCCGAGCGCGACCAATCCGGTCGCGAGGTACATCGCGGCGAAGTCGCCGTGCTTCTTCACCGGCCGCGGCTCCCACGCGTCCGTGCCCGAGCGGGTCGGCATGCCGGCGACGTCGACGTTGTCCTTGACCAGCGTCGGCACCCCGGCGAAGAAGGAGCTCCCCGGCTCGACGCTGCGGGCCTCGGAGCGGGCCCGCTGGACGGCCGTGTAGGCCATCGCGTTGAGGTCGTCGTCGATCTTCCCGAGCCGGGCGATGGCCGCGTCGACCACCTCCAGGGGCGAGACCTTGCCGGCACGGAGGTGCTCGGCCAGGCCGACCGCGTCGAGGTCGCCGAGGGCATCGTCGGTGAAGCTGTGCACGCGCATGCAGGGAACCTAACGGCTCGGCGACCTGCCGGCGTCCGACCACGGTCGGATTCCTCGCTGCTTCCGTGGTCGGTCAGAACAGCGCCAGGGCGAGGACCGGGACCAGCAGGCTGATCGCGAGGGCGGTGAGGCCCATCGAGAGCCCGGCGAAGGCGCCCTCGGTCTCGTCCTCCCGCAGCATCCGGGAGGCACCGATCCCGTGCGAGACCGCGCCGATCGCCAGGCCGCGGGCGCGGCGGTCCCGGACGCGGAGCAGGTTGAGCGTGGCGGGCCCGACGACCGCGCCGACGACACCGATGAGGATCACCAGCACCGCCGTGAGCGACGGGATCCCACCGAGCGCGTCGGTGACCGCGATCGCGACGGGCGTGGTCGCCGCCTTCGGGGCAAGCGTCCTCTCGAGCTCCTCGTCGGCCCCCAGCGCCCGTGCGAGCAGCACGGCGGACGCGATCGACACGGCGGCGCCGACCGCCACCGCGGCGAGCATCGGGACCACGAAGCCCTTCAGCCGGTCGGCCTGCCGGTGCAGCGGGATCGCCAGCGCCACCGTGGCCGGGCCGAGCCAGAAGGCGACGAGCTCGGTCGCCGAGCGGTAGGCCGGGTAGTCGACGTCGAGCAACGTGATCGCCCCGCCGACGACCACGACCGCGACCAGCACCGGCTGGGCGGCCGCGTGGCCGCCGGTGCGCTCCTGCACCCACCGGCCGAGCTGGTAGCCGACCAGGGTCACGGCGAGGAGGCCGAGGGGCGAGCGGGCGACCTCCAGGGCGGAGTCGAGGGCGCTGCTCACGCCGGCTCCGGTCCGACCGGGTCCGTCGGCGAGCCCAGGTCGTCGCGTGGCTTGCCCAGCAGCCGCTCGAGGAGCACGGCCGTCCAGGCGACCGCCACCAGGCCGAGGAACCACGACCCCAGGACTGCCACCGTGACCGGCACCGCGTCGCGGCCGAGCACGGACCCGTACGCCACGACGCCGACGCCGGCCGGGACGAAGAAGAGCTGGAGGTGCCGCAGCAGGCCGGAGCCGGCCCGCACCACGGACCCGCTGTCGTCGTACCGGCGCAGGCGGAGGAAGACGAAGAGCACCAGCATCCCGACGACCGGACCGGGCACGGGCAGGTCGGCGACGCGGACCACCAGCTCTCCGACGAGCTGGAAACCGACCAGCCAGGTCAGGCCAGCGATCACCGGCGCTCTCGCAGGCGGGCGTTCGGCAGGCCCGGCGCGGGGATCGGCCGCAGCGGCTGGTCGGCGACGACGCCGAACCGGCCGGGCGCGACGAGACGGCTGTCCGGCAGCAGCTCCCCCGTGTCCGGGTCGGTGACCTGGGCCTGCCAGGCGGCGCGGTAGTCCACGATCTCGTCGTGGGTGCGGCCGACGAAGTTCCACCACATCACGATCGACTCGCCGAACGGCGGTCCGCCGAGCACCAGCACGCGGGCGCCCTCGTCGCCGGCGACCAGGCGGATCTCCTGTGCGCCCGTGGGCACGTAGGCGAGGTCGGCGACCTTGACGTCGAGGTCGCCGACGGTGACCGAGCCGAGGTCGACGAGCACGCCGTGCTCGAAGGTCTCGTCGACGGGGACGACGAGCGTCGTGCCGGGGTCGAGCACGATCTCGGCCCCGAGCAACGGCGTGAAGGTCCTCACGGGCGAGCTGTCGCCGAGCAGCGAGCCGAGGAAGACATGGGCGCGCCAGCCCTCGCCCGCGACCTGCTCGGGCGCGTAGTGCTCGAACCCGGGGGCGGTGTCGCGGTCGGCGTCGGGCAGGGCGACCCAGAGCTGGGCTCCGTGCAGGACGGTCGTCCCGGGGGTGGAGACCTCCGAGTGGCTGATGCCACGGCCGGCGGTCATCAGGTTGACCTCCTGCGGGCGGACCATCGCGACGTTCCCGGCGCTGTCGCGGTGCTCGATCTCGCCGGTGAACAGCCAGCTGACCGTCTGCAACCCGGTGTGCGGGTGGGGCGCGACCTCCATGCCGCCGCTCTCGCTCACCAGGTCCGGGCCGTAGTGGTCGAGGAAGCACCAGGCACCGATCAGCGACCGGTGCCGCTGGGGAAGCGTGCGGCGTACGGGCATCGCGCGGGGGCCGCCGAGCGGCACCTCGCGGGGCGTCATCAGCTCGACTCCGGCCGCCTGGCGGCTCGCGCAGACGACCGCGTCCGGGTCCTTCTCGGGATTGCTCACACCTCAGTATCCTTCCGCGCCCGTCAACCGTGTGGTGGGCAGGAGTTCATCCGTCGTCGTCAGGGTGGCCCCGTGCGGATCGCCCAGCTGGCCAACTTCGTCGGCGCCACCTCAGGAGGCATGCGGACCGCGATCGAGCACCTCGGCCGGGGGTACGTCGACGCGGGAGCCGAGCGACTCCTCGTGATCCCCGGTCCCGTCGACACCGTGACGGCGACCGACCTCGGCGAGGTGGTCCAGGTCCGCGCACCCCGGGTCGGCGGCGGCTACCGGCTCATCGTCGAGCCGTGGCGGGTGACCGACGTGCTCGAGCGCTGGCAGCCGACCAGCGTCGAGTGGAGCGACAAGCTGACCCTGCTGCCCGTGGCCTGGTGGGCGCGACGCAACGGCGTGCGCTCGGTGCTGCTCTCCCACGAGCGGATGGGCGACATGTTCGCGATGCGCTCGGGCCTCGACACCACCTCGAAGGTCTCGATCGGCCTGCTCAACCGGCTGCTGGTGCGCAGCTTCGACACCGTCGTGGTGACCTCGCGGTACGCGGAGGACGAGTTCCGGCAGGTCGCCGCTGCCGCCGGGTGCCCGGTCGAGCGGGTCCCCCTCGGGGTCGACCTCGCGACCTTCCACCCGGTCCCACGCGACTCGCGGTCCGGGCGGGCCGAGCTGCGCCTGGTCCACACCGGCCGGCTGTCGCGGGAGAAGTCGCCGCACCTGGCCGTCGCCACCGCCGTCGAGCTGCACCAGCGCGGCGTACCCCTGCGGCTGGACGTGTACGGCGAGGGCCCGCACCGCGACGAGCTCGAGGAGATCGCGGAGGGTGCGCCCGTCCACTTCCACGGGTACGTCGACGGCCGGGGCGCGCTGCGGGACCGGATCGCGGCGGCCGACATCTCCCTGTCCGTCTGCCCCGGGGAGACCTTCGGCCTCGCCGTGCTGGAGGCGCTCGCCTGCGGCACGCCCGTCGTCACCGCCGACCGGGGCGGGGCCCGCGAGCTCGTCGACCGCACCTGCGGCGCCTGGGGCACGCCCTCGCCCGCGGCCCTCGCCGACGCCGTCCAGCGGCTCGCGGCACGCCCGGAGGACGTCGTACGACGGGCAGCGCGCCAGCGTGCCGAACAGTTCGGCTGGGACCGCACCGTCGCCCGCATGCTCACCCTGCACGCCGGGGATCGGGTGGGGGCGCTGAGCGCCTGACGCCGCTTGCAACTACGTGTTCGTGCTCGAAGAACCACGTCAGAGCACCGTGGTGGGTACAACTCCACCCGGGTAGCTCGGTTGACGGCACCACCCGACACGCGCCGTCATGCGGACCGCGGCCACCCGGGCGCTGTGACACGGGTTGTCGAGCAAGGACATGTAGTCACAAGCGCTCCGGCGCGCGAGCGGGGGCGAGCGGGGCCACGACGCGCGCGACGGACTCGCGGGCGCTGCGGGTCAGGAGGAGCACCGGCATCAGCAGCGCGACGGTCATCGAGCCGAGCACGATCGCGTAGTAGGCACCGTGCAGCGACGAGTCGAGCGGCGCGACCAGGCCGAGCAGCATCGAGATGCCGACGAGGGCGCCCATCGCGTGCGGACGGAGCCGCTGGGTGGCGAGGAAGGGCGGCAGCATCAGGAAGTACCAGAGGTGCACGACCGGCGAGAGCAGCACGAAGGCGGCACCGGCGGTCGCCACCCCCGCCAGCGCGGTACGCCGCTCACCCGTCCGCCACCCCAGCGCCACCCACCCCCCGATGCCCAGCGCGGCGAGCAGGCCCAGCGCGCGGACGAGGTCGCGGAAGAAGGCCGGGCCGGTCGGGATGCCGAGGTGGAGGGCCAGGAAGTCGAGGATGCCGCCGACCAGCGTCGTCGCCGAGAGCGGCGTGTTGACCTCACCTGGCACGGTCAGGGCGTGCAGCCAGCCGTTGCCGAGGCCGGTGACGACGCCGAGGCCGAGCAGCGTCGCGACCGACGCCGCGCCGACGGCCGCCAGCCGGCGCACCCGGGCCAGCAGGGCGGCACCGACGGGCAGGGAGGCGAGGGCGATGCCGACGCAGACCAGGCCTCCCGGCACCTTCACGCCGGCGGCGACGCCGGCGAGCATCGCGCCCCAGACCCAGCCGTGCTCGGCGGCGACCACGAGCGCCGCCGCCATCAGGCCGACCATGAGCAGGTCGTTGTGCAGGCCGGCGACCCCGTTGGCGACCATCAGCGGCGAGACCAGTACGACGGCCGACGCGATCGCCGGGTTCGCGCCGGTCCACGCGGCCAGCCGCGGCACCGACCAGGCGAGCAGCGCGAGGCCGACGAGGGCCAGGCCACGGTGGAAGACGACGAGGGCCCACGGGTTGCCCGTCGCGCCGGCGGCCAGCCCGCCGAGGAACACCGGGACCGGGCCGTAGGGGGTCGCGGTGTCCCACCACAGCGGGTCGACGGCCTGCACGATCGGCGGCGCGGTCAGCCAGGTCGGCAGCGGCAGGAAGTTGTCGGGCGCCAGCGCCCCGGGGCCCCAGTCGTAGGGAGAGAGCCCGACCCGCGCGAGCATCCCCTGGGCGGCGTACGACCAGCCGTCCCGGGAGAACAGCGGCGGCGCCAGCACGAGTGGCGCGCACCAGACCGCGGACGCGAACCGGACCAGCGCGACCCCCTCTTGTGCGTCCCCGGTCTCCCGCTCGCCGACCGCAACCGTGCGGCACAGCCGCAGCCAGGCGCTCGCGAGGAGGCCGAGACCGGCCAGCACCACCACCAGTCCGGCCATCCGGCCGACCTCGTGGCCGCGGACCGTGCCCAGGATCGCGAGCCGCAGCACCGGCGTCGACTGCGGCAGCGTGGCCGTGACGAGACCGCCGAGGAACACCAGCACCCCGCCGAGCAGCCCACGCGTGATCACGAAGCGGACCGTAGGTTCGCCGGGCATCGGGCGGTTGAACGAACGGGCAACGGCACGGGTGGGCTGCCGGAAGACTGGACCGGTCTAGGGTTCGGCCCCATGGGCCTGTTCACCCCCGTCGCGATCAAGCTCGGCTCCCAGTCGTGGATGCCGCGCCTGCTCCCCCAGATCACCTGGACGGACAAGCACCTCCAGCGCCTCACCGGGCGCCGGGTCAGCCTGGTCGGCCTCGCCGGGCTGCCGAGCCTCCTGCTCACGGTCAAGGGCCGCAAGAGCGGCATCCCGCGCTCGACGCCGCTGCTGTGCGTGCCGTGGCAGGGCGGCTGGCTGATCGCCGGGTCGTCCTTCGGCGCGCCGAAGCCGCCGGTCTGGTCGGCCAACCTGCGTGCCGCCGAGACGGTGGAGGTCGACTACCACCGCCGCCACCACACCTGCACCTGGCGGGAGCTGACCGGGCCCGAGAAGGACCGGGCGTGGGCACACATGGTCACGGTGTGGCCCAACTACGACAAGTACGTCGAGTGGACCGACCGGGTGATCCCGGTGTTCCTGCTCACACCAGTGGCTTGAGCCGACCCGGGCGAGCCCGAAGGTTAGGACAGGCTTTCTGTACTGAGGCGAGCCTTGCTTTACCCTTCCTCTCATGGGGGAAGGCACAGCGGGTGCACAGGTCGCGACGGGGTTCGCCGTCGACCTCGCACGCCACGGCGACGCGCCGGCCCTCCACGCCGGGGACCGTTCGGTCACCTACGCCGAGCTCGACCGCCGGGTCGCCGAGGCCCGCGCCGCCCTCGAGGCGCTGACCCCGCCGACCGGGCGCCACCTGGTCCGGCTCGCTCCCGAGCCGACCGTCGACTTCGTCGTCGCGTGGCTCGCCGCCCTCACCGGCGGCCATGCCACCCTGCTCTCCCGCGACCCGGCGCTCGGCGCCGCCTACCAGGCCTCCATGGAGTACGACGCCAGCGGCTGGTGCCCGACCACGTCCCCGCCCCCGGAGCTCCACCCGGAGCTCCGCCTGCTCCTGAGCACCTCGGGCTCGACGGGATCTCCCAAGCTGGTGCGGCTGTCCGCGACCAACCTGGACGCCAACGCGGCCGCCATCGCGTCGTACCTGGGGATCCGTGAGGACGACGTCGCGCTGACGACGCTCCCGCTCGACTACTGCTACGGGCTCTCGGTCCTGCACAGCCACCTCGCGGCGGGCGCGTCGCTCGTGCTCGACGACCGGTCGGTGACCGATCCGGGGCTGTGGGCCGACGCGCGGGCGCACGGCGTGACCTCGTTCGCCGGCGTCCCCTACACCTTCGACCTGCTGGGCACCGCGGGCTGGCCCGAGCTGCCGACGCTGCGCCAGGTCACCCAGGCCGGCGGGCGGATGGCGCCGGAGCGGGTGCGCACGCTCGCCTCCCGGGGCGCGGCCGAGGGCTGGGCGCTGGTCGTGATGTACGGCCAGACCGAGGCGACGGCGCGGATGGCCTACCTGCCGCCGCACCTCGCGACCACCCACCCGCAGGCGGTGGGCGTCGCGATCCCCGGCGGGTCGTTCCGGCTGGACCCGGTCGAGGGCGCCGGCCCCGGCGTCGGCGAGCTGGTCTACGCCGGCCCGAACGTGATGCTGGGCTACGCCGAGTCGCCCACCGACCTGGTCCGTGGCGCGGACCACGACGAGCTGCGCACCGGCGACCTCGCCCGGTTGTCGTCCGACGGCCTCGTCGAGATCGTCGGGCGGCGCTCCCGCTTCGCCAAGCTCTTCGGCCAGCGGATCGACCTCGACCGGGTCCAGACCCTGCTCGGGCTGGGCGGCCACGACGCCGGCTGCGCCGAAGCCGTCGACGCCCAGCAGCTCGTCGTCGCGGTCCCCGGCGGACCGGACCCGCTCGTGCTCGCCGAGGTGGCCGCGACCGTCGCCGCCGACACCGGGCTCCCGCCGCACGCGATCCGCGTCGTGCCGGTGGTCGACCTTCCCCGGCTCCCCAACGGCAAGCTCGACCAGCAGGCCGTCGCCCGCCTCGAGCCGGCGCCCGACGCCGACGCCGGCTCCCCGGTGCAGTCGCTGCTCCGGCTCTACGGCCGGGTGCTCGGCCACGACGCGGTCCGCCCGCAGGACTCCTTCGTCACCCTCGGCGGCGACTCCCTGTCCTACGTCGAGCTGTCCCTGCGCCTCGAGCGGCGCCTCGGCCGGCTCCCCGCGGACTGGCAGCGCCGCACCATCGCCGACCTGGCGCAGCTCGACGGGACCGCCCACGGCGCAGGGGGTGCGGCGAAGGCGCGCCGGCACCGGTGGTTCGCCCGTGTCGACACCACCATCCCGCTGCGCGCACTGGCGATCGTCATGATCGTCGGCTCCCACACCGACCTCTGGGTCCTCGTGGGCGGCGCCCACGTGCTGCTCGCCGTCGCCGGCGCCAACTTCGCCCGCTTCCACCTCACCGACGAGGACTCCCGCGAGCGGATCCGGCGCGTCGCCCGCGCCGCCGCCCGCGTCGCCGTCCCGTCGGTCATCTGGATCGGGGCCGTCCACCTGGTCACCGGGACGTACCCCTGGCGCACGGTCCTCCTCCTCAACGACGTGCTCGGCGGCGCCGAGTGGTCCGAGCCGGGCTGGCACTACTGGTTCATCGAGGTCGTCCTGCTGCTCACGGTCGGCGCCGGCTTGCTCACCTCGGTCCCGGCGGTCATGGCGTTCGAGCGCCGGCACCGGTTCGCGCTCGCCGCCGCGCTGGCCCTCGGCGCGCTCGTCCCGCGCACGTGGGCCGGCCTGGCGTCGTACGACGGCGACGTGATCCACTCCTCGCTCTTCGTCGCCTGGCTGTTCGCCGGCGGCTGGGCAGCCGCGGTGGCGCGCGGCGTCGCGCAGCGCGCCATGGCGGCCGGCCTGCTGCTGCTGGGCGCCTGGGACTTCACCGGCGAGTCCCAGCGCGACCTGATCATCGCGGGCGGACTGATGGTCCTCGTCTGGCTGCCGACGGTGCCGTGGCCGCGGGTGCTCGTCGGCGCGACCGGCACCCTCGCCAGCGCGTCGCTCTTCATCTACCTCACCCACTGGCAGGTCTACCCGCTGCTGGAGCGCCACTGGCCGCTGGGCGGGCTGCTCGCCTCGCTGGTCGTGGGCGTGCTCGCCTGGCGCGTCGTCGAGCAGGCCCAGGCCATGCCCTGGGCCGGGCTCACCGACCGGATCCGACCTCACTACGCTCGCCACCACCTCACCCGACAGGAAGCCTCATGAACCACAAGCTCGTGCGCGCCGGTCTCGGCATCGCGGCCCTGACCCTGGTCGCCCCGCTCCTCGCCGCCTGTGGCGAGGACGAGCCCAAGCTGGTGATCTACAACGCCCAGCACGAGCAGCTGCTCGAGGAGCTGGCGCCGGAGTTCACCGAGGAGACGGGAATCGAGGTCGAGCTGCGCAACGGCAAGGACCTCGAGCTGTCCAACCAGCTGGTGCAGGAGGGCGACGCCTCGCCCGCCGACGTCTTCCTGACCGAGAACTCGCCGGCGATGTCCCAGGTCGAGGCCTCTGGTCTGCTCAAGAAGCTCCCGGCCGACCTCGTCGCGCCGATCCCCGCGCAGTACCGGCCCACGAGCGGTCTCTGGACCGGCTTCGTCGCGCGTTCGACCGTGCTGGTCTACAACACCGACCAGGTGCAGGAGTCCGACCTGCCGGCGTCGCTGATGGACCTCGCGAAGCCGGAGTGGCAGGGCCGCATCGCCTTCTCCCCCGCCGGCGCAGACTTCCAGGCCATCGTCGCCGCGGTGCTCGAGCTCGAGGGCGAGGAGGCCGCCACGGCCTGGCTGGAAGGCATCAAGGCCAACGGCAAGGTGCTCGACGGCAACAACGTCGTGCTCGAGCAGGTCGACTCCGGCGAGGTCGAGGTCGGCATCGTCTACCACTACTACTGGGAGCGCGACCGCAAGGAGAACGGCGACGTCAGCGACAGCTCGGCCCAGTACTACTTCGCCGACCAGGACCCGGGCGCCTTCGTCAGCGTCTCCGGTGCCGGCGTGCTCAAGTCGAGCGACATGAAGGACGAGGCCGAGCAGTTCATCGAGTTCCTGGTGAACGAGAAGGGCCAGCAGGTCCTCGCCGACAGCTACGCGCTGGAGTACCCGCTCAACCCGGCCGTCGAGCTCCCCGGCGTGACGAAGAAGCTCAGCGAGCTGCAGCCGCCGGAGGTCAACGTGTCCGACCTCGACTCGAAGAAGGTGGTCGAGCTGATGACCGAGGTCGGCTTCCTCTGACCGACGGGACCGCCACGCGACGACCCCCCGCAACCACGCGACCCCGGGGGGTCGCTGCGCCCACCCCGCCGCTCCTCCTCGTCGGTCTGGCGATCGCCGCGCTGACCCTCGTCCCGCTCGGCTACGTCCTGTTCACCACCGCCGAGCTCGGTGGCGGTGAGGCCGCCGACTTCCTGTGGCGGCCACGCATCGGCGAGCTGCTCTGGAACACCACCCGGCTCCTGCTGGTCGGCGTGCTGACCAGCGTCGTGGTCGGGGTCGCCGGGGCGTGGGTGGTCGAGCGGACCGACGTACGCGGCCGGGGATGGTGGCACGGCCTGCTGTGCGCGCCGCTGGCCGTCCCCGCGTTCGTCAACGGCTTCGGCTGGGTCTCCACGACCCACGCCGTGCAGTCGTTCCCCGGCGCGGTGATGGTGGTGACGCTGTCCTACTACCCGCTGGTCTACCTGCCGACCGTCGCGGCGCTGCGGCGGCTGGACCCGGCCGTCGAGGAGGTGGCGACCGCCCTGGGCAAGGGCCCGTGGCAGGTCTTCCTCCGGGTGACGCTGCCGGCGATCAGCCCGGCGGTGCTCGGCGGGGCGCTCCTCGTGGGGCTGCACCTGCTCGCCGAGTACGGCGCCCTGCAGCTCCTCAACTACCCGACCCTGACGACCGCGATCCTCCAGCAGTACGCCACCGTCTTCAACGGCCCCGAGGCCACGCTGCTCGCCCTCGTCCTGGTCACCTTCTGCCTGCTCCTGCTGGGCATCGAGGTCCTCCTGAGGGGGCGCCGGCCTCGCAGCCGCGTCGGCGCCGGCACCAGCCGGGCCGCGACCCCGGTGCGGCTCGGACGCCTGCGCCCGGTGGTCGGCGCCGGCCTGGCCGCACTCGTCGCGTGGTCGCTCGCCGTGCCCGTCTACGCGCTCGTCCGTTGGCTGGTCCGCGGTACGTCGAGCGGCATCGAGGGCGGCGAGCTGACCAGCGCCCTGGGCAACACCCTGCTCCTCGCGGTGCTCGGCGGTGCCGCCACCACGGCTGCCGCGGTGCCCGTCGTGTGGCTGGCCGTGCGGCACCGTGGCCTGCTGACCACCGCCATCGAGCGCAGCGTCTACACCGCGAGCGCGATGCCGGGCATCGTGATCGCGCTGGCGCTGGTGACGGTGTCGATCCGGGTCGTGCCCGACCTCTACCAGACCCTCGCGCTGCTGCTCGCCGGCTACCTGATCCTCTTCCTCCCCCGCGCCGTCGTGAGCGTGCGCGGGACGTTCGAGCTGGTTCCGCCCGGCCTCGAGGAGGTGGCCCGCAGCCTCGGCTGCAACGGGCCGGAGGTGGCGCGCAGGGTGACCCTGCCGCTCGTCGTACCCGGTCTGGCCTCGGCCGCCGCGCTCGTCGCGCTCGCGGTCTCGACGGAGCTGACCGCCACCCTGCTCCTCGCCCCGATCGGCACCGAGACCCTCGCCACGAAGTTCTGGTCCGACGCATCCTCGATCGCGTACGGCGCCGCGGCCCCCTACGCGCTGGCGCTGGTCGTGCTCTCCGTCCCCTCCACGTGGCTGCTCGCCCGCCTCTCCATCAGGAGCGACCGATGACCGCACTCGAGATCCGCGCGCTGGAGGCCGGCTACGGCAAGGAGCCGGTGCTCCGCGGGATCGACCTCACCGTGCCGTCCGGCGTGACCGCGATCCTCGGCTCGTCCGGGTGCGGCAAGACGACGCTGCTGCGCGCGATCGCCGGTTTCGTCGCCCCCCGGGCCGGGAGCATCGACGTCGCCGGCGTGCCGGTCGTGGGCAGCGGGCGCAGCGTGCCCGCCCGCAAGCGCGGCATCGGCTACGTGCCGCAGGAGGGTGCGCTCTTCCCGCACCTGAGCGTCGCTCGCAACATCGCCTTCGGCCTCCCCCGCGGCGACCGGCGCTCGGCGGGCGCCGCCGTCGAGGAGGCGCTGGCGATGGTCGAGCTGGCACCCGAGCTCGCCGCCCGCTACCCCCACCAGCTCTCCGGCGGCCAGCAGCAGCGCGTGGCCCTCGCCCGGGCCCTCGCCCCGCGGCCGCGGCTCGTCCTCCTCGACGAGCCGTTCTCCTCCCTCGACGCCGGCCTGCGCGAGGAGACCGGCCGGGCCGTCGTACGCGCCCTCCGGACGGCGGAGGCGGCCGCCGTGCTGGTCACGCACGACCAGGGCGAGGCGCTCTCGCTGGCCGACCAGGTGGCCGTGATGGCCGACGGGCAGTTCCTCCAGGTCGCCGCTCCCGCGGAGGTCTACCTGCAGCCGGCGGACCCGCGCGTGGCCGCCTTCATCGGCCACGCCACCCTCCTCCCGGGCGTCATCCTCGCCGGCGGGCGGGCCACCTGCGCGCTCGGCGAGGTCACGGTGAAGGCCGGCGCCCTCGCCGGCGGGTCCGCGCAGCTGGCCGTGCGCTCCGAGCAGCTCCAGATCCGCACCGACGGCTCCGGGACGCCCGGCGAGGTCGTCGACGTCAGCTTCTTCGGCCACGACGCCACCATCCGGCTACGACTCGGGACGGGCGAGCAGGTCGCGGCCCGCACGCCGGCGGACTCGGTGCCCCAGCCGGGCGACCGGGTCGGGGTGGTCGCGGTCGGCGAGGTCGTCGCCTTCCCGGCCTGACCGCGTCCGGCCCGCGTGTCCGGGAGTGGCCGGAAGAAGGCTCAGCACACGATCAGGACGAAGAACGACGTGTTGGTGTTCGCGCTCGAGGCGCTGTTCCAGAACCGGATGTTGGCGCTCGGAGAGGATGCCTGGTTCACGACGACGAGAGGACTCGTGGCCGTTGCCGAGGATGCTCCCGGGTAGAGGCCGGGGGTCGCCGTCACCACGCAGCCGGCCAGCGGACGGTCGATCGTGACGCTGTACTGCCCGGTGCCCGCCTGCGCGGCGGTGAGGTTGCCGTGGAGCACGGTTCCCGACTGGCTCACGGCGCCCTTGTAGATCGCCGGCGCCGCGTCCGGCGTCGTCCAGTCGACCGTGCCATCGCCGTTGTTGGTGAGCACCTGCCCGTTCGTGCCGCCCGCACCGTTGATGCCGGCCGCCGTGACCTGGGTGGAGTAACCGGTGATCTTGACCCCGACGG
>CAZAQE010000037.1:0-44416 GCA_964487275.1 uncultured Nocardioides sp. | reverse complement strand
GGTTGGCGTTGATGAACTCCGTGACGGCCTTGCGGCCCTCCTCGGCGATCCACTCCAGCTCCTCGCGGGTGGCCTGCTTCGGGGCGCCGCCCTTCTTGCGGCCGACCCGGCCCTCGGCGAGGAGGTGCTCGGCCAGCAGGCCGGCCTCGATCGTCTTGGCGAGCTCGACCTCGCGGGCTGCGTCCAGCAGGGGGGTCCGCGCGATCTCGTCCAGGTAGAGGCCGACGCTGTCGCGTCCCTCGATCTCCCGACCGGTGTTGCGCGTCCTGTTCGCAGTTGCCGTGGCCATTGCGTCCCTCCTTCAGCGCGGATGTGGGTTGTCCGCACGTGTGTTCCAACACCAGGGGTCGGTCCCGGATTCCCGGGTCCTGGTGTTGCTCTATCCGCAATGACGTCCGGCAGTCCCCGTAAGTTGCGGTGAAGGAGGAATCTCAGCGAGTTCTCATGAAAGGTCTCAGGAAAGTGGCTCCGCGTCGGCCAGGCCGAGCCGATCGAGGATCCACGCGAGGCTGAACGCGCGGTCCTCCCAGGCGCGGTAGCGCCCCGACACCCCGCCGTGCCCGGCCGCCATCTCGGTGCGCAGCAGGACGTCCGCCTGCGGCGCCCGGGCGCGCAGCCGGGCCACCCACTTGGCGGGCTCGACGTAGAGCACCCGGGTGTCGTTGAGCGACGTCTCGGCCAGGATGGGCGGGTACGGGAGGTCGGCGACGTTCTCGTAGGGGGCGTACCCGGCGATCCGCTCGTAGGCGACCGGGTCGTCGGTCGGGTTGCCCCACTCGTCGTACTCGGGGACGGTGAGGGGGAGCGCCGCGTCCAGCATGGTGGTGAGGGTGTCGACGAAGGGTACGCCGGCGACGAACCCGCCGAACGCCTCGGGCGCCTGGTTGGCGACGGCCCCGATGAGCAGGCCGCCGGCGCTCGCGCCCTCGCCCACGATGCGCTCGGGTGTCGTCCAGCCGGTGGCGACCAGGTGGCGCGCGGCCGCGATGAAGTCGTCGAACGTGTGCTGCTTGTGCTCGAGCTTGCCGTCGTCGTACCAGTGCCGGCCCATCTCGCCCCCGCCGCGGATGTGCGCGATGGCGAACGCGGCCCCCCGGTCGAGGAGGGACAGCCGTGCCACGGAGAAGTACGGGTCCATCGAGGCCTCGTAGGCGCCGTACCCGTAGAGGTGCACGGGCACCGGGTCCGTGCCGGACTCGCCGCGCACGCCCTTGCGCACGACCAGCGAGATCGGCACCTGGGCGCCGTCGGTGGACGGGGCCCAGAGCCGGTGCTCCTCGTAGTCGTCGGGGTCGTAGCCGCCGAGGACCGGTGCCTGCTTGCGCAGCACGAGCTGGCCGGTGCGCAGGTCGTGGTCGTAGACCGCGGACGGACGCGCGAGGCTGCCCATCCCGACCCGGATGGTCGGCTGCTCCCAGGCCGGGTTGTTGCCGGCACCGACGGTCGCGAGCTCGCCGGGGAACTCCACGAAGCGGTCCGCGGCGATCGGGGCGGCGGGGTCGTCGGACAGGGTGAGGACCCGCACCTGGCTCGAGCCGTTGCTGCGTTGCTGGACGACGAGGTGGTCGGCGAAGGCGTCGACGTCCTCCAGCCGGACCGCCGGGTCGTGGGGGAGCAGGGGCACCCAGCCCGACGGCGGGGTGGGTACGGCGGGGGCGAGGCCGAGCTCGAACTCCGGGCCGTTCGCGTTGTGCAGCACGAGGAAATGGTCCTCGCCGCCGATGACCGCGTGCTCGAGGGAGTACTCGACGCCGTCGGTGCGCGCGGCGAACAGCTGCGGCTGCGCGCGGGGGTCCGAGGCGTCGAGGACGTGGAACTCCGAGGTGGTCTTGGAGCTCGCGGCGACGACGACGTAGCGGCGGCTGCGGGTGCGCCCGACGCCGACGAAGTAGCGTCCGTCGGGCTCGTGGAAGACCAGCTCGTCGTCGGCCTGGGCGGTGCCGAGGCGGTGCCGCCAGACCTTGTCGGGCCGCCAGGCCTCGTCGACGGTCGTGTAGTAGAAGTGGTCCGCCTCGCCGGACGCGGACACGGCGCCCCAGGTGACGCCGCCCATCACGTCGGTGAGGACGTCCTCGCGCAGCGCGCGGGTCGCGAGGTCGAGCACCCGCACGGTGTAGCGCTCGTCGCCCACCACGTCGGTGGCGTAGGCCAGCAGCCGGTCGTCGGGGCTCACCGAGGAACCGCCGAGCGAGAAGAACTCGTGGCCCTCGGCCAGCTCGTCGAGGTCGAGCAGTGTCTCCTCGCCGGGCAGCGCGGGCTCCCCGGGCTGCGCGTCGGCGGCCGGCTGCGGGGGAGTCCAGTCGTCCGGGTCGGTGACGGGGACGCGGCACGTGGCGCCGTACTGGCGACCCTCGAAGGAGCGGCCGTAGTACCAGAACCCGCGCACGCGGGTCGGCACGGACAGGTCGGTCTCGAGCGTGCGGGCCTTGATCTCGTCGAAGATCCGGCCGCGCAGGTCGGCCAGGTGGGCCGTGCGCGCCTGCGTGTACGCGTTCTCGGCCTCGAGGTAGCCGATCACCTCCGGATCGTCCTTCGCCCGCAGCCACTCGAACTCGTCGGTGCGGGTGTGGCCGTGCAGCGTGGTGGTGACGGGACGCTGTGCGGCGCGGGGCGGGACGGGTGCGGACGGTGCATCGGACATGCCGCGAACGCTACTGCTCCGCTGGTTGCTCCGCGTCGTGCGGGGCGGGCGGGTGCCAGCGCCGGAGGGCGGCGTCGTCCGCGGGGAACGAGCGCACCGGGCCCGGCGGGGTCTCGGCGGTCTCGAAGCGGACGGTGACGACGCCGCGGCCGGAGCCCCAGACCCAGCCCCGGCCGTGCTCGTCGTGGACCACGTCCATCCCCGGCGCCCAGGTCGCGCCGCGGGGTCGCGCGCCGGCCTCCTCGGGCTGCCCGGCCGGGCCGGTCTCCCCGGCCGCAGCGTCGGGGCTGGGCTCGTCGTCCGCGTCGCCGTCGTCGTCGAGGGTGGCGAAGAGGTCGTCCTGGACCCAGTCCGCGAGGCCGGAGACGCCGACGCCGAGCAGCCGGACGCCGCCGGAGGTGTCGAGGTCGGCGAGGAGCGTGCGGGCGAGCCGGGCGATCGTGGCGGCGTCCTCGGTCGGCGCAGGGAGCGTGGCCGAGCGGCTCAGCGTCGTGAAGTCGTACATCCGCACCTTCAGCGACACCGTGCGCCCGGACAGGCCGCTCGACCGCATCCGGCGCGCGACCTCCCCGGCCTGCCGGACGACGATCGCCTCCATCTGACGGCGATCGGTGAGGTCGTGCTCGTAGGTGCCCTCGACGCTGACCGACTTCGTCTCCCGGTCCGGTACGACGGCCCGGTCGTCCTCGGCGCGCGCCAGCTGGTGCAGCGCCTGGCCCAGCGACCTGCCCACCTGCCGCACGAGCTCGTCCTCGCCGACCTGCGCCAGCTCCCGGACGGTGTGGATGCCACCCCGCTTGAGCCGTTCCACGGTGGCCGGGCCGACGCCGGGGATCACGGACACGTGCATCGGATGCAGCAGTGCGACCTCCGTGCCGGGCTCGACGACGACCAGGCCGTCCGGCTTGCGCAGGTCGCTGGCGATCTTGGCGAGGAACTTCGAGCTCGCGATCCCGACCGAGGCGGTCAGCCCACCGGTCACCTCGCGGACCCTCGTCCGGAGGTCCTCCGCGAACACGGTCACGGTCGGCACCTCCAGGTCGGGCAGGTCGGCCTGCTCGAGGTCGACGAAGGCCTCGTCCAGCGACAGCGGCTCCACGAGCGGCGAGACCGACCGCAGCAGGCCCATCACCGCCGCGCTGGTCGACCGGTAGGCCTCGAAGCGCCCGGAGAGGTAGGCGGCGTGCGGGCACCGGGCCCGTGCCTCGCGCGTCGACATCGCCGAGCGGACGCCGAACCTCCGTGCCTCGTAGGACGCGGTCGAGACCACACCGCGCCCGCCGGTGCCGCCGACCACGACCGGCTTGCCCCGCAGCGAGGGCTTGTCCCGCTGCTCGACAGCCGCGAAGAACGCGTCCAGGTCGAGGTGGAGGATCGAGGCCCGGTCGCGCACGGCGCAACGCTAGTCGGCACCACCCCCAGAACCGGCCGCCAGCCCTCCACACCCGGTCCGTGCTGCCGCGATCTGCACACCCACCCCGCCGGCCGGGCGTGCGTGTCGGGCCTCGCGGCGAGGTTTCCGGCCATGACGACCACACCCGACGCACCCCACGGAACGCACCTGACCGCCCGCAACCCCGAGGACCTGCTGGCCATGGCGCCCGTGGTCCTCGGCTTCTGGCCCGACGACTCGATCGTGATGATGACCTTCGGGGCGCGGCGCCCCTTCCATGCCCGCCTGCCGATGCCGGCACGCGGCGAGCTCGACGCCTGCACGCTCCTCGAGGTGGAGGAGTGCCTGCTCGGCCCGGCCGGGCGCCACGGGGTGCAGGCCGTGGTGCTGCTGTACTTCGCCGACGACCCCGAGGCGGCCCGCCTCGTCCATGACGCGCTGCGCGAGGGGTGCCGGGTCCGCGGCATCGGGATGGTCCTCGCGGTCGTGGCCGACGGCGCCGAGTACGCCGTGGTGGGTCACGGCGGGGAGCTGGGGCCCCGCACGTCGTACGACGTGACGGCGCACCCGTTCGTCGTCCAGGCGATCGTCGAGGGCCGGATCGCCCACCGGACCCGCGCGGACATGGTGGCCTCGCTCGAGACGGACCCGGCGTCGGCGGCCCCGGTCCTCGAGCAGCTCCACGAAGGAGGTTGGGAGGAGACCGACCCGCCCCTCGGCCCGCGGGCGGTCCGGCGCCACGGCAACTGGGTGGTGGCCACCGTCCGGCAGGCCACCGACACCGGCGAGCTGCCGGGGCCGGGCCGGCTTGCCCGGTTGCTGTGGGCGCTGCAGGTGCCGCGGATCCGCGATGCCGCGTGGTCGGTCCTCGACCGGCCGACGGCCCCACGCCACGTCCGGTTCTGGACGGAGGTCCTGCGCCGCTCGCCCGACGACCTCGCGGCCGCGCCCGGCGTGCTGCTCGGCCTGGCAGCGTGGCAGGCCGGCGACGGCGCCCTCGCCTGGGCCGCGATCGACCGGTGCCGGCGAGCCGACCCCCACTGCCGGCTGGCCGACTTCGTCGCGACGCTCCTGGAGGAGGCGGTGCCGCCGGACGCGTGGTCAGGCTCCGTCGACTGGGCGTCCGGGCTCCCGCCGGTGGGCGGGGATGACTAGGGTCGGTGCATGGGTGATGACGTCGCCGCACAGGAGTTCACGCCTGCCGACCGGACCCGCTACCGGGAGAAGGTCCGGCGCTGCCTCGACGTGTTCGAGCGGATGCTGCGCGAGTCCGCCTTCGACACCGACGACCCGTGGACGGGGATCGAGGTCGAGCTCAACCTCGTCGACGACGCGGGCGACCCGGCGCTGCGCAACGACGAGGTGCTCGACGCGATCGACGACCCGGGCTTCCAGACCGAGCTCGGGCAGTTCAACATCGAGCTCAACCTGCCGCCGGGCCCGCTCGCCCACGGCGGCCTGACGGCCTGCGAGGAGCGGTTGCGGACCAGCCTCAACGCGGCCGAGGAGCGCGCCACCGCGATCGGCGCCCACCAGGTGATGATCGGCATCCTGCCGACCCTCGCGCCGGAGCACCTCACCGCCGAGGCGATCAGCGCCAACCCGCGGTACCGGCTGCTGAGCGAGCAGATCCTCGGCGCGCGCGGCGAGGACATCATGATCGACATCCACGGCGTGGAGCGGCTCCAGACGACCGTCGACACGATCATGCCGGAGGCGGCCTGCACCAGCACGCAGTTCCACGTGCAGGTGAGCCCGGAGCGTTTCGCGTCGTACTGGAACGCATCCCAGGCGATCGCCGGCGTGCAGCTCGCGGTGGGCGCCAATGCGCCGTACCTCCTCGGCAAGCACCTGTGGGCGGAGACCCGGATCCCGCTCTTCGAGCAGGCCACCGACACGCGGGCCGAGGAGCTCAAGGCGCAGGGCGTGCGGCCGCGCGTCTGGTTCGGCGAGCGGTGGATCACCTCGGTGTTCGACCTCTTCGAGGAGAACGTCCGCTACTTCCCCGCCCTGCTGCCGGTCATCGACGACGAGGACCCGCTGACCGTGCTGGAGGCCGGCGGGACGCCGAACCTGTCGGAGCTGCGGCTGCACAACGGCACGATCTACCGCTGGAACCGGCCGGTCTACGACATCAGCGGCGGCCTGCCCCACCTCCGCGTCGAGAACCGGATCCTCGCGGCCGGGCCGACGGCCGTCGACACGGTGGCCAACGCCGCCTTCTACTTCGGCCTGGTCCGCGCGCTCGCCGAGAACGAGCGCCCGCTGTGGTCGCAGATGTCGTTCAGCGCGGCGGAGGAGAACTTCCACACCGCAGCCGAGTACGGCATCGACGCCGACGTCTACTGGCCCGGGGTCGGCCGGGTGCGGGCCACGGAGCTGGTCCTGCGCCGGCTGCTGCCGCTCGCCCACGAAGGCCTCGCCGGGTGGGGCGTCGACGCCGACGAGGCGCACCGCTACCTCGACATCATCGAGCAGCGCTGTCTGACCGGCACCAACGGCGCGGAGTGGTTCGTCCGGCAGATGCAGCAGCGCCGCGACGAGGACCGGTACGACGCCCTGCGTGCCGTGCTCGGCGACTACCGCGCCCGCATGCACGAGAACCAGCCGGTCCACACCTGGTAGGTCAGCGCTCCGGCCTGATCCGGGCCCACGACTGCCCGGTCCCTGAGCGCGGGTCGCGCCACGACCGCCGGGTGACCACGACGATGTCGAGGCGCACCCCGAGCTCGCCGGACGCGACCCCGACCGCGGCGGCCCAGGCGAGGTCCTCCTCGTCCGGACCCTCCGACATCCGCGTGAGCCACACCAGCGGCACGGTGCCGCCGGCGAGGAAGCTGCGGGCCATGGTCTCCACCACCTCCGTGCGCAGGGCCAGGTCGAAGCGGTCGTCGGGCTGCAGCTCGAGCCGGCAGACCTCGCCGCGTGGGATCCCGACGTGCAGCACGGCCGGGTAGGTCCGGCGGTGCTCGGCGAGCGCGTGGTCACGGACGGCGCCCCGCAGCACCCGCCGGAGCAGGGTGGGGAGCGGTTCCTGGATGCCGGGCCCGGTCGCCATGCGGTGAGCCTGCCCGATCCGCCGTCGTCCCGCGGGCGTCCTCCACAGGGTCCTGTCCCCGAGCCCGGATAGGTTGCGGGTCATGACCTCGCCCCTGATCGGTGTCGACGAGCTGGCCGCACGCCTCGGAGAGGTCGCCGTCCTCGACGTGCGCTACCGGATGGGTGGCCCGCCGGGACCCGCCGAGTACGCCGCCGGCCACGTCCCCGGCGCCGTCTTCGTCGACCTGGACACCGACCTCGCCGCGCCCCCCGGCCCCCGGGGCCGGCACCCCCTGCCGGACGAGGACGTGTTCGTGCGGGCCATGCGCTCGGCCGGGGTCAGCGAGGGTCGTCCGGTCGTGGTCTACGACGACTGGTCGGGACATGCCGCCGCCCGGTGCTGGTGGCTGCTGCGGTTCCACGGCCACCCCGACGTGCGGGTCCTCGACGGCAGCTGGGCGGCGTGGCAGGCAGCCGGCCTCCCGGTCGAGCAGGGGGTGCCGGCCCCGGCGGCGCAGCCCGGCGACTTCACCGCACGCCCCGGGGCGATGGCGGCCGTCGACGCCGCCACGGTCGCCGCGACCGCGGTCGTGGTCGACGCCCGTGCGCCCGAGCGCTACCGCGGCGCGGTCGAGCCGATCGACCCCGTCGCGGGGCACATCCCGGGTGCGGTCAACGTCCCGACCGCCCGCAACCTCGGCCCCGACGGCCGCTTCCTGCCGGCCGTGGTGCTCGCGGAGACCTACGCCGCGGTCGGCGCCGTCCCCGGTGCCGATGTCGCGGTCTACTGCGGGTCCGGCGTGACCGCCACCCACGACGTCCTCGCGCTCGAGGTCGCCGGGGTGGCGGCAGCGCTCTACCCGGGCAGCTGGAGCGAGTGGGTCGCTGACCCGGCGCGCCCGGTGGAGACCGGCTGAGGAACCTGGCGCCGGCCTACCAGTGCACGCCGCGGAAGAGCTGGGCCAGCAGCATCTGCTCGGTCTCCCGGTGGTTGTCGGAGGGCGCCTCCTCGGCGGCCGCCGCGGCCTGCGACGCGGGCTTCTGCCCCTTCGCCGCGGCGGAGTCGGGGAACACCTGGTAGGCCAGGTTGAGCACCCGGAACGCGGCGCGCGGAGCGATCGTGTGGGCGAGCTCGCCGGCCGTGCCGAGGGCGGTGTTGATCTCGTGCGGCTTGTCCACGAGCGCCTTGATCACCGTGTCCGCCGCCTGCGCGGGGGAGATCGTCGGGAACTTGTCGTAGATCTTCGTCGGGGCGATCATCGGCGTCCGCACCAGCGGCATGTGCACGTTGGTGAAGGTGATGCCGTGGCCGACGACCTCGGAGGAGACCACGTTGCTCCACGCGTCGAGAGCCGCCTTCGAGGCGACGTAGGCGGAGAAGCGCGGCGGGTTCGTCTGCACGCCGATGGAGGAGATGTTGACGATGTGGCCCGAGCGCTGCTGGTGCAGTTGCGGCATCAGGCCCATCACCAGTCGGATCGCACCGAAGTAGTTGAGCTGCATGGTGCGCTCGAAGTCGTGGAAGCGGTCCTGCGAGAGCTTGAGCGAGCGACGGATCGAGCGGCCGGCGTTGTTGATGACGTAGTCGACGCTCGGCAGCTCGGCGACGAGCTGCTCGCAGAGCCGGTCGATCGCCTCGAGGTCGGAGAGGTCGCACGGGAAGACGTAGGCCCGGCCGCCGCGGGCCTCGATGACCGCCTTGGTCTCCTCGAGCTTCTCCTTGCCGCGGGCCACGAGCACGGGGATGCCCCCGGCCTGGGCGACCTTGAGCGCCACCACCTTGCCGATGCCGGACGAGGCGCCGGTGATGACGACGGTCTTGTCCTTGAGCGCCGCGCGGGCCTTGGGGTCGCGCCCGACGGTGTCGTCGAGGTTCTCCTCCCAGTAGGACCACAGGGTGCGGACGTAGGTCTCCAGCGGCGGGACCGAGATACCGGAGCCGGCCAGGGCCTTCTCGGTGATCCGGGAGTCGAAGACCGAGGCGAACGAGGAGTGCGCGAGCGCCTCGGCGGGCACACCGAGCCGGCCCAGCGTCTGGTCCAGCAACAGCTGCGCCGGGCTGGTCCGGATCACCGCCGTCATCAGGTTCAGCGGGCGGAGCGGTCGCGGGACCAGCGAGAGCGGGCCGGACGTCATGCTGCGGCCGACCGGCGTCGCGAACCGCGGTGCACCGGCCGCAGCGCAGAACGCATTGATCATGTCGACCACCGGCTGCGGCTCGGGGTTGACCAGGTGGAAGGCCTCCCCGTCGCGGTCGGGCAGGTGGGCCAGGTGGTCCATCGCCTTCGCGACGTAGTCGACCGGGACCATGTTCGTGTCACCGAGGTCGACCCCGACGAGCGGCAGCCACGACGGCAGGGAGTCGCGCAGCCGCTTGATGAGCGGGAAGAGGTAGTAGGGCCCGTCGATCTTGTCCATCGCGCCGGTCTCGGAGTGGCCCACCACGATCGCGGGGCGGTAGACCCGCCACGGCACGGCCGACTCGTCGCGGACGATCTTCTCCGACTCGTACTTCGTGCGGTGGTACGGCGACGGGAGCGGCTGGCCCTCCTCGAACATCGTCTCGTCGAACCGGCCGTGGTAGTCGCCGGCCGCCGCGACGGACGAGACCTGGTGGAAGCAGCCCGCGTCCAGCGCCTCGGCCAGCGCGAGCGCGTTGCGCGTGCCGTCGATGTTCATCGCGTCGTTGGTCGCGTCGTCGGCGGTGATGTCGTAGATCGCGGCCAGGTGGAAGAAGTGGTCGATCGACCCCGCATGCTCCTCCACCCAGGCCGGGTCGACGCCCAGCCGCGGCTGGGTCAGGTCGCCGACGACGGGCCGGACCCGGTCGGAGCCCCACTGGCGGATCAGCGCGTCCATCCGGCCGAGCGAGGAGGCGCGGCACAGGACGTGGATCGGACCCTGGCGGTTCTCGATCAGCTCGGGGATGAGGAAGCGCCCGATGAAGCCGGTGGCGCCGGTGACGAAGTAGGCCATGCGCGCACGCTACGCGCTTTTGCCTGCTCTGGGGGCTACTGGTCGCCGCCGCCGAACATGATCTCGTCCCAGCTCGGGACGGACGCCCGGCCACGCTTCTTCTGCACCGGACGGCGGTGCTTGGCGCGCTCGGCGTCGGCGGCGCGGGCGGCCTCGGTGCCGGGCTCGTCCGCCGTCGCCCGGATCGGCTCGTCGTTGACCTCGGGCACCTCGGGGACGGCGAGGTCGAGCACCTGGTCGACGTCGTACGCCGCCGCTTCGTAGCCCGACTCCAGCGACGGGCCGGCCGGGCTGCCCAGGGGCAGCTCCTCCGCAGCCTCGCCGCCGAGCGGCAGCTCCTCGGCAGGGACCGCTGCGAGCCGGCGCTCGCGGGCCTCCTGCAGGTCGTCCCGGGCCGGGGCGACCGGCTCGGGCAGCACGTCGCCGACCAGCCAGCGGGCGTCGTCGTTGTCCGACAGCGCGTAGTTGCCGGGGGCGTCGTAGGTGAACCGGGCGGTGCCGTTGCGGCCGGACGAGAGGTAGGTGCCGGTCAGCACCCAGCGGCCGGTCTCACGGCGGTAGGCGTCCCACACCACGTCGGCAGCGGGGTCGGCCCCGACACTGCGCAGGTGGGCGGCGACCGCATCGCCGAGCACGCGGGCCTGGGTCGGTGCGGCCGGGCCCTCGCCGGGCGCGCGGCGCAGGGATGCCTTGAGCGCCCGCTCGGCCATGTGCTCGCGCTCGGCCAGCACCGGCGCGACATAGGGCATGATCGCGTCGACGCTGGTCCCGGCGGCCTCGGCGACCGCTTCGGCGGACTCGCCGGCCCGGATGCGGGTCTGGATCTCGCGCGGACGGATGCTGCTGCTCATCTTGGTCTCCAACGGGCCGACACGGGTGGTCTCTGCGCGGTTGTCCGGGCGTACCGCGGCGCGCAGGTCGGGCGTGATGTCGAGGGTGAACTCCGCGCCCTGGTCGTCCACCAGGAGCAGGCGACGGCGGTCTGGGGTCCTGCCGGCGAGGGTGAGCGCGGCGGCGCCGGGCTCCGCGGCGTCGCCCGCCGCGCCCGCGTCGTCCTGCTCGATCACTCGTCGTCCTCGATGGTGTGCTGCCTGCTCCGGTTCCGCCGAGCCTACGCCCGCGGCAGGCCCGGATCCGGCTGCGCGCGCCGCGTGTGGGCGATCTGTCGACAATTTGCCCGGCTCCACCCGGTCAGCTCCACGTCGCCTTGCCGCGCACGTACCGCCAGCCCTCGTCGTCGCGCCGGAACCGGCTGACCTCGTGCAGGCTGCGCTCCCGCCCGTCCTCGACGAAGGAGGCCCGGAACTCCACCGTCCCGCGCCGGTCGTCCGGCCCGCCGCCCCCGGTCGCCAGCACGTCGAGCCCGGTCCACCGCACGCCGTCGTCCAGGTCGAGCGACTCCGGGCGGGTCGCCGGGTGCCACGTCGCCAGCAGGTACGACGCCAGGCCCGCCGCGAACGCGGAGTAGCGCGAGCGCATGAGCGCCTCGGCGGTCGCCGGCAGCGCGGCGCCGTGGTGGAACGGCCCGCAGCAGGCGTCGTACCCACGACCCGAGCCGCAGGGGCAGGCCGCGCGGGTCACGCGCCGAGCACCCGGTCCAGGTAGGGGTTGGTGAGGACGCGGTCCGGGTCGAGCCGGTCGCGCAGCGCGGTGAACTCGCCGAAACGCGGGTAGCGGTCGGCGAGGTCGCCCGCGTCGAGGTGGTGCAGCTTGCCCCAGTGCGGTCGTCCGTCGTGGTCGCGCATGATCGCCTCCATCAGCGCGAAGTAGGCAGTGTGGTCGGCGCCGCGGTGGGTGTGGAAGGCCAGGTAGAAGGAGTCGCGGCCGTAGGACGTCGACATCGCGACGTCGTCGGCGGGGGCGACCCGGATCTCGACCGGGAAGGACACGGCCAGGCCCGAGCGCTCGAGGGCGGTGCGGCACTCGCGGAGCGCGTCGAGGCCTACGGCGCGCGGGACGGCGTACTCCATCTCCCGGAAGACGACGCGGCGCTCCGTCGTGAAGACACGGTGCGCGACGTCGGCGTAGGTGCGCGGGCCGAGCAGCCGCGACGCGAAGCGGTTGGCCGCCGGGATGGCACGGGGGACCCGGTTGAGGAGCGCGGTCTGGGCGCCGAAGACCGTGTTCGACAGCAGGTCGTCGTCGAGCCAGGCACGCCAGCGGGCGAGGGGCTCGGTGGCCGACAGGTCGGTTCCGAGGCGGGTGTTGCGCTTGGTCAGCATCCGGTCGGAGTGCGGGAACCAGTACATGTCGACGTGGTCGTGGGCCGCGGTCAGGTCGTCGAAGGACGCCATCGCGTCGTCCCACGACATCGGCTGCTCCTCGGCGCGCAGCACGAAGAGCGGCTCGACGGCGAAGGTCAGCGTGGTCAGCACGCCGAGGGCGCCGAGGCCGACCCGGCCGAGGGCGAGCAGGTCGGCGTTCTCGGTGGCCGAGGCACGCAGCACCTCGCCGGTGCCGGTGACGAGCTCGAAGCCGACCACCTGGGCGGCCAGCCCGGCGGCGCGGCCGCCGGTGCCGTGGGTGCCCGTGGACACGGCACCGGCCAGTGTCTGCTCGGCGATGTCGCCCATGTTGTGCAGGCTGAGGCCGAGCTGCTCGAGCTCGGCGTTGAACCTCTTGAGCTGGGTCCCGGCCAGCGCGGTGACGGTCATCGCGTCGCGGTCGACGGCGACGATCCCGCGCATCCGGTCAGGCAGCAGGTGCACGTGCTGCGGGGCGGCGATCGCGGTGAAGCTGTGCCCGGTCCCCGCGGCCTTGACCGTCTGCCCGGCCGCACGGGCCCGGGTGACGACGTCGACGACCTCCGTCGTGGTGGCGGGGGAGACCGCCTGCAGGCCGCTCGCGGACTCCAGCCCGGACCAGTTACGCCAGCTGCTGCTCATGGTCCGGGAGGTTAGCGGGGAGCCGGGTGGCCAGTGCGCCCAGCAGGGCGAGCAGGCCGCCGGCCGCGCAGACGAGGTACGCCGGCGAGGCGCCGTGCGCGTCGATGACGACTCCGGCGACGGCCGCGCCGGGGGCCAGGCCGGCCGCGAGGCCGGTCTGGATGAACGCCATGCCCTCGGTCAGCCGGGCGGTGGGCAGCACCTGCTCGGCCAGCGACATGGCCGCGATCAGGGTCGGCGAGATGGCCAGGCCACCCACCAGCAGGACGGCACCCATCAGCGGCAGCGAGGGCACGAACGGCAGCGGTGCCATCGCCACCAGCATCCCCAGGGCGCCCCACCGCAGCCGCACCAACGGACCGCGCTGCCAGCTGATCGCGCCCGAGACGAGCCCGGCCAACAGGCTGCCGAGCGCCCAGAGCGCGAGCAGGAAGCCGGCGGCGGCCTTGTGCCCCTCCTCCTCCGCGAAGGCGACCGTGACCACCTCCGCCGCGCCGAACAGCACCCCGAGCGCCGCCGCGACGACCGTGAGCGGCGCGATCGCCGACCACGGGATGGGCGGGCGGACGCCCGTCTCGGCGACGCGCGGGTGGACCGGCGGCTCGGTGCCCCGCTGGCCGGCGAAGACGTAGGTGCCGACCGTGCCGACGACCAGCGCGGCCGCGAGTCCGGCCGCCGGGTGCACCCCGGTGGCGAGCATCGTCACGGCGATCGGGCCGACGAGGAAGACCGTCTCGTCGGCGACCGCCTCGAACGAGAACGCAGTGTGCAGCCGCTCCGGCTGGTCGGCCAGCGTGTGTGACCACCGGGCGCGCACGCAGGTGCCGACCGAGGGGAGCGAGGCGCCCGCGACCGCCGCCAGGACGTAGGTCGACCACCGTGGCCAGTCCCACTCGAGCGAGCCCATGGCGAGCGCGAGACCCGCCCCCCACACCGTGATGACGGCCGACAGCACCCGGCCCTGGCCGAGGCGGTCGATGAGCCGGCCCTGCGGGATCGCGAAGATCGCGTTGGCGATCAGCGCGACGGCCGACACCGAGCCGGCGAACCCGTAGGAGCCTGTCTCGTGCTCGGCCAGCAGGACGATGCCGAGGCCCACCATGGAGATGGGCAGACGTGCAACGAGGCCGGTCAGGCTGAACAGCGCGGAGGCCGGGGTGAAGATCTGGCGATAGGTCTGCAACATTGCGATGTCATCCTGCTCCCTACGATGGGCACGTGCCGAATCCCGATCCGTACGACGCCCTCCTCCTGCTCTCCTTCGGTGGACCCGAGAAGCCGGAGGACGTCGTCCCCTTCCTGGAGAACGTCACCCGCGGCCGCGGGATCCCGCGCGAGCGCCTGGAGGAGGTCGGCGAGCACTACTTCCTCTTCGGGGGGAAGTCGCCCATCAACGACCAGAACAGGGCGCTGATCGCCGCCCTCGAGACCGAGCTGGCCTCGGCCGGGATCGACCTGCCCGTCTACTGGGGCAACCGCAACTGGGAGCCCTACCTGCCCGACACCGTCGCGCAGCTGGCGGCGGACGGCCGGCGTCGCGTGCTCTGCATCGCCACGTCGGCGTACTCCTCCTGGTCGAGCTGCCGGCAGTACTGGGACAACATCGACGCCGCGCTCGCCGCGCTGCCCGACGACGTCGCGCCGCCCCGGATCGACAAGGTGCGTGCCTACTTCAACCACCCGGGCTTCGTCGCCGCGAACACCGACGGCGTCCTCGCCGCGCTGGCCGACCTCCCCGACGAGGTCCGTGACGGCGCCCGGCTTGTCTTCGTCACCCACTCGATCCCGACGGCGATGAGCGAGAGCAGCGGGCCTCCCGCGCAGCGGGCCGAGGGCAGCGCGTACGTCGCCCAGCACCTCGACGTCGCGGCAACGGTCGCCGCGGCGGTCCGCGACGCGACCGGCGTCGAGCACCCGCACGAGCTCGTCTACTGCTCCCGGTCGGGCTCGCCGCGCACCCCGTGGCTGGAGCCCGACGTCAACGACCGGCTCGAGGAGCTGGCCGCCGAGGGTGTCACGGCCGTCGTGCTCATCCCCGTCGGCTTCGTCTCCGACCACATGGAGGTCGTCTACGACCTCGACACCGAGGCGCTGGCCACGGCGGCGAGGCTCGGCATCGAGGCACGGCGGGCAGCATCGGCCGGCGTCCACCCGGCCTTCGTCACCGCCCTGCGCGAGCTGGTCGAGGAGCGCGCGGCCGTCGAGCGGGGCGAGGACGTCCCACGGCCGGCGCTGGGCGCCCGCGGCCCGTCGCACGACCGCTGCCCGGCGGGCTGCTGCCTCGGCGACCGGGCGAACGCGTGACCCGACCGACCCCCGCCGAGCTGCTGCAGCTCGCCCTGGCCGCCGCCGCCGACGCCGCCGCGCTGGTCCGCGAACTCGCGGCGGGCACGGTGGAGGTGGCCGCGACCAAGTCCAGCGACATCGACGTCGTGACGGCCGCCGACCGCGCCTCGGAGGAGCTGATCCGGGCGCGCATCCTCGCCGCGCGGCCCGACGACGCCTTCCTCGGCGAGGAGGGCGACGACATCGAGGGCAGCTCCGGAGTCCGCTGGATCGTCGACCCGATCGACGGCACCGTGAACTTCCTCTACGGCATTCCGGAGTACGCCGTCTGCATCGCCGCCGAGCTCGACGGCGAGGTCGTCGCCGGGGTCGTCGTCGACGTCGCCAAGCAGGACGTCTACGCCGGCTGTGCCGGGGGAGTGGCGACCCGCAACGACGTCCCGCTGGCCGTGCGCGGTCCGGCGCCGCTGGCCCACCGACTCGTCGCCACCGGCTTCAGCTACTCCCGTGACCTGCGCGCCGTCCAGGCGGCCGCGGTGGCCCGGCTGCTGCCCGAGGTGCGCGACGTGCGGCGCTCGGGGTCGTGCGCGATCGACCTGTGCCGGGTGGCCTCCGGCTCCCTCGACGGGTACGTCGAGGAGGGGGTCAACCTCTGGGACCACGCCGCCGCCGGGCTGGTCGCCCGGCTGGCCGGCGCACGGCTGGAGACCACCACCGGGGCGGGCGGTCGGACGGCCGTCGTGTGTGGTCCGCGTCACGGCTTCGAGGAGCTCCTGTCCGCCGTACGGACAGCGGGCCTGGTGCGGGAATAGCCGGCCCTTTTGCGCTGTTCAGGCGACTCGCACCAACCCGGGTGTCGCAACCCGCCACCCATGGTGCACAATCTGCCGCGCCGATCCGCACACAGAACCGTGCCGGAAGTGGCTCACTGGAGGGGAGAGGACACGTCATGGCGACTGACTACGACGCACCACGCAAGAACGAGGACGAGCAGTCCGAGGAGAGCATCGAAGAGCTCAAGGCGCGCCGCCACGACAAGAACTCGGGCAAGGTCGACGAGGACGAGACGGAGGCCGCCGAGTCGTTCGAGCTGCCCGGCGCGGACCTCTCGCACGAGGAGCTCGCCGTCGAGGTGAAGCCCAAGCAGGACGACGAGTTCACCTGCATGAGCTGCTTCCTCGTGCACCACCGGAGCCAGCTCGCTGACTCCAAGAAGATGATCTGCTTCGACTGCGCGTAGCGCTGCCTCGAACCGCCGCTCAGGCGTCCTTGCGCAGCGGCGGCGGGAGCTCGCCCGTCGACTTGACGTAGTAGCCCGCCGCGCGCCGCTGGGCGAGCATCTTCGCCAGCGCCACGAAGGTGCCGCTGGCCGCCGCCCACGCCACGGCCTCCCAGAAGTCGACGTCCGGGTCCGCCGGGTTGGCCGGGGGCTGCTTGCCGGTCGCGGCCTTCCAGCCGCCGTCGAGAGCCTTCTTCGCCACGGCCGCCGAGCCGAGGGCCGCCACGAGGGAGAACGCCGACCAGACCTTGGAGCTGTCCTTTGCCATGGACCGACCCTATCGGTCCGGCGAGATCGGTCCGGCGAGGCGGCTACTGCCGGGTACCGCGGGCGGCGTTGATCGCCCCCGCGAGCGCCTGGGGGTGTCGCGAGCTGACCAGCCAGTACGGCGCCGGGTCGGCCGGGTCGGTGATCTCGACCTTCACCGACTGCTTCAGGTAGGGCCGCAGCACCAGGAACGCCCGGGCGTCGGCGCCCGGGCCGGACACGTGCCGGGTGGCCTCGTCGTCGAGCGCCTCGGCCGGGCCGAGGTGGACGACCTCGATCCGGGCGCGCCCCGCGCGGAACCAGCCGTCGTCCACGACGAGCCGCGCGTCGCCGTAGGAGCGCAGGAAGAGCGCGAGCAGGGCCAGCAGGACGCCGGTGATGATCCACGGCAGCACGGGAGCGGTCGCATCGAGCGCTACCACCATCGCCAGCCAGAACGTGGCGATGAACATCGTGCCCTGGGCCCACCAGCGCAGCGGGACCCGCAGGCGCTCGCTGTAGGTCGCTGCACTCGATGTCACGCGGAGGATGATCCCATCCGCACCCGGGACGCCGTGATCTAGGGTCTCCCCGTGCCGCACGACCTCGAGATCGCCGTCCAGCAGCTCGACCCCGACCTGCCCCTCCCGGCCTACGCCCACCCGGGCGACGCCGGCGCCGACCTGGTGTCCACCGTGGACGTCACGCTCGCCCCCGGCGAGCGGGCGCTGGTGCCGACCGGGATCGCCATCGCGCTTCCCGACGGGTACGTCGCGCTGATCCACCCGCGCTCCGGCCTGGCCGCCCGTCACGGGCTGTCGATCGTGAACACCCCGGGCACCGTGGACGCGGGCTACCGTGGAGAGATCAAGGTGCTGCTCATCAACCACGACCCGGCCGAGGAGATCGTGCTCCGGCGCGGCGACCGGATCGCGCAGCTGGTGGTCCAGCGCTACGAGCGGGCCGCGTTCGTCGCGGTCGACACCCTTCCGGACAGCGTCCGTGGGGGCGGCGGCTACGGTTCTACCGGTGGGTTCGGTGGACGCTGACGATCCGGCTCGCACGAACCCGAGGAGGAGAGCTACGTGAAGTTGCGGCGCAAGGGGGCCGCCGCGGCGGCCGACCCGGCTGCCACGGACGAGTCCGTGGTCGACGACACGACCGACGAGGCACCCACGAGTCCCGGTGCCGGCGCACCCGCCGGCCCCTACGACGTCGACGAGCTGCCCGACGACGGCCTGGCCCGGCTCGACCTGGGCTCGCTGCTGGTCGCCCCGCTGCCCGACCGCGAGCTGCGGGTCCAGGTCGACGAGAAGTCCGGCGCGGTCCGTGCGGTCCTGCTGGCGACCGACGCCGGCGCCCTGGAGCTGCGTGCCTTCGCCGCTCCCCGCAACGGTGACCTGTGGAGCGACATCCGCCCCCAGATCGCTGCCGACGCCGCCCGTCGCGGCGGCACGGCGACCGAGCGCGAGGGCAGGTTCGGCACCGAGCTGGTGTGCGAGGTGCGGATGACCCGCCCCGACGGCCAGACCGGCACCCAGACCTCCCGCGTGATCGGCGTCAACGGCCCGCGCTGGCTGCTGCGGGCCACCTTCCTCGGCGAGCCCGCCCGCGAGCCGGAGGCCGCCCAGGAGTGGGAGGCCGCCATCGAGCAGCTGGCCGTGCGCCGGGGCGCGCATGCGATGCCGGTGGGTGAGCAGCTGCCGCTGTCGCTGCCCGACGGCGCGCAGCCGAAGGCCGTTCCCGCGAGCTGAGCAGAGGGCTCCATGGGCACCAAGAGCCGCCTCCGGCGGACCATCAGCAAGTGGGCGAACAACGACGAGGCGGACGCCCGCGACCTCCGCAGGACGTTCTCCCGCGAGGGCGTCGTCTGCATCGGTGACGCGCCCGACCGCGACCCGGTGCGGCTGCGCGGGACCCTGCGCACGGTGACCCTGCGTCCCCGTGGCGGCGTACCGGCCCTGGAGGCGGAGCTGTACGACGGCACCGGCACGGTCACCGTGATCTGGCTCGGCCGCCGCCGCATCGCCGGCATCGGCCCCGGCCGCGCGATCGAGGTGAGCGGCCGGATCGGCACGCAGGACGCCACCCGGATCCTCTACAACCCCCGCTACGAGCTGCTGTGAGCGGCGTGGAGGGACACGAGGACCAGCACGAGGAGCACACGCTCTCGGCTGCCGCCGGGCGTGAGATCGGCGTCGACACGGTCGAGGCGCTGGTGCGCCACCAGATGGCCGCAGCCCTCGGTGGCAGGCGGGGGATGATCGAGGCCGCGGTCCCCGGCTTCGTCTTCACCGCGGTCTGGCTGCCGACGGACAACCTGCGCTGGGCGCTGATCGCGAGCCTCGGCGTCGCGGGCGTCGCCCTGGCCCTTCGACTGGCCCAGCGCAGCTCGACCCAGTACGTCTTCAACGCGATCTTCGGCATCGGCATCGGCTGGCTCTTCGTCCGGTGGGCCGAGAGCTCCGGCGCGACGGCCGACGAGCAGAAGCTCGCCTTCTTCCTGCCCGGGATCCTGATCAGCCTCGCCTACACGGTGGTGCTGGGAGCGTCCTGCCTCGTTCGCTGGCCGGCGCTCGGGTTCATGCTCGGCGCCGTCGCCGAGGACCCCCTGGGCTGGCACGACAACCCGCAGATCGTGAAGCTCTGCAGCCGCCTGACCTGGGTGATGCTCCTGCCCGGTGCGATCGGCGTGCTCGTGCAGGGACCGATCTGGCTCCTGGGCGACAGTGGCACGATCAGCACGGACCTCGCGGTGACGCTGATCTTCGGGCTGCGCACCGTGCTCGGCTGGATCCTGCGGATCGCGTCGTGGTCGGTGATGATCTGGCTGCTCGCCCGCAACGCGACGCCCCTGGAGCAGGAGCCCGACGCGGCCTGAGTCGCTACTTCGCCGGGTGCGACCCCGGCGCGAGCAGCTGCTCGAGCTCGTCCTCGGCCTCCGCCGGTACGACGAACAGGAGCTCGTCGCCCGACTCGACCGGCTGCTCGGGGGCCGGCACGTAGACCTGGCCGTCGCGCAGGATCGTGACCAGCGCGCAGTTCTCCGGCAGCGGGATCAGGCCGGAGGCCTTGCCGACATAGGGGGAGTCTGCCGGCAGCACCATCTCGACCAGGTTGGCGTTGCCCTTGCGGAAGGTGAACAACCGGACCAGGTCACCGACGCTCACCGCCTCCTCGACCAGGGCCGACATGATGCGCGGCGTCGAGACGTTGACGTCGACACCCCACGCCTCGGTGAACAGCCACTCGTTGTTCGGGTGGTTGACGCGGCCGACCGTGCGGGGGACCCCGAACTCGGTCTTGGCGAGCAGCGAGGTCACCAGGTTGGCCTTGTCGTCGCCCGTCGCGGCGATGACCACGTCGCACTTGTCGAGGCGGGCCTCCTCCAGCGACGAGAGCTCGCAGGAGTCGGCCAGCAGCCACTCGGCGTCCGGGACCCGCTCGGGCCGGATCGAGCTGGGGGACTTGTCGATGAGCAGGACCTCGTGGCCGTTCTCGATCAGCTCGCGGGCGATCGAGCGACCGACGGCGCCGGCTCCGGCGATGGCGACACGCATCTGGGTGGTCTCCTCGGTCTGCTGGGATCAGTCGGTGTGCTCAGGGCCGCGCCCGAGCACCTCGTAGGCGAGTTCCGCGGTCTGCTCCCGGGTCACCAGGTGGAGCATGTCGCCCTCCTGGATGACGCTGTCGCGGTCGGGCAGCATGCCCTCGCCCAGCCGGTCGATCCACGCGACCCGGCACCGGCCCTGCTCCTGGAGCTGGCCGACGCTCGCGCCGACCCACACCTCGGGGGCAGGAATGTGGTCGACCCGGATCGTGCCCGACGGGTCGCGGAAGTCGGGCTCGGCGCCGGCCGGGAGGATCCGGCGCAGTACCTGGTCAGCGGTCCACTTGACCGTGGCGACCGTGGTGATGCCGAGCCGCTGGTAGACCTCGGCGCGGCCGGGGTCGTAGATCCGGGCCACGACCTGCTGGATCCCGAAGGTCTCCCGGGCGACACGCGCGGCGATGATGTTGGAGTTGTCTCCGCTGGAGACGGCGGCGAAGGCGTCGGCACGCCGGATGCCGGCCTTCTCCAGGACCTCCTGGTCGAAGCCCATGCCGGGGATCTTGTCCCCGTTGAAGCCCGGACCGAGCCGCCGGAAGGCGTCCGGCTCGGTGTCGATGATCGACACGGTGTGGTTGCGGTCCTCGAGGCTGCGCGCCAGGGTCGAGCCGACCCGGCCGCATCCCATGATCACGACGTGCACGAAGAGAACGCTATAGCACCGTGAATCGTCGTCGTTGGTCCCCGATGCCCTACCGTTGTCGCTCGTGGGTGTCGGTGACGTCTCGAAGCGGATCCTGCTCGGGCGCAAGCTTCGCAGCGCTCAGCTGGGGGAGACGCTGCTCCCCAAGCGGATCGCGCTTCCCGTGTTCGCCAGCGACGCGCTCTCGTCGGTGGCCTACGCACCGGACGAGGTCTTCATCATGCTCGGCATCGCCGGGGCCAGCGCCTACGCCTGGTCGTGGAAGATCGGCCTCGCCGTCGCGCTCGTGATGTTCACCGTCGTGGCGTCGTACCGGCAGACGGTCCACGCCTATCCCTCGGGCGGCGGTGACTACGAGGTCGCGACGGTCAACCTCGGCAAGACGGCGGGCGTGACCGTCGCGAGCGCGTTGCTCGTCGACTACGTGCTGACGGTCGCCGTGTCGATCTCGTCGGCCGCGCAGTACGCCGCCGGGGCGATCCCGTCGCTGATCGGGCACGAGGCGACCGTGGCCACGATCGCCGTGGTGCTGCTGACGGCGATGAACCTGCGCGGCGTCCGTGAGTCCGGATCGGTCTTCGCCGTCCCGACCTACCTCTTCATGGTCGCGATCCTCGGCATGTGCGGTTACGGCCTCCTCCGCCTGCTCAGCGGCAGCCTGCCGGACGCCGAGAGCGCCGACCTCACGATCATCCCCGAGGAGGGTTGGGAGGGCCCGCTCACCCAGATCGCGCTCGTCTTCCTGCTGGCGCGCGCCTTCTCGTCCGGCTGCGCCGCGCTCACCGGCGTCGAGGCGATCTCCAACGGCGTCCCGGCGTTCCAGCGTCCGAAGAGCAGGAACGCCGCGACCACGCTCCTCCTGCTCGGCCTGATCGCGGTGAGCATGTTGATGAGCATCATCCTGCTCGCCAACGAGATGCGGATCCGGTACGTCGACCCCCACGAGCTGGACCAGCTGCGGACCGCCGGTGGCGGCGCAGTGCCCGAGGGCTACCAGCAGCACCCGGTGATCTCGCAGATCGCCAACGGCGTCTTCGACCACTTCTCGCCCGGCTTCTACTTCGTCGTCACGGTGACCGGGATCATCCTCGTCCTCGCTGCCAACACGGCGTTCAACGGCTTCCCGGTGCTCGGGTCGATCCTGGCCCGCGACGGCTTCGCGCCTCGGGCGCTCGGCTCGCGGGGCGACCGGCTCGCCTACAGCAACGGCATCGTCTTCCTCGCGGTGATGGCGATCGTGCTGATCGTCCTCTTCGACGCCGAGACCACCAAGCTGATCCAGCTCTACATCGTCGGCGTGTTCGTGTCCTTCAACCTCAGCCAGCTGGGCATGATCCGGCACTGGACGCGCCACCTGGCCACCGAGAAGGACCCCGCCGAGCGCCGCCGCATGCAGCGCGCGCGGGCGATCAACACCTTCGGCCTCGGTCTCACGGCCGTCGTCCTGGTGATCGTCCTGATCACGAAGTTCCTCGCCGGCGCCTGGATCACCATCCTCGCGATGGGTTTCTTCTTCCTGCTCATGCAGGCGATCAAGAAGCACTACGACCGGGTGTCCGCGGAGCTGGCCGCCGACGAGACCGACAAGGCGCTGCCGACCCGCGTGCACGCGATCGTGCTCGTCTCCAAGCTCCACAAGCCGACCCTGCGCGCGCTGGCGTTCGCCAAGGCGACCCGGCCCAACGCGCTCGAGGGCGTCTACGTGTCCGTCGACGAGAAGGAGACGGCGAAGCTGCTGGAGGAGTGGGACGACCGCAACACCGGCATCCCTCTCAAGGTGCTCCACTCGCCGTACCGCGAGGTCGTGCGCCCGATCGTCGAGTACGCCTCGGCCATCCGCCAGGCCAACCCGCGCGGCGTGGTCGCCGTCTACATCCCGGAGTACGTCGTCGGTCGGTGGTGGGAGCAGCTGCTCCACAACCAGACGGCCCTGCGGCTCAAGGGTCGCCTCCTCTTCACGCCCGGCGTGATGGTCACCTCGGTGCCCTACCAGCTGCGGTCCTCCGAGATCGCCGCCGAGCGCGAGGAGCGCGAGGAGCACCGCGTGCGTCCCGGCGACCTGCGCCGCGGCCGGGTCGACGACGACCGCGACCGGCAGATCAACCGGTGAGCCGCCAGTCCGGCCGGCGTCCCCGGGCGCGGAAGGCGCGGGGAGCGTCGGCGGTCGGCCGGCGCTTCGAGGCCGAGGTCGGCCCGGTCGCCCACGGCGGCCACTTCGTCGCCCGGGTCCCGGCAGGCGCGGAGGGTGAGGAGCGGGTCGCCTTCGTGCGGCACGCGCTGCCCGGTGAGCGGGTGGTCCTCGAGATCACCGATGGCACCGACGGCGACCGCTTCTGGCGCGCCGACGCCGTCGAGGTGCTCTCGCCCTCGCCCGACCGGGTCGCTGCGCCCTGCCCGTACGCCGGCCCGGGGCTCTGCGGCGGCTGCGACTTCCAGCACGTCGACGTCGCCGCCCAGCGCCGCCTGAAGGCCGACGTGGTCCGCGAGCAGTTGCGCCGGCTCGCGCGGCTCGACGTCGAGGTGGTCGTCGAACCGGTGCCGGGGGACCAGAACGGCCTGCGCTGGCGGACCCGCCAGCGCTACGTGCCGCTGCCCGACGGCGGCCGCGGTATGCGCAAGCACCGCTCGCACGAGGTGGTCCCGGTCGAGGAGTGCCTGCTCGAGGCCCCCGCCGGTCCGTCGTACGACGTCCACGGGCGGACCTTCGAGGTCGCCGACGGAGGCTTCTGGCAGGTCCATCCCGGCGCGCCCGTCGCGCTGGTCGACGCGGTGCTCGAGGCGCTCCGCCCGCAGCCGGGGGAGTCGGTGCTCGACCTCTATGCCGGCGTCGGTCTGTTCAGCCGCTTCCTGCTCGAGGCCGTGGGCCCCGGCGGCCGGGTGGCTGCCGTCGAGGGAGACCCCGCCGCCTCAGCGCTGTCCGCGACGAACTGCCCGGGCCTGTTCGCCCGGCCCGGCGACGTCGGCGAGGTGCTGGCCGGCGGCCTCCCCGCCAGGTGGGACTTCGCCGACCTGGTGGTGCTGGACCCGCCCCGCGCCGGCGCGAAGCGGGCCGTCGTGGAACAGGTCGTGGCCCGCTCGCCCCGAGCCGTCGCCTACGTCGCGTGCGATCCCGGGGCGCTGGCCCGCGACGTGGCGATCTTCGCCGAGCACGGCTACCAGCTGCTCTCGTTGCGGGCGTTCGACCTGTTCCCGATGACGCACCACGTCGAGTGCGTCGCGCTACTGGGGAAGACCGGCTCCGACCTGCGGTGAAGTGATCGGTCCTCCTGCGGTCCGACCGCCGAGACCCGCTTCGAGGCGACCGTGGTCGCCGTACCTCCGGTGGCCCGCAAGCGAGGCGCAAGGGAGCCGCAAGGGGTGTTCCCGATGCTTTCCGAGACGCCATCGACCCATCAGGAAAGCAGGACCATGTCTCGTCGCAACCTCCGTCTGCCCGTCAGGCTCAGCATCGCCGTGTCGGCGGGCCTGCTCACCCTGAGCGCCTGCTCCGCGGACACCGACGCGTCCGACGGAGCCGGGAGCGGCGACCGGGCTGCGTCGGACGCCGCCGACCTCCAGGACGTCCAGGCAGGTTCCGGAGTTCCCGCGGAATGTCTCGACGCCTTCCCCGTCGCCATCGGCGAGGCCGACCTGGCCGAGCTCAGCCTCGTGCCCAGCGACTGGCCCGAGAGCCCTGTGGACGCGACGCTGTGCCAGACCTCCTCCACGATCGAGGGCAACCTCGAGACCGCGGACTACGCCACCGAAGCCACGGGCGCCGAGGTGCTCGACGCCTTCCAGGCCGCGCTTCCAGCCGGTTACGAGGCGACCCGTGAGGACACGGGGCAAGGCGACATGCTCGCCGGCTCCGCGGGTGAGGTGTTCTTCGAGGTCACCACCCGCGATGGCGCCTACACCGTGACCTTCGGCACCGAGTGAGCGCCCGGGGTCAGCGCACCACCGAGTAGCAGAGCTTCTGCACGCCGTTCGCGTACGCCTCCGACTCGACGAGCTCCAGCTTCTGCCGGTCCTTGTCGGTCTCGCTCCACATCCGCGTGCCGGCGCCGAGCACCCAGGGGAAGACCAGCAGGTGGTAGCGGTCGAGCAGGCCGGCGTCGCCGAGGCCACGGGCGAGACTGGCGGAGCCGTGGATGGAGATCGGGGCGCCGTCCGTCTCCTTGAGGGCCGCGACGTCGTCGAACGAGCGCAGGATGGTGGTCTCGCCCCAGTTGTCGACGAGGTCGTCGTCGGTGAGGGTGGTCGACACGACGTACTTGGGCATCGCGTTGTACTTCGGGAACTCCTCGGTCATCGTCGGCCACACCGGTGAGAACGCCTGGTAGCTGACCCGGCCGAGCATGAGCGCGCCGGCCTCCTCCTGCTCGCGGCCCTTGAGCTCGTAGACGTCCTCGCGGAACTCGATGTCCTGGAAGGTCCAGCCGCCGTTGCGGTAGTCGGGCTCGGGACCGGGGGCCTGGACGACGCCGTCGACGGAGACGAAGGCGGTGTAGATCAGGGTGCGCATGAGGACCTCCTGGGGTCGTGTGGGGCGCTTCTCATCCTCTCCACGAACGCTCGCCGACGGATACGACAGGTCGTCACGGGTTTCTTCTTCGGGTGGATGTCCGCCGGCTTGTCCTCAACCCGACTTGAGGTTCTACCGTCGTGCGCATGAGCATGGAGTCGATCGCGTGGAACCAGGTGTACCGCAGCATGCACGGGCCCGAGGAGCAGCGCGCCTTCAACCGGGCGACCGCCCGTCGCATCTTCCAGTTCGCCCGCCCGCACCGCCGCAAGCTCATCGGCTTCGTCGTGCTCAGCATCGTCACCTCGGCCCTGGCCGTGGCCACGCCGGTGATCGCCGGCCGGGTGGTGAACGCGATCGTGGCCGGCGACGAGGAGCGACTGGTCACGATCCTCGCGCTGGCCATCGCCGGGCTCGCCGTCGCCGATGCGGCCTTCGGCCTGCTCGCGCGCTGGCTGTCCGCCGGCATCGGCGAGGGGCTGATCCTCGACCTGCGCACGACGGTCTTCGACCACGTGCAGCGGATGCCGGTGGCGTTCTTCAGCCGGACCCGCACCGGTGCCCTGGTGAGCCGGCTCAACAATGACGTGATCGGCGCGCAGCGCGCGTTCAGCACCACGCTCTCCGGCGTGGTGGGCAACCTCGTCACCCTGACCCTGACCCTCGTCGTCATGCTCGGCATCTCCTGGCAGGTGACCCTGCTCGCGCTCGTGCTGCTGCCCGTCTTCGTCGTCCCGGCCCGCCGGATGGGCCGTCGCCTCGCCGGCATCCAGCGCGAGGCGGCGGACCACAACGCGGCGATGGGCAACCAGATGACCGAGCGCTTCTCGGCGCCCGGCGCCACCCTGGTCAAGCTGTTCGGCCGTCCCGAGCAGGAGTCGGCCGAGTTCGCGTCCCGCGCCGAACGGGTTGCGCAGATCGGCGTCCGCACCGCGATGGTCCAGACCACCTTCGTCACCGCGCTCACCCTGGTCTCGGCGCTCGCCGTCGCGGTCGTGTACGGCGTCGGCGGGCTCGCCGCGATCCGGGGCAGCCTCGACGCCGGCGACGTCGTCGCCCTCTCCCTGCTGCTGACCCGGCTCTACGCGCCGCTGACCTCGCTGGCCAGCGCCCGCGTGGACGTGATGAGCGCGCTGGTCAGCTTCGAGCGGGTCTTCGAGGTGCTCGACCTCGAGCCGCTGATCAAGGACCGGCCCGGCGCGCGCGGCCTGCCGGAGGGTCCGGTCTCGGTGGAGCTCGACGAGGTGCGGTTCGCGTACCCGTCGGCCGACAAGGTCTCGCTGGCCTCGCTCGAGTCGGTGGCCGTGCTCGACGCGCGTGGGGGAGAGGAGGTCCTGCACGGGATCTCACTGCGGGCCGAGCCGGGCCAGGTGGTCGCGCTGGTCGGCTCCTCCGGTGCCGGGAAGTCGACGATCGCCCAGCTCGTCTCCCGCCTGTACGACGTCGACGCGGGCGCCGTCCGACTGGCCGGCACGGACGTGCGGGACCTGAGCGCCGCGGCGATCCGTGACGCGGTCGGCATGGTGACCCAGGACGGCCACCTCTTCCACGACTCGATCCGCGGCAACCTGCTCTTCGCCCGCCCGGGGGCCAGCGAGGAGGAGCTGTGGGACGCCGTGACCCGCGCCCGGCTCGCGGACTTGGTGCGCTCCCTGCCGGACGGGCTGGACACCGTCGTGGGGGAGCGCGGCTACCGGCTCTCGGGCGGTGAGCGCCAGCGGCTGACGATCGCCCGCCTGCTGCTCAAGCAGCCGCGGGTGGTGATCCTCGACGAGGCGACCGCGTCACTGGACTCGACCTCGGAGGCGGCGGTGCAGGCGGCCCTGGCCGAGGCGCTGAGCGGCCGGACCGCGCTGGTGATCGCGCACCGGCTCTCCACCATCCGGGCGGCGGACCTGATCGTCGTCGTCGAGGACGGACGGATCGTCGAGCGCGGCACCCACGCCGAGCTGGTCACGGCCGGTGGCCGCTACGAGGAGCTCTACCGGACCCAGTTCGCCGAGGACACGCCGTACGCGACCGTGGACGGACGTGGTGATCTGCCTTCAGGTCGTGTATCTTGACATCAAGAGATATCGGGCCCCTCGGGTCCTGCAGAACTTAGGTCAGCCTCACTATCCGTACGCCGGGCCCCGGCGGCAGGATGCGGGGTGGAGACCTATCCGACACCGATCAGTCGACGAAGACGGAGACGCGATGGCCAGCAAGAACAGCTTCGGCGCGAAGAGCACCCTGGACGTGGACGGCAAGTCCTACGAGATCTTCCGCCTCGACGCGGTCAAGGGCGAGGGTCTCGACGTCGAGAGCCTGCCCTTCTCCCTCAAGGTGCTCCTCGAGAACCTGCTCCGCACCGAGGACGGCGCGGACATCACGGCGGAGGACATCAAGGCCCTCGCCGGCTGGGACGAGACCGCCCAGCCCGACAAGGAGATCCAGTTCACGCCGGCCCGCGTGATCATGCAGGACTTCACCGGCGTCCCCTGCGTCGTCGACCTCGCCACGATGCGCGAGGCGATGGCCGAGCTCGGCGGCGACGCCACGAAGATCAACCCGCTCGCGCCGGCCGAGATGGTCATCGACCACTCCGTCATGGCCGACGTCTTCGGCACGCCCGAGGCCTTCGCGCGCAACGTCGAGATCGAGTACGAGCGCAACCGCGAGCGCTACCAGTTCCTGCGCTGGGGCCAGGGCGCCTTCGACGACTTCAAGGTCGTCCCGCCGGGCACCGGCATCGTCCACCAGGTCAACATCGAGCACCTCGCCCGCACGGTCTTCACCCGTGAGGTCGACGGCGAGCTGCTGGCCTACCCCGACACCTGCGTCGGCACCGACTCGCACACCACCATGGTCAACGGCATCGGCGTCGTCGGCTGGGGCGTCGGCGGCATCGAGGCCGAGGCCGCGATGCTCGGCCAGCCGGTCTCCATGCTGATCCCGCGCGTCGTCGGCTTCAAGCTGTCCGGCGAGCTGCCGGCCGGCTCGACCGCAACCGACCTGGTCCTCACCATCACCGAGATGGTCCGCAAGCACGGCGTCGTCGGCAAGTTCGTCGAGTTCTACGGCCCGGGCGTCTCGGCGCTGCCGCTGGCCAACCGCGCCACGATCGGCAACATGTCGCCGGAGTTCGGCTCCACGATCGCGGTCTTCCCGATCGACGAGGAGACCACCACCTACCTGCGCCTGACCGGTCGCTCCGAGGAGCAGATCGCGCTCGTCGAGAAGTACGCCAAGGAGCAGGGCCTCTGGCTCGACCCGGCCGCCGAGCCGCGCTACTCAGAGAAGCTCGAGCTCGACCTCTCCACGGTCGTGCCGTCGATCGCCGGCCCGAAGCGCCCGCAGGATCGCGTCCTGGTCTCCGAGGCCAAGGAGTCCTTCCGCACCGCGCTGGTCGACTACGCCGGCGAGGTGCAGGAGACCAAGGGCTACGACGAGGCCGTCGAGGAGTCCTTCCCCGGCTCGGACGCCCCCTCGCACGACCCGGCGCAGTCCAACGGGGAGGACGCCCCCAACGCCCACCTCTCCGCGGCCGCGACCGACGGCGGCCGGGCCTCCACCCCGGTCGAGGTCACCCTCGAGGACGGCACGACCTTCACGCTGGACCACGGTGCGGTGACGATCGCCTCGATCACGTCCTGCACCAACACCTCCAACCCGTCGGTCATGATCGGCGCCGCGCTGCTCGCCAAGAAGGCCGTCGAGAAGGGCCTGACCCGCAAGCCGTGGGTCAAGACCACCCTCGCGCCCGGCTCGCAGGTCGTGTCCGACTACTACGACAAGGCCGGCCTGACGCCGTACCTCGACAAGCTGGGCTTCAACCTGGTCGGCTACGGCTGCGTCACCTGCATCGGCAACTCCGGTCCGCTCATCCCCGAGGTCTCCGCCGCGGTCAACGAGAACGACCTCGCCGTCGTCTCGGTGCTCTCCGGCAACCGCAACTTCGAGGGCCGGATCAGCCCCGACATCAAGATGAACTACCTGGCGTCCCCGCCGCTGGTCGTCGCCTACGCGCTCGCCGGCTCGATGGACGTCGACCTGTTCAACGACCCGCTGGGCAAGGACGCCGACGGCAACGACGTGTTCCTCGCCGACATCTGGCCGACCCCGGCCGAGGTCGAGGAGACCATCGCCGGCGCGATCAACTCCCAGATGTTCGCCGACTCCTACGCCGACGTCTTCAAGGGTGACGAGCGCTGGCGCTCGCTGCCCACCCCGGAGGGCAACACCTTCACGTGGGACGAGACGTCGACCTACGTCCGCAAGGCGCCGTACTTCGACGGCATGCCCGACGAGCCGGCCCCGGTCACCGACATCGACGGCGCCCGCGTCCTGCTCAAGCTCGGCGACTCGGTCACCACCGACCACATCTCGCCGGCCGGTTCGATCAAGGCCGACTCGCCCGCGGGCAAGTACCTCACGGAGAACGGCGTCGCCCCGCGCGACTTCAACTCCTATGGCTCGCGCCGTGGCAACCACGAGGTCATGATCCGCGGCACGTTCGCCAACATCCGCCTGCGCAACCAGATCGCGCCGGGCACCGAGGGCGGCTTCACCCGGGACTTCACCGTCGCGGACGGCCCCGTCACCACGGTGTACGACGCCTCGGTCAACTACCAGGCCGCCGGCATCCCGCTGGTCGTCCTGGCCGGCAAGGAGTACGGCTCCGGCTCGTCGCGCGACTGGGCGGCCAAGGGCACCTCGCTGCTGGGCGTCAAGGCGGTCATCGCCGAGAGCTACGAGCGCATCCACCGCTCCAACCTCATCGGCATGGGCGTCATCCCGCTGCAGTACCCCGAGGGCCAGAACGCCGAGTCGCTCGGCCTGACCGGCGAGGAGACCTTCTCGATCGCCGGCATCACCGAGCTCAACGACGGCACCACGCCGTCGACGGTGAAGGTCACCACGGACACCGGTGTCGAGTTCGACGCCGTCGTCCGGATCGACACCCCCGGTGAGGCGAACTACTACCGCAACGGCGGCATCATGCAGTACGTCCTGCGCAACCTGCTGCGCGGCTGAGCCCTCCGTTCGTCGAGACGGCCCGTCCCTCCTGGAAAGGAGGGGCGGGCCGTCCGGCTTCTCCCGTACCGTGCCGGCCATGCGTTCCGTGCCCGATGACTTCGACCCCGCCGTGGTCGCTGCCATCGACGCCCGCCTCGCCTCGGTCGCCGTCGAGCACGGCGTGCGCATCCTGTGGGCCATCGAGAGCGGCAGCCGGGCCTGGGGCTTCGCCTCACCCGACAGCGACTACGACTGCCGGTTCTTCTTCGTCCGGCCGCGGGCGTCCTACGCCTCCCTCTGGCCCGCCCGCGACGTGATCGAGACGCCGTTGGAGGGCCTGCTCGACGTCAACGGCTGGGACGTCGCCAAGGCGGTCCGGCTCGCGACGGCCGGCAACGCCACCGTCGGCGAGTGGCTCCGCTCGCCCCACGTGTACGACGGCGACGCGGCCTTCCGCGACGCCCTGCTCGACCTCGTGGCCCGCGTGGGCGACACCTCCCGCGTCCGCCGGCACTACCTGCACGTCGGCCGCGCCCAGTGGACGCGGGCGCACGACGACGCCGGCGAGGTGCGGCTGAAGAAGGTGTTCTACGCGATCCGTCCTGCCGTGACGCTGCGCTGGCTCGACGAGAACGACGGTGTGCCACCGATGAACCTCGACGAGCTGTTGGCGCAGGCAGACGTCCCGGACGACGTACGGGCCGAGATCGAGACCCTGCGTGCGCTCAAGGCGCGCACCCGCGAGCTCGGTAGCGCGTCCGTGCCGCCGGCGGTCGCGCGCTGGGTGCTGGCGGTCTTCGCGGCCGAGCCGGACCGGTCGTCGCCGCCCACGCCGCAGCTGCGGGCCGCGGCGGAGGCCGGCTTCCGGGACCTGCTGGACGCCTGGGCGCCCGACGACTGAGCGTCGCTGGCTACGGTGGGGCCATGCTCGTCGCCTTCAGCATCAGCCCCTCGACCGCCGACGACACCGGCGGGGTGTCGGAGGCGGTCGCAGCCGCCGTCCGGGTGGTCCGCGAGTCCGGGCTGCCCAACGAGACGAACGCGATGTTCACCAACATCGAGGGGGAGTGGGACGAGGTGATGGCGGTGGTCAAGCGGGCCGTGGACGCGGTGGCGGCGGTCTCTCCCCGCGTCGGGCTGGTGCTCAAGGCGGACATCCGCCCGGGCTTCACCGGTGAGCTGAGCGCCAAGGTCGAGCGGGTGGAGAAGGCGCTGGAGCAGTGACCCAGCCGCCGCCTCCTCCGCCGCCGTACGGACCTCCGCCGCCCTACCCGCCGGCCGGGTACCCCGCGTCCTTCCCGCCGGCGCCCCACCGCAGCCGGGTCGTTCCGGTCGTGCTCGCGGTGGTCGTGGCGATCGCGCTCGTCGTGACGGCCGTCCTCGTCCCCCTGCTCCTGACGGGCGACGACGAGGCCGACGACCGGTCCGCGGACGGCAGCCGCGGGGAGTCGGGCGACACCGGCACGCTGGCCGCGGTGGCGACCTACGACGACCTCCCCACCACCCACCTGGAGGTCGGCGAGGACCATTCCTACGCCCAGGCGCCGGCGGTCGGCGGTCCCCACGCCCCGGTCTGGATCGAGTGCGGGGCCTACGACGAGCCGTTGCCGGAGGTCAACGCGGTCCACGACCTCGAGCACGGGACGACCTGGATCACCTACCGTCCCGACGACGTCGACGCCGACGGGATCGAGCGACTGGAGGACCAGCTGCCGGCGAACGGGCTGCTGTCGCCGTACCCGGACCAGGCGGCACCGGTCGTGATCACCGTCTGGGGGCGCCAGCTGGAGCTCACCGGCCCGGAGGACCCCCGGATCGCCCTCTTCATCGCCGAGTACGGCGCCGGGAGCACCGCTCCCGAGCCGTACGCCTCCTGCAACGGTGGCGTCGACCCGGCCGATCTCGACGACCTCGGCGGCCCCGGCGACCCTGACGACGCAGGGGTGTCCGCATGAGCCAGCGCTTCGCCTCGGTCCTCCTCGTCGACCCCCGCGGCTGGATCCTGCTCCAGGAGCGCGACGAGCACCCGGTCATCGACCCGGAGTGCTGGGGCTTCGTCGGCGGCCACGTCGACGACGGGGAGCACCCCGACGATGCGGCGTACCGCGAGCTCACGGAGGAGACCGGCCTCGAGGTCGCGCCGCCGGGTCTCCCGCTGTGGCAGGAGTTCACGATCTTCCACGACGCCTACGGCACCGACGACTCCGTCCGCGTGTACGCAGCCGCGACGACCGCCCGCGACGACGACATCGTGCTCGGGGAGGGCCGGCAGATCGTCTTCGTCGCACCGGAGGCCGTGCTCGGGCTGCCGTTGACCACCGCGGCTGAGAAGATCCTCCCGGCGTTCCTCGCCTCCGACCGCTACCAGGAGCTGATCCGATGACGTTCTCCGCCTTCACCGTCCCCGGCCAGGGCGCCGAGGACGTCGTGGTAGCCACCTCCGGCCCCGACGAGGGGGCTGTGTTCACCGGCACCGAGGACGGCGCGATCTTCCGGATCTCGCACGACGGCGCAAAGGTCGACCGGGTCGCCCACACCGGCGGTCGGCCGCTGGGCATCGAGTTCGCTCCCGACGGGCGGCTCCTCGTCTGTGACGCGCATCGCGGCCTGCTCTGGGTCGACCCCGCGGCGGGTCACGTCGACGTGATCACCGACGACGTCGCCGGCCTGCCGATGAAGTTCTGCAACAACGGCGCGATCGCCTCCGACGGCACCCTGTGGTGGTCGGACTCCTCGAAGGAGTACGGCATCGAGAAGTGGAAGCACGACTTCGTCCGCAACACCCGCACCGGCCGGCTGCTGCGGCGCGCGCCCGACGGCACCGTCAGTGTCGTCCTCGAGGGCCTCGCCTTCGCCAACGGCGTCACCCTGTCGGCAGCGGAGGACTTCGTCTGTGTCGCCGAGACCGCGGCCCGCACCGTCGTCCGGTACTGGATCAGCGGGCCGCAGGCGGGCACCCGCGACCTGCTCGCGTCCGACCTCCCCGGCTACCCCGACAACATCGCCCGCGGCACCGACGGCCTGATCTGGGTCAGCATCGCCAGCCCGACCGACCCGATGGTCGAGCGGCTCCAGCAGGGCCCGATGGCGCTGCGCCGGCTCGCGACGTGGCTGCCCGACGCGCTGCAGCCCAAGCCCAAGGAGACGGTCCGTGCGGTCGCCTACGACGACCGCGGGACGCTCGTGCACGACGTCGACGTCCGCCCGGGCGAGCACGGGGCGTCGTACCACATGGTCACGGGGGTGCGGGAGCACGACGGCCGGCTGTGGATGGGGAGCCTCCACGAGCCCGCGGTCGCCGTCTACGACCTCTGACGGCCTGACACTAGACTCGACTCCATGCCTGTCCTCGACCAGATTGCCCACCCGCGTGACCTGCGGGGCCTGTCCGAGGACGAGCTGACTCAGCTGGCGGCCGAGATCCGTGACCTGATGATCCGCACGGTCGCCACCAACTCCGGCCACCTCGGGCCCAACCTCGGCGTCGTCGAGCTGACCCTCGCGATCCACCGGGTCTTCGACTCGCCACGCGACAAGATCGTCTTCGACACCGGCCACCAGTCCTACGTGCACAAGCTGGTGACCGGGCGGGCCGCCGACTTCGCCACGTTGCGTCGCGAGGGCGGCCTGAGCGGCTACCCGAGCCAGGCGGAGTCCGAGCACGACATCGTCGAGAACTCCCACGCCTCCACCGCCCTGAGCTACGCCGACGGCCTCGCGAAGGCCTACGCCATCAGGGGCGAGGACCGCCACACCGTGGCGGTCATCGGCGACGGCGCGCTGACCGGCGGCATGGCCTGGGAGGCCCTCAACAACATCGCGATCCAGCACGACAGCCGGCTCGTGATCGTCGTCAACGACAACGGCCGCTCCTACACGCCGACGATCGGCGGCCTCGCGACCGCACTGACCAGCCTGCGCACGAACCCGCGCTACGAGACCGTGCTCGACGTCGTCAAGCGCCGGCTCAACGCGGTCCCCGGCGTCGGTGCTGCGGCGTACGACGCCCTCCACGCGATGAAGAAGGGGCTCAAGGACGCCCTTGCCCCGCAGGGCCTCTTCGAGGACCTCGGCCTGAAGTACGTCGGCCCGGTCGACGGCCACGACCGCGGCGCCATGGAGCAGGCGCTCACCCTGGCCAAGCGCTTCGGCGGGCCGGTCATCGTCCACGCCATCACCCGCAAGGGCTTCGGCTACGACCCGGCCGAGCGCCACGAGGCCGACCAGTTCCACGCCCCGGGACCGTTCGACGTCCAGACCGGCGCCGAGAAGCCGAAGGGCCTGATCTGGACCGACCACTTCGCCGAGCACATCGTGCAGATCGGCGAGCGGCGTCCCGACGTCGTCGGCATCACCGCGGCGATGATGCACCCGGTCGGCCTCGACAAGTTCCAGGCCCGCTTCCCCGAGCGCACCTTCGACGTCGGCATCGCCGAGCAGCACGCCGCCACGTCGGCCGCCGGCCTCGCCCTCGGCGGCCTGCACCCCGTCTTCGCCGTCTACGCGACCTTCCTCAACCGCGCCTTCGACCAGGTCCTCATGGACGTTGCGCTGCACAGGTGCGGCGTGACCTTCGTGCTCGACCGCTCCGGCGTCACCGGTGACGACGGCGCCAGCCACAACGGCATGTGGGACATGTCGATCCTCCAGGTCGTGCCCGGCCTGCGCCTGGCCGCGCCCCGCGACGTCTCCCGGATGCGCGAGCTGCTCGACGAGGCCGTCGAGGTCTCCGACGCCCCCACCGTCGTCCGCTTCCCGAAGGGCCCGCCGCCCGAGGACGTCGAGGCGGTCGGCAGGGCCGGCGGATGCGACGTGCTCGTGCGCGAGGGCGACCGCGACGTGCTGGTCGTGTCCGTGGGCGCGATGGCCCCGATCGCGGTCGACGTCGCCGCGCGGCTGCGCGACCAGGGCATCGGCGTGACCGTCGTCGACCCGCGCTGGGTCAAGCCGGTCGACCCGGCGCTGCTCGAGCTCGCGCGCAACCACCGGCGCGTGGTGACCATCGAGGACAACGGCGTCGTCGGGGGAGTGGGCGCCGTCCTGCTCCAGTCCCTGGCCGAGGCCGGCATCCACACGCCGGTGCGGCTCCACGGCATCCCGCAGGAGTTCCTCGACCACGCCAAGCGTGCGGCGATCCTCGAGCAGATCGGGCTGTCGCCGGCGGCCATCGCCCTCCAGGCGGTCCACGACATCACCGCGGAGCCGGCACCGACCGACCGCGCGCTCCTCGATGTCGACGGGAGTCGGTGAGCTGAGGCAGATCGCCGTCGCGCTGGCCTGCGCGGCCCTCCTGCCGCTCGTGGCCTGCTCGGACGACCTGCCGCCGCCGACCTACTCCGGCGGCGGGTACGACGACGTCGCGACCCTGATGCAGCGCGCCCTCAACCAGCGTGCCGTCGCGCTCGCCACCGACGACATCAGCCGTTTCCGCCGCACGCTCGACCGCACCGACGCCGGCCTGCTCGACAGCGAGCAGACCTACTTCGACAACCTCGCCCAGCTGCCGGTCGGTCGGCTGCGGATCCGCGTCATCGAGGACACCATCACCCCGCTCGAGGGCACCGACCCCGACGGCACGACCGAGTACTGGGCCGAGGTGGTGGTCGCCCTGCGCCTCGACGGGTTCGACGCCGCGGCGGTCCAGACGCGTGACCGCTACCGCTTCGTCCCCACCGAGGACGGCTCGCGGCTGCTCGTCGGCTCCACCACCGACTACGGCTGGGAGGAGCAGCACCCGGGCAACGCCCAGCCGTGGGACCTCGGACCGATCCACGTCGAGGAGGCGCCCGGCGTGCTCGGGATCTTCGACGACTGGACCGACGACGACGCCGCCGAGGTGATGGCCGCCGCGAGTGCCGGCCGCTCCGACGTGCGGGCCGTGGTCGGTTCCGGCGACGGCGCCGTCAGCGGCGTCGTCGTCTACTCCCTGCAGGACCCGACCTTCCTCGACGGGCTCGCCGGGCAGACGGTCGGCGACCCCGACCGCGCCGACGGCCTGACGATCGCCGTGCCGGTGGACTCCCTGGCGCCGGGCAGGGGCGTGGCGTCGTACCGGATCTTCGTGAACCCGCGGGTGCTCGACGAGCCCGAGGTGGTGGTGGGCCGGCTGGTGCGCCACGAGCTGACCCATGCGCTGCTCGGCGCCCGCGGCCGGGGCGCCCCGCTGTGGATCAACGAGGGCATCGCCGAGTACGTCTCCGTCCGGCCGATGGCGCCGGGCAGTCGGCGACTCCCTGCCCGGGCGCTCGACATCGGCGAGACGGTCACCGACCTGCCCGGCGAGGCGGAGTTCGCCGGCAGCGACGCCGAGGCCTGGTACGCCGTGTCCTGGTGGGTCTGCGAGTACGTCGCGTCCACCTACGGCGAGGAGGTCCTGCTGGCGCTGCTCGACCGCCTCGCCGGCGGCGCCGACCAGGAGCAGGTGCTGTCGGACGTGCTCGGCCTCAGCGGCCCCCAGCTCGCGCAGCGCGGGGTCGCCCTGATGACGACCACCTACGGGGCCGACCCGACGGGGTAGGCGGCCCTCGGCCGGACCGCGGGAACCTCCGGGGAATAGTCTTGGCACGTGACTTCGCCGACCCGCCTCGTCCACATCGTCGACGAGGTGCCCGAGCTGGCCGAGGTCGAGGGCCTGCCGATGGTCGTCGCGCTGGACGGATTCCTCGATGCCGGCAACGCCGGAGCCCTCGCCTGCCGGCACCTGGTCCGCACCGGGGCGTCCTCGCCCGACGGCGGCGGTGTCGTCGTCGCGACCTTCGACGTCGACCAGCTCCACGACTACCGCGCGCGACGTCCCCCGATGACCTTCGCGCGCGACCACTACGAGGGCTACGAGGCCCCGCGGCTCGTCGTACGGCTGCTGCACGACGCGGGCGGCACGCCGTACCTCCTCCTGCACGGGCCGGAGCCCGACATCCGCTGGGAGGCGTTCTGCCGGGCCGTGCTGGAGGTCGTGGAGCGGTTCGGCGTGACGCTCGTGGTGTCGGTCGGCTCGGTGCCGATGGCGGTGCCGCACACGCGGCCGATCGCGATCACGCACCACGCCAACAACGCGGACCTGCTGACGGGCACCAGTCCGTGGCGGGGAGAGCTGCGGGTCCCGAGCAGCGCCCAGGCGTTGCTCGAGGTCCGTCTCGGCGAGTGGGGGCACGACGCGCAGGGGTTCGTCGCGCACGTGCCCCACTACCTCGCGCAGCTCGACTACCCACGCGCCGCGAAGGGCCTGCTGGAGCAGGTCGAGCTCGCCGCGCGCCTCACGGTCGACCTCACCGAGCTCGGCGAGCTCGCCGAGGAGCGCGAGGAGGAGATCGCCCGCTACCTGTCGGCCAACGACGAGGTGCAGGAGGTCGTGACCGCGCTCGAGCAGCAGTACGACACCTTCGCGCGCGCGGAGGCCGAGGGCAGCAGCCTCCTCGCGGAGGACGAGCCCCTGCCGACCGGCGAGGAGATCGGCCGGCAGTTCGAGCAGTTCCTGGCCGGGCTCGAGGGCCCCGACGAGACCGGAGGACCGGCGTGAACGACAGCACCGGACGGGTGATGGGGGAGGCGACGCAGAAGCTCGTCGCGCTCCTCGACCTGGAGCAGCTCGACACCGACCTGTTCCGCGGCCAGCAGCCGGAGACGATCCGTCAGCGCGTGTACGGCGGCCAGGTCGCCGCACAGGCCCTGATCGCCGCGTCCCGCACGGTCGACGAGGGCTTCCACGTGCACTCGCTGCACTCCTACTTCCTGCTGCCCGGCGACTACAACGTCCCGATCATCTACGACGTCGAGCGGATCCGTGACGGCAAGTCGTTCGCGACCCGGCGGGTCCTGGCCCGACAGCACGGCCGGCCGATCTACTACCAGTCGCTCAACTTCCAGCGCGCCGAGGAGGGCCTGGAGCACGAGGACGTCATGCCCGAGGTCAAGGCGCCAGAGGACGGGCTCGACCTGATGCAGCTGATGGCCGAGCGCGGCACCGACGACGGGCTCAGCAAGGAGTGGGCGGCCCTCGACGTGCGCTGGCTCGGCAGCTCGGCGTACGGGCTGGACCCCGACCCGATGCACCCGGCGAAGGCGCAGGTGTGGATCCGCGTCGACGGCCGCCTCAGCGACGACCCGATGGAGCACCTGGCGACCTTCACCTATGCGAGCGACGTGTCGCTCCTCGGCGCCACGCTCGCAGCGCACCCGGAGCACGGGCCGCAGAAGGTGCAGATGGCCTCGCTCGACCACACCATCTGGTTCCACCGGCCGTTCCGGGCCGACGAGTGGTGGCTCTACGACCAGTGGTCGCCGTCGGCGAGCGGCGGCCGCGGTCTGGCCCTGGGCCGCGTCTTCACCCAGGACGGCACCCTCGTCGCGACCGTGGCCCAGGAAGGTCTGATTCGCCCCAACAGGTGAGCGAATGCCCCTTGCCTCCCGCGGGCCGCAGGAGTTACGTGGGTCCATGGCGGACAAGCACGCAGAGAGGCGGGGCGAGCACGACCTCGCGGCGCCCGGACCCGACCGGATCCGCAACGTCGTCCTGGTCGGACCGTCCCAGTCGGGCAAGACCTCCCTCGTCGAGGCGCTCCTCGCGCGCACCGGTGCGATCACGCGAGCCGGGAACACCGCCGACGGCACCACGGTCTGCGACAGCGAGGACGCCGAGAAGGGCCGCGGCCGGTCGATCTCGCTGGCCGTCGCCCCGCTGGTGCACCGCGGGGTGAAGGTCAACCTGGTCGACACCCCGGGCTACGCCGACTTCGTCGGCGAGCTCCGCGCCGGGCTCCGGGCGGCCGACTGCGCCCTGTTCGTCATCGCGGCCAACGAGGAGATCGACGAGGCGACGCGGACCCTGTGGCGCGAGTGTGCGGCGGTCGAGATGCCACGCGCGGTCGTGGTGTCCAGGCTCGACCACCCGCGTGCCGACGTGGAGGGGGTGGTCGCCCGGGCCCGGGTCGCGCTCGACGGCAAGGTGCTGCCCGTCCACCTCGTCGGCCCGGACGGGCTGATCAGCCTGGTCTCCGGGGACGGCGGGGACGACCCGCGTCGCGGTGAGCTGATCGAGGCGATCATCGAGGAGTCCGAGGACGAGGACCTGATGGACCGCTACGTCGGTGGTGAGGAGATCGACGCGGGCGTCCTCGTCAAGGACCTCGAGACGGCCGTCGCGCGGGCGAGCTTCCACCCCGTCATCCCGGTGTGCGGGGCCAGCGGCGTCGGGCTCACCGAGCTGCTCGACCTCTGCGTCGACGGCTTCCCGTCACCCCAGGAGCACGCTTCGCCCGCGGTCTTCACCCCGGCCGGAGCCGCCGTGGGTATGGTGTCCTGCGATCCCGCCGCGCCGCTGGTCGCCGAGGTGGTCAAGACCGCGAACGACCCGTACGTCGGACGGATCAGCCTGGTCCGGGTGTTCTCCGGCACCCTCGACCCCGACTCGCCGGTGCACGTGTCGGGCCACTTCTCCTCGTTCTTCTCCGCGGACGCCGGCCACGAGGACCACGACGAGGACGAGCGGATCGGCGCGCTCGGACACCCCTTCGGGGCCGCCCAGGTGCCGGCGGCTCGCGTGGTGGCGGGCGACCTCGGCACGGTGGCGCGGCTGTCGCGCGCCGAGACGGGAGACACCCTCTCCGCCGTCGACCGGCCGCTGGTGCTCAAGCCCTGGTCGATGCCCGACCCGCTGCTCCCCGTGGCGATCGAGGCGGCCACGCGGTCCGACGAGGACAAGCTCTCGCAGGCGCTGGGTCGTCTGGCGGCGGAGGACCCGAGCCTGCGGGTCGAGCACAACGCCGTGACCGGCCAGCTCGTGCTGTGGGTGATGGGGGAGGCGCACGCCGACGTGGTGCTGGAGCGGCTCTCCGAGCGACACGGCGTGGCGGTCGAGCAGCGCGAGCTGCTGGTGCCGCTGCGGGAGTGCTTCGCGGCACCGGGTCGCGGGCACGGGCGGCACGTGAAGCAGTCCGGTGGGCACGGGCAGTACGCGATCTGCGACATCGAGGTCGAGCCGCTCCCGGAGGGCAGCGGCGTCGAGTTCCTGGACAGGGTCGTCGGCGGAGCCGTGCCGCGCAGCTACATCCCCAGCGTCGAGAAGGGAGTGCGCGCCCAGCTCGAGCGCGGCCTCCGCAACGGCTACCCCGTGGTCGACGTGCGGGTCACCCTGACCGACGGCAAGGCCCACAGCGTGGACTCCTCCGACATGGCCTTTCAGAGCGCGGGCGCCCAGGCGCTGCGCGAGGCGGCCGAGGGCGCGGGCATCGCGATGCTGGAGCCGTACGACGACGTACGGGTGCTCGTGCCGGACGACCTCGTCGGCCCGGTGATGAGCGACCTCTCAGCCCGGCGGGCCCGGCTGCTCGGCAACGAGAACGCCGACGGCCGCCGGACCCTCGTGCACGCGCACGTCCCGCAGCGTGAGCTGGTCCGGTACGCGATCGACCTCCGGGCGGCGACCCGGGGTGCGGGCACCTTCACCCGCACGTTCGCCCACTACGAGGCGATGCCCGAGGAGCAGGCGCGGCAGGTGACGCCGCGCCTGCACCAGGCGGGTGACCGGTAGGTCAGAGGGCGGTGGTCCGGCCCAGCAGGTGCGGCGCGCCGCTCTTCGGGTTGACCAGCGTGAAGTCGTAGCCGGTGGCCGTCTTCTCGGCACCGAACTGCGCCTTGCCGGGCAGGAAGATCGGCTTCTTGAACGCCACCTCGACCTTGACCGCGTCGGGGAGCCGGTTCTCCAGCGCCGCGATGCAGCGGGCCTTGCTCCACATGCCGTGGGCGATGTGGCGCGGGAAGCCCAGCGCCTTCGCCGTCAGCGGGTAGAGGTGGATCGGGTTCCGGTCACCGGACACGGCACCGTAGGTACGGCCGAGGTTGTCGGGCAACGACCAGACCGGGCCCTTGGCGACCACCGATGCCAGGGACATGCCCGGGTCGCCGTTCTCCTTGTCACCCTTGCCGACGCGCAGGTACGTCGACACGGACTCCCACACGACCTCCTCGCCCACGGTGCCGGTGACGTTCATGTCCCACGCACGGCCCTTGGTGCTGGCGCGCAGGTTGTCGGCCACGAGCTTGAGCGACACGGTCTCGCCGATGGCGACCGGCCGGTGCTGGACGATGGTGTTCTCCAGGTGCACCGAGCCGATGGCCGGGAAAGGGAACGCCGCGTCGGTCATCAGCTGCATGTGGAGCGGGAACGCCAGCATGTGGAGGTAGGGGACCGGGGCGACGTCGCGGGTCGGGAACCCGCACACGGCGGCGTACCGGTCGACGGCGGAACGCTCGACCACGACGTCGTTGCGCTCGAGGACCAGGTCCGGGAGGGCGCCGCCGGTCTTCTTGATGCCCGGCAGCTGGTTCACGCCGGGCACCGCGGGCAGCGCGGCCTTGAGCATCACGGGGAGCGCCATCTCAGGCACCCAGCATCATCTGGCCGCAGACCCGCACCACGTTGCCGTTGACGGCGGTCGAGGCGGGGGAGGCGTACCAGGCGATCGTCTCGGCGACGTCGACCGGCAGGCCGCCCTGCGACATCGCGTTGAGCCGCTGGCCGACCTCGCGGGTGGCGAACGGGACGGCCGCGGTCATCTGGGTGATGATGAAGCCGGGCGCGACGGCGTTGATCGTGATGCCGTCCTCGAGCTTCTCGCTCAGCGAGTCGACGAAGCCGATGACGCCGGCCTTGGAGGCGGCGTAGCTGGTCTGGCCGAGGTTGCCCGCGATGCCCGCGATCGAGGCGACGCCGATGATGCGGCCGTTGGCGTTGATGACGCCCTGCTCGAGCAGCTCGGCGGTGATCCGCTCCGGCGCCTCGAGGTTGATCTGCAGCACCTTGCCGAAGCGCTCCGGCGTCTGGTTCGCCAGCTTCTTGTCCATCGTCACCCCCGCGTTGTGCACGACGATGTCGACGCCGCCGTGCTTCTCCTTGAGGTGGTGCGCGATGCGCTGCGGCGCGTCGGGGGCGGTGATGTCGAGGGTGAGCCAGTCGCCCTCGAGCTCGTTCATGACCTTGACCAGGTCGTCGGCGGCCTGCGGGACGTCGAGGCCGACGACCTTCGCGCCGTCGCGGTGCAGCACGCGGGCGATCTCCTCGCCGATGCCGCGGCTGGCGCCGGTGACGAAGGCGACCTTGCCCGCCAGCGGGGCGGTCCAGTCCGCGAGGGCCGCGCCGTGCTTCTCGTCGTGCGCGCCGATCCGGACGACCTGGCCCGAGACGTACGCCGACTTGGGGCTCAGCAGGAAGCCGAGCGTGGAGAGGACCGAGTCCTCGTAGCCCTCGGCGACGTAGACCAGCTGGACGGTGCCGCCCTTGCCGATCTCCTTGCCGAGGCTGCGGGTGAAGCCCTCGAGCGCGCGCTGGGCGATCTGCTCGCTGCCCTCGACGAGTGCCGGCGGCGTACCGATGACGACGACCCGGGCGCAGCTCTTGAGGCTGCGCAGCACCGGGGTGAAGAACGCCTGGAGCTCGACCAGCTCCTCGACCGTGCTGATGCCGGTCGCGTCGAAGACGAGGCCCTTGTACTTCTCGCCCTCGGCCTGGGCGCCGACCGAGGCGATCCCGAGCACGTCGAGCAGACCGGGCAGGGACTCGGCGAGGCGGCCGCGGCCACCGACGAGGACGGTGCCGTTGACCAGCGGGTCGCCGGCCTTGTAGCGGTCCAGCTTGGTCGGGTTCGGCAGTCCGAGGTTCTTGACGAGGAGCTTGCCGATCGGTGAGCTCACGAAGCCCTGGTACTTGTCAGTCATGTGCACCATGTAACTAGATGTGTAACTCTGAGTCCACATTTCGTGATCTCGCCCTCAAAGGGTTCTCCCGAGGGCCACGCTGAGTGAGGATTGCTCCATGACTGAGACTGTTCGCCGCGCCGCCGTACTCGGCGGTAACCGCATCCCGTTCGCGCGCTCCAACGGTGCGTACGCCACCGCCTCCAACCAGGAGATGCTGACCGCTGCACTTGACGGCCTCGTGGCGCGCTACGGGCTGGAGGGTGAACGCCTCGGTGAGGTCGCCGGCGGCGCGGTCCTCAAGCACAGCCGCGACTTCAACCTGGTCCGCGAGTCGGTGCTCAGCACCCGCCTCGCTCCCGAGACCGCGGCCGTCGACCTGCAGCAGGCCTGCGGCACGGGCCTGCAGGCGATCAACTACATCGCCAACAAGATCAAGCTCGGCCAGATCGACTCCGGCATCGGTGGCGGCGTGGACACCACGTCCGACGCGCCGATCGCGATCTCCGAGAAGCTGCGCAAGAAGCTGATCCAGCTCAACAACGCGCGCACCGCCAAGGACCGCCTCGCGATCCTCGCGACCATCCGCCCCGGCGACATCGGCCTCGCGATCCCGTCCAACGGCGAGCCGCGCACCAAGCTCTCCATGGGCGAGCACCAGGCGCTGACCGCCCTCGAGTGGCAGATCACCCGCGAGGCCCAGGACGAGCTGGCCGTCAACTCGCACCACAACCTCGCGGCGTCGTACGACGAGGGCTGGCAGGACGACCTGATCACGCCCTTCCGCGGCCTCGAGCGCGACAACAACCTGCGTGCCGACTCCTCGCTGGAGAAGCTCGCCAAGCTCAAGCCGGTCTTCGGCAAGGGCGAGGCGGCCACGATGACCGCCGCCAACTCGACGCCGCTGACCGACGGCGCGTCCGCCGTCCTGCTCGGCTCCGACGAGTGGGCCGAGGCGCACGGCCTCGAGGTCCTCGCCTACTTCGTCGACTCCGAGGTCGCCGCGGTCGACTTCGTCAATGGTGCCGAGGGCCTGCTCATGGCCCCCGCGTACGCCGTCCCGCGGATGCTCGAGCGCAACGGCCTGACGCTGCAGGACTTCGACTTCTACGAGATCCACGAGGCGTTCGCCTCGCAGGTGCTCTCGACGCTCGCCGCGTGGGAGAGCCCCGTCTTCTGCAAGGAGCGCCTCGGCCTCGACGCGCCGCTCGGCTCGATCGACCGCAGCA
>CAZAQE010000036.1:9710-45051 GCA_964487275.1 uncultured Nocardioides sp. | reverse complement strand
AGGCCTTCCACGCGAAGGTCGACGTCCCGGAGATGATCGCCGAGGCGACCACCCGCCACCCCGGCCTGCAGATCCGCGCCACGGAGGTGCTCGGTCTCGAGGCCCGCTTCCTCGAGGTGCTCGACGAGCGGCTGCGCGAGGCGCTGCGCGCAGCCCGGGTCCGCGAGCTCGACGCCCTCGTGCTGGCGGCCGCCGGCACCACCGACCCGCTGGCCAACCAGGCAGTCGCCCGCCTCGCCCGGCTCTGGGGCACCCACCACCGGCTGCCCGTGACGGCGGCGTACGCGACCAGCGCGCCGCCGGCCACCGGCGAGGCGGTGCGCGCCTTCCGTGCCGAGGGCCGTCGGCACATCGCCGTCGCCTCGCTGTTCCTTGCGCCCGGCAGCCTCGTCGACCGGGCTTCCGAGCTGGCGCTCGAGGCCGGCGCCGTCGCGGTCTCCGAGCCGCTGGGCGCCCACCCGGAGATCGCCCGGACGATCCTCGCCCGCTATGCCGTGGGCGCGGTCGAGCTGGTCCCCGTCTGATCAGAGGACGAGCGCCTCGAGCAGGTGCTCGAGCGTCCGGGCCGGGTCCGCGGTGACGCCACCGTGGACCGGGCCCGGCTGCAGGACCGTGCTGCGCGGAGCCTTGAGGAAGCCGAAGCGGGTGCTCGCGTCGTCGCGGGCCTCGCGGCGCCCATAGGCGGTCGCGCGAACACCGACACCGAAGCCAGTGTGCGCCTCGCCGCGGCACACGCGCTCGATCGCCGCCAGCGCGGCCTGGATGGAGGCGATGTCGACCTCCGCGTCGAGGGCCCGGATCCGGTCGGCGTCCACGGAGGACCTGACCCCGAGGAAGTCGACCTCCGGGCAGTGCACGACCACGCCCACGTTGACGAACTCCTCGCGCTCGACGCGCGGGACGCACCGGAGCGTGACGTACTGGTAGGGCTGGTACGACGTCACGCGCCCGCCTCCGCGAGCACGTCGGGCAGCCACGGCCGCCCACCGTCGCGACGCGCGGCGAGGAAGGCCACGTAGCGCTCCCGCAGGGCCTCGGGGCTCTCCGCGCCGGGGACCGGTTCCAGCCAGTCGTCGCACACGTCGGCCAGCACGGCGGCGAGCGCCGGGTCGGTCAGCCGTGCGGCGAGGTCCCCGTCCTGCGCGCGGGCCTCCTCGGCGTACCCACGCAGGATGTGCTCGCTGGTGTCGTAGGGCTGGCGCGCGAAGCGCTCCGGGTCCCCCGGACCGCCCGACCACGAGTGGTGGAAGTAGAGCGAGGCACCGTGGTCGATGGCCTGCAGGGTCCCGCGCCACACGAGCAGGTTGGGGTTGCGCCAGCTGCGGTCGACGTTGGCGGTGAACGCGTCGAGCCAGAGCACCCGCCCGGCGAGCTCGGGGTCCGGCTCGGAGCTCGGGTCGTAGCCGAAGGAGCCGGGCAGGAAGTCGATGCCGAGGTTGAGTCCGGCACTGGCGTTGAGCAGGTCCTGGACCTCCTCGTCGGCCTCGTAGCGGGCGAGGTCGGGGTCGACGTCCAGCACCACCTGGTCGGGTGTCGGGATCTCGAGCAGGCGGGCGAGGCCGGCGACGATCACCTCGGCGACCAGCACCCGCGGCCCCTGGCCGGCGCCGCGGAACTTGCAGACGTAGGTTCCGAGGTCGTCGGCCTCCACGACGCCCGGCAGGCTGCCGCCCTCGCGAAGGGGCGTGACGTAGCGGGTCACCCGGACCTGCGGCAGCCCGTTCGTGCGTGCGCCGGTCACAGCGGCTTCTCGTCCAGCAGCCGCTGCTTCTCGTGCGCGACGTCGAAGTCGGCCGCCGGCCACGACAGGTCGAAGGAGCGCAGCGCGTCGAGGAGCAGGGTGGCGATGGCGAGGTTGCGGTACCACTTCTTGTCGGCCGGGATCACGTGCCACGGTGCGACGTCGGTGTTGGTCCGCTCGATGGCGAGCTCGTATGCCTCCTGGTAGGCCGGCCACAGCTCCCGCTCGTCGACGTCACCGGGGTTGTACTTCCAGTGCTTGGTCGGGTCGTCCAGGCGCGCGAGGAGCCGCTTCCTCTGCTCGGCCGCCGAGATGTGCAGCATGCACTTGATGATCGTGGTGCCCTGGTCGGCCAGGTCGGCCTCCCAGTCGTTGATCGCGTGGTAGCGCCGGCGGATCTCGTCGGGCGACGCGAGCTCGCGCACCCGCCCGATCAGGACGTCCTCGTAGTGGGACCGGTCGAACACGCCGACCAGGCCCTCGGGGGGCAGGGCCTTGGTGATCCGCCACAGGAAGTCGTGCCTGCGCTCCTCCTCGGTGGGCGCCTTGAACGACGTGATCCGCACCCCCTGCGGGTCCATCAGCCCGACGGTCGAGCGGAGCGTCCCGCCCTTGCCGGAGGTGTCCATGCCCTGCAGCACGAGCAGGATCGAGCGGCGCCCGTCCGCCGTACCGTCGGCGAACAACCGCTCCTGGAGCTCCGCGAGCTCGGGCGCGAGCGCCTGCAGCGCCTTCTCCCCGTCGGCCTTGTCACCGTCGAAGCCCGGTGCCGCGTCGGTCTCGATGGCCGACAGGTCGACCGGTCCGGGGGCGACGCGCAGGTGGGAGGTCAGGTCCGAGACCGGGAACGCAGCCATGCGGGAACCCTAGTGCCCGGGCCTAGTGGGCGAGCCCGCCCCGGCGGTCGACCAGCGGCGGGGTGGAGGACCACGGGAAGTCGATCCACGCATCGGTACGACGCCAGACGTACTCCGCGTGGATGACCGTCCACGGCTTCTCGTAGATCACCGCGGTCCGGGCCTCGGCGACGTGGTCGGCGAAGAAGTCGCGGACCACCTCGAGCGTCTTGCCGGTGTCGGCGACGTCGTCGGCGATGAGCACCTTCATGCCGGTCAGGTCGATGGCGGCCGGTGTGGGCGGGAGCATCATCGGCACATCGAGGCGCTCGTTGACGCCGGTGTAGAACTCCACGTTCACCGCGGAGAGGTTCTTCACGTCCAGCGCGTAGCCCAGGCCCATCGCGAGGCCGAGGCCGCCGCGCGCGATCGCGAGGACGATGTCGGGCTCGAAGCCGTCGTCGACGACCTGCTGGGCGAGATCGCGGACCGCAGTGCCGAACAGCTCGTAGGTCAGGACTTCGCGTTCGGGGGCAGGGGTGGCGTCGGAGGTCACGGGCACATTGTGCGTCACCGGTCCGCGCCCGTCAGCAGTCGCTGTCGTCCAGCAGGGCCAGCTCCTGTCGGACGACGGCGTAGGCCAGCCCGGAGGAGTAGCCCTTGCGGGCCAGCATCCCGACCAGACGCCGCGCGGCGACCTGCCCGTCGACGCCGCGCATGCTGCGGAGCTTGCGCTGGACCAGCACCCGCGCGGCCGCCTCCTCCTCGCCCGGGTCGACCTCGGCGAGGACCGTCTTCGCCGTCTCGTCGGCGATGCCCTTGCGCCGGAGCTCGGCCGCGAGCGCGGTCCGGCCCAGGCCGCGGGTGCGCTGGCGGCTGTCCACCCAGGAACGGGCGAACGCCTCGTCGTCGACCAGCCCGACCTCCTCGAACCGGTCGAGCAGCCGGCACGCGACCTCCTCGGGGACGTCACGGCGGGCCAGCCGCTCCTCCAGCTCGTGCCGGCTGCGGGCCTGCACGCTGAGCTGGTCGAGCAGGATCTTGCGCGCGACCGACTCGGGGTCGGCGTCCTCCCCCGGCCGGTCGGCGGGGGGCTCTGCTGCCTGTCTCCTCACACGTGCTCCTCGTACTCCTCGTGGTGCTCGTGGTGCTCAGGGGCGGGGGCCGGCCGGGCACCTCCGGCGCCTCCCGGGCCGGGCCGCGCGGCTCGGAGCGGGGACCCCGCCGCCGGCGCCTGCCTCATGGCGTCACGCAACCCTGCCGCGCTCGCCGACGGCACCCCGACATCGCCGCGCAGCCCACCCGTCCGGCGCCTGCGGCGCCCGGCCGGACGGGGGCCCTGCTGCCTGTCTCATCACACGTGCTCCTCGTGCTCCTCGTGGTGCTCAGGCGCGGGGTCCGGCCAGGCGCCTCCGGCGCCTCCCGGGCCGGGCCGCGCGGCTCGGAGCGGGGCGCCCGCCGCCGGCGCCCGCCTCGCTGCGCGACGCGACCCTGCCGCGCACGCCGACGGCACCCCGACATCGCCGCGCAGCCCACCCGTCCGGCGCCTGCGGCGCCCGGCCGGACGCCCTCGTCTTGCCGACAGGCAGCCTCAGCCCTGCAACCAGGTCAACTGCGTGGCCGGCAGCGTGGCGCCCCGCGGCGAAGCCGCATCGAGAGGTGCCCGCGGTCAGAAGCGGAGCGAGGACCGTGCGGCACCTCTCGATCGGGCGACACGCTCGGCCCATCAGAACGAATCGACGCCGATGGGCTCGTCGGACAGGTCGTTGAAGTCGCCGTCGACGGTCGGGGTGACGCCGAGCTTCTCGAGGATCTTCTTCTCCAGCTCGTTGGCCAGGTCGGGGTTGTCCTTGAGGAAGCCGCGGGCGTTCTCCTTGCCCTGGCCGAGCTGGTCGCCCTCGTAGGTGTACCAGGCGCCGGCCTTGCGGACGAGGCCCGCCTCGACGCCCACGTCGATGAGCCCACCCTCGCGGGAGATGCCCTTGCCGTACATGATGTCGAACTCGGCCTGCTTGAACGGCGGGGCCACCTTGTTCTTCACGACCTTGACCCGGGTCCGGTTGCCGACCATGTCGGTGCCGTCCTTGAGGGTCTCGATGCGGCGCACGTCGAGGCGCACCGAGGAGTAGAACTTCAGCGCGCGACCACCGGTCGTGGTCTCGGGCGAGCCGAACATGACGCCGATCTTCTCGCGCAGCTGGTTGATGAAGATGGCGGTCGTCTTGGACTGGTTGAGCGCACCGGTCATCTTCCGCAGGGCCTGCGACATCAGGCGGGCCTGGAGGCCGACGTGGCTGTCACCCATCTCGCCCTCGATCTCGGCGCGGGGCACGAGCGCGGCGACGGAGTCGATGACGATCAGGTCGAGCGCGCCGGAGCGGATCAGCATGTCCGCGATCTCCAGCGCCTGCTCACCGGAGTCGGGCTGCGAGACCAGCAGGGCGTCAGTGTCGACGCCGAGGGCCTTGGCGTAGTCGGGGTCGAGCGCGTGCTCGGCGTCGATGAAGGCGACGATGCCGCCCGCGGCCTGCGCGCTGGCCACGGCGTGCAGCGCGACCGTGGTCTTTCCGCTGGACTCCGGGCCGTAGATCTCCACGACACGACCGCGCGGGAGGCCACCGATGCCGAGGGCCACGTCGAGCGCGATGGATCCGGTGGGGATCACGTCCAGGGGGGCGCGCGAGTCGTCGCCCAGGCGCATGACCGAACCCTTGCCGTACTGCTTCTCGATGCTGAGCAGCGCCGTCTCGAGCGCCTTCTGCCGGTCGTCTCCAGCCATGTCCCTACCGTCCTTCGTGTCGTGTGAGCCAGGTACATCGGCGACGCTAGGGCGGGCTCCCGACACAACCTGGTCAGTCGTGCCGTCGTTGTGGACAACTCGTCCCGGCGTCGTACCTGTGGACGGCTGGTGGATGTCGATCGATCCCCGGGGCCGCCGTAGGACAGACGTTAGCCGAACACGTGTTCGAAGTCGCGCTAGACGGCGCGGCGTGTCGTCGCCACCTGCTGCGCGGCGCGGAGGGCGGACCCCAGGACCCCGGCGACCAGCAGCAGGCTGACCAGCGCGAGCGCCGGGTAGTCGGCCACGCCGACGATGACGCCTGCGAGCGCACCCGCGACGGCCGCGGTCAGGCCCATCACCAGGTCGGACGCACCCTGGACGTCGGTGCGGGCCTCCAGCGGCGCGTGCTCGGCCACCATCGTCGAGGCGGAGACCATCGACAGCGACCAGCCCAGGCCGAGCAGGAAGAGTCCGGCGGTGACCTGCCAGGACATGCCGGTGGGGGCCGACGCGCACAACAGCAGCGCGACGAGCAGGGTCGCTCCCCCGGCGCCGAGCACCGGCGGCCGCCCGAACCGGTCCGCGAGCAGGCCGACGAGCGGCGAGAAGGCGAACATGCCGAGGACGTGGACGCTGATCACCACGCCGATCACCTCGAGCCCCGAGCCGCCGTGCTCCATGTGCAGCGGCGTCATCACCATGACACCGATCATCGTGGCGTGGGTCAGCGCGAGGCCGGCGATGGCATGGCCGAGGACCGGCCGCTCCCGGACCGCGCCGAGGGCCCGGGACCACGACGACGTGCCGCTCGACGCGACCGCCGGACGCAGCCCGGCCCGCTCGTCGGCGGCAGCCAGCTCCTGCGCGAGCAGGAGCGGGTCGGGACGCAGCAGCACACCGACGACCAGCGCGGCCAGCAGCATCCCGACCGCGCCGAGCGCGAACGGGCCGGTCAACCGCGGGATGTCCACGGCGTCGGCGAACGCACCGGCCGGACCGGTCAGGTTCGGTCCGGCGACGGCGCCGATCGTCGTCGCCCACACCACCAGCGAGAGTGAGCGCGCACGGGTGGCGTCGGAGGCGAGGTCGGTGGCGGCGTACCGCGCGGCGCTGTTGGCTGCCGTGCCGGCGCCGAGCATCACGGCGCCCGCCAGCAGCAGCGGCATCGATCCGACCACGCCGGAGGCCACGGCGAGCAGCCCCCCGCCGGCGCCGACGAGGTAGCCCGTCACCAGGCCGGCGCGTCGTCCGCGGCGGGCCATCAGTGGCGCGAGCAGGAACGAGATCACGGCCGCGCCGAGGACCTGCGCGGTCTGGGCGAGCCCGGAGAGCGTCTCCGAGCCGGACAGGTCGCGTGCCAGCAGCGAGGCGGTCGCGATGCCGATGGTGATGCCGACGGCGCCGACGGCCTGGGTCAGGACGAGGACCCGGACGGTACGACGCTGCGCCCGGCTGTCCTCCGTGGTCACCGCTCGCTCGCCGGGAGCTGCAGGGCCTCGCAGACCGCGCGCCAGACCTGCTTGGGCGGCACGCCGGCGTCCAGCGCCTCCTGCGCCGTGCGGCCCTCGAGTGCGGACATCACGAACTGCGAGGCCCAGACCCGCGCGTAGGCCGCACCGAGGTGGTGGTCCATGCGCGTCCAGAACTCGGTGTGCCTCACCCGGCCAACCCTAGGGGGCGGCCAGCCACCGCACGTCCCAGCGGTGGTGCACGAGGTCGTGCAGGTGATAGCGCCCGAGGGTCTCCACGGTGAAGACGCTGCCGTTGCTGCGCCGCCCGGGCCGGTCCCACTGGTCCTCGGCGACCCGGTCGTACCAGCCGGCCGCGAGCTCGGCCGCCGCCACCAGATCGGGTACGACGTCCGCGGCCCGCTGCTCGTCGTACCGGTCGGCGACCGCGGTCTCGTCCTGGTCCCAGTTCGCGAAGAGCGGGTCGTCCTGCGTGAGCATCTGCTCGAGCCGGCCGGCGAAGACGCGGTTCACGTCACGTACGTGGCAGCCGTACTCGGTCGGCGACCAGGTCGAGGGGTCCGGGCGCTCGCCCGCGCGCGGGTCACCGAGGGCGTCGCCCCAGAAGGCCGCGTTCTCGCGGACGGCCGCGCCGAGGGTCGCAGGGTCCACGGCTGCGGCGTCGAAGCCGCACTCGGGGCAGGTCTCGGCGAGGACCCACGTCCAGTCCTTGGTGTCGGGCTCGATCGCGGCCTGCTCGGTGCTCATGGCACCAGCCTCCCGGCCGGCGCCGACAGGGACGAGCGAGATTCCGCCAACCGCCGTCGAACTCCCGCCAGATCAGGCCGTAGGCTTCGTCGTCGTGCCGAGGACGACCGGGGTCGAGCCGCGCGCCCGCCGGGCGCTGCTCCGCCATCCCGCGCAGGCCGTCGTGCTCGCCTTCGCCGTCGCCGACCTGGTCGGCGCCGCGCTCCTGATGCTCCCGCCTGCCCGCACCGGCCCCGGCGGCGCGGACCCGCTGACGGCGCTGTTCACCGCGACCAGCGCGGTGTGCGTGACCGGCCTGTCGACGGTCGACACCCCGGTGTACTGGTCGAGCTTCGGCGAGGTCGTGATCCTCGCGCTGATCCAGGTCGGGGGCTTCGGCATCATGACGCTGGCGTCGCTGCTCACCATGGTGGTCTGGCGACGCCTGGGTCTGCGCTCCCGCCTCACGGCGGCGGCGGAGACCAAGGCGCTCGGACCGGGCGAGGTCCGCTCGGTCCTCAAGGGCGTGCTGACCATCACCGTGGCGATCGAGGCCGCGGTCGCCACGGCGCTGGTCCTGCGCCTCGCGCTGGCCTACGACGAGTCGTGGGGGCGGGCGTCGTACCTCGGCGTCTTCCACGCCGTCTCTGCCTTCAACAACGCCGGCTTCGCGCTCTACAGCGACAGCCTCGTCGGGTTCGTCGACGACCCCTGGGTGTGCCTGCCGATCGCCTTCGCCGTGATCGCCGGCGGGCTCGGCTTCCCGGTGTGGCTGGAGCTCTTCCGGCACCGCACCCGGTGGCGGCAGTGGAGCATGCACAGCACCATGACGGTGTGGGCGACGGTCGTGCTCCTGTTCGTGGGCACGGTGCTCGTCACCGTGGGCGAGTGGGACAACCCGAGCACGCTGGGCGCGCTGGACGCCCCGGGGCGCCTGCTGGCCGGCTTCTTCCACTCCGTCATGCCGCGGACCGCCGGCTTCAACGCGATCGACTACGGCCAGGTCGAGGACAGCACGCTCCTGGTCACCTGCCTGCTGATGTTCATCGGCGGCGGCTCGGCCGGCACGGCGGGCGGCATCAAGGTCACCACGTTCCTGCTCCTCTTCTGGGTCATCTGGGCGGAGGTCCGGGGCCAGCGCGATGTCACTGCCCACGGCCGCCGGATCGCCGAGCGGACCGTGCGCCAGGCCCTGACCGTCGCGCTACTGGCCGTCGGCACCATCTCCGCGGCGACGCTCCTGCTGTCGGTGCTGACCGACCTGGCCCTCGACGCGATCTTCTTCGAGGTGGTCTCGGCCTTCGCGACCGTCGGACTCTCGACGGGCATCACGGGATCGCTGCCCGACAGCGCCCAGCTGGTGCTCGTCGCACTCATGTTCCTCGGCCGTCTCGGCCCGATCACGCTCGTCTCCGCGCTCGCGCTCCGCGACCGGGACAACCTGTACCGACTTCCGGAAGGGCGGCCCCTCATTGGCTAGGAACCTGACCAACGGCGTGGCGGTGATCGGTCTGGGCCGCTTCGGCAGGTCGCTCGCCCTCGAGCTGGTGGCGCACGGCGAGGACGTCCTCGGCATCGACTCCGATCCTCGTGTCGTCGCCGAGCTCGCCGGCCGGCTGACCCACGTCGTCGAGGCCGACTCCACCAACCAGGCCGCGATGCGGCAGCTGTCCGTCCACGAGTTCTCGCGCGTCGTGATCGGCGTGGGCACCAACCTGGAGGCCAGCATCCTGTCGGCCTCCGTCGCCCTGGAGCTGGGTGTGCAGCACGTGTGGGCGAAGGCGATCAGCGGCTCCCACGCACGGATCCTCGAGCGCATCGGTGTGGACCACGTGGTCCGTCCGGAGCACGACATGGGCAAGCGGGTCGCCCACCTCGTGCGCGGCGAGGAGATCCTCGACTACGTCGAGTTCGACGACGACTACGCCTTCGCCAAGGCACCCGCACCGCGCGCCCTGCACAACCGCTCCCTCGGCGGGTACGGAGTGCGCCAGGAGTTCGGCATCACCGTGGTCGCCGTCAAGCGCACCGGTGAGTCCTTCGTGTACGCGACGCCGGAGACGGTCATCCGGCCCGGTGACCACGTCGTCGTCTCCGGGCCGGTCGCGAAGGTCGAGGCGTTCAGCAACCTCCGCTGAGCGGAGTCCGGGCCAGCGCGGCCAGCCGAGGCGCCCTCAGGTGATGTCGGCGGTCCCGAACGCGACGTTGAACCGGTCGCACCAGATCACCACGGACTTCATCCCGGCGAGGTCGGCGTCCTCGGGGATCTCGTAGCTCTGGTTGCCCTGGTTGCCCTTCAGGGCGCCGAGCTTGACGTAGTCGCCGTCGTCGTAGATGCCCCACGAGTCGAAGCAGCCCTCGCAGTCGCCGCCGCTGCGGCGGTCGGTGATCCACACGTGCAGGTCAGGGCCGTTGGACGTGTCGAGGTCCTGCAGGCGCAGGAACCGGGAGCCGTCGCTGCGCCGGAAGATCGTGGCCGTGCCCGACGTGCCGTGCTCGGCGTCGATGAACTCGGCCGACGCCAGCACGACCCGTGTCTTCTGCTCACCGCTCGCCTCGGGCACGGTCGTGTCGGTGAGGCCGCCGGGGGCGGTGCCGACGACCTGGCTGGCGTCCTCACCCTCGTCGACCTTGTCGTCGATGAACAGCAGCCAGGGCTGGAAGAGCAGCGCGCCCACCACGACGACCACGAGGAGCACCCCGCCGAGGGCCAACCAGATCCTGCGCTTCCGACTCATGCCCCCATCGTGCCGTGAACCCTCACGCCGGCACCAGCGTTCGGGCGACGAGCGGTACGCCGGGCCGGTAGGCCAGGTGCACGTGGGACGGCGCGTCCAGCAGCACCAGGTCGGCCCGGCTGCCGACGGTGAGCGTGCCGACGTCGGTGCGGCCGAGCGCGGCGGCGCCCCCGGCGGTCGCCGCCCACACGGCCTCGGCCGGCGTCATCCCCATCTCGCGGACGGCGAGCGCGATGCAGAACGGCAGGGAGCTCGTGTAGCAGGAACCGGGGTTGCAGTCGCTCGCGAGCGCCACTGTCACGCCGGCGTCGATCAGTCGCCGGCCCGACGGGTACGGCTGCCGGGTGCTGAACTCCACGCCCGGCAGGAGGGTGGCCACGGTCCCGGCGTCGCGCAGGGCGTGCACGTCGTCGTCGGAGAGGTACGTGCAGTGGTCGACCGCGGTCAGGCCGAGCTCGGCGGCCAGCTGGACACCCGGCCCCTCGCCGAGCTGGTTGGCGTGCAGGCGCCCCTTCAACCCGGCGGCCTCGCCTGCGGCGAGGATCGTGCGCGCCTGGTCGGCGTCGAAGGCGCCGTCCTCGCAGAAGACGTCGATCCAGCGGGCGTACGGCGACGCGGCGGCCAGCATCGGACCGGTGACCAGCTCGACGTATCCGGCCGGGTCGTCGGCGTACTCCGGCGGCACGACGTGCGCCCCGAGGAAGGTGGTCTCGTCGGTGAACCCGCGGGCGATCCGCAACGAGCGTGCCTCGTCGTCGACGGTGAGGCCGTAGCCGGACTTGATCTCGACGGTCGTCGTGCCCTGGCGGCGCATCTCCTCGACGTGGCGGGCCACGCCGGCAGCCAGCTCCTCGTCGGAGGCAGCGCGAGTCGCGGCCACCGTCGTGCGAATGCCGCCGGCGGCGTACGACTCCCCCGCCATGCGCGCCCGGAACTCCTGCGCGCGGTCGCCGGCGAAGACGAGGTGGCTGTGGCTGTCGACGAAGCCCGGGATGACCGCCCGGCCGCCGGCGTCGACCACCTCGTCGGCGGCGGGTGCCTCCGACGCGTGGCCGACCCAGGCGACCACGCCGTCCTCGATGACGAGAGCGGCGTCGGTGCGCAGGCCGATCTCGGGGTCGTTGGTGGTCAACTCTGCGATGTGGGTGACGAGCGTGCTCGTGCCCCGGTCGTTCCCGGTCAGCTGAAGTCCCCTTCGTCGAAGGTGTGCCCGGTGGCCGTCAGGTAGCCGAAGTCCCAGTCGGCGTCGATCCGCACGGTGTCCGTCCCCAAACCCTCGGTCACCACACCGCTCGGCGTCATCTCCACCACGTCGGCGATGCCGAAGTCGCCGATGGTGTCGCGACCGAACCAGGCCGCGATGAGACCGTCGCTCGCGACGTCCCACACGCCTTGGTCGTCGCCGGCGAGGAACGCATCCGCACCGCCGCCACCTTCGAGGTGGTCGTCACCCCAGCTGCCGCTGATCCGGTTGGCGAGCGCATTGCCGGTGAGGACGTCGTGACCCTGGCCGCCCAGAAGGTTCTCGAAGGTGTCGGAAGCCGACAGCCGCACGCGGAGCGAGTCGCTCGCCTGTTGCGTGACTGCCGATGCGAGGGAGAACGTGACCGGCACGCCAAGGGTGTCGTCAACGTGACGCAGGCTGCTGAACGCGACGGTGTCGACACCGCCGCCCGGGTCCTCGTGGAGGTGGACGTTGCTGCCGAAGATCGCGTGCAGCGCGTAGCGGTCGTCGCCGGTGCCGCCGTGCGCCGAGCCGTTTCGGGGACTGAGGTCGTCGGACCCGGCGTTGCCCTGCAGGCGGTCGAAACCCGCGCCGCCGATGACCGTGTCGTTGCCCGCGTCGCCCAGGACGAGGTCGTCGCCGTCACGCCCGGACACCGCGTCGTTGCCGTTTCCGCCACGCACCACGTCGTCGCCACTGCCGCCCCAGCCTTGGTCGTGGCCGTCGCCGAGCAGCACCGTGGCGCCGGGCAGGCCGGGTCGAACGTCCACGACGTCGTTGCCCGCGCCGACCGACACCCTGATCGCCCGGACGTTGCGGACAGTGGGGACCGCTCCTCGGCGTTCGATGCGGGAGTCGGCGATCACCGCGATCCGGCCGTCGCTGGCCTTTGCGATCCGGATCTTGTTGGCCGTGTCGTTGCCCGCGACGTAGAGCACGCCGTCGCGCAGCGCGACCGTGATCCGGCCCGCGGCCTGCGCGGGCGGTGTGGCGACGATGCCTGCGGCCACCAGGGCAGCGGCGGCGCCGACCGTGGCGAGGATGCGGCGGGTTCCCGAGGTGAGATGCATGGCGTTCTCCGTCCGAGTGAGAGGGTTCACCATCACGGTAGCCGCTTGCGTGAGCCCCGCACGGCGTCGATCGCCGCCGCCAGCCCGCGCCCGACAGCGGCGTGGTCGCCGTCGAAGACCACCCGGCCGTCGGCGACCACGTGGGTGACATCGGCGGCGCCGGCCGCGAAGACGGCCGTGTGGGCGTCGCCGCCGGTCCCGGCCGTGCGCGGGGAAGACAGGTCGATGGTGACGAGGTCGGCCCGCTGGCCGACCGCGATCGTCCCGGCGTCGGAGAACCCGAGGCTGCGGTGGCCGTCGGCGCTGCCGGCCGCGAGCAGCTCCGCAGCGCTCCAGTGGCCCCGGGCCCGCGACGCGAGCCGCTCGTCCATCTCCAGCGCGCGCATCTCCTCGAAGGCGTCGATGACGGCGTGGCTGTCGGAGCCGAGGGTCAGCACGGTGCCGGCCGTCTGGAGCTGCCGGGCCGGGCCGATGCCGTCGCCGAGGTCGCGCTCGGTCGTGGGGCAGAAGGACGCGAACGCCCGCGCCTCGCCGAGCAGCCGGACGTCCTCGTCGGTGAGGTGGGTCGCGTGCACAGCGGTCGTCATCGCGCCGAGGAAGCCGTGGTCGGCGAGCAGCCGGGTCGGGGTGACGCCGTGCGCGGCGACGCAGTCGACGTTCTCCTTGACCTGCTCGGAGAGGTGCACGTGGACCGGCACGCCGCGCTCGACGTACGGCGTGAACGCCGTCAGCGCCCCGGCCGGGACCGCCCGCACGGAGTGCGCGGCCACACCGATCACCGCATCGGCGCCGGTGAGCGGCTCGAGTGCCGCGACCCGCTCCTGCCACGCCTCGGCCGTGCCGTCGGAGAAGCGTCGCTGCACCCCCTCGGGCGGCGCACCGAACCCGCTGGAGAGGTATAGCGTGTCGAGCAGCGTGATCCGGATCCCGGCGTCGCGCGCCGCTGCCAGCAGGGCGTTGCCCATGGCGTTCGGGTCGTCGTACGGCGTGCCGTCGGGCTGGTGGTGCAGGTAGTGGAACTCCCCCACCGACGTGTACCCGGCGGCGACCATCTCGGCGTAGGTCGCCCGGGCCAGCGCGTAGTAGGTGTCCGGGTCGAGCCGGCCGGCGACGGCGTACATCTGCTCACGCCAGGTCCAGAAGGTCCCGCGGTCGGTCTGCGTGCGGCCGCGCAGCGCGCGGTGGAAGGCGTGGCTGTGGGTGTTGGCGAGCCCGGGAAGGGTCAATCCCCGCAGGGGCACGCCGGTCGTCGTGGCGTCGGGCTCGACGGCGGTGATCCGGCCGTGCTCGACCTCGACCCGGACCGTGTCCCGGACGCGTCCGTCGACCCACGCGTGCTCGAGCAGGTAGGCCGTCATCGAGCCACCAGCCCGGTCAGCGCGTCGGCCAGCGCCTCCACGCCGGCGAGGCAGTCGGCGGTCTCCGCGGTCTCGTACGGCGAGTGCGAGACGCCCGACGGGTTGCGGACGAACAGCATGGCGGTGGGGATGCCGGCGTCCTGCAGGATCCCCGCGTCATGGCCCGCCTGCGTCGGCAGGACCGGGACGCCCCCCAGGCGTCCCACGAGCTCGTCGCGGAGAGCGACGTCGAAGGCGACCTCGCCGCTCACCGACTCGGCGGTGACCGTCACGGTCGTCCCGTCGCGGTCGGCGCGCTCGACGGCCTGCTTCTCGACGGCGGCCACGAGCGAGGCAAGCGCCGCATCGGACTCGGCGCGGGCGTCGAGCCAGGCCGTCACGTGCGACGGCACGGCGTTGGTGCCGTTGGGGCGCACGTCGATCCGGCCGAAGGTCGCCCGCTGGCCCTGCACGCGGGCCTGCTTGTTGGCGGCCAGCGCGGTCATCGCATAGGTCAGCATCGGGTCGACGCGGTCCTCCATGCGCGTCGTGCCCGCGTGATCGGCCCGTCCGGCGATGTCGTAGCGGTAGCGCCCGTGCGGCCAGATCGCACTGTGCACACCGACCGGCGCATCGAGCTCGACCAGGCCGCGGCCCTGCTCGACGTGGAGCTCGACGTAGGTGGCGACGCCGTCGAGCAGGTTCGACGTGCCGCCCTCGATCACGTCGCCCAGCCGTACGCCGTCGCGGTCGGTCAGCTCCGCCGCGTCGGCCCACGTCGTGGCGCCGACGGCGAGCCGGGAGCCGAGGCAGGCCCGGCCGAAGCGCGAGCCCTCCTCCTCGACGAACGCGGCGACGCCGAGCCGGCGGGCCGGCACGACGCCGCGCTCGCGCATCAGGTCGAGGGCGGCGAAGGACGAGACGACACCGAGCGGGCCGTCGTACGCACCGCCGTCGAGGACGGAGTCGAGGTGCGACCCGGTGAGGAGCTTGCCGGCGTCGGCCGCTGGTCCCCACCAGGCGACGAGGTTGCCGAACGGGTCCTCCTCGACCTCGAGCCCACGGGCCTCCGCTGCGGAGCGGAACCACGCGCGGAGCTCGAGCTCGGCCGACAGCCACGGCTGGCGGAAGTAGCCTCCGGAGGACGCCGAGCGGCCGATGGGCGTGAGATCACGCCACATCTGCTCGAAGTCGGTTGCCACCGGTCCTCAGCCCTCCTGCATGGGAATCCGGACCCCACGCTCGGCCGCCACCTCGACGGCACGGTCGTAGCCGGCGTCGACGTGGCGGATGACACCCATGCCCGGGTCGTTGGTCAGCACGGCCTCGATCTTCGCAGCCGCCAGCTCGGTGCCGTCGGCGACGCACACCTGGCCGGAGTGGATCGAGCGGCCCATGCCGACGCCGCCGCCGTGGTGCAGCGAGACCCAGGTGGCGCCCGAGGCGACCGCGGTCATGGCGTTGAGCAGCGGCCAGTCGGCGATCGCGTCGGAGCCGTCGAGCATCGCCTCGGTCTCCCGGTACGGCGACGCGACCGACCCGCAGTCGAGGTGGTCGCGGCCGATCACGATCGGCGCCTTGAGCTCGCCGCTCCTGACCATCTCGTTGAACTTCAGGCCCGCCAGGTGGCGCTCCTGGTAGCCCAGCCAGCAGATGCGCGCCGGCAGGCCCTGGTAGTGGACCCGCTCCAGCGCCATGCCGATCCACTTGTGCAGCCGCTCGTTGTCCGGGAACAGCTCGAGGATCGCCTTGTCGGTCGCGGCGATGTCGGCCGGGTCGCCGGACAGCGCGGCCCAGCGGAACGGGCCCTTGCCCTCGCAGAACAGCGGCCGGATGTACGCCGGCACGAAGCCCGGGAACTCGAAGGCCCGGTCGTAGCCGCCCTTGCGCGCCTCGTCGCGGATCGAGTTGCCGTAGTCGAAGACCTCGGCGCCGGCGTCCTGGAACTCGACCATCGCCCGCACGTGGGTGGCCATCGAGGCCTGCGCCTCCTTGGTGAAGCCGGCCGGGTCGGCCTCGGCACGCTGGTGCCACTCCTCGAACGGGACGCCGACGGGCAGGTAGGACAGCGGGTCGTGGGCCGACGTCTGGTCGGTCACGATGTCGATCGGCGCCTTCATCTCCAGCAGCTGCGGGAAGATCTCGGCAGCGTTGCCCAGCAGCCCGATCGACAGGCCGCGGCGCTCGTCGCGCGCCTCGACGGCCAGCGCGAGAGCGTGCTCCAGCGACTCGGCCTGGACGTCGAGGTAGCGGTGCTCGATGCGGCGGGTGATCCGGCTCTGGTCGACGTCGACGCAGATCGCGACGCCGTCGTTCATGGTGACGGCCAGCGGCTGGGCGCCGCCCATGCCGCCGAGCCCGGCGGTCAGCGTGATCGTGCCGGCGAGGGTGCCGCCGAAGCGCTTGTCCGCGACCGCAGCGAAGGTCTCGAAGGTCCCCTGCAGGATGCCCTGGGTGCCGATGTAGATCCACGAGCCGGCCGTCATCTGGCCGTACATGGTCAGGCCCATCTCCTCCAGGCGCCGGAACTCCTCCCAGTTCGCCCAGTCGCCGACCAGGTTGGAGTTGGCGATGAGGACGCGCGGGGCCCACTTGTTGGTCTTCCAGACGCCGACCGGCTTGCCGCTCTGGACCAGCATGGTCTCGTCGTCCTCGAGGTCGCGCAGGGTGCGCACGAGGGCGTCGTAGGCCTCCCAGCTGCGGGCGGCCTTGCCCGTGCCGCCGTACACGACGAGGTCCTCGGGGCGCTCCGCGTTGTCGGGGTCGAGGTTGTTCATCAGCATCCGCAGCGGGGCCTCGGTCTGCCAGCTCTTGGCGGTGAGCTCGGTGCCGGTGGCAGCGTGGATGGGCAGGCGGGGGTTGGTCCGGTCGGACGAGGTGGTCATGCGAGTTCTCCGATCACGTTCGCGACGGCCGTGGTGACGGACCGGTCGACGACGAGCTGGTGGGCGGTGTCGATCTCGGGGGCGAGGAAGCGGTCGGTGCCGGGCCCGCCGACGCCGTGGTCGCGCAGCAGCGCCACGACGGCGCCGGTGGCCGGGCTGGGCTCGAGGGGCGCACGGAGGTCGAGGGCACGCGCGGCGGTCATCAGCTCGATGGCGAGGACGCGCGACAGGCCGTCGACGGCGCGTCGCAGCTTGCGGGCGGACGACCAGCCCATCGAGACATGGTCCTCCTGCATCGCGCTGCTCGGGATCGAGTCGACCGACGCCGGGGTGGCGAGCCTCTTGAGTTCCGAGACGATCGCGGCCTGGGTGTACTGCGCGATCATCAGGCCCGAGTCGACGCCGGGGTCGTCGGCCAGGAACGGCGGCAGGCCGTGGTTGCGGGCCTTGTCGAGGAACCGGTCGGTACGACGCTCGGCGATCGACGCGAGGTCGGCGGTCACGATCGCGAGGAAGTCGAGCACGTACGCCACCGGCGCGCCGTGGAAGTTCCCGTTCGACTCCACGCGCGCGTCGTCGGCGAGGACGACCGGGTTGTCGACGGCGGAGGCGAGCTCACGTGCCGCGACCGAGGCCGCGTGGGCGACCGTGTCGCGCACCCCGCCGTGGACCTGCGGCGAGCAGCGCAGCGAGTAGGCGTCCTGCACCCGGTTGCAGTCGGGGCCGCGGTGGGAGGCGACGACACCGGAGTCGCGCAGCAGCGCGGTCAGGTTGGCGGCGGAGAGAGCCTGGCCGGGGTGCGGGCGGATGGCCTGCAGCTCGGGGGCGAAGACCCGGTCGGTGCCGAGCTGGCCCTCGACCGACATGGCGGCCGAGATGTCGGCGACCTTCAGCAGGTCGGTCAGGTCGTGGACAGCGAGCACCAGCATGCCGAGCATGCCGTCGGTGCCGTTGATGAGCGCGAGGCCCTCCTTCTCCTGCAGCTCGACCGGCGCGAGGCCGACAGCGGCCAGGGCGGTGGCAGCGTCGGTCAGCACGCCGTCGGCGGTGCGGACCGGGCCCTCGCCCATGAGGGCGAGCGCGCAGTGCGCGAGCGGCGCGAGGTCGCCCGAGCAGCCGAGCGATCCGTACTCGTGGACGACCGGCGTGATCTGGTGAGTCAGCAGGCCGGCGAGCAGCTCGGCGGTCTCCCGTCGTACGCCGGTGTGGCCGGTCGCGAGCGTCGAGAGCCGCAGCAGCATCAGGCCGCGCACGACCTCTCGCTCGACCTCGGGGCCGCTGCCGGCCGCGTGCGAGCGGACGAGGGAGCGCTGCAGCTGGGCGCGCAGCTCGGGCGCGATGTGCCGGGTCGCCAGGGCGCCGAACCCGGTCGAGACGCCGTAGTGCGGGGTCGGCGACGCCGCGAGGTCCTCGATGACCGCGCGGGCCTTGTCGATCGCGGCGAGCGCCTCGTCACTGAGCACCACTCCGGCGCCGCCACGGGCGACCGCCACCACATCCTCGAAGGAGACCGCACCGGTCCCGACCGTCACCATGTCCATGTCTCGATTCCACCGGTCGGGGGTGGCGCACGCCAGAGCCCCGCGCCATCATGAGTCTCGGATACGAGACACCTCGGAGAGGGAGATCCCCATGGCACAGGTCCCCGCGGCGACCCGGGCGTTGCGCGTGCTGCGCTACCTCGCCGCACAGCCGGAGCCGGTGTCGGTCGAACGGATCGCCCACGACGTCAAGATCCCCCGCTCGACGACGTACCACCTCCTCCAGGCGATGGCCGAGGAGGGCTTCGTCGTGCACCTGGCCGACGAGCGCCGGTTCGGGCTCGGCGTCGCAGCCTTCGAGGTCGGCAGCGGGTACGCCCGCCAGGCGCCGCTGCAGCGGATCGCGCGGCGTCCCCTGGCAGCGCTGGTCGACCGCACCCGCCACAGCGCCCACCTCGCGGTGCCGCACGGGCGCGACGTCCTCTACGTGGTCGAGGAGCGTGCACCGGGCCGGCCGCCACTGGTGACCGACGTCGGCGTGCGGCTCCCGTCGCACCTGACCGCCAGCGGACGGGCGATCCTGGCTCACCTGCCGCCCAGCCAGGTGCGCGCGCTCTATCCGGACCGGGATGCCTTCGTGGACCGCACCGGCGTGGGCCCGGGCTCCCCCACGGCGCTGCGCGCGGTGCTCTCCGAGACCCGGCGGCGCGGGCACGCGGTCGAGGACGGCGAGGTGACGCCGGGCATGGCGAGCGTCGCGGCGGCCGTGCTCGACCACAACGGACTGCCGGTCGCCGGCGTCGCCGTCACCTATCCCCTGGACGAGGCCCAACCCGTCGACCCGGACCACCTTGCGGGCGCCGTCGTCGACACGGCGGCGGCGCTGAGTCGCCGGCTCCACGGGCGGTAGTCCCGGGTCAAACGCACCGGTTCTCGGCGAAATCCGGTGCTTTTGACCCGGGACTACCGTGCGGCGCGGTTCGACCACCAGGCGAGCGTGTCGTCGCTGCCGTTGTACGCCGCCGTCATCACGCGGGCCGTCGCGCGCAGGAGTCCCGGGCGGTCCCCCGCGCCGGCTCGCTGCGCGCGCTCCACCAGGGCGGCTCCCTCGTCCCACGCGGCGGCGTCCGCCGGCAGCGGGAGCGCGGCCAGCTGGCGCGCGCTCACCTTCACCGACCCGGGCGTGAGGCCGGTCCCGAGGTAACGGGCCGCGGCGTGCGCGACGACGGGCGGGGCGAGGGTGACCGCGAGCAGCCGCCACAGGTCGGCCGGATCCTGCGGCACCACGCTGACCACCGGGACCGACGGCAGCCAGGCGCCCACCTCGTCGACGACGGCCTCGACCACCCGGCCCTGGGCGGCCACCAGGAGCTTGGGCACCAGCCGGGCGTCGGCCCAGCCGGCGAGCCCGCCGTCGGCACGCAGCGCGGCGAGGTCGACCGACGGGACGTCGTACTGCCGGCGCGCGAAGCGGGTCGGGGCGCTCCCCCAGCGCAGCTCGGCGGGGTCGATCAGCCCGCTGGTGACCAGCGGAGTGCCGTTCGGGTCGTCGTGGACGAAGGGCACGAGGCCGTAGTACTGGTCGCGGAAGTCGGCGGTGCAGGTGGCGAGGTCGCCGACCACGCCCGTGCCCGCGGGCAGGTGCGCCACAGGGATCCCGAAGGACGCCGCGGCGAGCGCGCCCCAGTCGTCGGGGTCCGTCGCAGGACGGGCACCCACGCGCACCACCGGCACGCAGGTCAGCACGGGGGTGCCGTCGAAGACCGGGCGCGGCGCGCACCAGAAGTCCGTGACCGCGCCGCGTGCGGCCACGGCCGCCCGCACCGGGCCGGCGTCGCGCGCAGCGAGCACCGACAGCGGCTGGACCAGCGCGACCACGCCGCCGTCGACGACGAGGTCGAGCGCCTGGTGCAGGAAGACCGCACTGGTGTCGGTGTAGGCCCCCAGCCCGCGGCGGCTGGCCTCCGACTGTCCGGCGGTACGACGACGGAGCTGGCCGAGGAACGGCGGGTTGCCCACGACCGCGGCGAAGGTCCGGCCGACCCAGGCCTCGAGGCCGTCGGCGACGACCACCTGCGCCGCGATCTGCTCCTTGGGGACCGTCGGGTCCTCCGCCGAGAGCCGCTCGCGGGCGATCGCCACCGCCTCCGCGTCGAGGTCGGAGCCGTGGACCGCGGCGACGCCGACCCGGCGGGCGGCGGCGACGAGGAAGTGCCCGGCACCGCAGGCCGGGTCGAGCACGGGCGCGCCATCGGGCAGTCCGGCGAGGGCCCGGTCGAGCACCCACTCCACGAGCTCCGGTGGGGTGTAGAACGCGCCGCGGCGGCGGCGCTCCTCCCGCTGCGCGGCAAGGCCCTGCTCGTGGGCATCGGCCGCCGCGGCGGTGCTGTCACGCGCGTCCACGCCGTCGGACTGGTCCCGGCCACGCATGATGGCAAAGGTAGGGCACGCCTGTTATAGTCAGTTTGACTACAACATCGAGGAGCGCAGCGATGGACCGCACCGGACTACTCACCGACCGCTACGAGCTCACCATGCTCGACTCGTTCGTCCGCGACGGGAGCGTGGACCGGCCGGCCGTGTTCGAGGCCTTCGCCCGCCGCCTGCCGGACGGCCGGCGCTACGGGATGCTCGGCGGGCTCGGCCGCCTGCTCGACGCGATCGAGGCGTTCACCTTCGACGACGACGAGGTCCGCTGGCTGCACGACGCGGCCGTGGTGGGCGAGCAGACCGCCGCCTGGCTGCGGGACTTCCGCTTCCGCGGCGACGTCGACGGCTACCGCGAGGGTGACGTCTACTTCCCCGGCAGCCCGGTCCTCGCGGTCACCGGCACCCTCGGCGAGTGCCTCCTGCTCGAGACGATCGTCCTCAGCATCCTCAACCACGACACCGCGATCGCGAGCGCGGCCGCGCGCATGGTCGACGCCGCGAACGGCCGCCCGATCATCGAGATGGGCAGCCGTCGTACCCACGAGGAGGCGGCGGTCGCCACCGCCCGGGCCGCCTACGTCGCGGGGTTCGCCTCGACCAGCAACCTCGCCGCCGGCCGGCGCCACGGCGTCCCGACCGCCGGCACGGCCGCGCACGCGTTCACCCTCGCGCACGACACCGAGGGCGACGCGTTCCGCAGCCAGGTGGAGGCGCTCGGGGCGGGTACCACCCTGCTCGTGGACACCTACGACATCGCACAGGGCATCCGCACGGCGGTCGAGGTGGCCGGACCCGGACTCGGCGCCGTCCGGCTCGACTCGGGCGACCTCGCCGAGGAGGCACACAAGGCCCGGGCCCTGCTCGACTCGCTCGGCGCCACGTCGACCCGCATCGTGGCCACCAGCGACCTGGACGAGTTCGTCATCGCGGCCCTCGCCGACGCGCCGATCGACGGCTACGGCGTCGGCACCCGCGTCGCCACCGGCTCGGGCCACCCCACCGCGAGCATGGTCTACAAGCTGGTCGCGATCGCCGACGACGACGGGCAGCCACTGCGCCCGGTCGCGAAGAAGTCGAAGGACAAGGCGTCGGTCGGCGGGCGCAAGCACCCCTTCCGCGCGTACGACGCCGACGGGATCCTGCGCGCCGAGTGGTTCACCGGCCAGGACTCGACGCCGGCCCCCGACGCCCACCCGGTGCAGGTGCCCCTGGTCCGCGGCGGCGAGGTCGTGCACCGCCCGACGCTCGACGAGGTCCGCGCCTTCGCCGCCAGCACCTTGACCACCCTGCCGGCCGACGCCCGCGGCGTCGCCGCCGGCCCGCCGTACCTGACCACCACCCTGAGAGAGGACAGCGCCATGACCGGCAACGAGCGCGGATCGCGCGGCTTGATCGTCGTCGACGTGCAGAACGACTTCGTCGAGGGGGGTTCGCTCGGCGTCCCCGGGGGCCGCGAGGTCGCCGGGCGGATCAGTGAGCACCTCGCCGCCCACGCCGGCGACTACGCGGTGATCGCGGCGTCCCGCGACTGGCACCACGCGGGCGACAGCAACGGCGGGCACTTCCACCAGCCCGGCGAGGACCCGAACTACGTGACCACCTGGCCGGTGCACTGCGTGCAGGGCCAGGCCGGCTCGGAGTACGCCCCCGAGCTGGAGACGGACGCCGTGACCCACCACGTCGTGAAGGGGATGGGCGTGCCGGCGTACTCGGCCTTCGAGGGGATCACCGACGCCGGCGAGCGGCTGCTCGACGTGCTGAGGGCGGCGGGCGTCACCCAGCTCGACGTCACCGGCATCGCGACCGACTACTGCGTCCGGGCCACCGCGCTCGACGCCCGCGAGGCCGGTTTCGAGGTGCGGCTGCTCGCTGGCCTGCACGCCGGCGTCGCCCCGGAATCGTCGGCGGCGGCGCTCGACGAGATGGCCACGGCGGGCGTGGAGGTGCAGCGATGAGCGGCGACTCGACCGGGCACCCGGCCTTCGCGGTCGCCGTCGACCTCGCGATCTTCACCATCCGTGACGGCTCGCTGGCGGTGCTGCTGGTCGAGCGCGGCGAGGACCCGTTCGCCGGCTCGTGGGCGCTGCCCGGCGGCTTCGTCGAGCCGGACGAGGACGCCGAGCAGGCCGCGTGGCGCGAGCTGCGCGAGGAGACCGGGGTCGACCGCTTCCCCGGCCACCTCGAGCAGCTGCGCACCTACTCCGCACCCGACCGCGACCCGCGGATGCGCGTCGTCTCGGTGGCCCACGTGGCGCTCGCGCCCGACCTGCCCGAGCCGCAGGCCGGGACCGACGCCGCCGACGCCCGCTGGTGGGTGGTCGATGACCTCCTGGAGGGCGAGGAGGGCCCGACCCTCGCCTTCGACCACCGCCAGATCCTCCTCGACGCCCGCGAGCGGGTGCGGGCCAAGCTGGAGTACACGACACTGGCCACCGAGTTCGTCGCCGAGCCGTTCACGCTCCCCGAGCTGCGCCGCGTGTACGCCGCCGTCTGGGGCACTCCCCCGGACCTGGGCAACTTCCGTCGCAAGGTCCTCGGCACCGAGGGCTTCGTCGTCCCGACCGACGCCCGCGGCGAGGCGACCGAGGCCGGCGGGCGGCCGGCACTGCTCTACCGGCGCGGCCCGGCGACCGTCGTGCAGCCCCCGATGGCGCGCGGCTGACCTGTAGTGAACCCAACGGTTGACAAGCCGGGACCGTCGACGTTTACTCAACCACATGGTTGAACAAGACGACCGGCTGTCGCGGGTCTTCGGCGCCCTCGCCGACCCGACCCGGCGCGACATGGTGGCCCGGCTGGCCGCCGGTGACGCGACCGTCAGCGAGCTCGCAGCGCCGTACGACGTGTCCCTCCAGGCCGTCTCCAAGCACCTCAAGGTGCTCGAGGAGGCCGGCCTGGTGCGGCGCAGTCGGGACGCGCAGCGCCGGCCGGTGCACCTGGATGCGGAGGTGTTCGACCTGATGACGAAGTGGATCGAGCGGTACCAGCAGCAGGCCGAGGAGCGCTACCAGCGCCTCGACGACGTCCTCGCCCGGATGCAGGGAAAGGGCGTCAGCAGCACCGACAGCAACCGGAGCACCACCGAGCAGCAGCGAGGAGCAGCAGGATGAGCACCATGACCGGCACCGACACGGGCAGCACCCCCGGCACGACCATCGAGGCCGACCCCGACGTCCCGACCGTGCGGATCGTGCGCGAGTTCGACGCACCGCGCGAGCTCGTCTACCGGGCGCACGTCGAGCCGGAGCTCGTGAAGCAGTGGCTGGGCCCGCACTCGATCGACATGGACATCGAGGTCTGGGACATGCGCACCGGCGGCGAGTACCGCTACACCGCCACCCGCGACGGCGAGGAGGTCGCCCACTTCTACGGCTCGGTCCACCGGGTGACGCCGAACGAGAAGATCGTGCAGACCTTCGGCTTCGAGGAGATGCCCGACGCGGTCAGCCTCGACACGCTCGTCCTGCACGAGCTCCCCGGCGGCCGCACCCGGCTCGAGGCGCTCTCGGTGGTCTACGACTTCGAGTCGCGCGCCGGCATGCTGGCCAGCGGCATGGAGGTCGGCGTCAACGAGGGGTACGACGCCCTCGACGCCCTCCTCGTCCGGTTGGCCGGAGCTGCGCAGTGATCCCCGACAGCCCCGCCGAGGAGCACCGCAGCATCGCGGGCACCTTCACCGGCAAGGTGCGCGGGGTGGCCGACTGGGACGCCCCCACCCCCGTCCCCGACTGGCGCGCCCGCGACGTCGTGCGCCACCTGGTCGAGTGGTTCCCCGCCTTCCTGGCGGACGGCGCCGCCATCGAGCTGGCGCCGGGCCCGGACGTCGACGCCGACCCGGTCGCGGCGTGGGAGCACCACGCCGCCGCCGTCCAGGCGGTGCTCGACGACCCGGCGAGCGCGGAGGTCACCTTCGCCCACCCGCGGCTCCCGCAGATGCCGCTCCCCCAGGCCGTGTCGCAGTTCTACACCGGTGACGTCTTCATGCACACGTGGGACCTCGCCCGTGGCACCGGCCAGGACGACACCCTCGACGCCGGGCGCTGCGAGGTGATGGTCCGCGGCATGGAACCGCTCGACGAGATGCTGCGCCAGAGCGGTCAGTACGGTCCCAGGGTGCCCGTCCCCGACGACGCGAGCTGGCAGGACAAGCTGGTCGGCTTCATCGGGCGCGACCCGGCCTGGACGCCCTGACGGATATCCGTTCGAGCCCTGTCGGCGATCCGGCCTAGCCTGCTCGCATGGCGTACGACGAAGGGCTGGCCGACCGGCTGCGCGACCTCCTCGACCAGGAGTCCGCAACCGACGGCCACGAGGTGAGCGAGAAGAAGATGTTCGGCGGGCTGGCGTTCCTCGTCGGCGGCAACATGGCCGTGGCCGCCAGCGGCCAGGGCGGGATCCTCGTCCGCGTCGACCCCGCGGAGGGCGGGGAACTGCTCGCGACCACCGCCGCCCACCCGATGGAGATGCGCGGGCGCGCCATGACCGGCTGGCTCCGCGTCGACCACCACGACGTCGCCGACGACCGCACCCTCGCCAGGTGGGTGCGGCGCGGTGCGTCGTACGCCGCCAGCCTGCCGGCGAAGTGAGCCCGGCCCGATGAGGAGCTTCTGGGCGGCGCTGCCCACCGAGGGCCGCTGGCTGCTCTCCACCGTCGCGGTCCAGACCCTGGGCCGCGGCCTCACGCTGCCGTTCACGCTGATCTACCTGCACGAGGTGCGCGGCTTCGACCTCGGTCTGTCCGGCACGCTGATGGCGCTGATCGCGATCGTCGGCCTGCTGGTGACCGGGCCCGGCGGTGCGCTCACCGACCGCTACGGCGCCCGCGCCGTCCTGATCGCCGGCATCAGCGCGATGATCGTCGGCAACGTCCTCCTGGCGTTCGCCACCACTCCCCTGGCCGCGGGTGCCGCGCTCGTGCTGATCGGCTTCAACTTCGGTGTCTCGTGGCCGGCGTTCAACGCGCTGATCGCCGCGGTGGTGTCGGGCGAGCTGCGCCAGCAGTACTTCGGGATCAACTTCGCGCTGGTCAACCTCGGCATCGGCGTCGGCGGCATCGTCGGCGGGATCTTCGCCGACGTCGACCGGCCGGGCACCTTCACCGCGATCTTCCTCGGTGACGCGCTCTCCGGCCTGGTCCCCATGGCGCTCCTGCTCGGCCCGCTGCGGCACGTGCACGGCCGCGCCCCGGCACCCGCCGACGACAGCGACGCCCCCGCCGTCGGCTATCTCTCGATCCTGCGCCAGCCCGCCGTCCGGTGGCTGACGGCGCTGACCTTCGTCGCCATGTTCATCGGCTACGGCCAGCTCGAGGCAGGCCTGCCCGGCTTCGCCCGCCAGGCGGCGGAGGTGTCGACCCGCACGGTCGGCCTCGCCTTCGCGGTCAACACCGCGGTGATCGTGCTGCTTCAGTTCACCGTGCTGACCCGGATCAGCGGCCGGATGCGCACCCGCGTGATGGTGGTGATGGCGGCGATCTGGGCCGGGGCGTGGGGGTTGCTCGGTCTGGCCGGCGCCGCACCCGGAGGAGCCGTCGCGATCGGCGGCGTGCTCGCCTTCATGGCGGTCTTCGCCCTCGGCGAGACCCTGCTGCAGCCCACCGTGCCCGCGATGAGCAACGACCTCGCCGCCGACCACACCCGCGGCCGCTACAACGCGATCAGTGCCGCAGCCTTCCAGGCAGGCGCCATCGCCGGCCCGGTCGTCGCCGGCTTCCTCCTCGACCACGACCTCTGGTCGGTGTACGTCGGGCTCATGGTGCTCGGCTGCGTCGCGATCGCCGGGATGGCCCTGGTGCTGGAGCGGCACGTGCCGGACGCCGCCAACGGCCGGGGCCTGCAGGCCCCGGCCGAGGCGGCCGATCCGGAGGCGGTCTCCTAGAGGGCCCCGGTGCCCTCGGTCGACGCGAACGGGTAGGGCTCGTCCCACCCGTAGGTGAAGGCCTCCTCGGCCGTCTGTGTCGACGGGTCGACGAGCAGCACCCGGTTGGCGTCCTCGGCGTCGGTGGCGCTGACGACGACCACGACGCGTGCGCCGCTCCACCCGACCGGCTGCGCCAGCCCGGCGCCGACGGGCAGCGCCACCGGCGTCGCCGCGGCTCCGGGCTCGGTCACGAACAGCCGGCCGTCCCCGAGGGCGACATAGGCGAGCTGGCCGGACTCGCTCCAGGCGGCCGACGTGCTCACCGGGACCTCCGCCGCCTCACGCACCTCCCCACTGTCGGTGACCTGGCCGAGCACGGCCGTGTCGGCGTCTCCCTCGCGCAGCACGAGGCCGCCCGGTGCGATCGACGCGAGCAGGTAGCCCGGCGCCCGCACGTCGACCTCCGCACCGTCCGCGGTCCGCATCCGGATCCCGTCGTCCTCCCAGAAGAGCCTGCCCTGGCTGTCGAAGCCGCGCAGCCAGGGGTCCTCGCCCGAGGGCACCGACGCGAGCTCGATCGTGTCGACCACCTCGCCGCTGTCGGCGTCCCAGACCCGGACGGACGCCCGTGCGCCCTGTCCGAACGGCGCGGCGACCAGCCGGCCGTCGTACGACACGACGACACGGTGGTACCCGTCGAGCCACGGCACCGACTCCAGGGCGTCGCCGTCGAGGCGCTCCCAGGTCAGCCCCTGCCCCTCCTGCTCGGCGCTCGCGACCAGGACGCCGTCGCCGGCGACCACCAGCGCCGAGGCCGTCGTCGCCAGGGCGCGTCCGTCGACGTGCAGCGCACCATCGCGCAGGTACGGGACGTCGAGGCCGTGCGGTGCGTCCGGCTGGGGCGCCGGCGCGGGGCCGTCGCCGTCGCGCAGCGCGAGCCCCACCGGTACGGCGACGGCGGCCACCGCCGCGGCCGCGACCAGGCCGAGCGCGATCGTGCGGCGGTGGCGGCGGGTGCCGCGGCCGGCGTCGTCCGGGGGACGGTCCAGGAGGACCGCCGGGATCGGCGGCGCCTCGGTCTCCGCCGCCTTGCGGGCGAAGAGCTCGCCCAGGTCCTGCTCGAGCTGGTCAGTCATCACGACACCTCCTCGGTGGTCGAGCGCGGGGCGGGGACGGGATCGGCGTGCTGCTCGCGGAGCCTTCGCAGGGCCAGCGACGCCTGCGACTTCACCGTCCCCGGGGAGACGCCGAGGACAGCGGCGATCTCCGCCTCCGACAGGTCCTCGTAGTAGCGCAGGACGAGCACGGCCCGCTGCCGCGGCGGGAGCTGCTGGACCCGGTCCCAGAGGTCGAGGCGGGTCGTCGCGTCGGCGGCAGGGTCCGTCACCGGCACCGGGACCGGCACCAGGTGCGCCTTCCCGGCGCGCCGGCCGGTCCTGCGGCGCTCGCCGAGCAGCTCGTTCAGCAGCATCCTGCGCACGTACGCGTCGGGCGAGTCCGCGCGACGTACCCGCGCCCATTGCGCCATCACCTTCAGCATCGTGGCCTGGAGCAGGTCCTCGGCGGCGGCAGGGTCACCGGTGATCAGGTGGGCGGTCCGGTGGAGCGCCGCCCACCGCGCCGTGACGTACTCCTCGAAGGAGCGCCAGCGTGGGTCCGAAGTCGTCATCGTCCCCTCCTCTCACCCCTACCGATGTCACGAGGTGGGCGTGGGGTTGGGCTCCGCCGCCGATCCGGTTGCCTCCCGCGGGTCGACCGGGTCCGCGAACCACAGTGTCCGGTGGCTCCAGTCGCCCGGCCCGCGCCGCTCGCCCGAGCAGACCACGATCACCACCCGCGGTGGACCGTCGTCGGCCGACCACCCCGGGTAGCCGTCCTCGACCCGTACCTCCACCCGCTCCCCCACGCGGTAGCAGGCGAACGCGCCGTCCGCCCCCTCGAGGCGCAGCTCGTCCCCGACCTGCAGCCGCTCGAGCAGCCGGTTGCCCATCGCCGCGCCGTTCGGCCAGGTGTGGGTGTTGAGCAGCACGTGCCCCTGGCGCGCCCCGGGCTCCACCCCACCGAGGTCCCAGGCGAAGTTCTCGTTGTCCGCGTGCGGCAGCACGCCGACCACCCCCTCGGCGTCACGCGGGACACCGATCACCGCCGCCTTCCGTACGACGCCCGGCGCGCTCAGCCGCGTCGGCACGAAGCCCGCGCGGGCCTGCCCGGCGCAGGGGTCGGGCTCCGGCGTCGGAGTCGGGGTCGGGGTCGGCGTGGCGCTGGGGGTGGGCGCCGGCGCAACGGCCGGCGGCTCCTCGTCACGCGAGAGCCACCAGGCGAGGAGGGCGATCACGAGCACCGCGACGACGCCGCCCGCCACCGTTGCCGTCCGTCTCCTGCTCACCCGACCATTGTGACGCCTGATCGCGTCGGTTGTCGGTGCCGTGCGCGAGGATGACGGATGTGACGACCGATCCGCTGGCGGAGTTCAGCGAGCCGACCCGGACCTGGTTCCGGGCCGCGTTCGCGGAGCCGACCGCTGCCCAGGCGGGTGCGTGGGACGCGATCCGCCGCGGCCGCCACACCCTCGTCGTCGCCCCGACCGGCTCCGGCAAGACGCTGAGCGCGTTCCTCGCCGGGATCGACCGGCTGCTGACCACGCCGCCGGCCGACGACAGGCTGCACCGCACACGGGTCCTCTACGTGTCGCCGCTGAAGGCGCTCGCCGTCGACGTGGAGCGCAACCTCCGCGCCCCGTTGACGGGCATCCGCCAGACCGCCGAGCGCCTCGGCGGCGCGGCGCTGCCCGAGGTGACGGTCGGCATCCGCTCCGGCGACACCGCCGCCGGCGACCGGCGCAAGCTCGCCACCCGGCCGCCCGACGTGCTGATCACGACGCCCGAGTCGCTCTTCCTCATCCTCACCAGCCAGGCCCGCGAGACGCTGCGGGGCGTCGAGACGGTCATCGTCGACGAGGTGCACGCCGTGGCCGGCACCAAGCGCGGCGCCCATCTCGCGGTCAGCCTCGAACGGCTGGACGCGCTGCTCACGAGGCCGGCCCAACGGATCGGGCTGTCGGCGACCGTGCGGCCGACCGAGGAGGTCGCCCGGTTCCTCGGTGGTGCTGCCCCGGTCGAGATCGTCTCGCCGCCCGCGCACAAGGAGTGGGACCTGCGGGTCGAGGTCCCCGTCGAGGACATGACCGAGCTCGGACAGCCGGGTAGCGCAGTCGAGGACGACGACCCCACCGCACCGCCCGCGCGGGCCAGCATCTGGCCGCACGTCGAGCAGCGGGTGGCCGAGCTGATCGGCCAGCACCAGTCGACGATCGTCTTCACGAACGGGCGGCGTACGGCGGAGCGGCTGACGGCCCGGCTCAACGAGATCGCGGCCGAGGTCACCGCCGACGGCGTCGCCCCGCCCGCGCAGCTGATGGCCCAGTCCGGCGCCGCGGCCGGCGCGCCGCCGGTCCTGGCCCGCACCCACCACGGGTCGGTGTCGAAGGAGCAGCGCGCGATCGTCGAGGACGACCTCAAGTCGGGCCGGCTGCCCGCGGTGGTCGCGACCAGCAGCCTCGAGCTCGGCATCGACATGGGCGCCGTGGACCTCGTCCTGCAGATCGCGTCGCCTCCCAGCGTGGCCAGCGCCCTGCAGCGCGTCGGCCGCGCCGGCCACCAGGTCGGCGAGACCTCGCGCGGCGTGTTCTTCCCGCAGCACCGCGGGGACCTCGCGCCGGCCGCCGTCGCGGTCGCCCGGATGCGCACGGGCGGCATCGAGGAGCTGCGGATCCCGGCCAACCCGCTCGACGTGCTCGCCCAGCAGGTCGTCGCTGCGACGGCCCTCGAGGAGTGGGACGTCGAGGAGCTCTTCGAGGTGTTCCGGCGCAGCGCCCCGTATGCGCACCTCCCCCGCTCCGCCTACGACGCCGTCCTGGACCTGCTCGCCGGCCGCTACCCGAGCGACGAGTTCGCCGAGCTCCGACCCCGCGTGACGTGGGACCGGGTGACGGGCCGGATCTCCGGTCGGCCGGGGGCGCAGCGGCTCGCCGTGACCAGCGGCGGCACCATCCCCGACCGCGGCCTCTACGGCGTCTTCCTCGCCGGCGAGGGCGGCGGCAGGCGGGTCGGCGAGCTCGACGAGGAGATGGTCTACGAGAGCCGGGTCGGCGACGTGTTCGCGCTCGGTGCCACCAGCTGGCGGATCGAGGACATCACCCGCGACCAGGTCATCGTGACCCCGGCGCCGGGCGTGCCCGGACGGCTGCCGTTCTGGAAGGGCGACGCCGCGGGCCGGCCGACCGAGCTCGGCGAGGCGATCGGCGCCTTCACCCGGGAGCTCGCCGCCCTCCCCGACAAGGACGCCGAAGCACGGGCGCGTGAGGTCGGGCTCGACGACAACGCCGCGGCCAACCTGGTCACCTACCTCCGCGAGCAGGTGGAGGCGACCCGCGTGCTGCCCAGCGACGCGACCGTCGTGGTCGAGCGATTCCGCGACGAGCTCGGTGACTGGCGGATCGCCGTCCACTCCCCCTACGGCACTGCCGTGCACGCCCCGTGGGCGCTGGCGATCAACGCCCGGTTGCGCGAGCGCTTCGGCGTCGACGGCCAGGCGATGGCCTCCGACGACGGCATCGTCATCCGGATCCCCGACACGGATGCGGAGCCCCCGGGCGCCGACCTGATCGCCTTCGAGCCCGACGAGATCGAGGAGATCGTCACCCGAGAGGTCGGTGGGTCCGCACTCTTCGCCGCGCGCTTCCGCGAGTGCGCGGCCCGTGCCCTGCTGCTGCCCCGCCGCGACCCCGGCCGCCGCTCGCCGCTGTGGCAGCAGCGCCAGCGGGCCGCCGCGCTGCTCGAGGTCGCCGCCCGCTACCCGTCCTTCCCGATCGTCCTCGAGACCGTGCGCGAGGTCCTCAACGACGTCTACGACCTGCCGGGCCTGACCACCCTGCTGCGCCGCGTCGAGCAGCGCGCGGTGACGGTCACCGAGGTCGAGACGACCCAGCCGTCGCCGTACGCACGAACGCTGATGTTCGGCTACGTCGCCCAGTTCGTCTACGAGGGCGACTCCCCGCTGGCCGAGCGCCGGGCCGCCGCGCTCACGCTCGACCAGGGCCTGCTCGCCGAGCTCCTCGGCCGCGCCGAGCTGCGCGAGCTGCTCGACCCCGACGTGCTGGCCGAGGTCGAGGCCGAGCTGCAGCGCACGGTCCCCGACCGCCGCGCGCGTGACGCCGAGGGGGTGGCCGACCTGCTGCGCCTGCTCGGCCCGCTGACCCTCGAGGAGGTCGCGGCGCGCTCCCGCGACGGGGCTCCCGTCGCCGAGTGGCTGGCCGACCTGGCCACGGCCCGCCGGGTCGTCCCGGTCCGCACGGCGTACGGCGACGCCTGGGCCGCGGTCGAGGACGTCGCCCGCCTCCGCGACGGCCTCGGGGTCCCGGTGCCCCCGGGCACGCCCGCTGTCTTCACCGAGCCCGTCGACGACCCGCTGTCCGACCTCGTCGGCCGCTACGCCCGCACCCACGGCCCGTTCACCGCCGACCAGGTCGCCACGCGGCTGGGCCTCGGCATCGCCGTCGTCCGGCACACCCTGCAGCGCCTGGAGGGGCAGGGCCGGGTCCTCTCCGGCGAGTTTCGGCCGGTGGGGGCCGGCGAGGAGTGGTGCGACATCGAGGTGTTGCGCCGTCTCCGGCGCCGCTCGCTCGCCAAACTGCGCCACGAGATCGAGCCGGTGGACCCGGCGACGCTCGCCCGGTTCACCGCCGCCTGGCACGAGATCACGACGGCGCGCGGGCCGCGCGGCGCCGATGGCCTCCTGCGCACGGTCGAGCAGCTCGCCGGGGCCGCGGTGCCCGCCAGCGGGTTGGAGTCCCTGGTCCTGCCGGCGCGCGTGCGCGACTACGAGCCGTCCCTGCTCGACGAGCTCACGGCCACGGGCGAGGTGCTCTGGGCCGGCCACGGCGCGCTGCCCGGCAGCGATGGCTGGATCTCGCTGCACCTCGCCGACCAGGCGCACCTCACGCTGCCCGAGCCAGGCCCCGTCGAGGACCCGCTCCAGCAGCGGGTGCTCGACGTGCTGGCGCCCGGTGGCGCGTGGTTCTTCCGCCAGGTCGCCGACCAGGTCGCCCGCGCGTGCCTGGACGACGGCGCCACCGCGCCCCTCGACGAGGCGGTCAGCGCCGCGCTCTGGGGCCTGGTCTGGAGCGGCCACCTCACCAACGACACCCTCACACCGATGCGCGCCCTGACCCGCAGCGGTCGCGGTGCCCACCGCACCCGCCGGGCGCCGGCCCGGCCCGGCCGGGTCGCCCGCACCGGCCCCCCGGAGACCGCCGGACGCTGGGCCGTGCTGCCCACGATCGACCGCGACCCGACCCGCCGCGCCCACGCCTTCGCCGAGCAGCTGCTCGAGCGCCACGGGGTGGTGACCCGTGGCGCCGTCGTCAACGAGCGCGTCCCCGGCGGGTTCGCCGCGGTCTACAAGGTGCTCAGTGCGTTCGAGGAGTCCGGCCGCTGCCGCCGCGGCTACTTCGTCGAGGGCCTCGGCGCCGCCCAGTTCGGCACCGCCGGAGCGGTCGACCGCCTCCGCACCTTCGCGTCCACCGACGACGAGAAGCCGGCCGCCGTGGCGCTCGCCGCCACCGACCCCGCCAACCCCTACGGCGCCGCGCTCCCCTGGCCCCAGACGGCCCGGGGCGAGGACGAGAGCGCCGGCCACCGGCCCGGTCGCAAGGCCGGAGCGCTGGTCGTGCTGGTCGACGGTGCCCTGGTGCTCTACGTCGAGCGCGGCGGCCGGACCCTGCTCACCTGGAGCGACGAGCCGGGGCTCCTGGAGCCCGCCGCCGAGGCGCTGTCGACGGCCGTACGCCGCGGCACGCTCGGGCAGCTGACGGTCGAGAAGGCCGACGGAGCCGCGCTGCTCGGGAGCGGCAGCCCGCTGCGCGAGGCGTTGTCCGCGGCCGGCTTCGTGGCGACTCCGCGGGGACTGCGGATCCGTGCCTGAGGTGGGCCGTGCCTGAGGGAGACGCCGTTCGTCGTACCGCCGACCGGCTGGACCGCGCGCTCGCCGGCCAGGTCCTCACGAGCACCGACTTCCGGGTCCCGCAGCTGGCCACGACCGACCTCGCTGGCGCCACGGTCGAGCGCACCGCGACCCACGGCAAGCACCTGCTCACCCGGCTGGAGACGCCCGGCGGCGACCGGCTCACGCTGCACACCCATCTCAAGATGGAGGGAAGCTGGCGGACGGCCGCGGTCGGCGAGCGACGCCCCGGGCCCGCTGCGGACGCCCGGGTGGTGCTGGAGACCGACCGGGTCGTGGCGGTCGGCCTCCGGCTGGGGCTGGTCGAGCTGCTGCCGACCGCGGAGGAGCACATGGTCGTGGGCCACCTCGGCCCCGACCTGCTCGGCCCGTGGACCGCGAACGACCGCGCCGATGCGGTCGCCCGCCTGCTGGCGCGCCCCGATCGCGTGCTGGGCGAGACACTGCTCGACCAGACGGTCGTGGCGGGCATCGGCACCATCTGGCTCGCAGAGTCCTGCTTCGTCGCCGGCGTGTGCCCCGTCGGGCCGGTCTCCGCGGTGCGCGACCCGGGCCGCTTCCTCGACCGCGCCCGGCAGATGCTCCAGTCGGCGATGAGGACCGGGCGCCCCGTCACCACCGGCGACCGGCGCAACCCGGTCTGGGCCTACCGGCGGCACCGTCAGCCGTGCCTGCGCTGCCGCACCCCGCTCGAGGCCGGATCCGTCGGCGAGCCCGGCCGCGAGCGCACGACGTACTGGTGCCCGCACTGCCAGCCGCTCGGCTGAGCGATCAGTCGGCGCTTCAGTCGGTATCGGTACGCAGCTCGAGGGTCGTGCCGTAGGGCAGCGCCTGGACGAGCCGGAGCCGCGCCAGGGCCGGGTTGTCGGCCAGCAGCTTCGCACCGTTGGCCAGCGAGCGCAGTGCGGCCGTCTCGGCGCGGGCCTCGTCCAGCTTGGCCTGCGCCCGGTGGCGGCCGACGACGAGCTCGGCGCGCGCCTGGCGCAGCTCGACCGGCAGCACGACGTCCTTGACGTCGACGCCGAGCAGGTCGATGCCGACTCGCTCGGCGACCGGCCGGACCTCGTCGGTGAGGCGCCCGGCGGCCGCGGCACGCACCTCGCCCGCGACGTCCTCGGCCGCCAGCGCGGCGACCAGCTCGCGCAGCGAGACCTGTACGGCGAGGTACACCGCGCCGACCGGGTCGACCGCGCGCTCGCTGAACGCGACCGGGTCCGCGACCCGCCAGCGCAGCGTCGCGGACACCTTGACGGTCATGCCGTCACCCGTCGGGACCTCCTGGGTGGCGAGGCCCGTCAGCTGCTCGCGCAGATCGATGACGTCGTACGACGCACGACGGCGGATGCGGTGCCGCCCTGCCCGGAGCACGACGGTCGGGTGGCCGTCACGGCGCTCGAGGGCGACCGTCCACGGCTGGACGGTGATGGTGGGGTGGAACAGGGACATCGGCGGCCTCCTTCCGTTCGTGGTGCCGATGGCGGGTGGGGACGGAGGGCGACGACCGCCCGCCCCGCGCGGGGCCGGCCCCGTCGTGCTGACCGGGACCGCCGCAGGGCGCGGTGCGGGCTGGTGGCCGTCGCCCACCGCCGTGGTGTGGAGGGGAGTCGAACCCCGTGCTTCGCAGGCACGTACCGAGGTGGTGAGGGACAACGCGCGGGACCGCCGCCGGCACGCCGGGGAGGCCGCTGACCCCACGCCGAGAACCGTACGGACCCGCTCCGCCGACGGCCTAGCGATTTTCC
>CAZAQE010000036.1:0-9610 GCA_964487275.1 uncultured Nocardioides sp. | reverse complement strand
GACCCCACGCCGAGAACCGTACGGACCCGCTCCGCCGACGGCCTAGCGATTTTCCGGCTGTTGTGACTGATCCGTGGGTCAGTCCGTGACGGGATCCACCGGTCCCGATGACACTGACGAGCCGTCGCGAGCGGGAGTGGGGAACTTCTGAGTCACCAGGTGCCTCGGACGTTCCCCACTCCTGCCGGACAGCTCACGAACCGGGCGGCCGCCCGAGGCCGACCCTGCAACGGATGCACCGGTGGATTCGATCACCTCACCCACGGAAGCGTCACAAGCGCCGATCTTCCATCGTGACCCGGGTCTCCCCGGCCGGGCGGAACGTCCCACCGGGGGTCGTTCGTTCACAGGTCATGCACGGCCACCACAACGGTCTCAAGACAGCCGGCCTCTTCGGCGCGATCTTCGCCCTGCTCCTCGCCGTCGGCGGCCTGATCGCCGCCGCGACCGGCAGCTCGGCGTTCATCTGGATCTTCGCGCTGATCGGCGTGGGCACGACGGCGTACGGCTACTGGAACTCCGACAAGCTCGCGATCCGGGCGATGCACGCCTACCCGGTGAGCGAGTCGCAGCAGCCGGCGATGTACCGGATCGTGCGGGAGCTCTCGGCGAGCGCCGGCCAGCCGATGCCGGCGCTGTTCGTCTCCCCCACCCAGGCCCCCAACGCGTTCGCCACCGGCCGCAACCCCGAGCACGCCGCGGTCTGCTGCACTGAGGGCATCCTCGCCCTGCTCGACGAGCGCGAGCTGCGCGGGGTGCTCGGCCACGAGCTGATGCACGTCTACAACCGCGACATCCTCACCGGTTCGGTGGCCGCCGCGATCGCAGGCGTGATCAGCTCGGTCGCCCAGTTCCTCGCCTTCACCTCGATCTTCGGCGGCGGCAGCGACGAGGAGCGCCCCAACCCGCTCGTGATGATCGCGACCGCGCTGCTGGCGCCGTTCGCCGCCGCCGTCATCCAGATGGCGATCAGCCGGACCCGCGAGTACGACGCCGACGAGGACGGCGCCCGGCTCACCGGCGACCCGCTCGCCCTGGCGTCGGCGCTGCGCAAGCTCGAGGTCGGCACGGCGCGTGCCCCGCTCGCGCCGACGCCCGAGCTGCAGAGCGCGAGCCACATGATGATCGCGAACCCGTTCCGCGCGGCGGACGTCCAGCGCATGTTCTCCACCCATCCGCCGATGGCGGACCGGATCGCCCGCCTGGAGTCGATGGCGGGGCGGCGCTGAACGGTCCGGCGTCTGCCCGGATCAGGCGGCGGAGGGAACGACCTCGCCGGTGCGGCGGGGAGTGATCGGCGTCGCGCCGACCAGCGCGGCCTCCTCGAGCGCCACGGCGTCGGCGACCTCGCGCAGCACGTCCGACAGCGGCATCTCGAGCGCGTCGCACAGCGAGGACAGCAGCTCGGAGGACGCTTCCTTCTGGCCGCGCTCGATCTCGGAGATGTAGCCCAGGCTCACCCGCGCGGCGCCGGAGACCTCGCGCAGGGTCAGTCCGAGCTCGGTGCGGCGACTGCGAAGGATGTCACCGAGCGAGCGGCGGAACAGCACCATCTCGATCTCCTCTCCTGGACTGTCCGGACCCGGACGGACCGGGTCGTGGGACCAACGCTACCCGAGCCCCGAATCTTCCGTGGGCCGACTGTCCGTGCTGATCATGTCAGCCAGCACCGACAGGGCCTCGTCGACCGTGGCCTCCTGGATGGTCGCGCGGTCCCCGTCGAGCGCCAGCGCGACGGTCTCGACCCCGCCCGGGCCGGCGACGCCGACGAACACCGTCCCGACCTCCTTGCCCTCCTGGCGGTCCGGGCCGGCGACGCCCGTCGTGCTCACGGCGTACGTCGTCCGGAGCAGCCGCCGGGCGCCGGCGGCCATCTCGCGGGCGCACTCAGCGGACACCACGCCGTGCTCGTCCACCGTCGCCTGCGCGACGCCGAGCACCTCCACCTTGACCGGCGTCTGGTAGCTGACCACGCCGCCGGCGTACACGGCCGACGACCCGGGGACGTTGGTCACCCGCGAAGCGACCCGGCCACCGGTGAGCGACTCGGCCGTGGCCAGCGTGGCGCCCAGGTCCTTGAGGAGCGCAACGAGCTCGGCCGGTGATCCCATGGCACGCATCGTGTCACGGGACCACCGGCCGTCAGCGTCCGGTCCGGGCGGGATCCCCGGTCAGCGGCGCACCACGTAGATGCTGGTGCTGGTCGACCTCGGCAGCAGGGTGGCGCTTCCGAGATACCTGACCGCCACGACCTTGCGGCCCTTGGACCGGAACCGGGCCAGGGTGACCGTGGCCCGGCCCCCGACGAGGCGGACGGTGCGATCTCGCTGGCCGGTGACCCGGACCGTGGCCAGACCCGTGACCGCGACACCATCGGGGTTGACCACCCTGATGGCCACCTTGGCCCGGGTCGAGCGGACCACGACCCGGAACGGGCTGGTCGTGACAGTCAGGCTGACCGGTCCCCTGGCCACCGCAGCCGTCCGCGCCGACGTCGCGACGCCGTCGGTGAGACCGGCCGCCGACGCGGTCACCCGGACGCTGATCCGCTTACCGATGTGGGGACCTGTCAACCTGAGCGTCTTCGCCGTGGCGCCCGTGAGCGGCACGCCGTTGGCGAGCCACTGGTACCGGTAGGAGTCCGGCGCCGGCGTCCAGGATCCGGTGGTGGCCGTCAGCAACCGGCCGACCCGGGCCGTACCGATGATGGTCGGCAGGCTCTCGTTGGACACCTCGGCGGGTGCAGCGGCGGCCACCTCGACCACCACGCGCGACTCCGTGCCGGTCGTGGCGCCGACCAGGCTCAGCTCGACGTTGCCCTCCGGCACGTCCGCGGGCAGGGCGACGTCGATCGAGGCCCTTCCATACCTGTCGTACCGGTCGGCGCCGACGGTGTTGTCGACCGCCGCCGTACCGAGCACCTGGTCGCCGAGCTTGACGGTGATCGCCTCGTCCCTCACGTCGTCGGGATGGGTCATCGCCCACGAGCCGACGTCGAAGACCACGTGCCCGCCGGGCTCGTAGGTCGCCGGAGCGTCGGTCGGGAACCCGACCTCGACCGCGCGCTGGCTGTAGTCGACCGGCAGCGGCGTGGTCGAGGTGAAGGCTGCCAGGTAGTCGACCATCGCCTGCAGGTCGACCTTGCCCGTGTCCGCCTTGCCGGTGCCGTTGGCGAACTCACGGAAGTTGTCGCCACCGGAGCCGAGGAAGGAGTTCACCGTCACCGAGTACGTCGCCGTCGGGTCGATCGGCTCACCGTGGAGCCACATGCCCGTCACCTCCCCGCGGAAGGTCGCGGTGCCGTTCACGGTCACCGGCTCCTCGGTGTAGGTGTAGGCGAAGCCCTTCGACGCACCGAGGCGCAGGAATGGGCGGGTCGGTACGTTGCCGTTCATGTCGCGCTGCCACTGCTGCTCGAGAACCGTCTCGATCTGGGCACCGGTCAGGTCCATGTTGACCAGCGTGTTCGCGAACGGCTGCACCACGGCGGCGCCCTTGTAGGTCACCTCGCGGACGCCCTCGGTGAGCGTGCCGGCCATGTCGGATCGCAATCCGCCCGGGTTCATGAACGCGATCTGCGCCGCGCCCGATTCCGGCTTCTCGGTCGCCCACCGTTGCACCTCTGCCACCAGGTTGCTGAGGGTCGACTCTCCGCCGCGGTTCGGGTCGGTGCTGCCGGTGACGCGCGCCCGGTTGAACGGCCCGCCGATCTCGCCGATCTTGACCGAGCCCTGCTCCTCGGCGGCCGCCTTGGCGTCATTGACGATCGCGTCCACGGCCGGGTCGCCGGGCGAGCTCGCGTTCAGGGCGACGATCGACTGCGCCTTCGCGATCACGTCGCCGGTGTCGAGGTCGACCGAGAAGACCAGCTTGTTGATGTTCTGGCCGTACTGACCCGCCGAGACAACCGGGCGCTCAGTGACCGCTCGTCCGTCGGCAACCCACTGCTGCACCGGGAAGGAGCAGTTGTAGGCCAGGTGGGTGTGACCGGAGACGATCGCATCCACGTCGGCCGAGACGTTCTGGGTGATGTTGCCCCAGATCGTCGCCGGGTCGGTGAACTGCGGCGAGGTGCAGCTCGTGGACGCCGATCCCTCGTGGACGAGGAGCACCACCAGGTCCGCGCCACCGGCCTTCAGCTCGGCGGCCGCGGCGTTCGTCGCATCCACGATGTCGGTGACGGTGAGGCCCTCGATGCCGGCGGGGCTGACCAGCGCGGGCAGTTCTTCGGTCACCGCGCCGACGAACCCGACGGTGACGTCGCCGAAGTCCTTCGTCCAGGTCTCGGCGAGGTCGTCACGCCCCTCCGGCTCCTCGACGTTCGCGGCGAGGTACTCCCAGTCAGCACGATCCTGCACGCGTCCGACCAAGTCCTCGTAGCCTTGGTCGAACTCGTGGTTGCCCGCCGCGGACACGTCGAGGCCGGCCTCGTTCAGGACGTCGATCGTCGGCTCGTCGTCCTGGATGAAGGACTCGAAGGTCGAAGCGCCGATCAGGTCGCCGGCCGCCACGAAGACGGTGTTCGGGTTCTCCTCACGCAGCTGCTTGACGGTCCCGGACAGCTTCGACGCCGGGCAGAGCACCGTGGCGCACGTCGCGTTCGCCGGCGACTCGTCCACCAGGAGGCGGCCGTGGAAGTCGTTGGTGCCGACGATCTGGATGTCCGTCGTTCCGGAGTCGACGGCGATCACCAGCGGCACCGATGTCTTCGTCGTCGGCCCGTGGAGGGTCAGCTCCGCCGTGCCGTCGGGAAGGTCGGCCGGCAAGGTCACCGAGACCGACGCGGTGCCGTGGCTGTCGTAGGGCAGCGCGCCGACCGCGTTGTCGACCGGGAACGAACCGAGGACCTGGTCGCCGAGCTTGACCTGCAGCTCGGTGTCCTGGGCATCGCCCGGGGCGGACATTGCCCACGAGCCGACGTCGAAGGACACGGTGTCGCCCGGCAGGTACGCCGCGGGTGCGTCGTCCGGGAGGGTCAGCTCGACCGCGCGCTGGCTGTAGTCGACCGGGAGCGGGCTCTCGGCGTCGTACTGCGCCATGTAGTCGACCATCGCCTCCAGGTCGACCTCGCCGGTGTCCACCTTGCCGGTGCCATTGGCGAGCTCCCAGAAGTTGTCACCGCCCGTGCCGAGGAACGAGTTGACGGTCACGGAGTAGAGCTGGACGGCGTCGATCGGCTCACCGTTCAGCCACATCCCGGTGACCTCGCCACGGAAGGTGTCGACAGGGGCGGCGTTGGGTACCGCAACCGTCTCCGGAACCTCCTCATAGGTGTAGGTGAAGCCCGCGGAGACGCCGAGGCGCAGGAACGGCCGCGACGGGACGCCGCCCTGGGCGTTGCGCTGCCACTGCTGCTCCAGAACCGTCTCCAGCTGGGCACCGGTCAGCTTCATGTTGACCAACGTGTTGGCGAACGGCTGGACGTCGGCGGCACCCCGGAAGGTGAGGTCGCGCAGGTCGCCGTTGGCGATGCCGGCCATGTCCGCCCGCAGTCCGCCCGGGTTCATGAAGGCGAGGTCGGTCTCGATGCCGGCCTCCTCGGTGGCCCAACGCTGTACCTCCGCGACCTGGTTGGACAGCGTCGACTCGCCGCCACGGTTCTCGGTCGGGTTCCCGCCCGGGAGGTACGACGCCCGCAGGAACGGACCCTCCATCTTGCCGAGCACGGCGTTGCCCTCGACGGCGGCGAAGTCGACCGCGGCCTGGACGATCTGCTGGACCTCGGCGTCGGGCGCGTAGCCGACACCGGCAGTCGCGATGACGTCCTGGGTGATCTCGGCGAGCTGGTCGCCCTCGAACTTGAAGACCAGCTTGTTGAGATTGGTGCCGTACTGGCCGGCGGAGACGACCGGGCGCTTCTTGACGTCGCGCTCGGAGTCCGCAGCCCAGTCGTCGACTGTGAACTTGCAGTTGTAGGCGAGGTGGGTGTGACCGGAGATGATCGCGTCCACGTCGGCCGAGGTGTTCTGGACGATGTTGCCCCACACGGTCGCGGGGTCGGTGAACTGCGGGGAGGCGCAGCTGGTCGAGGGCGAGCCCTCGTGCACCAGCAGGATCACCAGGTCCGCTCCGTCGGCCTTGAGCTGGGTCGCGGCGGCGTTGGTCGCGTCGACCACGTCCGTGACCGTGATGCCCTCGATACCGGCCGGGTTGACGAGGGCCGGGAGGTCCTCGGTCACCGCGCCGACGAAGCCGACCTGCTTCCCGTCGATCGTCTTGGTCCACGTCTCGGCGAGCCGGTCCGCTTCGGCGATCGACGCGTCGTAGTCCAGGTTCGCGGCGATGTACTCCCACTCGGCCCGGTCACGAATGCGGCCCTCGAGGTCGGCGTAGCCCCGGTCGAACTCGTGGTTGCCCGCGGCCGACACCTCCAGGCCCATCGCGTTGAGTGCGTCGATGGTCGGCTCGTCGTCCTGGATGAAGGACTCGAACGTCGAGGCGCCGACGAGATCGCCCGCGGCGACGAACACCGTGTTCGGGTTCTCCGCGCGAAGCTCGTCGATCGCCGAGGCGAACGGCGCGGCACCGGCGGCGTTGCCGCCGTCCGGCAGCAGGCGACCGTGGAAGTCGTTGGTCCCGACGACCTGGATCTCGTCGTAGGTCGTGGGCGTGAAGTCCGGGACGTCGATGCCGATGACGTGCGGGTTGTGGTCGGAGGTCGCGAACGGGTTGTTCGGCTGCCAGAAGTCCGTGACGTTGTAGTTGAACCGGCTGTACTGGAAGGAGATCGCCTCGTTGGCATTGATCTCCCAGACGTCGGAGCCGGTCACCATGGCCATGGCGGCCTCGTTGCCGAGCACGTGGTCGAGTGAGCCCGAGTAGCCCGAGAAGGAGTAGCTCTCCTCGCCCGGGGTGTCGGACTCGATGACCTCGAAGCCACCCGTCTCGAGGACGTGGATCGGGTCCTCCTTCGAGTAGGAGTTGAAGTCGCCGGCAAGGAAGACTGCCTCGATCCCGCGGTCCTCGGCGAAGTCCTCAGCGAACTGGACCAGCCGTTCGGCCTGGCGGGTCCGGTCGCCGTTGAAGGCCCCGAAGTAGGGGCTGTTGGCGTTGTCGCCGGTCGCCGGCGGCACGCCATCGCGGTTGTCACCCTTGGACTTGAAGTGGTTGACGATGACGGCGAAGGCGTCGCCGTCGGGCGCACCCTTGGCCTTGAACGCCTGCGCGACGGGCTCGCGGGCGTTTGAGAACTCGGTGGTGCCGAAGAGGATGTCGGACTGCCCGACGGCGTCGACGGTCGCGACCTTGTACATGAACGCTCCGCGGATGACGTCCTGCTCGGCCACGCCCGCTGCCGTGACGGCGGAGCCTGGACTCTTCACATAGGCCCACTTGCCCGGCGAGGATCCCTCGTTGGCAATCTGCACCAGGCGAGCGAGGGCGTCGTCGCGGTTCGACTCGCCGACCAGCTTGATCGAGCTCTCGATCTCCTCCAGCCCGATGATGTCGGCATCGAGCGCGTTGATGGTGTGGGCCAGCTTGGCCTCCTGGCGCGCCAGACTCTCCGCGGTCGCGGCACCGCGCGGCCCGCGGCCGTCGTTCGGCGGGTCGATGCCCGGGCCCCGCGTCCCGCACTGGTTGTTGCCGATCCGGTTGCCCTGCCGGTCGTTGTAGTAGGTGCAGTGCGTGTCGACCGGCGGGTTCTGCAGCGGACCTGCGGCGACATAGGCCTCACCGGTCGTGTTGAAGTAGTTGAGGACGTTGAAGGTCGCGACCGTGAGGTCGCCACCGACGTCCTGCGGCGCCAGGTTCTCGTCGCGCGTGTTCTCGAAGGTCGCGACGCTGGCACCGTCGGTCGTCACCTGGGCTCGCGGCTGGAACTTCCAGTTGCCGTTGCGGAAGTCGAGGACGACCGGCGCGAGGAGCGTGGCCTCCGCGCCGACCCGGATCGGGTTGGCACCACCCTGGGCGTTCGTCAGCCACGGGACGGGCAGGCCCTTGAGGGTGTTGTTGCCGAGGTAGTTGGTGGTGGAGCCGTCGTCCAGGATGACACCGCGCGCCGCATTGTCCTGGTCGACCGCCGCCAGCGCCGCGGCGTCGTCGTCGTCCGCGACCTCGGTCGGCTGGATCAGCGGCAGCTCGCCGGTGGCCAGGCCCACCTCGCCGTACTGGTTGGTGCTGTAGACGTTGGACACGGTGAAGGTGTCGGTCGGGGCGAGCAGTTCGCCCTCGCGAACCTCGCGCTCCTCCTCGGTCGTGGGGTAGGCGATCACCCGCGGCGTCACCGAGCCGAGCGAGCTCTCCAGCTCCACCACGCCATCCGCGCCCGGGACGATCTGGGTCAGGTCGAAGAACTCGGCGATCCGGCCGGTGACGCGCACGGAGTCCCCGACGGCGATACCCGCCGGGATGTTGACGTTGTTCGATCCGCCGTAGACGAAGATGCCGTCCGAGGCACCCACGGTGTCCGCGCCGGGAGTCTGGATGTAGAGGCCGTTGAACCCACCCACGGGATAGGCGGCGGTCACGACGCCCTCGGTCGACCTGACCTCCGTGCCGGATGCGTTGCCGGTCGCCGGGGCGAAGGGCGAGCGCGCGCCGGTGCCCTGCAGCTCCGCGATCGGGGTGATCGCCAGCGGCTCCTCGACGGTGATCGTGAAGGTCGCCGACGCCGTCTCGGCCGGGTCCGCGCTGTCGGTGGCGGTCACCGTGATCTCGACCGGTGCCGGCGTGACCGTGGTCGGCGTGCCGGTGATCTGGTTGCCGGCGAGGCTCAGGCCGTCGGGCAGCGTCCCACCTGTGACGGCCCACGTGTAGGGCGAGGTGCCGCCGGTCGCAGCCAGGGTGATCGGGGTGATCGGGCTGTCCTGGGTGAAGGTCTTGTCACCAGGATCGGTCGCCGCGAGCGGGACCGGCTCGACCTCGCCGCCGGTCGTGATGCTGATGTTGTCGACGCCGATGTGCTCGTTGCTGCCGCTGGCGTTGTCGAGCGTGATCACGCGGATGTAGACGTCCGCCTGGTTGTCCGCGGCCGCAGGCAGCGTCGCCGACACGGGCGTTGACGTGACGGTCGGGTTCGACGGAGCCGTCGCATCGGCCACGTAGCCCGCCGGGACGTTGGTGTAGGCCCCGGAGGTGCCGACGCGATACTGCAAGGCCACCCGGGTCGGCTGGTCGTCAGCGCTGCTGTCGAGGTCCTGCAGGTCGTAGGCGACGCCGATGCCGGACTCTCCCGTGGTGTCCAGGTGGAACACCAGGAGCGGGGTGGTCACGCTCCCGGTCGCGCTCAGGGCGACGGTCTTGTCGACGGCGTTGCCGTACGTCAGCACACCGCCGTTGGAGTCGGTGTTGGGCGTCGCACCCGTGCGCGCGATCAACGACGAGGTCAGCGTCCCCTCAGCCGTCAACGTGCCGACGTCCGTGGTGTTCGCCTGATTGGACGGCGCGATCGTGGTGCCGGTCGTGAAGCCCTCGACGCCGGGGAAGTCCGCCCACGTGCTGGTGGGCGTGAGGCCCGACCAGTCCTGGGTGTACGGGAACTGCGTGATCTTGGACGAGACGCTGGCGTGGACCGGGCTCGCGGTCACGGCCGCCAGACCGGAGACCGCGAGTGCCGCACCGAGTGAACCGAACAGGAACTGCTTCGCTGGACGCATTGACTTCTTCCGGG
>CAZAQE010000035.1:0-46418 GCA_964487275.1 uncultured Nocardioides sp. | reverse complement strand
GAGCAGAAGGCCGAGCAGAAGAAGGGCGACGAGCCGAAGGCCGACCAGCCCCAGCAGAACCGCCAGCAGAACCAGCGCCAGCGCCAGCAGGGCCAGGGCAACCAGCAGGGCCAGGGCAACCAGCAGAAGCAGGGCAACCAGGGCCAGCAGAAGGCCCAGCCCAAGCAGGACGAGCCGCGTCCGGCCGACGACGACTCGCATGACGACGGCGCCGAGGGTGACGGCGAGGGCGGCAGCCGTCGCAACCGCCGCCGCCGTGGTCGCGACCGCGACCGCACCACCCGCGCCGGTCGCGAGCCCGACACCGAGGTGCGCGAGGACGACGTGCTCGTCCCTGCCGCGGGCATCCTCGACGTCCTCGACAACTACGCCTTCGTGCGCACGAGCGGCTACCTCGCCGGGGTCGACGACGTCTACCTGTCGCTGTCGATGGTCCGCAAGTACGGACTGCGGCGCGGCGATGCCGTCGTCGGCCAGGTGCGCCAGCCCCGCGAGGGCGAGCGCCGTGAGAAGTTCAACCCGATGGTCCGCATCGACGCCGTCAACGGCGTCGACCCCGAGCAGGCGAGGAACCGGGTCGAGTTCGACACCCTGACGCCCGTCTCGCCGACCGACCGGCTGCGCCTCGAGACCGGCGCCGACGCCCTCGTCGGGCGGGTCATCGACCTGGTGACGCCGGTCGGCAAGGGCCAGCGCGGCCTCGTCCTCGCGCCGAGCGATGCCGGGAAGACGGCCACCGTGCAGGCGATCGCCAACGCGATCACGGCCAACAACCCGGAGTGCCACCTGATGGTGGTCCTCATCGACGAGCGTCCGGAGGAGGTCACCGACTTCCAGCGCGCGGTCAAGGGCGAGGTCATCGCCAGCACCTTCGACCGACCGGCCACCGACCACACGACGCTGGCGGAGCTGGCGATCGAGCGGGCGAAGCGCCTGGTCGAGCTGGGCCATGACGTCGTCGTACTGCTCGACGGGCTGACCCGCCTGGGCCGCGCCTACAACCTGACGGCGCCGGCCAGCGGCCGCGTGCTGCCGGGCGGCGTCGACGCAGCGGCGCTCTACCCCCCGAAGAGGCTCTTCGGGGCCGCGCGCAACATCGACAACGGTGGCTCGCTGACGATCCTCGCGACCGCGCTCGTCGACGGTTCGAAGATGGACGAGGCGGTCCTGGAGGAGCTCACGGGCACCGACAACCTGCGCCTCCACCTCTCGCGCGAGCTCGCCGACCGTGGCCTCGTGCCGGCGGTCGACGTGCACGCGTCCGGTACCCGCCGCGAGGACCAGCTGCTGACCGCTGAGGAGCTGGCCGTGCACGCTGCGCTGCGCTCCGAGCTGGCCGGCAAGGACGCCGCGGCGGCGCTCGAGCAGCTGCTCGGCATGGTCCGCAACAGCCGCACCAACTACGAGCTCCTGGTCAAGCTGCAGCGCGGCTGAGGCGGGAACAACCTCGGCTCCCCGGCGGTTTGGGGAGCCGAGGGATCTCGCCGTAAGATCTCCCGTTGGCTCCGGTTCACGTCCGCATCCCGCGAGGCGACCCGGGCCCCTTTGAGAGGACACCCATGAAGAAGGACATCCACCCCGACTACGTCGTGACCCAGGTGACCTGCACCTGTGGCGCCTCGTTCACCACCCGCAGCACCGCGACCTCCGGCACGATCCACGCCGACGTCTGCTCGCAGTGCCACCCGTTCTACACCGGCAAGCAGAAGATCCTCGACACCGGCGGCCGCGTCGCCCGCTTCGAGGCCCGCTACGCCAAGGCTGCCAAGAAGTAGCTGCCTCCGAGCGCCGGTCGTCCGCACACCGCGGATGGCCGGCGCTTCGCAATTCACGCGACCTCCTCAGGTGTTGCCTGCGCTTCTCAGGGGTTGCAACCCCCAAGAAGCGCAGGATTCCCCGGAGATCCGGGGATTCATGCGCAAGCCGAAGGAGCCAAGGTGTTCGAAGCCGTCGAGGGCATGCTCGCCGAGCACGCCGAGCTCGAGACAAGGCTCGCGTTGCCCGAGACCCACGCGGACGCCCGGCTGGCGCGCACGCTCAACCGGCGCTACGCCGAGCTCAACGGCATCATCGCGACCTGGCGCGAGTGGCGCCAGGCCGGTGAGGACGCCGAGGCTGCCCGTGAGCTCGCGACCGACGACCCGGCGTTCGCCGAGGAGGTCGACGACCTGCTCGCCCAGCAGGAGGAGTCGGCCGAGCGGTTGCGCCGGCTGCTCGTGCCGCGTGACCCCGCCGACGACAAGGACGCCCTGCTCGAGGTGAAGTCGGGCGAGGGCGGCGAGGAGAGCGCGCTCTTCGCCGGTGACCTGCTGCGGATGTACAGCCGCTACGCCGAGCGGCGCGGGTGGAAGACCGAGATCCTCGACGCGACCGAGTCCGACCTCGGCGGCTACAAGTCGGTGACGGTGGCGGTGAAGGCATCCGGTGCCACCGAGGCCGGCCAGACGCCGTACGCGCTGCTGAAGTTCGAGGGTGGGGTCCACCGCGTGCAGCGGGTGCCCGTGACCGAGTCGCAGGGCCGGATCCACACCAGCGCCGCCGGCGTGCTGGTGATGCCGGAGGCCGAGCAGGTCGACGTCGAGATCAACGACAACGACCTGCGCATCGACGTCTTCCGCTCGTCGGGTCCGGGTGGCCAGAGCGTCAACACGACCGACTCGGCGGTGCGGATCACGCACGTGCCGACCGGCATCGTGGTGAGCTGCCAGAACGAGAAGTCGCAGCTGCAGAACAAGGAGCAGGCGATGCGCATCCTGCGTGCCCGGCTGCTCCAGGCCGCGCAGGACGCGGCTGACGCCGAGGCGAGTGACGCCCGGCGAAGCCAGGTCCGCACGGTCGACCGATCCGAGCGGATCCGCACCTACAACTTCCCTGAGAATCGCATCTCCGACCACCGCACCGGCTACAAGTCCTACAACCTCGACCAGGTCCTCGACGGCGATCTCCAGCCGGTCCTCGACTCCTGCGTCGAGGCCGACATGGCGGCCCGGCTCGCGGCCCTCGAGGAATGAGTCCTTCGCGATGAGCACCGCGAAGGAGCTGGTCCGCGCGGCGGCCGAGCGGCTCGCGACGGCCGGCGTCGCCAGCCCCGAGCACGACGCCGCCGAGCTCCTCGCCCACGTGCTCGCGACCACCCGGGGACGACTCTTCCTGGTCGACGCGGTCGCCGACCCGCAGCGCCGGCAGTACGACGACCTCGTGGCCCGCCGCGCCGCCCGGGAGCCGCTGCAGCACCTGACCGGCAGCGCCGCGTTCCGACATGTCGAGGTGGCCGTCGGCCCCGGCGTCTTCGTGCCCCGGCCGGAGACGGAGCTGCTCGCCGGCTGGGCGATCGACCGGGCCCGCGAGGTGCTCGCGACGGGGGAGACCCCGGTCGTGGTCGACCTGTGCACCGGCTCCGGCGTCATCGCCCGCAGCATCGCCGACGAGGTGCCGCAGGCGCGCGTGCACGCCGTCGAGCTCGATCCGGCCGCCCATGCCTGGGCCGCCCGCAACCTCGCCGGCACGGGCGTCGACCTGCGCCAGGGCGACCTCGCGACCGCCTTCGACGAGCTCGCGGGGCAGGTCCACGTGCTCGTGAGCAACCCGCCCTACGTCCCGCTCGAGGCGTGGGAGTCGGTCGCCGTCGAGGCGCGCGACCACGACCCCCACCTGGCGCTCTTCTCCGGGGACGACGGCCTCGACGCGATCCGGGTGATCGCCGTCCGCGGGCTGTTCCTGCTCCGTCCCGGCGGCGTGGTCGGCGTCGAGCACGCCGACGCGCAGGGTGAGGCCGCCCCCGCCGTCTTCAGCCGCGACGGGCGCTGGGAGGAGGTGCGCGACCACCGTGACCTCGCCGGCCGGCCGCGCTTCCTCACGGCACGCCGCCCGCAGGCAGTCGACCCCGTGGTGGGAGGATGGGCGCCGTGAGTGCCGAGCGCTTCCCGACCGAGACCGACGAGCAGCGCGAGGCCGCGCTGGAAGCCGCCGGACAGGCCGTACGGCTGGGCCGGTTGGTCGTCCTTCCCACCGACACCGTGTACGGCGTCGGCGCGGACGCGTTCGACCCCTCGGCCGTGACCCGGCTGCTCGCCGCCAAGGGCCGCGGGCGCGAGATGCCGCCACCCGTCCTGGTCGGCACCAAGGGCACCCTGGAGGCGCTGGCCACCCGGGTGCCGCCCTACGTCGCGCCGCTGGTCGAGCAGTTCTGGCCCGGCGCGCTGACCATCGTGTGCCACCAGCAGCCCTCGCTGCAGTGGGACCTGGGCGAGACCCGCGGCACCGTCGCGATCCGGATGCCCGACCACGACCTGGCCCGCGCCCTGCTCGACCGCACCGGTCCGTTGGCGGTGAGCTCGGCCAACATCTCCGGCCAGCCGGCCGCGGTCGACGCCGACGCCGCGTTCGAGATGCTCGGCGAGGCGGTGGCCGTCGTCATCGACGGCGGCGCGGCCCCCGGTGGGGTCGCGTCGACCATCGTCGACGCCACCGGCCCGCGCCCGCGCCTGCTGCGTGCCGGTGCGATCCCCGTCGAGGACCTCGACGCCGCCCTCGCCGACCTCGAGCTGACCGTGGAGACCGGGCCGGCAGATGCGTGAGTACCTCGTCGTCTTCCTCGTCGCGGCGGTCGTCACCTACCTGCTGACGGTCGTCGCCCGGGAGATCGCGGTGCGCACGGGTGCGGTCGCCAAGGTGCGCGACCGCGATGTCCACGCCGAGCCGGTTCCCTACCTGGGCGGCCTGGCGATGCTCGGCGGGCTGTGGGCGGCGTACTTCGTGGCGAAGGGCCTGCCCTTCCTGGGCGACGACCGCCCGTTCGTCTTCGACGACGCCTCGGCGGTGCTGCTGGCCGGCACGCTGGTCTGCGCGGTCGGCGTGGTCGACGACATCATCGACCTCGACGCGCTCACCAAGTTCGGTGGCCAGGTCCTCGCGGTGGGGGTGCTCGTCTACTCCGGCATCCAGTTCCGCTACTTCTACCAGTCGCAGGGCGAGGTCTTCGCGCTCGACCCGGGGCAGGGCGCGCTGCTCACGGCCTTCGCTGTCGTCGCCACCGTCAATGCGGTCAACTTCATCGACGGGCTGGACGGACTCGCGGCGGGCGTGATCGGGATCAGCTCCGCCGCCTTCTTCCTGTTCTGCTACTCGCTGTCGTTCCTCAACGACGTCACCCGGGCGACCACCGGCGCGCTGCTGTCAGCGGCGCTCGCCGGCGCGTGCGTCGGCTTCCTCGTGCACAACTTCCACCCGGCGCGGCTCTTCATGGGCGACAGCGGCTCGATGCTGATCGGGCTGGTCCTGTCGGCCACGGCGATCACGATCACCACCCAGTTCGCGCCCGGTGACCTGACCCAGGGTGCCGACGGCACCCGCGCGAGCCTGCTGCCCGTCCTGCTGCCGGTGCTGCTGCCGATCCTGATCCTGCTGGTGCCCCTGGCGGACCTGGTCCTTGCCGTCGTACGACGGACGAGGGCCGGTCGCTCGCCGTTCGCCCCCGACAAGCAGCACCTGCACCACCGCCTGCTGGAGATCGGGCACTCGCACCGCCGTGCGGTCATCATCATGTGGCTGTGGGCGGGCCTGATCGCCTTCAGTGTCGTCGTCGCGAGCCTGTTCACCGGGCCGGCCGTGTGGGGCGCGCTGGGGGCGAGCTTCGTCGTGACCGTCGGCCTGACCTTCGCCCTGCCGCTGGTGCACACGCCCCTGGTCGACCAGGTCCTCGACCAGGCGCTCGAGCCCGCCGAGCCGCCCCTCCCGGAGGCCGTTCCGGGTCCCGCCGCGGAGCGGGGGAGCACCCCCGATGCGGACTCCTCCGGGACCTTGTGATAACTTTCACGAACTCCCGGAAGGCCCCTTTCGGGCCGACGACCGCGACGAGCAGAACGGCCGCCGATGATGACGACCGACACCCGGACCCACCGCGTGGTGACCCGTGCGGCCCTCGTGGCCGCGGTCGCCGCCGCTGGCCTCGTGCCGGTGGCCGCGCTGGTGTCCGGGCAGCCGGCCGCGCTCGGCGCCGCCGTCGGAGGCGTGATCGGCGTGGGTGTGTTCGCCTTCGGTTCGCTCGCGGTCGAGGCCGTCGCCCGCGTGCTGCCGACGGCCTCCCTGCTGTTCGCGATGGTCACCTACACCTTCCAGGTCGTCCTCCTGGCGCTGGTCTTCGTCGGGCTCAACACCTCCGGCCTGCTCGAGGACGACCTCGACGGCAGGTGGCTCGGCGGAGCCATCATCCTGGGCGCCTTCGTGTGGATGGCGGTGCAGATCCGACTCGCCACGACGGCCCGGATCCCGGCCTTCGAGACCCGTCCGTCCGCCCCTTCCGAGGGCGGTGCGCGATGACCCGGGCCTGCTGCTATTGTCCGGGGCGCAATGAGTCAGCCCGAGGAGAAGCCCAAGGGCGATCCGTGGCATGCGTTCGGCTACATCGTGGCCGGGGTCGCGTGCTACGGCTTTGCGGGATGGCTCGCGGACCGGTGGCTGGGCACCACGTTCCTCGTTGCGGTCGGCATCCTCGTGGGAGCCGCGCTGGGGATCTACATGACCGCCGCCCGGTTCCGCACGGAGCCACCAGATCAGCCCCACAGTCCCAAGCCCGAGAGCACCGACGAGCAGTGAACGCAGAGGAGACCTGGTGATCAACGCAGCCAGCGCCACCATCGCCGCGGAAGGTGGGGAGTCGTTCCACGCTCCCGGCCCGAGCATTTTCGACCTGCCGCCGGTCTTCGAGATCGGCAGCCTCGGCGTCACGAAGCCGATGCTGCAGCTCGTGCTCGCCGCGGTGCTGGTGTTCGGTTTCCTGTACGCCGCCTCGCGCCAGCGCTCGCTGGTGCCCGGCAAGCTGCAGTTCGCCGGCGAGGGTGCCTACGGCTTCGTGCGCAACAGCGTCGCCCGCGACATCATCGGCAGCCACGACTTCCAGAAGTTCGTCCCCTACCTGGTGACGCTCTTCTTCTTCATCCTGGTCAACAACATCTTCGCCAGCGTCCCGTTCATCCAGTTCCCGACGTTCAGCCGCGCCGGCATGGCCTACGCGCTGGCTGGCCTGTCGTGGCTGATCTACAACGGCGTGGGCATGCGCAAGCACGGCGTGCTCGGCTACCTCAAGCTGCAGAGCGTGCCGTCGGGTGTCAGCCCCGCGATGTACCCGCTGCTCGTGCCGCTGGAGTTCTTCTCCAACATCCTGGTCCGCCCGGTCACGCTGGCCCTGCGTCTGTTCTGCAACATGTTCGCCGGCCACATCCTGCTGGTCCTGTTCGCGACCGGTGGCCTCTACCTCATCGAGCACGTCGGCGGCATCGGCTACGTCGCCGGCCCGCTCGCGTGGGTGCTGGCCATCCTCGTCAGCTTCCTCGAGATCCTGGTGCAGTTCCTGCAGGCCTACGTGTTCGTCCTGCTGAACGCCATGTACATCCAGGGTGCGCTCGCCGACGAGCACTGACCCGCATCACAGCTGCACCGACCACAACCCACAGTTCTCACACGAGAAAACAACCCGAAAGGAAAGAAGCCATGGGTGGCTCTCTCAACATGATCGGTTACGGCCTGGCTGCCATCGGCCCGGGTATCGGCATCGGTCTCATCTTCGCCGCGTACATCAACGGCGTTGCCCGCCAGCCCGAGGCGCAGAGCCGCCTCCAGTCGATCGCGATCCTCGGCTTCGCGCTCGCCGAGGCGCTCGCCATCATCGGTATCGCCCTCGCCTTCGTCCTCACGGGCGAAAGCACCTCCTGACGTTCGTCAGCTGAGCCGTTCGTCCACGCTCGACCCAGATAGGTCAGGTCCATGAAATCACTGGTGATCCTCGCCGCAGCTGAGGGGGAGGAGCACAACCCGCTCGTCCCGCTGTGGGAGGAGGTGGCGATCGCCCTCGTGGTGTTCGCGATCCTCTTCTTCGCCATCAAGAAGTTCGTCGTCCCGAACTTCGAGAAGACGTTCGCCGAGCGGTCCCAGGCGATCGAGGGCGGCATCGCCGCTGCCGCGACCAAGCAGGCCGAGGCGGACGCGAAGCTCGCCGAGCTCGAGCAGCAGCTGGCCGACGCCCGGCACGAGGCGGCGCGCATCCGCGAGGAGGCGCGCGAGCAGGGTGCCGCGATCGTGGCCGAGATGCGGGAGCAGGCGCAGGCCGAGGCCACCCGCATCGTCGAGCACGGCAAGACGCAGATCGAGGCGGAGCGCCAGCAGGCGGTCACCTCGCTCCGCGCGGAGGTCGGCAACCTCGCGACCGGCCTCGCGGGCCGCATCGTCGGCGAGTCGCTCGAGGACGACGCGCGCCAGTCGCGCGTGGTCGAGCGGTTCCTCGCCGAGCTGGAGACGGCCAACGCGGCCGACGCGGGCAAGGACGCCTGATGGTGTCCTTCCGCGGCGCCTCCGCCGACGCCCTGGCTGCCCTCACCGACCAGGTCGGTGGGGTGGCCGAGGCGTCCGCAGCGACGGTGGCGGGCGACCTGTTCTCCGCCGCCGGTGCGTTCCGGACCGAGGCGGCCCTGCGCCGGGTCGTCACCGACCAGTCGGTCCCGGCCGAGGCCCGCTCGGGCCTGGTCGGCGACCTCTTCACGGGCAAGGTCGACGCGGCGACGCTGGGCGTGCTCCGTGACGCGGCCGGGCGTCGCTGGACCCGGACCCGTGACCTCGCCGACGCTCTCGAGCAGCTGGGTGTCGTGGCCGCCGTCCGCTCCGTCGGGCTCCAGGGCGCGACCTTGATCGACGAGCTGTTCGGCGTCCGCCAGCTGGTCACCGCCAACAGCGACCTGCGCAACGCGCTGTCGGATCCCGCCCGCTCCACCGCCGACAAGGGTGGGCTCCTCGAGTCCCTCCTCGCCGGCAAGGTGCTCCCGGCCACCCTGCAGCTCGTCAAGCAGGCGCTGTCCGGCTCCTACCGCACCGTGGTGGCCGCGCTCGAGGACTACGAGCGCACCGCCGCCCAGGTGCAGGGCGAGAGCGTGGCGACGGTCCACGTCGCCCGTGCGCTGTCCGCTGCCGACGAGCAGCGGCTCGCGTCCGCACTGACGCGGCAGTACGGCCGTCCGGTGCACCTCAACATCGTCATCGACCCGCAGGTCCTCGGAGGCCTGCGCGTGGAGATCGGCGATGACGTCATCGATGGCACCGTCGTCAGCCGTCTCGACGACGCCCGCCGGAAGATCGCCGGCTGACGCCGCGCGACACCACGCACACCCACGACTTCACAGCTGTAGAGAAGAGAGAAGGCACCTGAGATGACGGAACTCTCCATCCGTCCGGACGAGATCCGCGACGCCCTCGCCAAGTACGTCGCGGACTTCGAGCCCGCGGCCGCCAGCAAGGAAGAGGTCGGCACCGTCGCCTCTGCCGCGGACGGCATCGCCCGCGTGTCCGGCCTGCCGTCGGCGATGGCCAACGAGCTGCTCGAGTTCGAGGACGGCACGCTCGGCCTCGCCCTGAACCTCGAGGACCGCGAGATCGGTGTCGTCATCCTCGGTGACTTCGACAAGATCGAGGAGGGCCAGACGGTCCGCCGCACCGGCGAGATCCTCTCGGTCCCCGTCGGCGAGGGCTACCTCGGCCGCGTGGTCGACCCGCTGGGCAAGCCGATCGACGGCCTCGGCGAGATCGCCACCGAGGGTCGTCGCGCCCTCGAGCTGCAGGCTCCCGGCGTCATGGCCCGCAAGTCGGTCCACGAGCCGCTCGCCACCGGCATCAAGGCCATCGACTCGATGACCCCGATCGGCCGCGGCCAGCGCCAGCTGATCATCGGCGACCGCGCCACCGGCAAGACCACGGTCGCGATCGACACGATCATCAACCAGAAGCAGAACTGGGAGTCGGGCGACCCGGCCAAGCAGGTCCGCTGCATCTACGTCGCCATCGGCCAGAAGGGCTCGACCATCGCCTCCGTGCGTGGCGCCCTCGAGGAGGCCGGCGCCCTGGAGTACACCACCATCGTGGCGGCTCCGGCGTCCGACAGCGCGGGCTTCAAGTACCTCGCCCCCTACACCGGCTCGGCCATCGGCCAGCACTGGATGTACGACGGCAAGCACGTCCTCATCGTGTTCGACGACCTGACCAAGCAGGCCGAGGCCTACCGCGCCGTGTCGCTGCTGCTGCGTCGCCCGCCGGGCCGCGAGGCCTACCCGGGTGACGTCTTCTACCTGCACTCCCGCCTGCTGGAGCGCTGCGCGAAGCTCTCCGACGAGCTCGGCGCGGGCTCGATGACCGGCCTGCCGATCATCGAGACCAAGGCCAACGACGTCTCGGCGTTCATCCCGACCAACGTCATCTCGATCACCGACGGCCAGATCTTCCTGCAGTCGGACCTGTTCGCGGCCAACCAGCGCCCGGCCATCGACGTCGGCATCTCGGTCTCCCGCGTGGGTGGTGCCGCGATGACGAAGGCGATGAAGGCCGTCACCGGCTCGCTCAAGGTCGACCTGGCGCAGTACCGCGCCATGGAGGCCTTCGCCATGTTCGCCTCGGACCTCGACGCCGCCTCGAAGCAGCAGCTGGCCCGTGGCCAGCGGCTGATGGCGCTGCTCAAGCAGCCGGCGTACTCGCCGTACCCGCTCGCGGACATGACCGTGTCCCTGTGGCTGGGCACCTCGGGTCGCCTCGACGCCGTCGACACCGGCGACGTGCTGCGCTTCGAGCGCGAGTTCCTCGACTACCTGCACCGCTCGCACGACGGCATCCTCGCCGCGATCCGCGAGACGCAGAAGTTCGAGGACGAGGCCGGCCTCGCCGCGGCGTACGACTCCTTCCTGAACCAGTTCGAGACCTCCGACGGCGGCAGCATCAAGGTCGGGCACGAGCCCGAGGCCGAGGCGCTCGCCGACGACGAGCTCGAGCAGGAGCAGATCGTCAAGCAGAAGCGAGCCTGAGCATGGCCGTATCGCTGCGTGAGTACCGCGCGCGGATCAAGTCGACGGAGTCGATGAAGAAGATCACGCGCGCCATGGAGCTCATCGCTGCGTCCCGGATCATCAAGGCGCAGCAGCGGGCGACGGCGGCAGCGCCGTACGCCCGGGAGCTGACGCGCGCCGTGTCGGCGGTGGCGACGTTCTCGAACGTCGACCACCCGCTGACGCGGGAGCAGGAGAACCCGAAGCGGGCTGCGGTCCTGGTCATCACCAGCGACCGTGGTCTGGCGGGTGCCTACTCCTCGAGCGTCATCAAGGAGACCGAGCGGCTCACCGAGCGGCTCCGGGCCGAGGGCAAGGAGCTCGACTTCTACCTCGCCGGCCGCAAGGCGGAGGCCTACTTCAAGTTCCGCAACCGGCCCTTCGTCCAGTCGTGGACCGGGTTCTCCGACCAGCCGACCTACGACAAGGCAGCCGAGATCGGCTCCGCGCTGATCGAGGCCTTCCTCAAGGAGCAGGGTGAGGACGGCGACGTGGACGAGGTCCACGTGGTCTACACCCGCTTCCGCTCGATGCTCACCCAGGAGCCGACCGCGATCCGGCTGCTGCCGCTCGAGGTCGTGGAGGGCGAGGAGGCCCCCGAGGCCGACGATCTGCTCCCGCTCTACGAGTTCGAGCCGTCGGCGTCCGAGGTCCTCGACGGACTGCTCCCGCAGTACGTCCAGAGCCGGATCTTCTACGCCCTCCTGCAGGCCGCCGCCTCCGAGCTCGCGGCCCGCCAGAAGGCGATGAAGTCCGCGACGGACAACGCCGAGGAGCTGATCAAGAAGCTCACCCGGATCGCCAACCAGGCGCGCCAGGCGGGCATCACCCAGGAGATCAGCGAGATCGTCGGTGGCGTGAACGCCCTCGCCGATGCCCAGGCTGCGAACGACTGACCCCACCAGAGAAATCACCAAACGGAGTAAGACATGACTGCAACGGTTGAAGAGACCACCGCCAGCGGTGCGGCCTCGGTGGGTCGGATCGCACGGGTCATCGGCCCGGTCGTCGACATCGAGTTCCCGACCGACTCGATGCCTGACATCTACAACAAGCTCGAGGCCGAGATCACCCTCGAGGGCGAGACCACGGTCCTGCCGCTCGAGGTGGCCCAGCACATCGGCGACGGCATGGTCCGCGCCATCTCCCTCAAGCCCACCGACGGCCTCGTCCGTGGCCAGAGCGTGTCCGACACCGGCGGCCCGATCACGGTCCCCGTCGGCGACGTCACCCTCGGCAAGGTGTTCAACGCCACCGGCGACTTCCTCAACCTCGCCGAGGGCGAGAAGGTCGAGGTCAACGAGCGCTGGGGCATCCACCGCAAGGCGCCCGCCTTCGACCAGCTCGAGTCGAAGACCCAGATGTTCGAGACCGGCATCAAGGTCATCGACCTGCTCGCGCCCTACGTGACCGGTGGAAAGATCGGCCTGTTCGGTGGCGCCGGCGTCGGCAAGACCGTGCTCATCCAGGAGATGATCGCGCGTGTCGCCAAGAACCACGGTGGTGTGTCGGTGTTCGCCGGTGTCGGCGAGCGCACCCGTGAGGGCAACGACCTGATCGTCGAGATGCAGGAGGCCGGTGTCTTCGACAAGGTCGCGCTGGTCTTCGGCCAGATGGACGAGCCGCCGGGCACGCGTCTTCGTGTCGCGCTGTCCGCGCTGACGATGGCGGAGTACTTCCGCGACGTCCAGGGCCAGGACGTGCTGTTGTTCATCGACAACATCTTCCGGTTCACCCAGGCCGGCTCCGAGGTGTCGACCCTGCTCGGCCGCATGCCGTCCGCCGTGGGCTACCAGCCCAACCTGGCCGACGAGATGGGCACCCTGCAGGAGCGGATCACCTCGACGCGTGGTCGCTCGATCACCTCGATGCAGGCGATCTACGTCCCCGCGGACGACTACACCGACCCGGCCCCGGCGGCGACCTTCGCCCACCTGGACGCCACGACCGAGCTCTCCCGTGAGATCGCGTCGCTCGGCATCTACCCGGCCGTGGACCCGCTGACCTCGACCTCGCGGATCCTGGACCCGCAGTACATCGGTCAGGCGCACTACGACTGCGCGATCCGCATCAAGCAGATCCTGCAGCGCAACAAGGAGCTCCAGGACATCATCGCGATCCTCGGTGTCGACGAGCTCTCCGAGGAGGACAAGATCATCGTCTCCCGGGCGCGCCGCATCCAGCGCTTCCTGTCGCAGAACACCTACGTCGCCAAGCAGTTCACCGGCATCGAGGGCTCGACCGTGCCCGTGGCCGAGACCATCGAGGCGTTCAACAAGATCGCCGACGGTGAGTACGACCACGTTGCCGAGCAGGCGTTCTTCATGTGCGGTGGTCTCGACGACGTCGAGCGCAACTGGGCCGAGATCCAGAAGAGCCTCTGATCATGGCGGACACGACGGTCGAGCACCTGCACGTGGAGCTCGTCGCTGCCGACCGGACCGTGTGGTCCGGTGAGGCGGCGATGATCATCGCGCGCACGCTCGAGGGTGACATCGGCGTCCTGCGCGGCCACGCGCCGACGCTGTCGCTGCTGTCGGCCTCGGTCATCGAGATCCAGGTCGCGGGCACCAACCAGATCGTGGTCGCCGCCGTCGACGGTGGCTTCCTGTCGGTCGCCAACGACCGGGTCTCGATCCTCGCCGAGCGCGTCGAGAAGGGCGAGGACATCGAGGTGGAGCAGGCGCGGGTCGACCTGGAGGAGGCGCGCCGCCTGCTCGACTCGAGCAACGAGGCGGAGCAGCGCGTGCGGCACGCCGAGGCCCGCATCCGCGCGGCAGAGAAGGTCAGCTAGCACCTTGGCCTGGTGGGAGTGGCTGCTCGACGTCTGTGGCGCGCTCCTGCTGCTGTGTGTGCTGTACGGCGCCGGACTCATCGTCCGGCGCCGTCTGCTGTCCCGGCACGGTGGCACCTTCGAGCTGAGCCACCGCTATCGCATGGACCGTCCCGAGCGCGGCTGGGTCCTGGGCCTCGGGCGCTATTCCGACGAGACCCTCGAGTGGTTCCGGGTGTTCTCGCTGTCGCCGCGGCCGAAGCAGACGTGGACCCGCGAGGAGCTCGAGTACGACGGTCGGCGCGAGCCGCTCGGCGCCGAGCAGGCCTCGCTCTACCCCGACCACCTGGTGATCCGGTGCCAGTCGCCCGCGGGACCCGTGGAGCTCGCGATGAGTGTCTCGTCGCTCACCGGCTTCCAGTCGTGGCTCGAGGCGATGCCGCCCGGCACCGACTGGAACCGGGTGAAGGGCTCCTCCTAGGTGACCTCGTGCGCTGATGTCACGTTCGGCTCGCGCACCGGGCGTGCCGTCCTCGCGGCGGCAACGCTGGGCAGCGCGATGGCGCTGCTCGACAGCACGGTCGTCAACGTGGCGCTGCGCCAGGTCGGGGAGGACCTCGACGCGAGCCTCGGCGACCTCCAGTGGGTGGCCAACGGCTACCTGCTCACCCTTGCGGCACTGACCCTGCTGGGCGGCTCCCTCGGCGACCGTTACGGCCGGCGCCGGATCTTCGTGCTCGGCGTCATCGGCTTCGCGGTGACGTCGGCCGCGTGCGGGCTCGCGCCCACGGCGCCCTTCCTGGTGGTGGCCCGGATCGCGCAGGGCGTGGCCGCCGCACTCCTGACCCCCGGGAGCCTGGCCATGATCCAGGGCTCCTTCGCGCCGGCGGACCGGGCGCGGGCAATCGGCACCTGGTCCGGCTTCGGGAGCATGGCCGCCGCGATCGGCCCGTTCGTCGGTGGCTGGCTCGTCGAGGCTGCGAGCTGGCGGTGGGTCTTCCTCATCAACCTCCCGGTGGCCGCGCTGGCGCTCCTGGCGGCGCGCGCGGTGCCGGAGACGCGCGACCCCGGCGCCGTACCCGGCTTCGACACGCGGGGCGCCGTGCTCGGGGCCGTCGGCCTCGGCGGCGTCACCTACGCGTTGATCCAGTGGACGACCACACCTCCCGCCGCGGCCGTCGCGCTCGTGCTCGGGCTGGTGGCGGGCGCCGCCTTCGTCGTCGCGGAGCGGCGCAGCCCGCACCCGATGCTCCCGCTCTCGCTCTTCGCCTCCCGGCAGTTCTCCGCTGCCAACGTGATGACACTGCTGACCTACGCCGCCCTGGGCGGGGTGCTCTTCTTCCTCGTGCTGCAGCTCCAGACCGTCGCCGGGTACGGCGCCCTCCGCGCCGGTCTCGCCACGCTGCCGATCACGGTCGCCATGGTCCTGCTGGCCGGTCGCGGCGGCGCCCTGGCCGCCCGGATCGGCCCCCGGTTGCCGATGGCGGTCGGCCCCCTGCTGTGCGGGGTGGGGACCTTCCTGCTAGCAGGTGTCGATGCGCGCGTGGACTACTGGCTCGACGTCGCCGTCCCGCTGACGGTGTTCGGCCTCGGCCTGGCCACGCTGGTGGCGCCGCTGACCGCCGCCGTCCTTGCCGCCGCGCCCGACCACCACGCCGGCGTGGCCTCCGGGGTCAACAACGCCGTCGCCCGGGCGGGCTCGCTGCTGGCCGTCGCCGCGCTGCCGCTGCTGGTCGGTCTGTCGGGGGAGGACTACCAGGTCCCGTCGGCCTTCGGCGAGGGCTACCGGTCGGCGATGGTGTGGTGCGCCGGCGTGCTGGTCGTCAGCGGGGTCTTCTCGTGGCTGACGATCCGCAACCCGGAACGGGCACCGCGGTCGCCAGGCGTGTGACGATCAGTCCTCGAAGAGTCCACGGATGTCCTCGGCCCCGATCGAGGTGCTCATCGCACCGTCGCCGTCGATGACCTGGGCGAACAGCTCGGCCTTGCGGGCCTTGAGCTCCATCACCTTCTCCTCGATCGTGTCGCTCGCGACCAGCCGGTAGACGTGGACGTGCTGCGTCTGGCCGATGCGGTGGGCGCGGTCGACGGCCTGCGCCTCCGCAGCGGGGTTCCACCACGGGTCGAGGACGAACACGTAGTCGGCCTCGGTGAGGGTGAGCCCGACGCCGCCGGCCTTGAGCGAGATCAGGAAGACGGGCGCGGAGCCGGACCGGAACTCCTCGATGACGGCGCCCCGGTCCCGGGTCGCGCCGTCGAGGTAGGTGGTCGCGATGCCGGCGTCCTCGAGCCGGCTGCGGACGCGGCGCAGGAACGAGGTGAACTGGCTGAACACCAGCGTGCGGTGGCCCTCGGCGGTGATCTCGAGCAGGTGGTCGACGAGCACGTCCAGCTTGGCCGACCCGACCCGCTCGTGCTCCTCGTCGACGAGCGCCGGGTCGAGCGCGAGCTGGCGCAGGGTGGTGAGCGCGCTGAAGATGGCGACGCGGTTGCGGTCGAAGTCCTCGACGAGCCCGAGGATGCGCTGGCGCTCCTTCGCGAGGTGCGTGTCGTAGATCTTGCGGTGGCGCGGACCGAGCTCGACGGGCAGCACCTGCTCCTGCTTCGGGGGGAGGTCGTCGGCGACGAGCTCCTTGGTGCGGCGCAGCAGGAAGGGCTTCACGCGGGCCCGGAACCGGTCGAGCACGACCTTGTCGGCGTCGCGCTCGATCGGGCGCACCACCTTGTCGGCGAACCGGCGGGGCCAGGGGTAGAGGCCGGGCACGGTGATCGACAGCAACGACCACAGCTCCATCAGGCGGTTCTCGAACGGGGTGCCGGTGACGGCCAGCCGGAAGGGTGCCTCGAGGGTGCGTACAGCGGTGTAGGTCTTGCTCTGGTGGTTCTTGACCTGCTGCGCCTCGTCGAGGACCAGGCCCGCCCACGCGACCGCGGCGTACTCCTCCTGGGCGAGGCGGAGCAGGGTGTAGGTCGTGACCACGACGTCGCTGCCGGCCGCCAGCCCGGCCACGTCGTCGGTACGACGACTGGCGACCCGGACCCGGAGGCCGGGCGCGTGCCGGGCGGCCTCGTCGGCCCAGGCGGTGACGACGCTGGTCGGCGCGACCACGAGGAACGGGCCCTCGTCGGGGCGCTCGGAGCGGGCGTGGGCGATCAGCGCGAGCACCTGGAGGGTCTTGCCCAGGCCCATGTCGTCGGCGAGGATCCCGCCGAGGCCGTGCTGCCAGAGGAACGCCAGCCACCAGAAGCCCTCGCGTTGATAGCTGCGGAGCTCGGTGGCGAGGCCGCGCGGCTCCGGGCGGGGGATGTCGGTCAGGTCGCGCAGCGCTTCGGCGCGCCGCACCCACTCGGCCACCTGGGCGTCGACCAGCCCGGTCTCGGCGAGCTGCGCCCACAGGCCGAGGTCCTGCCGGCCGACCGCGATCCGCTCGCCGTCGTGGTCGTGCAGCTCGGCCGCCGCGGCGACCACCTCGCGGAGCCGGTCGAACTCAGGCCGGTCGGTCGTGACGTACGTGCCGCTCGGCAGCACCAGGAACTCCAGGCCGAGCGTGAGCGCGGCGAGGACGTCGGGCAGGGGGATCGTCTCACCGGCGACCCGGACGCTGACGGCGAGGTCGAACCAGTCGTTGGCCGGCTTGTCGTCGTCCGGCTCGACGACGTCGAAGCTGATCTCCGGTGCCTCGTCGACCTCGCGGAAGTCCGGCCGCTCCTCCTCGACGACGCGGACGTCCGGGAGCGTGCGCAGGTGGGGGAGCTCGTGGATCGCCAGCGCGAGCGCCTCGCCGTCGGTCGCCGTCGCGGTGCCGAGCAGGTCCGGCGCGACCTGGGCGACGATGGTGCGCTCGGCCGCCCGGTCGCGGACGCCGCCCAACGGGTCGCGGCTGCCGACGGCGCAGGAGCGGGTCCCGTCGTCGCCGTACTCCCAGGTCCAGGCCAGCGCCGCCTTCGTCGCGGTGTGCCAGGTGACGGTGAGGACGAGCGTCGGCCGCAGGGGCTCGGGCAGGTCGATCGCAGCGGTCTCCGTGCGCACGGTGAGGTGGCGCATCAGGACGGGCAGCTCGGCGCGCAGGTCGTCTGCGTCGGCGGGCGGGACGGTGAGCCCGGGGCCGTCGACGAGGTGGCGCACGGACAGCGGCATCGGGGAGCCGAGGGCCGCCACCAGCAGGTGGCCGTCGGCGTCGAGCAGGCCGACCGCCGTGGCCGGGTTGCCGATCGGCACGACGTCGTCGCCGCGCCAGGAGTGGTCGCCGAGCGACACGGCCGCGTGCACGGCGGTGCCGCCGGACGCGCTGTCCGACAGCACGACGACGACCTCCGCGTCCTCGTCGGCCACGGAGACGCTGGTGGTCCCGCTACCGGCGAGCAGCGCGACGCCGGCGTCGCGCGCCGTGCGCAGCGCACGCACGACCTGCCCGCCGAACTCGTCGAGGGAGGGAGCCACGCCCGCGTAGTAGTAGGACCGGTGGCCCGTCCACAGCTGGTGCAGCGCCGCGACCGCGTCGGCCTGGGCGCGCGGGAAGCCGCCGGTGACCTCGGCGGCCGCCACGTCCGACCAGTCGGCGCCCGTCTTCACCCATGGCTTGTTGCGTCCGCGCCGAAGCGGCCGCACGTGGAGGGTCCGGCCGGCGCCCTGGTAGCCGCGCCGGGGCTCCTGGAGGCTGATCTCCAGCGCCAAGGGGACCTCGTCGACGGGCTCGCGGTGCTGGCGGTCGAGCTCGGTCACGACCCGCTCCAGCGTCCGCCGCCAGGTCGACCCGATCGAGGGCACGCTGGTGGCGGGCGCGAAGCTCTGGCGCAGGGTCAGCGCCAGCGCCGCGCCGTGCTTGCACACCGAGCGCACCGGGCAGGTGCACACGGTGAACAGCCAGCCGGCGTAGTCGGCCGTGGGCGCCTCGACGTGCAGCTGCACCTGGTAGGGCTCGACCCGGGAGCCCTGCACCTCGGCCGTCGCCGTGACCGACGCGGCCGACAGCATGCCGATCTCCGGCCGGCGGACGGCACCGCGCTCGACGACCTCGCGGGCGCGCGCGAGCGTCCCGGGGTCGAAGTGACGCGCCAGGAAGGCGTCGGTGAGCTGGGCGAGGACGTTCACGATCCGTCCATGTTGGCACGGGGGACCGACGTCTCCCGCATCCATCCACAGCGCCTCAGCGGCTGGTCCGCCTCCGCCTGCCGCTGCCCTCCGGGAACGGCCATGCGACGGTGATCGAGCCGCCGACCGGCAGCGCAGCCCAGCGCTCCGCGAAGTCGTCGTACCGGGTGAAGAGGCGGTCGAGCAGGGAGCGCTCGATCCCGCTGGCCTCGACGGGGCCGGGCCAGGCGGGGTCCGCGGACCGGCGCCCGCGCGCGACCTCCCACAGCGCGACGCTCAGTGACGCGAGCCGCTCGGACCGGCCCATGTCCGCGGACTCCTCCGGCGTGGGGGAGCGGCGGTGCCTGAGCGACTTCCGCCGTGCGTCAGGGTCGACCGGCCAGAACATCCCGTCGTCGCCGTCGGCGGCGGCGAGCCGCCCGTAGACGGCACCGCGGAGGCCGTCCTCGATCTCGACCAGCAGGTGCGCGACGTCGTGCGGGACGGCGTCGCTGTGCCCCGGTCCGTTGCGCGGGGCCAGGGCAGCGCCGACCGTGCGGTCGACCTGGATCTCGTAGCGGCCGGCGAGCTTGGTGAAGGTGACGTCCATCGCGACCAGCCTCACCCGGACGGGTGCGCGACCGCCACTGATTTCAGGGCGTGCTGCGCTCTCCTCCCGGCACCCACAGCACGTCGCCCTGCTCCCGGTTCGCGTACCGGGCGAGGATGAAGACGAGGTCTGAGAGCCGGTTGAGGTAGGTGATCGCCAGCTTGTTCATCGCCTCGCCGTGCACCTCGTACGCCGCCCAGGCGCCCCGCTCCGCGCGCCGGACGACCGTGCGGGCCACGTGCAGGTGCGCGGCGGCGGGCGTGCCGCCGTTGAGGATGAAGGAGCGCAGCTTCTCCAGGTGCTCGTTGTAGTGGTCGCACCACGCCTCGAGCCGGTCGACGTAGTCCTGCTCGATCCGCAGCGGCGGGAACTCCGGGTCGGCGACCACGGGCGTGCAGAGGTCGGCGCCGACGTCGAACAGGTCGTTCTGGACGTGGGTGAGGACGGCGACGACGTCCTCGTCGAGCCCGCCGGTCGCCAGTGCGACGCCGAGGTGCGCGTTGGCCTCGTCGACGTCGGCGTACGCGAGCAGGCGCAGGTCGGTCTTCGTGGTCACGCTCATGTCGCCCAGTCGGGTCTCGCCCGCGTCGCCGGTCCGGGTGTAGATGCGGGTGAGGTTGACCATGGGGCGAGCCTACTTCCGACACGCGCCGAAATTTTCCGGGGCTCGGTGCAACCGAATCGGGTACCCGAGCGTCATGGTGGGTAAGAGGGCCGCGAGGAACGGCCCGCACGGAGCTCGGGAGGCACGCATGGGCGCGATGATCAGCACCGACCTGCAGACCACCGGCGCCGTGCTCGTCCTCGCCGGAGACCTCGACGTGCGGAGCACGTCCGAGATCCGCGCCGCCCTCCAGGAGCACATCCGGGTCCACGGCTCCTACACCGACGGCCGCGTCCTGGTCGACCTGAGCGAGGCCACCTCGATCGACGAGACGGCGCTCAAGGTCCTCGCCGCGGCGAGCCGCCGCGCCCGGCGCCGTGGGGGCGCCGTGGTGCTGCGCGGTGCCTGCCCCGCCGTACGCCGCATGCTCCACCTGACCCACCTGGTCCGGATGTTCGAGCTCGAGCGCCTGCCCGTCCCCGCCTGAGGGGTCTCGCCCAGCCCCTTCCGCGGGTGTGGCGTTGTGCACAACCACACACCGAACGACGGTTACCAACAGGTAGTGATCGGCCTAGTCTTCGCTCTATGAGTTCGATGCCTGACGCCTCCGCGACGCCCGAGAAGGCCTCGCACGCCAAGGACCGCCCCTGGGTGATGCGCACCTACGCCGGCCACTCGACCGCCGAGGCGTCCAACGCGCTCTACCGCACCAACCTGGCCAAGGGGCAGACCGGCCTCTCGGTCGCCTTCGACCTCCCCACGCAGACCGGCTACGACCCCGACAGCCCGCTCTCGCGCGGCGAGGTCGGCAAGGTCGGCGTACCGGTGCCCCACCTGGGCGAGATGCGCAAGCTCTTCGACCAGATCCCCCTCACCGAGATGAACACCTCGATGACGATCAACGCGACGGCCATGTGGTTGCTCGCGATGTACCAGGTGGCGGCCGAGGAGCAGAACCCCGACCTGTCGCCGTCGGAGGTCGCGCACAAGCTCGCTGGCACGACCCAGAACGACATCATCAAGGAGTACCTCTCGCGCGGGACCTACGTGTTCCCGCCGGAGCACTCGCTTCGCCTGATCGGCGACATGATCTCCTACACGGTCCACGAGATCCCGAAGTGGAACCCGATCAACATCTGCAGCTACCACCTGCAGGAGGCCGGCGCGACGCCGGTGCAGGAGATCGCCTACGCGATGTGTACCGCCATCGCGGTGCTCGACCAGGTCAAGAACTCCGGCCAGGTCTCCGACGACGACTTCGAGAAGGTCGTCGGCCGGATCTCGTTCTTCGTCAACGCCGGCGTGCGCTTCGTCGAGGAGATGTGCAAGATGCGCGCCTTCGTCGAGCTGTGGGACGAGATCACCCGTGAGCGCTACGGCGTGCAGGACGAGAAGATGCGCCGCTTCCGCTACGGCGTGCAGGTCAACAGCCTCGGACTGACCGAGGCGCAGCCGGAGAACAACGTCCAGCGCATCGTGCTCGAGATGCTGGCCGTGACGCTCTCGAAGAGGGCGCGCGCCCGGGCCGTCCAGCTGCCGGCGTGGAACGAGGCCCTGGGCCTGCCGCGGCCGTGGGACCAGCAGTGGTCCCTGCGCCTCCAGCAGGTGCTGGCGTTCGAGTCGGACCTCCTCGAGTACGAGGACATCTTCGACGGCTCGCCGGTCATCGAGGCCAAGGTCCGCGAGCTCGTCGACGGTGCCAAGGCCGAGATCGACCGGGTCCAGGCGATGGGCGGCGCGATCGCCGCCGTCGACTCGGGCTACATGAAGCAGGAGCTGGTCTCCTCCCACGCCCGCCGCCGCGCCGCCATCGAGGCCGGCGAGGAGATCATCGTCGGCGTCAACAAGTTCGACACCACCGAGCAGAGCCCGCTGACCGCGGACCTCGACGGCGCGATCATGGTCGCCGACCCGGAGGCCGAGAAGGCCGCCCTGGCGTCCGTCGAGGCGTGGAAGGCCCAGCGTGACCAGGCCGAGGTCGACGCCGCGCTGGCCCGCCTCGCCGAGGACGCCAAGACCGGCACCAACCTGATGGCCGCCACCCTCGCCGCCGCCCGCGCGGGCGCGACCACGGGGGAGTGGGCCGGGGTGCTGCGCGAGGTCTTCGGCGAGTTCCGTGCCCCGACGGGCGTTGCCGGCGCCGTGGGCGTGGCGGAGGCAGGCGCCGAGCTGACCGCGGTCCGCGAGGCCGTGCAGCGCACCGGCGACGAGCTCGGCGGGCGGCTGCGGCTGCTGGTCGGCAAGCCCGGCCTCGACGGCCACTCGAACGGGGCCGAGCAGGTCGCCGTACGGGCGCGGGACGCCGGCTTCGAGGTGATCTACCAGGGCATCCGGCTCACGCCGGAGCAGATCGTCGCGGCCGCGGTGGCCGAGGACGTCCACTGCGTCGGCCTCTCGATCCTGTCCGGCTCGCACATGGAGCTGGTCCCGGCCGTCCTCGACGGGCTGAAGGCGGCCGGCATGTCCGACGTCCCGGTCATCGTCGGCGGGATCATCCCCGAGTCCGACGGCAAGGCGCTCATCGAGCTCGGCGTCGCCGCGGTCTACACGCCCAAGGACTTCGGCCTGACCGAGATCATGGGCGGCATCGTCGAGGTCATCCGCAAGGCCAACGGCCTGGCGTAGCCCGGTCGTCGAGGAGCTCGCGCGGCAACCGTCACGAGACGCGACGCTCAGTCGGCCGCGATCACCCGGGCAACGGACTCGGGGTCGCGGCCGACGACCGTCGTACCGTCGGCTGCGGTGATGATCGGCCGCTGGATGAGCCGGGGGTTGTCCGCCAGCAGGCGCACCCACGCCACGCGCCGGTCCGCGTCCTTCGGCGGCAGGCTGACCTCAAGCTTCCTGGCGTCGGCGGTACGGGCGATGTCCCACGGCTCCAGGCCGAGCCGGTCCAGCACCTCCTCGAGCTCGGCCACGGTCGGCGGCTCCTCGAGGTAGCGGCGCACGGTGTACTCGACGCCGGACGCCTTCAGCGCGCCCTCCGCGGTGCGGCACTTGGAGCAGGCGGGGTTGAGCCAGATCTCGATCACGGCCGAAGGTTAGCGACCCGGATCACGTGTGACCCCGATCACGTGAGTTAGGTCTGCCTATCCTCATCCCTTACCCTCGTCATGTGGGCAAGGACAAGAAGAAGTCGAAGGGGAAGCAGAAGCTCCCCAAGACGAAGTGCTGCGTCTCGAAGTCGAAGTGCAGCCGCTGCCCCCTCCGCATGCTCAAGGAGGGCACCCTCCCCGACGGCTTCACCGTCAAGCGGCGCGTGCTGGTCACGACCAGCGGCAAGAAGGTCACCAAGAAGGCGCTCCAGAAGGCCGCCTGAGCCACGACCGCCGACCCCCGACGGATAGGGTGGCCCGCATGGCTGCACCACGCTTCACCGACCAGCTCAACGTCCAGATCGGCAACGAGTTCGCTGCGCACAACCAGTATCTCGCGTGTGCCGTCTACTACGACGCCCTGACGATGCCGCAGCTGGCCGCCTTCTTCTACGGCCAGGCGCTCGAGGAGCGCGAGCACGCGATGATGATGGTGCAGTACCTCCTCGACACGGACGCCCCAGTGGCCATCCCCGGCGTCGAGGCCCCCACGTCGACCTTTGCCGACATCACCGCTCCGATCGCGCTCGCGCTCGAGCAGGAGAAGCGCGTCACCGAGCAGATCTACGGCCTGCTGCGGATCGCCCGCGAGGAGAACGACTTCGCCTCGGAGCAGTTCATGCAGTGGTTCATCAAGGAGCAGGTCGAGGAGGTCGCGACCATGAACGACCTGCTCGCCGTGGTGACACGCAGCAAGGACGACCTCAACGCGATCGAGGACTGGGTCGCCCGGGAGCAGGGTGGCGGCACCGCCGACCCGACCGCTCCGGCGGCTGCCGGCGCCTGACCCCGGGCGCCTACGACCTGCGCGGGTGGCGGCGCCGGTAGACCAGCACGGCCAGCCCTGCGCCGACCGCGAGGCCGACCAGCCCGCTGATACCCGGCGCCTTGTCGCCCCCGATCGCCATGCCGATGCCGAGACCGCTGAGGCAGACGACGAGGGCGAGGCTCACCACGAACACGTTGAAGAACATCTCGCGGAAGTAGATCCGGGAGAAGCTCTCGCGTTGGGGGGCGGCCGGGGCGGCTCCCGGATCGGCCGCCGGGGGAGACGCTGCGGGCCGGGGAGCGGCGCTCGTCGTACCGGGGGAGAGCGGGATGGCCTTGACGACGGCGCTCGCCGGGAGTCGCCCGTAGATGTGCGGGAACGTCTCCTCGACGCCCGGAGCCGGCGGTTCCTCGACGACTGGTACGTCGAGCAGGTCGGTGTCGATCTCCAGCAGCACCAGCGGCTCGGTGACGTCGGCGTAGAACCGGTCCCGCACCCCCGTCCACTGGTCCGCGCGGCTCGCGTGGATGAAGCCCTCCTCGGCCAGCGACCGGCCGAGCGTCGACGTCGTGTACGCCCCTGACTCCTCGGCCGCCGCCCACTCCGAGGCAAGGGCGAGGTGGAAGATCGTGGCCATGGGCGCGATCCTGCCAGCATCGCTTGGCCAGCCTCCCTACGGTGGGGTGCGATGACCGACCCGACGGCAGGACCGCGCCGGCGCGGGAGGCGGAAGGCCCCGCAGCCCGGGCGCACGGTCGCGCGCGTGATCGTGGCGAGCCTGGTCAGCCTGGGGCTGGTGACCGGCGTGGGCGTGGCGCTGTTCTACGCGCACTGGAACGGCAACCTGAACCGCAAGGACGTCAGCGGCCTGGTGACCGACCGCCCCGACCGGTCGGGCGGCAAGGAGGTCAACATCCTGGTCATGGGTGACGACACCCGCGACGGGAAGGGCAACCGGATCGACGGCGAGGGGGGTGGCGGCTCCGACACGACGATCCTGTTCCACCTCTCGGCCGACCGGGACTTCGCCTACGGCATCTCCATCCCGCGAGACACGCTCGTCGACCGGCCCGAGTGCAGGAAGGAGGACGGCAGCGTCGCGCCGGCCGAGGCCGGCGCGCTGTGGAACGAGGCCTACGCGATCGCCGGCCCCAGCTGCACGATCCAGCAGTTCGAGAGCCTGACCGACATCCTCGTCGACAACTACGTCGTCGTGGACTTCAGCGGGTTCAAGGACATGGTCAACGCGCTGGGCGGCGTGGAGGTCTGCATCCCCGAGGACATCGTCGACGAGGAGTCCGGGATCACGCTGGAGGCGGGCACGCGTGAGATCAGCGGGGACGAGGCGCTGAGCTACGTCCGTGTCCGCAAGGGGGTCGTCGGCGGCACCGGCTCCGACCCCGAGCGGATCAAGCGGCAGCAGGCCTTCATGTCCTCGATGATCAACACGGCGATGCGCGCCGACATCCTCGCGCAGCCGAACAAGCTCGCCGGCTTCATCGACGCCACCACCAGGTCGCTGACCACCGACTTCGACAACATCGCGCAGATGGCCGACCTGGCCCGCTCGTTCAACGGCATCGGCGTCGACAACATCGACTTCGTCACCACTCCGTGGGGACCTGCGCCGACCGACCCGAACCGGATCGTGTGGACCTCCGAGGTCGCGAAGCTGTGGCGCCTGGTCCGTCAGGACCGCCCGCTGACCCGCGACTTCCTCGACCAGTCGATCAACGCCGCCGACGACCCCGACGGCACGTCCCCGGCCTCCGGCAGCGCCTCCGGTACGCCGGAGGGGGCAGCCTCCGCGTCCGCCGGGGACCCGACGACGGAGGCGACCGACGAGCCGGTCGAGGAGGAGCCGGCGGCGCCCGGCCTCTGCTGACCCGCCCGCCTAGGTCCAGTAACACGCTGTCCACCCGACTGGGCGGCACTTCACGGCATCGACACGCCGCACAGCAGGCGATTCGGTGCCGTCAACGGCCGGGAAGTTGGGTGGACAGCGTGTTACTGCCCCGCAGAGTCCGAGCGCCCGAGCCGCGAAGGACTCAGAACAGCCGGTCCTCGGCGTTGTCCAACCCGCGCAGTGCGTCGTAGTCGACGACGGCGCAGGCGATGCCGCGGTCCTCGGCGAGGACGCGGGCCTGCGGCTTGATCTCCTGTGCGGCGAAGATGCCGCGCACGGCGCCCTTCGTGGTGAGCAGCGGGTCGCGGTTGAGCAGCTCGAGGTAGCGGGTGAGCTGCTCGACGCCGTCGATCTCGCCACGGCGCTTGATCTCGACGGCGACGCTGAGGCCGGCCTCGTCGCGGCACATCAGGTCGACCGGCCCGATCGCGGTCGGGAACTCGCGGCGCACCAGCGTCAGCCCGGCCGACAGGGTCGCGGGGTGCTCGGCGAGCAACTCCTGCAGGTGCTTCTCGACGCCGTCCTTCTGCAGGCCCGGGTCGATCCCGAGGTCGTGCTCGCTGTCGTGGAGGATCTCCTCCACCAGGATCCGCAGCGTGTCCGGCGTCTGGCCCTTCGGTGCCTTCGCGGTCACGGTCCACTCGACCTGGCCCTCGTCGGTGGTGCCCTCGCGCACGGTGCACGGTGGGGACATCCAGTTCAGCGGCTTGTAGGAGCCGCCGTCGGAGTGCACCAGCACCGACCCGTCCGACTTCAGCATGAGCACCCGGGTCGCCATCGGGAGGTGTGCGGTCAACCGGCCTGCATAGTCCACCTGGCAGCGCGCCACGACGAGTCTCACGGGGAAGGAACATACCCTCAGCCCCGTGGAGATCGAGCCCGACCAGCCCTGGTGGCGTCCCGAGCAGGGGAGTACGACGACCTGGCTGCTCGCCGTACGGGTGCAGCCCGGCGCGTCCCGCACCGGCGTGGCCGGTCCGACAGGCCCCGAGGGCGCCGAGCTGAAGATCCGCCTGGCCTCGCCGCCGGTGGACGGCCGGGCCAACGACGAGCTGGTCCGCTGGCTGGCGCGCGAGCTCGGCGTACCCCGCTCCGCCGTCACGCTGGTGCGCGGCCAGACCTCGCGCTCGAAGCAGGTGCGGATCGACATCGCGAACCGGCGGGCCTGAGCACGTCCTGTGACTTCCGTCTCGATGTGTCCACATGGTTACCGACGGGTAGTCGCAGGGCCGCCAGGCTGCCAGAATCCGGCGCATGACTTCGAGCGAGCAGATCTTCAACACGCTGGTGCTCCCGTACCTGAACCACGCGGTCCGCACCTACGAGTCGGGCTACGCCTCGGTGGCCGACATCGACGCCGCGATGCGCTTCGGCTGCGGCTACCCCAAGGGCCCCCTGACCGTGGTCGACGAGATCGGCGCCGCCCAGGTCCGTGACCTCCTCGCCGCCCGCTACGCCGAGACCGGCGACCACCTGCACCAGCCGGCCGACCTGCTGGAGAAGCTCGTCGCCGAGGGTCGCACCTTCGCCGACGAGGCGGCCGCCGCCGGCGAGTCCGCCGCGCCGCAGTTCAAGCACGACATCAACCGGGTCGGCGTCGTCGGCACCGGCACGATGGCCTCGGGCATCGTGCAGGTCTTCGCCCAGGCCGGCTACGACGTCGTCTACGTCGGCCGCAGCCAGGACAAGCTCGACGGTGTCGTCGGCTACATCACCAAGAACCTCGACCGGGCCATCGCCAAGGGCAAGGGCACCGAGGCGGACAAGGACGCGCTGCTCGGCCGCCTGACCGGTGCCACCGAGCGCGAGGCGCTGGGCGACGTCGACATCGTCGTCGAGGCGATCGCCGAGGACCTCGAGATCAAGCTCGAGCTGTTCCGCGACCTCGACAAGATCGTCAAGCCGGGCGCGATCCTCGCGACCACCACCTCGTCGCTGCCGATCACCAAGCTGGGCGAGGCCACCGGCCGCCCGCAGGACGTCATCGGCATGCACTTCTTCAACCCGGCCCCCGTGATGAAGCTGGTGGAGATCATCACCACCGCCGACACCTCGGCCGAGGTCGACGAGACCGTCCGCGCGCTGACCGCCAACGTGGGCAAGGTCGGCGTCTCGGCCGGCGACCGCTCGGGCTTCATCGTCAACCTGCTCCTCTTCCCCTACCTCAACGACGCCATCAAGCTGGCCGAGGGCGGCGAGGAGCTGGCCACGATCGACGCCGCGATCAAGGAGACCGCCGCGTTCCCGATGGGCCCCTTCGAGCTGCTCGACGTCGTCGGCAACGACGTGTCGCTGGCGATCCAGAAGGAGCTGTACGGCGAGTTCGGCGAGCCCGGCTTCGCCCCCGCGAAGACGCTGGAGGACAAGGTGGCTGCCGGCGAGCTGGGTCGCAAGACCGGCAAGGGCTTCCACACGTACTGAGCCGCGCAGCGCCCGATAGGGTGCACGCGTGACGCTTCACCACACGGCTCTCGGTTCCACCGGGAGCCGTGTGGTCTTTCTCCACGGCCTCTTCGGCCAGGGCAAGAACTGGACCGGCATCGCCAAGCAGCTGGCCGAGAGGCACCGCGTGCTGCTGCTCGACCTGCCGCACCACGGCCGCTCCTCGTGGCCGGAGCGGTTCGACTTCGCCGAGTCGGCCGCCCTCGTCGCGAAGGCGATCGCCGACAACGGCGGTGACGAGCCGGTCACCCTGGTGGGGCACTCGCTCGGCGGCAAGGTCGCCATGGTCCTCGCCCTGCTGCACCCCGAGCGGGTCGAACGGCTCTGTGTCGCCGACATCGCGCCGGTCCGCTACGACGCGAGCCGCGAGTTCCCCGGCTACATCGAGGCGATGCGCGGCATGGACCTCGCCCAGGTCGTGCGCCGCTCCGATGCCGACCGGCTCCTGGAGCCGGCGGTCCCGGACCCCGTCGTGCGCTCGTTCCTGCTCCAGAACCTGCGCCGCGACCCCGACGCCCCGTCGGGCTGGAGCTGGCAGGCCAACCTCGACGTGCTGGAGCGCGATCTCGGGGTGATCAGTGACTGGCCCGAGGAGCAACTGGCCGCCGCGGCGCCGTACGACGGCCCGGTGCTGTGGCTCGCCGGAGGCCGGTCGAGCTACGTCCAGCCTGCGTACGACGCCGCGATGGACCGCTGGTTCCCGCGCAACCGCAAGGTGACCCTGAAGGACACCGGGCACTGGCTGCACTCGGAGCGGCCCGAGCTCTTCCTCGAGGTGCTCAGGCGGTTCCTGGGGGACTGACCGCCGCAGTGGTCACCAGATCGACTCGGCGTACTCCGGGTGGTCGATGAACGGGTTCCGGTTGCCCTGGTAGCTCGCGTGGATGAGGTTGTTGCGCGCCCGCTCGGCCGCGGTCACCGGGTCCGCCGCGTGCCAGGCCAGCAGCACCGAGATCTTGCCGACGTAGGGGGTCGACCCGTTGATGCTGTCGTTGAGCTCGAGGTCGGCGAAGCCGTCGCCGCCCTCGTAGCGGATCGCCATGTACATCAGGCCGCGGGCGACGTCGCCCTTGACCGCGTCGCGCGGCTCGAACGAGTCGGCGTCGGTCCAGCAGTCGGGGCACTGGGAGACCGCGGAGCCGCCGTTGTCGAAGTCCTTGTTGCCGCGGGTCGAGTTGACGGTGACGTCCTCGGGGCGCAGGTGGTGCAGGTCGGTGCCCGGGCCGTTGCCGGTGCCGAAGCCGCCGTGGCTCTGTGGCCAGGTGTGCTCGCGGTTCCAGTCGTCGGGGTCGCCGCCGTTGGTCGTCTTGGCGATGGAGCGCCCGGAGTAGAACTCGATCACGTTGCTGCTGTTGGCCGGGTCCTGATCGGTGACCTTCAGGGCCTCCCACACCTGGCTGTAGCTGAGGGTCGTGTGCCCGTCGATGATCCCGTGCAGGGCGCTCGCCAGCGCCGCGCCGGTCTTTCCGGCGGCCGGGTCGTAGTAGCCGGCGGGGATCGACGGGTCGGTGTCACCACCGCCACCGCCACCACCGCCGCCGCTGCCGACCACGGCGAACGCGGTCCCGTCCTTCAGGCCGGGATGGGAGAAGTACGCCGTCAGGGTGCCCGTGACGTCGATCTGCTTGCCCATGAGCGACGGGTTCGACTGCAGCCCGAAGGACGAGCGGAAGTCCGACGGGATCTGCACGTAGACCATCTGGCTCGTCGCGGTCGTGCCGGGGGAGTCGGCCAGCGCGAGCGCGTAGTCGTTGGGGAAGCCGCTGGTGACGACGGTCGAGGTCGCCGTCGGCTGGCCGACGACGTACCCGCGCACCGTGGCGACCGACGAGTTCTGCGTCGCGATGGCCTGGGCCACCGTGATCGGAGTGGCCGCGGCGGCCGGGGCGAGCCGCGGGACGACGAGCAGGAAGGAGGACAGGAGGAGGGTGAGGACGAGCGCGCCCAGCGGCCGTCGTCGCATCCCGAGCATGCGAGTCATGGGCCGATCCTGCACCGCGGCGGCGCGTGCGGCCAGACCCGCGGCCGAGATGTCACACGGCCGTCACTCGCCGGTCTCCTCCGCCTCCGCCTGCCGGGCGCGGTACGCCGCCACCGCGTTGCGGTTGCCGCACGTGACCGAGCAGAAGCGTCGGGAGCGGTTGCGGGAGAGGTCGAGCACGATGCCCTCGCAGGACTCGTCGGCGCAGATGGAGAGCCGGGACATCTCGTCGGCGCGGATCACGTCGATCATCGCCATCGCGGTCTCCACGACGATCCGCTCGGCGAGCGGCCGGTCCGGCGCGATCGCGTGCAGGTGCCAGTCCAGCCCGTCGTGGCGCTGGAGCTGGGGGAGAGCCTGCGCGGCGCGGAGCATCTCGTTGACGAGCCGCACGGCCTCGTCGCGGTGGGCCGTGAGCACCGCCCGCAGCTGGGGCACGACGGCGTGCACCGCGTCGACCTCCGCCTGGTCGCCGTCATGGCGCCCGGTGTAGCCGAAGTCGGCGAAGAAGTCGTCGAGCTCCTCGGGCGTCCTCAGTCCGACCGGCTCCAGCCCGGCGTTGACGAGCGTGACGGCGGCTTGGAGGGATGCGGCGGTGTCATGGGTGAAAACCACTTTGACAGGTTACCGCAGCCAGGGCTACCGTCATGAGTCATGACGACCTTGACTCGTGACACGCCGGCGGCGCCCCGCCGGGGCGCCGGTGCCGGCCTGATGCTCGCGATCGTCTCGGCCGCCACCTTCGGGATGTCCGGCGCGCTCGCGCGCCCTCTGCTCGACAGCGGCTGGACGGCCGGCGGCGTCGTCCTGCTCCGGATCGCCGTCGGGGCGCTGGCCGTCCTGCCCTTCGGCCTCGTCGCCCTGCGCGGCCGCTGGCACCTGCTCGGACGCGCCTGGCCGACGGTCGTCCTCTACGGCATCCTCGCCGTCGCGGGCGCCCAGTTCTGCTACTTCTCCGCCGTGCAGACCATGGAGGTCGGCCCGGCGTTGCTCATCGAGTACACCGCGCCCGCCGCGGTGGTCGTCTGGATGTGGGTCGCGCACGGCCAGCGCCCCGGCCGGCTCACGGTCGGTGGGGCTGTCGTCGCGGCGCTCGGTCTCCTGCTGGTGCTCGACCTGTTCTCCGGCGCCGACTTCGACGTGCGGGGCGCGGCCTGGGCGCTCGGTGCCATGGTCGGCGCGGCGGCGTACTTCGTCATCTCGGCCGACGACCGCAGTGGCCTGCCGCCGATGGCGCTGGCGAGCGGTGGGCTGGTCGTGGGCGGTCTCTTCCTCGGGATGGTCGGCCTGCTCGGGCTGATGCCCGTGCGGACGGCGTCCGCACAGGTCGGGTACGCCGGCCTCGAGGTCGCGCCCTGGGTCTCGATCCTCGCGCTCGGCCTGGTCACCGCGGCCCTCGCCTACGGCACTGGCATCGCCGCCAGCCGAAGGTTGGGTTCGCGGCTCGCGTCCTTCGTGGCGCTCAGCGAGGTCGTGCTCGCGGTCGTGTGGGCGTGGCTGCTGCTCGGCCAGCTGCCCGCGCCGGTGCAGTTCGCCGGGGGCGCACTGATCCTGCTGGGCGTCGTCGGCGTCAAGCTGGGGGAGCGCACCGTCGAGCACGAGGAGCCGGTGCTCGTCTGAGTCCGGGGGGCCGGGGCCGGGGCCCGGATCAGGCGGAGCGGCTCCCGATTCCCAGCTGGACGGCGAGGCTGCGCCGTGCTGTCTCCGCGGCGGCGGCGGCTGCGACGCGGAGCAGGTCGGCGTCGCGCTCCATCCGGCTCGGGAGCGGGTCGTGCGCCCCGGGGGACAGCACCATCGTCGCGACGCCCACGTGGCGCCCGGCGCCCATCGCGGCCCGCTCGGCGGCGTACCGCTCCGGACGGTCGCGGTAGGCGACCGCGAGGTCGGGGTTGAGCCGGCGCAGGTAGCGCTCGACCAGCACGTCGCTCCAGCCCCATGCCGGAGCCGTTCCGCGCGGCCGGGTGGTCAGCACGAGGGCGTGGGTGGCGCCGAGCTCCCGTGCCGCGGCGAGGGGTACGGCGGCCGCGATCCCGCCGTCGAGCCAGCGGCGTCCGTGCAGGTCGACCGGCGGGCCGCCGATCAGCGGCAGCGTCCCGGAGGCCTGCAGGGCGGTCAGCAGGGCGGCGGGCTCCCGTTCCTCGAGCGCCACCGGTGCCGCGGTCGCGACGTCGGTGGCCACTGCGGCAAGGCGAATCCGCTCGGCAGCCAGGGCCCGGGTCGCGATGTCCAGCAGCTCGTCGGTCACCCCGACGATCCGCCCGGTGTCGACGGCCGGGCGGCCGCGCAGGAGCCGGCGGGCGTCGGCGTACTCGCGGGCGCTGAAGACGTCGGCGTAGGACGCGGCCATCTCCTGGGCGGCGCCGGCGGCCACGGCGGCACCGTTGACGGCGCCCGCCGACGTGCCGACCACGAGGTCGACGCACCCGGTGATGCCCTCGGCCTCCAGGACCCCTGCCATCGCGGCCGACACGACGCCCCGCATGCCGCCGCCCTCGACGACGAGCGCGAGCGTCGCGGTGTCGGCCCGGTTGCCGGCCTGGCGTCGCGCGATCAGGGTCGCCACGTCGAGGTCCTCCGCCGCTGCAAGGGCGGGGCGCTGCCACGGAGCGCGGATCCGCCTCACGATCGCGCCTCGGAAGCCAGCGCCGTCGTGGGGGTGCGCACCGGCGCGGAGCGCAGGTAGAGGTTGATCAGGACGCTCGTGCCGGCTGCCCAGACGCACCACAGTGAGATGACGGCGTTCTGCTGGACCCATGCCAGCAGGGCGACGACGACCAGGTTGCCGACACCGAACCAGCGCAGCTCGGCGCCCCGGGCGAGCAGGCTGGGCCCGCACGTCGCGAGCACGTACGCCGCCAGTACGACGCCGGACCACGCAACGCCCGGGTGGTAGGCGATGTGGTGGCCGTCGATGTGCCGGCCGACCGGCTCGAACCCGATCGCCAGCAGCCCGGCTCCGGCCGCGGCCAGCCCGAGGCCGAGGAAGAGGCGGTCGACGACGGGACGCCCCGACGTACCGAGCCTCAGGAACGCCCACGGCACCAGCGCGGGCACGAGGACGAGCGCGATCGCCACGTAGACCCAGGCGGCCAGGTCGCCGACGGGTGTGGAGACATGGCCCTCGAGGTTCCACCACACGAGCGTCTCGATGAGCTGGTGGGTGCCGAAGGCGAGCGGCAGTGCCGCCAGCGCGAGCTGGTCGCGGCTGCGGACCTGCCGCAGGGTGTCGACACCGATCCCGGTGACGACCAGGCCGGCGGCCAGGTCCATCTCCGCGGAGAAGCACATGCTGGGGTCTCCTGACGTCGCTTACAAACCTCGGGAAATGTAAACGCTCGGTCCGTGGGAGGCAACCGGACGCGCCCGGGAGCGGCAGGACGGCGTGCAACCGGGATACTTGCCCCGTGCGTGGCAACAACCTGCGGAGCCGGATCCTGGATGCCGCTGCGCAGGTCCTGCGCGAGGGCGGCCCGGGCCCGCGGCTGATCACGGCCGTCGCTGAGCGAGCAGGGGTGTCTCGCCCTACGCTCTACAAGTACGTCGGCGACCGCGACGCGATCTACGACGCGCTCCTGCGCGCGGAGCTGGAGCGGGTGATCGAGGAGGTCGCCACCCGCGCGGAGAAGGCCGAGTCGCCCCGGGAGGAGTACATCGCGGTCATCGTCGACCTCGCCCAGCAGGCCCGCAACCACCCCGCGCTCCGTGCCGTGCTGGCCGAGCATCCCGGGATCATGGCGTCGCACGTGTCGAAGGTGCTGCCGATGGTGCTCGACATCGGCGTGCCCCGGTTGGGGCCGATCCTCGAGGAGGGTGCGCGCGAGGGTCGCCTGCCCGAGATCGACCCGCGGGTGGCCATCACCTGGACCACCCGGCTGATCACGTCGCTGGCGTTGATGCCGTTGCCCGAGGACACGGCCGAGGCCGACCTCGCCGCTGCGGTCGCCGACCTGCTCGACGTCACCGGGACCATCGCCGCGGCGCAAGCGGCGGGCTCCCCGGAGGGCTGACGCCCCGGAGACTCCTCACCGGATGGTGATGCGCGGACCGGTCTCCTCTGCGCAGTTCGGCGCCGCGCAGTACTGCACGAAGAAGCCACCCTCGTCCGGCGCCTCGGGCGAGTAGAGCTGCACGGCGGCGCTGGTCCTGGTCGACGGTGTCGGACGGATCGGTTCGTGGTAGGTCCTCGTCGCACCGCTCAGCGGGTCGGTGACGACCGTGTCGGTGACGGTCAGCCGGAGCCGGAGGCGCTGTGGATGTCCCGTGCAGGGCTGCGTGCCCGTCAGGTCCTGGACGGCGGTGATGCCCTGGTCCTCGCCTGCGAGCTCCGGTATCGAGCTCGGGTCGCGTTCGGCGACGAGGGCGCGACCGGTGATCCGCTTGTCCCGTGGGCAGGTCACGCGCACGTCCCAGGTGAGCGCCCAGCCGCCGTCGGTCAACCGCGCGGACGACGCGACGCGCAGGGAGGACGGTGGTGTCCGTCCTGCTTCCGCGGCTCGCTCGGAGGGCGCCGTCGCCTGGACGACGGCCGTCAGCGCGCCGACGACGATGAAGGTGACGCCGGTGGCGACCACCGCCGCACGTTGGTGTTGCATCACGGCTTTCTCCCGCGTGGAGGACCCAAGACGCCTCCAACCTAGGCCGGTGACCCGGAGCGCACATCATCCAGAAGGCGTAGGTGAGGGTCCCCCCGCCGGCCGACCACGACCCAGGTCCGTCGTGACGGCTGCCTACGCAGATCGAGGGACCTTCGGCCCTTGGATGCGACGTACGAGCGTGGGTACGGTCCCGGCTCAGCAAGTCTGTCGCCCCGGACCCCGGCGAACACCTGAAGTGGGAAGGGGACGTCGCGTGGTTGCGAACGTGGGGATGAGCACAAGGCAGGACGGGGACCAGCTGGCGGCAGAGCAGCTGGAGGAGATCTGCCACGACCTGAAGCAGAGCATCGCGACAGGCCTGCTGCTGTCGGATCCGGAGGCGGCCAGGGAGGCCGATGGCGGCGTGCGGCGAAGGCTCGAGATGCTGCACCAGCAGTGGGAGGACGCCGCCGCGCTGGTGGCGGTCCTGAACCAGGAGGTCGCCGAGCGGGTCGAGCGGATCGACCTCGCGGAGCTCGCCGTCGGGTGTGCGGCTCCGCTCCGGGCGGCACATGCCATCGACATCGAGATCGCCGACGGCGAGCACGGGGTGGTCAGCGACCGGGTGCTGGTGCGACGCGCGGTCGCCAACCTGCTCGACAATGCCTGCCGGGCAACGCCGCCGTCGGGGCGGGTACGGGTGCGGGTCGGGTCCGAGGCTCGCCACACCTTCGTGGAGGTGGCCGACGACGGACCCGGTTTCGGCAGGATCGCCTCGGGTTCCGGCATCGGTCTCGAGGTCGTGCGCACTGCTGTGTGGAGGGGTGGGGGAAACCTGCGGATCGAGACCGGTCCCGGTGGCGGTACGTCGGTCAGGATGTCCTACCCGACGATCCTCCAGGTCGTGTCATGAAGCTCGTCCTGGGCGACGACCACCGGATGTTCCTCGACGCGCTGGGAGCCGGGCTGGAGCGGCGCGGTCACGTGGTCCTCGGCATGGCCGAGCGCCTCGACGGACTGGTCGAGCTCGTCGAGAGCACCCGGCCCGACCTGTGCATCCTCGACAACGACTTCGGCGGGCGGTCGGTGGTGGCCTCGGTCGCGGCGATCCGCTCCCGGCAGCCCGGCGTGCGCGTCGTACTGCTCGCCGGAGCCGCTCCGACGGAGGTCTGGACGGCGTTCGACGGGAGGCTGGTCGACGGCGTGGTCAACAAGCTCTGCGACGTGGCCGTCCTCAACAGGTCGATCGAGCGGGTGTGCCGCGGGGAGCGGGTGGTCGAGCGGTTCGAGCACCCTCGCCTGCGGGCGCGGGCGGGCTCTGCTGCCGACCAGCTCAGCGGCCAGGAGCGCGAGGTCGTTCGCCTGCTCATCCGGGGGGCATCGACCGAACAGATCGCCGCTGAGCTGGGTGTGTCCACCCACACGGTCCGCAGTCATGTCCAAGGCGTCTTCCAGAAGCTCGGGGTCAACAGTCGCGCCAAGGCCGCGAGGGCGGGCTACGCCCTGGGAGTGACCGGTGCGACCAGCGACCGGTACGCCGGATGACGTGACCGCGGGCGCGGCGGAGGCAGTCCCGGAGGTGACGTCGTCGCCGCGCCGGCGACTGCTGCTGGTCGAGGATTCGCGGATCTTCGCCGACCTCCTCGCCGACCGCATCCGCGGGGAGCCGGGGGTCGCCGAGGTCTCCGTCGCATGCTCGTTGAGCGAAGCACGGGCGAACCTTCGTCGCGCGCGGCCCGACCTCGTCATGCTGGACCTGCATCTCGGCGAGGAGCTCGGCACCGACCTGCTGGCAGAGTTGCGCCTCCTCGATCCGCCACCTCGGGTGTTGATGCTGTCGGGGACGGACAGCGCACGGCAGGTGGTCGACGCGCTCCGCGCCGGCGCTGACGGATGGGTCGCGAAGACGGCTGACTTCGGGGTGCTCATGCTCGCGGCGGACGAGGTGCTCCAGGGCAACATGTTCCTCGCGCAGCCCGCGGTCGGGCCGGTGCTGCGCTTCCTCCTCGACCGCGACGTGGCCGGCCGGACCTTCGTCGACGGATTGTCCCCTCGACAGCTCGAGGTGCTCCGCTGCATCGTCGCCGGCATGTCCCGGGCGGAGGCCGCGGAGCGGCTGCACATCTCGGTCAACACCGTTCGCACGCACGTGCAGGTGCTGCTGCGCCGCGCCGACGTGCACACCACGCTGGAGCTCGCTGCGCTGGCGCGTGACCTGGGCGTCACCGGAGTCGACGAGGACCCGGGAGCCGGTGCCCCACGTCTGCCGGGCTCGCGCACCTGACGTAGTCGTCCTCGTCCGTCGGTGTGAGGTCGGCACCCGGCTGCCGCCCTACGCTCGGGTGCGTTCCTTCGAACGGGAGGCAGACGAATGTGGAGCTCCGCGGTCCTGGTTCCTGGCGTGCTGGTCCGATCGATGGACTCCCGATGAGCGCCATCCGCCCCACCGGGGCGCCCCCCGACGTCCGCGTCCCCGCGACGGCGCCGTTGGCGCCACCTGGCGGCGGTTCCCCACCCAACGACGGCGGTACCCCCATCCCGCCGTGGCCGTCAGAGCGGGGGCGCGGGCTCGACCCGGCTGTGATCGACGGTGTCGCCGCTCCGCCCTCGATCACGGCCGGCCCGATGGCTCTGCTGGACGGACGACCCCCGGGCAGCGTGGTGGCGGTCGATCGGTGGCGATGCACTCAGACCTGGGCTGTTCCCGGTGACCCGGACGGTGAGCCGGCCCTCGAGCCGGTGCTGGTGCGGATGCCGACCGAACAGGCGGCGGCCGGCGTCGTCGAACGTGAGGCGAGGTTGCTCGTGGAGCTGCGCCGCCGCCGGTTGGGCCCGATCGAGAGGTCGATCCCGCGGCACGCCGGCACGGCCCGGGTCGGCGGGACGCTGGTGGCGATGTCGAGCGCACTGCCCGGGAGTCCGATGTGCGCGCAGCGCTCGGTGTGGCCCAGCAGCGTCCAGCCTCGCCTGGACCGGCGCAACTTCCAGTGGGCAGGCGACTGGCTCGCCGCACTCCACGCAGCGTCGGGAACACGAAGAGCACGGGTCGACTGGCCCGACCAGGTCGTGGACCGCCTGCGTCAACGGTGGGACCGTCACCCGCGGCTGAGGGCTGGTCTCCTGCGCCTGGAACCCGCGGCCACGCACCTCGCCGAGCACGCCGTCGTGCGGACGGCGGTGCACGGCGACTTCTGGCACGGCAACGTGCTGGTCGACGACGGCGGGGTCGTCGGGGTGGTCAACTGGTACGACGGCGAGGTCGACGGCTCCCCGTTGCGGGACCTGGCGAGGTTCGCCCTGACCTACGGATGCCCGGCGCGCCGTCAGCCCGGGCAGCGCCGCATCGTGGTGGGCCGGACCGGCCTCGCACCGGCAACGGGAACGGCGGGGGTGCGGCTCGCCCTGCTGGGACGGGGCTGGTACCCCCGCACCGTCCGCTCCTTCCTGCAGCAGGGTCTGGCGCGCCTGGGAGTCTCCCCGGACGAGTGGTACGAGGTGGCGGTCGTCGGCGTGGCCGAGATCGCCGCGAGTGCTCTCGACCCGACGGTCGCGGAGGCGCACCTGGAACTCCTCGCTGGCCTCCCGGCGCTTCCCTAGCAGGGAATGCCCGGGCTGGTCCGATTGGCGTAGTAACAACCACCACAGCGTGCGACGCGCGCGGCATCTCCCGTTCCTACGTTGGAGCCCTGGAATCGGATCCATTCACGGGAGGCGCACCAATGATCGTTCCAGTGATGCCCATCGCGGTGATCGGGGTACCGGCGTGAAGCGGGTGGTGTTGGCGCCGCACTGCGACGACGAGTCGCTCGGCTGCGGTGGACTGCTCGCGAAGTACCCGACCGAGTGTGTCGTCGTGGTCGTGGCCACGCCCGACGAGGTGCGGCGCAAGGAGTTCTGCGTCGCCAAGGAGATACTCGGCTATCACTCGGCGTTGTTCCTCGGCCTGCCTGACGGCAATGTCGGCGACGACATGCACGAGCTCGTCGGCATCCTGGACCAGGTCGTCTCGGACCTCAGGCCCGATGAGCTCTACCTGCCGTTCCCCTCGATCCACCAGGACCACATCGCGAGCTACGAGGCCGGCATCCGGGCCGGCCGCCTGTCGATGACCGAGGGGCACTGGTTCACCCCCTCGCTCTACGTCTACGACATCGCGGCGTACGACGTCTCGCTCTACCCGACCAACCTCGAGTGGAACGTCTTCGAGGCGCTGAGCGAGGACTGCATCGACAAGAAGGTCGAGGCGCTCGGCTCCTACGTCTCGCAGGCCGTCACCGGGCCGCACCCGGTGAACAGTGCGAAGCAGCAGGCGGCGGTGACCGGGCACGCACGCCAGCTGGACTGGGCGGAGTCCTACTCGCTCGTGAGGGGGATCCGGCGATGACCATCCTCTACACGGCCCACCAGCCGGACCTGCTTCCGTACTCCGGCTTCTGGTACAAGATGGCGAAGGCAGATCTCTTCGACCTCAAGATCTGGGACCAGTACGTCCGCAGGGGCTACCAGCGGCGGGTGACGATGCGTGGGTCGTGGGTGACCCTGCCGATGGTCAAGGCGCCGGTCACCGACCCGATCAACGTCCAGCGGGTGACCGACGCAGCGCCGGCACGCCTCGTCGACGGCATCGTCCGGCACTACACGCACGGGTCCCGCAAACCCCGCTTCTGGGACCTCCACGGACCGCGGATCTGTGACGAGGTGCTCTCGATCAGGACTGACCTTCTGTGGGAGTTCAACTTCCGGCTCATCCTGCTGGTCCGGGACATCCTCGGTATCGACACGCCGCTGACGTTCAGCAGGCCTGCGGCCCCGGGGCTGCGTGGCTCGGAGGGGATCATCTCGATCATCCAGTCCTTCCCGGGGCCGGTCGACTACCTGTCCGGCGTCGGGGGGCGCGCCTACATGGGGGACTGCCAGGAGTTCACGGACGCGGGCATCGGTGTGGTCTGGTCGCGCCACCGAGCCGCCACGGGCGACTCGATCCTCACGACCCTGTTCGACAACGAGGACCCCATGTCGGTGGTCCTCGCCGAGCACCCGCGCGAGGGCGGTACGTCCGCCTCCTCGCCCACCATCACGATGCACGAGGGGGTACCGGCATGAGCACCGTCGTGGTCATCGGGCTGGGGTATGTCGGCCTGCCGCTCGCGGTCCGCGCCGCGGAGGTCGGGCACACGGTCATCGGCGTGGACCTGTCCGAGGAGAAGGTCGCTTCCCTGCTGGCCGGACGCTCGTACGTCGAGGACGTGACCGACGAACGCCTGGCGAGGGTGGCGGCCTCCGGCAGGTTCCATGCCCGGACCGGTTGGGGGACCGAGGCCCCGGATTCCTCGGACGCCGACTTCGACATCGCCGTGATCGCCGTGCCGACCCCCTTGCGCCACGGGGATCCCGACCTCTCCTGGGTCGAGGGTGCGGCCCGGATGGTCGGTCAGGTGCTCGCGCCGGGCTGCACCGTCGTGCTCGAGTCGACGACCTACCCCGGGACCTCCGAGGGCCTGCTCGCCGACGTCCTCGAACGTGCGTCGGGCCTGGTCGCCGGCCGGGACTTCCACCTGGGCTTCTCGCCTGAGCGGATCGATCCCGGTTCGTCGATGTACACGCTCGAGAACACGCCCAAGCTGGTCTCGGCGACGACGCCCGAGGGCCTGCGCGTGATCGACGACTTCTACTCGACGATCGTCGACCGGACAGTGGCCGTCTCCAGCCCACGCGTGGCGGAGATGGCGAAGGTGTTCGAGAACACCCAGGCCTACGTGAACATCGCCCTCGCGAACGAGCTCGCCGAGATCTGCCACGACCTCGACATCGACGTGCACGAGATGATCGACGCGGCGATGACCAAGGGACACTCGGTCGCCCGGTGGCTGCCGGGTCCCGGCGTCGGCGGCCACTGCCTGCCGATCGACCCGATGTACCTCGCCTGGCAGACCCGAACGTGCCTCGGGCGACCGTTCCGGCTCGCCGAGCTCGCGGCCGACATCAACCAGAGCCGGCCCTTCTACGTCGTCAGAAGGGCAGTCAACCTGCTGCGCTCCCACGGCACCGAGCTGCGGGACGCGGAGGTGCTCGTGCTGGGCGTCACCTACAAGCCCGGGGTTGCCGACCTGCGCGAGTCGCCTGCCGTCGAAGTGGTCAAGGCGCTGACCGGACGCGGGGCGCGCGTCAGCATCGCCGATCCGCACGTCCCCTCCTGGTCGATGACTCCCCGGATCGAGCTCGAGGACATGCCCAGCCTGCTGGCCGGCTTCGACCTCGTCGTCGTCGCCACCGATCACGAAGAGTTCGACTTCGAGAAGGTCGCGGCCGAGTCGCGCCTCGTCCTCGACTGTCGCAACGCCGTCCATCCCGGCGGCAACGTGGTGCCGCTGTGACCAGGCCGCTCCTCCTGCTGCTCACGCTTCCGCTCTGGGGCTGGGCGGCCCTCCCGGCGCACGCGACCTCTCCGGCTCAGGCGCTCCCGCCCGACATGGCGGCCAAGGGTGACACGGTGGTCACCTTCACCTTCGACGGAAGCTTCAAGTCGCAGGACGAGTTCAGCAGGCTGCTGTCCCGGCACGGCCTGGCGGGCACCTTCTACATCAACTCCGGCTACCTCGACTACCCGGCCTACCTCAGCGTCGACCAGCTCCGCGCGATCGCCCGCGACCGCAACGAGGTCGCGGGTGCCTCCATGCTCGGCAACGACCTCACCCGGATGTCGGCGGAGCAGGCGAGCCAGGAGATCTGCGACGACCGGGCGACCCTGGCCCAGCTGGGCTTCCAGGTCACCAGCTTCGCCTACCCCCACGGAGCCCAGGACGCGACGGTGAAGGCCGCTGTCCAGCGCTGCGGCTACAACAGCGCCCGTCGTTACACCGGGCTCTACGACTCGGAGGACAGCTGCTCGAGCTGCCCGGTGAGCGAGACCATTCCTGCCACCGACGACTTCCGCATCCGCACACCTCCGCAGGAGAACCGACTCGCGACCCTGCAGCGGCGGGTCGAGCGGGCCGAGCAGGGTGGTGGGGGCTGGCTTCCCCTGGTCTTCACGAAGATCTGCCTGTGTCCGGACGAGGGCGATGCGATCAGTCCTGAGGCATTCACCGCCTTCCTGGTCTGGCTCAAGGATCGCCCGGGCACCACCGTCAAGACGGTGGACCAGGTCATGGGCGGGGCGCTGAGACCCGTGCACGGCCGACCCCTCGACCGCCTCGTCCCGGACCCGTCGTCGGCGATCAGCCGCGAGACCCCGTTGTCGAGCGCTCCGGCGTGGACGGTCTTCGGTCAGGGGATCGGCCAGACGCAGATCATCTTCATGGGTGTGATCGTCAGCATTGCTGTGGTCGTGACGTTCCGGGCCGCGACGCGGAGCAACCGCCATGGCCACTGACCGCCTGGTGGACCGGAGCGAGCCGTTCCGCGGTCGGCGCCGGGCGCGCGCCCTGTTCGCGCTCGCGGCCTTCCTCGGCTACGTGGTGTGGGCCCAGGCGCAGTGGGGCTTCCGCCCCGAGACCGCCTTCCTGTCGACCTTCTTCGCCGTGACCGCTGTCCTGGTGAGCTTCTTCACCCTGTCCGGCATCTACTGGAAGAGCTTCACGCACCTGCCGCCGGCGGCGGGACGGGTCCTGGCGATCGTCCCGGTCTACAACGAGGAGCCGGAGCTGGTGCACGACGTGATCCGCTCCATCCTGCGCCAGACGATCCTCCCCGACGCGATCCACGTGGTCGATGACGGCTCCGTCGTCCCGCTGCAGACCTTCGACGACCCCCTCGTCACGTGGCACCGGATCGAGAACTCCGGGAAGCGGCATGCCCAGGCGCAGGTGCTGCGCCTCTTCCAGCCGAACGAGTTCGACTACATCCTCACCGTCGACTCGGACTCCGTGCTGGACGACGATGCGCTCGAGCACCTGTTGCGGTCCCTGCGCGACGACCGGGTGCAGGCGGCGAGCGGGATGATCCTCGTCCGCAACTGGCGCACCAACTTCCTCTCCCGCTTGACCGACATCAACGTCGTGACCTCGTGCCTGCTCTTCCGGATGGCCCGATCGTGGATGGGGATCGTGAGCCCGACCTCGGGTGCGCTGGCGATCTACCGGGCGGCCGTCGTCTACGACAACCTCGACGACTACCTGAGCTCGGGGACAGCCGGGGACGACCGGCGACTGTCGTTCTACGCACTCCTGCGTGGCGACGTGGTCGGCGTGACCGAGGCGATTGCCGCCACCCAGCTCCCCACCACGTGGGCCGGTGCCTTCAGGCAGCGGATGCGCTGGTCGAAGTCGGCGTGGCTCGGGGTCGGCTTCGTCCTCACCAACCTGCGCCCCCTCGTGGTCTTCTTCTACGTGATGCCACTGGTGTTCTGCCTCGTGTGGCCGTTCGTGGTCGCGGCGCTGCTCACGCTCTTCGTCCGCTACGACAATCCGGTCTTCCTGCACGGCGTGGCCTGGTGGGTGGTCTGCTCGATCACGCAGACGGCGGTCTATGCGATCTACCGACCGGGATTCAGCACGGGCCAGCGGTGGATCCAGTTCTCGCTGTCGCCGGTCTACCCGGTCCTGGGCCTGGTGATCCTGCGGCCGGCGGCGTACTGGGCGTTGACCAAGCTCAAGTCCACCTCGTGGCACACCCGTGAGGTCTCGGGTCCCGCACCATCCGAAGACGTAGTGGAGGGGCTCGGCGCCGCGCCGGTCCCGGGAGGAGGTAACCGATGAGGAGCACAGGTGCACGGCGTCGGACGTGGCCCGCGGTGCTGGCCACAGCACTGCCGGTCGTGCTTGCCCTGCCGACCCTTCCGTCCGCCCACGCGGACGCGCAGGTCGCGACGCGGGCGGTCTCGCTGCCGCAGGTCGCGGCCGCCGCACCGGCGTGGGTCACGATCCGCGGCTTGACCCGTGCGATCGACGGCACCGACGCCTACCGTGCGACCGACCGGTTGATCCGGTACACACCAGCCTTCGGCGCATCGACCAGGACGAACCAGTACGGGTTCGAGGCGGCGGTCGTCGCCGGGAAGGTGACCCGGGTCCAGGACGGCGTCGGCAACATGGCCATCCCCGCCGACGGCTACGTGCTGTCGGGCCACGGGGCGTCCCGCGCCTGGCTGCGGGCCAACGCCGTGGTCGGGGCCGAGGTGACACTGAGCGGGACTGAACCGCCCCCGACGGTCGTGGCCGAGCTGCCCGACGTCGGGGTGCGAACGCTGCGCCGGTTCAGCATCGTCACCTCGGGCGGCAGGAAGCTGCTCAAGTTCCCCGTCGTCACGGCGAACATCGGCAACGGCCCGATGGAGATCAGGGCCGTGCGCTCGAGCAGTACGTCGACCGACTGGGTCGGCCACCAGGTGGTGCGCAACTCGGACGGGAGCACGACCGCGCTCGCGCCGGTCGGCGCCACCTTCTACTTCGCCGGCGACGGGCACGCACATTGGCACATCCGCGACTTCGACCTCTACGAGCTGTTCGACGCCACCGGCACGGTGCTGCGCAGGGGTGAGAAGCACGGGTTCTGTTTCGAGGACAACACCGAGTACCGCGACTGGGTCGGCAGCCCCCGACACCCGGAGGTGCCGACCCGTCCGGTCTACACCCATGAGTCGTCGTGCGGTGAAGGCCGTCCCGAGGCCACCACGATCGTGCACGGACTGTCCGTCGGGTGGTCGGACACCTATCCGGAGTCGTTGCCGGACCAGGGCATCGACGTGACCGGCCTCCCGGACGGTGTCTACACCGTCAAGGTGACGGCCGACTGGCAGCACTTCTGGAAGGAGACCAACGAGTCGAACAACGCGGCAACGGCCCAGGTGCGGATCACGGGCTCAGCGGTGACTCTCCTCTCCGCGAACGACGGACTGTGACGTCGTGGACACTGCCCGGGGCGCGGTTGCGCGCGTTGCTCGCGATCGGTCTCCTGGCGGCCCTCGCTGCGGGCCTCGCGGCAGTGTCCGTACGTCGCACCGCGGAGCCGGGTCCCACCGCAGGCGACGACAACAGGGCTTCGCTGGTGCAGCTGTGGGTCGGTAGCGACCAGTTCGGCGTCGCCCACCTCTACCCGACGTTGCCCGGGGGCAGCTCCTGGATCGCGGACTGGTCGCGGCCCAGGAGCTTCTCCGGGGTCGACCCCGACGACCCCTGGTTCGACGCCGACCACGGCTCCGCCGGCTATCGGGCCGGGGGAGGAGAGCTGGCCATCAGCGGCCCGACACCCCGCATGTACGTCCACGACCCCCGGGGCGAACGGCAGTGGCGGGACATCGAGGCCACCGTCTACGCGAAGCGGATCGAGGACACGGGCACCCCCCACGCCGGGGTCACCATCGTGGCTCGTTCCAATCACCTGCGCACGGAGGACGGGTCCGCCGACCCCTGCGACACCCGCGGCTACGGGGGGCGCCTGCGCTTCGACGGACATACCGACTTCGAGAAGGAGACGGCACACCCGGACAACGAAGCAGTGGGCAACGTGCAGCTCTTTCCCGCTGGGTTGCCCTCCGGCGTCTGGATCGGTGTCAAGCTGGTCGTGTTCGATGCTCCAGACGGCGTCCACCTCGAGCTCTGGCTGGACCTGGCCGACGGTCGCGGCGGTGGTGCCTGGCGGCTCGTCGCCGGGGTCGTCGACGACGGCCGCCTGTTCGGCAGGGTGCCCTGCGCGCCGGGCATCGACCCCCGGATGGCGCTGACCGGAGCGGGATCGCGGCCCGGTTCGGAGTCGGGGAAGCCGAACCTCAGCGTCTACTTCCGCAGCGACGGCATCGGCCCCGACGGCCTTCGCTACAAGTGGGCGAGCATCCGGGAGATCTCACCGTGACCTTCCCGCGAGGTAGTGCGCCCGGATCCGTGCCTGCCCGAGCTCACGGTTGTAGAACGCGACACCGCCGACGGCTCCCTGGAAGAAGCTGCCGAGGTAGCCGGTGCCGATCCGGAGCGGGGCGCTCCCCGACCGCGGGACGATGCCGTAGTCGGCCAGGGAGTCACGGTCCCGCAGGACGCCGTTCCGGTAGATGCGGGTGTGGCCCATCGGGTAGGCGCTGCTGCGGGCCCGGGAGTTGATGACCAGCGCCACGTGGATCCACCGTCCCCGCACCACCCTGTCCTGGAAGTAGGACCCGGCACCGAGACCCCCGGACCGGTTGAACGCATAGCCGCTGATCCGGTTCGGGCGCTGCTCGGCGTTCACCTTGGAGTACATCCGCGCGAACCACTCGTGCGCCCCGGGACGACCCTTCCCGAGGACGTACACGTAGCCGCTGCCCTCCGAGCGCGCGAACTGGAGCCGGTCCGGACGCATCCAGAACTCGACGGTCAGCGCCCCCGTGGTGGCGACGCTGAACGCGCGTCGGTTCGCGAAGCTCAGGTACTGGTTCCTGCCGTTGAACACCACGGCCGGGTCGCCGTTCGGCAGCCGGGTACGCCCGGGGCTCCCGACGGCTGTGCCGGCACGGCCGTTGCCGGTCACGTCGCGCAGCCCGACGAGCAGCGCGGTCGGCCGGTCCTTCAGCACGCTGCGCTGGTAGGCCGACCGCGCCCGGGCCACCGCCGGGACGCCGTCGGCGTCCCGGGCGGTGACAGCGGCGGAGGGAGCAGCAGGTGCGGTGGTTGCGCCCTGGACGGCGGGGACGAGCAGGGTCGCCGCCGCCAGGGGGGCGGCAGCTGCGGCGAGGAGGCGTCGTGTCGTCCCCGTGGCACGACCTGACCGCCGCAGCTGCCCGACTCGGACCCAGGTCACTGCGTCGCGCTCAGCGTGACCCGGGTGCTGGACA
>CAZAQE010000034.1:0-48842 GCA_964487275.1 uncultured Nocardioides sp. | reverse complement strand
CGGTGTCCTGGCACATCGGCAGCACGCCGCCGGCGGAGATGTTGACGTTCTTGAGGAGGTCGAGCGCGACGAAACGGTCGTTGCCCGACGCCTCGGGGTCGTCGATGATCCTGCGCAGCTGCTTCAGGTGCGCCGGGCGCAGGTAGTGGCTGATGTCGTGCATCGCCTCTGCGGTGAGCCGCTGGATCGCGGCGGGGTCGACCTTGAGGAAGGTCTGTCCGTCCGGGCCCTCGACGGTCTCGACGCCCTCCGTCGTGATCAGTCGGTAGGGGGTGTCGTCGTGCGACGCCGGGAGGAGGTCGGAGTACCGGAACTCTGCTTCAGCCACGGCCACCGAGGATATCGCGTCTGCCGGCAGGTCCCGGACATGCGACGAGGGCCGGGCGCCACTGGCGTCCCGGCCCTCGTCGTTGCTGATCAGTGTCAGGCGGTGGTCATCTGCGTCGCAGCGATCGCGAACTCGATCACGGCGCCGACGGGGAGGCCCGCCTGTGCCGTGTTGAGCGTGATCCGCAGGCCATCGATCCGGTTGATCTTCTGGGACTCCGACACGCCCTGCTTGTTGAGCTCGACCTTGCCGAGCCCGGCCACGTCGATCGCCGTGTTGGGCGCGACGTTGATCGGGATGGCCTGGCCGGCGATCACCAGGTTGACGGTCGTCATCTTCATCGACTGCGTCCAGACGCCGTCGACCAGCTTGGCGCTGGCGGTGACCTCGATCGCGTCGGCCTTGATCAGGCCACCGAGCAGGTTGAGGCCCACCGTCTTGTTGGTGTTGGTGATCTCGGCGTTGCCGGTGTCGGAGTCACGCTTCGACGTGCTCGTCGAGGTGAGCGTGCCGAGGGTGGCGAGGCCGGGGAGGCTGACCGTGGCCGTCGAGTTGCGCAGCGTGGTGCCGTTGCTGCCGTTGAACGGCGTGCCGATGAAGGCGGTCGGGTCGGAGACCACGCTGATCTGCGTGCCGACCTTGGCCTGGATGCGGCTGCTGTAGGCGATGCCACCGAGGCGCGGGGCGTTGGCGGCCGGGACGGCCTCCTGCAGGTAGTGGTTCACCGGGCTGGCGATGATGATCGTGCCGGCGTCGAAGCCGTTCTGCGCCTTCAGCAGCTGCACGGCGACCGCCCAGCTGCGGGTGCCGGCGAGCTCGGAGGTGCCGGCGTGGAAGGTCGCGTTCAGGCTGATCGCCGCGACACCCGGGATGTTGACGCTGTAGTTCTTCGGGATGTCGACCGGGAGGTTGACGCCGAGGATCTTGATGCCGAGCAGCTTGTGGTTGCCGACCGCCGACGAGGTCCCGTCCGGGTTGCCCTTGGTGGTGACCGTGCTCTCGACGGCGTCGATCTTGATCAGGCCGTTGAGCAGGTTGACACCGGCGACGCGCGCCCACGAGTTGATCTCGATGTCGCCACCGCTCTTGGTTGCCCAGGTCTTGGTCTCGGCGGCGCCGACGCTGAGCAGGCCGGACACGTTGGCCGCGGCGGTGCTGTTGCTCTGCGTGCGCGCCGGGCCGCCGTTGATCGCGGTCTGCGCGGTCAGGTCGGACGACACGACGTTGCCGAGCGCCCTGACGTAGGTGGCGCCGGTGTTGGCGGAGTAGTTCCAGTCGTCGACCGGCGCGGCCTGCGCGGCCGGCGACGGAACCGCCACCAGTGCGAAGACCGTCGCCAGGAAGGCGAACAGGCTCAGGAGCTTACGGACGTTCACGGGACCCCATTCCCACATTGTTTTTCGTTGTCGTTGTCCCCAGCGGTACCCACGGTCCGCCCCGAGACGGGAGAAAGCCATGCCGTTCCCGCAGCTTCAACGAAGCAAGGTGCCTGCAGGTCACGCACAGATGGCGTCAGGCTATCGCGTCCGGTCCGTGAATGAGAGAGGGGTGACCAAACTCGCAGCCGGCGCCGGGACGGGTTCGGCTGCCTGCGGTGTTGTGGGGTCCGTGCACGTGTACGACGCCGTGGTGATCGGGGCAGGCCAGGCCGGCCTCTCCGCGTCCTACCACCTGGGCCGGCTGGGCCTCGACCACGTGGTCCTCGACGCCAACGAGCGCCCGGGCGGGGCGTGGCAGCACCGGTGGGACTCGCTCACGATGAACGACGTCCACGGCGTCGCCGACCTGCCCGGCGCACCGGCGCCCGGTGGCTCGGCCGACCGCGCCAACTCGGTGCTCGCCGACTGGTTCGGTCGCTACGAGTCCGACCACCGGCTGCCCGTCGTGCGTCCGGTCCGGGTGGACCGGGTGACCTCCGAGGGCGACCTGCTGGTGGTGCACGCCGGCACGCGGCAGTGGGCCGCGCGGACCCTGGTCAATGCGACCGGCACCTGGACGCAGCCCTTCGTGCCGTCGTACCCGGGGGCGGGGGAGTTCCGCGGCGAGCAGCTGCACACGGCCGACTACCCGGGTGCGGAGCACTTCGACGGCAAGCGGGTGCTGGTGGTCGGCGGCGGCGCCTCCGCCGTGCAGTTCATCGGCGAGCTCGCGCCGCGCACCGACGTGCTCTGGGCGACCCGCCGGCCGCCGGTCTGGCGCCAGCACTTCGACGAGAGCGTCGGGCGCCACGCGATCGGGATGGTGCAGGAGCGGGTCCGGCAGGGACTGCCGCCGGCCAGCGTCGTCAGCGTCACCGGGCTCGCGCTGCGGCCGCAGGAGCAGGAGGCCGCGCGGTTGGGCGCCTACGAGCGGCGACTGCCGATGTTCGAGCGGATCGAGCCCGACGGCGTCCGCTGGGCCGACGGCCGGTTCGAGCCGGTCGACGTGATCCTCTGGGCGACCGGCTTCCGGCCGGCCGTCGCGCACCTCGCGCCGCTCCACCTGCGCAGCCCGCAGGGTGGCATCGCGCTGCTCCAGAGCGGCTCGGACGTGCAGACCGCGACCACCGCCGAGCGCGACCCGCGGGTCCAGCTGGTCGGGTACGGGCCGTCCGCCAGCACCATCGGCGGCAACCGGGCGGGCCGGGCCGCGGCGCTCGCGGTCCGCCGCCACCTGGGCTCCCGGCCGGTCGCGCCGGCCGGTGCGTTAGTGTGATCTTCGACAACCCACGGGAGTCCGCGGCAGCGGGCTGAGAGGGAGCTGGAGCCGCTCCGACCGTCACACCTGATCCGGATCATGCCGGCGAAGGAACGGATGAGATGACTGTGCTGCGTGCTGTCCCCCTCGACGTGCCGAGGCTCTCGTGCCTCGTGTCCGACACCGACGACCTGTCCCTCCTCCCGGCGCTCGCCGAGGCCGGCGTGGACGGCTTCCAGGTCCGGGCGAAGGGCGTGTCCACCCGCCAGCTCGTCGCGCTGGGCCGCGCGGTGCTCGACGCGGTCCGGCCGTACGACGCCCGGGTGATCGTCAACGACCGGCTCGACGTCGCCCTCGCGGTCGGGGCCGACGGCGTCCACCTCGGCGCCGACGACCTCGCGATCGCCGACGCGCGGCGGCTCGCTCCCGGCCTCGTGATCGGTGCGACCTGCCGTGACCGGGCCAGCGCCGAGGCCGCGGCAGCGGGCGGCGCCGACTACGCCGGGTTCGGCCCGCTCTTCGCGACGGCGTCCAAGCCCGGCCTGCCCTCGCCGCTCGGCCTCGACGCGGTCGGGGCCGCCACCGGCGTGCTCCCGCTCGTCGCGATCGGCGGCCTCACGGCCGCAACGGCTGCCGAGGCCCGGGCCGCCGGTGCCCACGGCGTGGCCGTGATCGGCGCGATCTGGCGACATCCGGATCCCCTGGCAGCAGCGAAGGAGCTCGTGCAGGCGGTCGCCTGATGGCGCCGCTGCGCGTCGAGGTGCTCGGCGCCGGCATCGTCGGGCTGACCGTGGCGGAGGAGCTGCTCCGCCGGGGCCACGACGTGGTCGTCGTCGATCCGCGACCCGCCGGCGGGGCGTCGTACGCGGCCGCGGGGATGCTGAGCCCGGCCGCCGAGGTCTGGTACGGCGAGGAGGACGTGCTGCGGCTCGGCTCCGCCTCACTGCGGCTGTGGCCGGCGTTGGCCGACCGGCTGGGCGTGGAGCTGCGGCGCGGCGGCACCCTGCTCGTCGGGCACGACGCCGCGGACCTCCAGCAGGTCGAGCGGCAGGTCGCACTGCTGGCCCGGCACGGGCAGCACGCGTCGCCGCTCGACCGCACGGGCGTCCGGGAGCTGGAGCCGGCGCTGGGCCGCGTGGCCGGTGGCGCGCTGCTGCCGGAGGAGGCGAGCGTCGACCCGCGCGCCGTGTGCGACGCCCTCCTGGCGCGGGTGCCGCTGCGTGGCGAGCCCGGGGGCGCGGACGTCACCGTCGTCGCGACGGGCGCGCGGCTGCCGGAGCCCTGGACCCCGCTGGTGTCGGGGGTGCGTGGCGAGGTCCTGCGGCTGCGCTCGGACGACCCACCGGAGCACACCGTGCGCGGCTGGGTGGCGGGCGAGCCGGTCTACCTGGTGCCGCGCGGCGACGGCCGGGTGGTCGTCGGCGCGACCTCGGAGCACCACGACGGCGAGCCCGTCGTCACCGCCGGCGGTGCGCTCCGCCTGCTGGCCGCTGCCCGCGAGCTGTGGCCGGCCCTCGACCGGGCGGAGCTGGTCGAGGGCACCGCCCGGGACCGCCCCGCCACCGCCGACGGGCTGCCGCTCGTCGGGCCGAGCGGGGTCGACGGGGTCGTCCTTGCCGCCGGCCACTACCGCCACGGCGTGCTGCTGGCGCCGCTCACGGCGCAGCTCGTCGCCGACCACCTCGAGACCGGGGCGGTCGATCCCGCCCTCGACCCGCGCCGCTGCGGCGCACTCATGACGGGAGGAACCCGATGATCACCTGCAACGGAGAGCCACTGACGTCCGGGGGGAGCGTGGCCGACCTGGTCCGGGACCGCCTCGGTGACCCTCCGAGGTCCGGGATCGCGGTCGCCGTCAACGGCGAGGTCGTGCCGCGCGCGACCTGGTCGGGCACCGTCCTCGTGGACGGCGACGTCGTCGAGGTCGTGACGGCGGTGCAGGGCGGATGAGGGCCGCGTCGGACGGCCTCGTCATCGCGGGCGTCGAGCTCCCCTCGCGCCTGTTCCTCGGGACCGGTGGGCTCCCGCACGTGGCCCTGGTCGGACCGGTGCTCGAGGCCGCGCGGCCGGCGCTGGTGACCGTGTCGATGCGGCGTACGTCGTCGCTCGGGGACGGCAGCCTGCTGGCCGCGCTCCGGACCGCGGGGGTGCGGTTGCTGCCCAACACGGCCGGCTGCCTGTCGGCCCGGGAGGCGGTGCTCACCGCGGAGCTCGCCCGGGAGGCGCTCGGCACGGACTGGGTCAAGCTGGAGGTGATCGGCGACGAGCGCTCGCTCCTGCCCGACGTCGTCGAGCTCGTCGACGCGGCCGAGCAGCTCGTGCGCCGCGGCTTCACGGTGCTGCCCTACGCGACCGACGACCCCATCGTCGCCCGCCGCCTCGCCGACGCCGGTTGCGCTGCCGTGATGCCGCTGGGCTCGCCCATCGGGTCGGGCCTCGGCGTGCTCAACCCGTACGCGATCGAAGCCGTCCGCGCCGCGGTCGACGTGCCGGTGGTGCTCGACGCCGGCGTGGGCACGGCGAGCGACGCCGCGCTCGCGATGGAGCTCGGCTGCGATGCCGTCCTCGCCGCCACCGCGGTCACGCGCGCCGACGACCCGGTGGCGATGGCGCGGGCGCTGCGGCTCGGCGTCGAGGCCGGTCGGCTCGCCCACGGCGCCGGCCGGATCCCGCGCCGAGCCGTCGCCCGGGCTTCGAGCCCGATGGTCGGGCGGGTCTCGTGAGCCGCCCCGCGATGCCCCGCCTGCTGGTGCTGACCGACCGGTCCCAGCTGTCGCCGGGCCGGTGCCTGCGCGTGCAGGTGGCGCTGTGCCGGGACGCCGGACTGACCCACGTTGTGCTCCGCGAGCTCGACCTCCAGGAGCCGCAGCGGGAGCAGCTGGCCGCCGACCTGGCGGACCTGGGGCTGACGGTGATCGCGGCTCGCCGTGACCTCGCTGCGGCGGCAGGCGTCCACCTCGCGGCCGACCAGCCCACCGTCCCGGGGGTCTTCGGCCGCTCCTGCCACGACCGTGCCGAGGTCGCGCGGGCGGCGGCCGAGGGCGCGCGGTGGGCCACGCTGTCGCCGTACGCGACGAGCGGGAGCAAGCCCGGCCACGGCCCGCTGCTGCCGCCGGACGCCTTCGCCGACCTGCCGGTGCCGACGTTCGCGCTCGGCGGGGTCTCGCCCGGGAACGCTCGCGCAGCACGGGATGCCGGCGCCCACGGCGTCGCCGTCATGGGCGCCGTGATGCGGGCTCCCGACCCCGGCGCCGTGGTCGGCGCCCTGCTCGAGGCGGTCGCATGAACCCGCCCGTCGTCGTCACGATCGCCGGCACCGACTCCGGCGGAGCGGCCGGGATCGCGGCCGACCTGACCACCTTCGCCGCCCTCGGCGTGCACGGCGCCTGTGTCGTCACCGCCGTCACCGCGCAGGACACGACCGGCGTCCGTGCCGTCCACCGCGTCCCGTACGACGTCGTCACCGCGCAGCTGGACGCGGTGCTGGAGGACCTCGACCCGGTCGCCGTGAAGACCGGCATGCTCGCCGGCGCGGACGTGGTCCGCCTCGTGGCCGAGCGGTGTGCCGGGCGGATCCTCGTCGTCGACCCGGTGCTGGTCGCGACCTCGGGCGCGGTGCTCGGCTCGGCAGCCGTCGCGGCCGCCTACCGGGAGCACCTGCTGCCCGTGGCCACCGTGGCGACGCCGAACGAGGACGAGTTCGAGGCGCTCGGCCGGCCGTCCGGCGCGAACGTGCTGGTCACCCGCGGCGGCGACATCGAGACCGACAACGACCACGGCACCGGCTGCACCCACAGCAGCGCCCTGGCGTCGTACCTCGCCCTCGGTGAGGACCTCGCGACCGCCGCGGCCCGCGCCGACGCCTTCGTCGCCCGGCAGCTCCACCTCGGCAAGGACTGGACCCTCGGCCGCGGCCGGGGCCCGGTCGCCCACGTCCACGCCCCCTCCCACCCCACCCCAGGAGTCCCCGCATGACCGTCCACCCCGCCCACACCCGCATCGAGACCGGTGACCTCAAGGTCCCCTTCACCCGCGTCGCCCTGACCAACGGCGAGACCTTCGACCGCTACTGCACCGAGGGCCCCGGCTCCGACCCGGAGGTCGGCCTGCCGCCGCTGCGCGCCGCCTGGATCGAGGGCCGCACCGACACCACCGTGTACGACGGCCGCGAGGTCCAGCTCCTCGACAACGGCCGTTCGGCACTCCGGCGGGGTGCCGCGCAGGGGGAGTGGCGCGGTGAGCGGCGGGCTCCCCGGCGGGCGGTCGGCGACGCGCCCGTCACGCAGATGGCCTACGCCCGCGCCGGGATCGTGACCGAGGAGATGCGCTACGTCGCCGCCCGCGAGCAGTGCGACGTCGAGCTGGTCCGCAGCGAGGTCGCCGCCGGTCGCGCGATCATCCCGGCCAACGTCAACCACCCCGAGTCCGAGCCGATGATCATCGGTCGCCGCTTCCTGGTGAAGATCAACGCCAACATCGGCAACTCGGCCGTCACCTCCAGCATCGCCGAGGAGGTCGACAAGCTGACCCACGCGATCACCTGGGGCGCCGACACCGTCATGGACCTCAGCACCGGCGAGGACATCCACACCACACGCGAGTGGATCATCCGCAACTCGCCGGTCCCGATCGGGACGGTGCCGATCTACCAGGCGCTGGAGAAGGTCAACGGCGAGGCGGACAAGCTGACGTGGGAGGTCTTCCGCGACACCGTCATCGAGCAGTGCGAGCAGGGCGTCGACTACATGACGATCCACGCCGGGGTCCTGCTCCGGTACGTGCCGCTCACCGCGAACCGCGTCACCGGCATCGTCTCCCGCGGCGGCTCGATCATGGCCGGCTGGTGCCTGGCCCACCACGAGGAGAACTTCCTCTACACCCACTTCGACGACCTCTGCGCGATCTTCCGGCAGTACGACGTCTCCTTCTCCCTCGGCGACGGCCTCCGCCCGGGCTCGACCGCCGACGCCAACGACGAGGCCCAGCTCTCCGAGCTGCGCACCCTCGCCGAGCTGACCACCCGGGCCTGGGAGCACGACGTGCAGGTGATGGTCGAGGGCCCGGGCCACGTGCCGCTCGACCTGGTCGAGGAGAACGTCCGCCTGCAGCAGGAGTGGTGCCACGGCGCGCCCTTCTACACGCTCGGCCCGCTCGCCACGGACGTCGCGCCCGGCTACGACCACATCACCTCCGCGATCGGCGCCGCCACGATCGCGATGCACGGCACCGCGATGCTCTGCTACGTCACGCCGAAGGAGCACCTCGGCCTGCCGAACCGCGACGACGTGAAGACGGGCGTCATCACCTACAAGCTCGCGGCCCACGCCGCCGACGTCGCCAAGGGCCACCCCGGCGCCCGCGACTGGGACGACGCGCTCTCGAAGGCGCGCTTCGAGTTCCGCTGGCGCGACCAGTTCGCACTCTCGCTCGACCCGGTCACGGCCGAGGAGTTCCACGACGAGACGCTGCCGGCCGAGAACGCCAAGACCGCGCACTTCTGCTCGATGTGCGGCCCGAAGTTCTGCTCGATGCGGATCAGCCAGGACGTCCGCGAGCGTTTCGGCTCCGACCTCACGCCCGAGGACGCGGCGCTCGGGATGAAGGAGAAGTCGGCCGAGTTCGTCGAGCTGGGCGGGACGGTCTACGTGGAGCCGGAGGCCTCCTGACGCCGGCCGGCGTCGTCGTACCGGACATCCGGGTCGTGTCGTCGGCGAAAGCACGACACGGATGTCCGGTACGACGTGTCAGGCGTCGCGCGCTGCCGCTGCCGCCCGCTCCACCCACTTCGGGACCTCCCCGTAGCGCTGGCTCGGGATCATCTCGCCGCCCGCCGAGCACTCGACCAGCTGGGCCATCCGCCGGTCGCGGGTGGCCTCCTGCTTGGCGCTGAGCACCCAGTTGACGCAGACCCTGCGGTAGGTCCGGGTGGCGGCCTCCCAGAAGGCGGTGGCGGCGGTGCTCGCGGCGAGCCGGGCGGCGTACGGCTCCGGCAGGACGAGCTCACCGTCGACCTCGTGCGTGTACGGCGCCGGCTCCGGCCGGCGCTGCTCCCAGATCGCCAACCCGCTGGGCTGCATGCGGCCCTCGGCCCGGAGCTGCTCGACGAGCTCGAGGTTGACCTTGCTCCAGTTGCTGGACTTCTTGCGGGGGCTCCAGCGCTGGCGGACGGCGTCGTCGTCGATCCGCTGCGCGACGGAGTCGATCCATCCCCAGCACAGGGCCACCGGGACGGCCCGCGCCCAGGTGAGGCCCTGGTCCGGGACGTGCTTCTTGTGGATGCCCATCCACAGCTCGGTCTCGGTGTCGTGGTGGCGGGCCAGCCACGCCTCGAACTCGTCCTCGTCGGCGAAGAAGCGGGCGGGCCGCTCCGCGCTGCCGCCCATCCGGCCGGGCTCGTCGTCCTTGACCATGCGAGGAGTCAACCACCGCCCGCCGACAGGGATGATGGGTCCGTGAGCACCCCCACCGTCGTCGTCGGAGCCCTCGGCGGCACGATCGCCTCCACCTCCAGCACCGCGGACGGCAACGAGGTCGTCCCGACCCTGACGGCGGACCTGCTGGTGGCCGCCGTGCCCGGCCTCGACGACGTGGCGACCATCCGGGCGGAGACGCTGGCGAGGCTGCCCAGCCCGTCGCTGGACGAGCCGACGATCCTGCGCACCCTGCAGTGGGCGCACGCCGCGGTCGACGACGGTGCCCGCGGGGTCGTGGTCACCCAGGGGACCGACACGCTCGAGGAGGCGGCGTACCTCCTCGACCTGTTCTGGGACCGCCCGGAGCCGCTCGTGGTGACCGGCGCGATGCGCTCGTCCGCGGCCGCCGGGGCGGACGGGCCGGCGAACATCCTGACGGCCGTACGGTGCGCCGTCGCGCCGGAGTCACGCGAACGCGGCGTCCTGGTCGCCTTCGACGACGAGGTGCACCAGGCGCGGTGGGTGGCCAAGACCGACTCGATGTCGACGAGCGCCTTCCGCTCGCCCGTCTTCGGGCCGATCGGGCGCTGCGTCGAGGCCGAGGTCGTGTACGGCGTCCCCGCGGACCGGATCCCGCCGCTCGAGCTCCTGCCCGGCCACGCCACCGGTGACCCGCGGGTGCCGCTGCTCGCCACCTACCTCGGTGACGACGGCTTCATCGTCGACGCGATCCGGGCCGACGACGTCGACGGCCTCGTGGTGGCGGGCTTCGGTGCCGGCCACGTGTCGGCGTCGATGGCCGAGGCGATCGGCCGCCTGGCCCGCCAGGTGCCGGTGGTCTTCGCCTCCCGCACCGGCTCCGGCCCCACCGGTCGGGCGATGTACGGCTACCCGGGATCGGAGATCGACCTCGTCGCCAGGGGCGCCGTCGGCGCGGGCTGGCTGTCGCCGGTGAAGGCGCGACTGCTGCTGTGGGCGCTGTCGCTGGGTGGTCCTGTGCCGCGTGCGGACGTGGCCGCGGCGTTCGAGCTGCGCGGGCGACCGTAGGTCCTCAGCCGCCGAGGTCCGTCGCGGTGTCCGGCGGCCGGTGGGGGAGGACGTTCGCGACGTAGTCCCGCGCCGCGTCGAAGATGTCGACCTCGTGGCCGGCCTCGTCGGACAGCGCCCAGCGGTGCTCCATCACCTCGTGGAAGTACTCCGCCGGCGCGATCCGCCGGGCGAGGTCGTCGGGCAGCAGCGCCACGATCGGGGTGTAGACCGTGTGCAGCCAGCGTCGCGCCACGACGGCACGGTCCTCGGCGTCGTACCCGAAGTGCGCGGTGAACGCGGCGAGGTCGTTGAGCAGCTTGCGCGCCTGGCTGTCCTCGGCGGAAAGGCCCGTCAGATCGTGCAATTCCCTGCGGTGGTGGCCCGCCTCGACGACCTTCGGCTGGATCCGCACCCGGTCGGAGTCGGCCTGGACGTCGAGCTCGTCGACATCGAACCCGAGGTCGTTGAGGCGCGCGATCCGCTGCTCGACTCGCGACCACTCGTCGGCCCCGAACTCCTCCGCGGCGGTCAGCTCGTCCCACAGCGAGTGGTACTGCTCGGTCAGGTGCGCGACCACCGCCTGGGCGTCCACGTCGATGTCGGTGTCGCCGCTGGCCTGCAGGTCGAGGAGCTCGGCGAAGATGTTCTCGACGCCCACCGTAACGTCGTGCTCACGCATCGCGTCGGACACGCTCGCCCGCAGCTCGCCGGTCTCCGCGTCGACCAGGAAGGCTGCGAAACCCCCGGCAGAACGGCGGAAGAGGGCGTTCGACAGCGACACGTCGCCCCAGAAGAAGCCGATCAGGTGCAGCCGCACCAGCAGCACGACCAGGGCGTCGACGAGTGCCGGCACCTGCTCCGCACGCAGGCCGTGCTGGAAGACCGTGCGGTAGGGCAGCGAGTAGTGGAGGTGCTCGGTCAGCAGTGCTGCCGGCAGCGGGTTGCCGTCGAGGTCGGTGCGGCCCGTCACCACCCCCCGGGGTACGACGGACGGCTGGTCGAGCCGCTGCAGGTCGCGCAGCAGCTCGTACTCCCGCAGCGCCATCTCCTCGGTCGTCTCCTTGACCGCGAGGAACTGCCGGTTCACCTGGACCACCCGCACGACGTGGCGCGACAGGCCGAGCGGCAGGGGCACGACGTACCAGTCCTCCCAGTCCGCGAGCGGGCGCGACCACGGCAGCCGGAAGAGCGCCGGGTCGGTGCGACTGGCGACGACGTGGAGCGCCATGACGAAGAACCTACGACGTCTGGGAATCGTCGTCACGGGCACTGGGGTCCTGCAACAACGTGGACAAGAGCCCTCTCTCTGGGGTAGACCCAGTGACGCAGGCCACATCCTCGGGAGGGGTGAGCTGGACGATGACGTCGAGACGAACCAGGCCAGGGCGAGCCGCTGCGGTGGCGATCGCCGGCGTGCTGGCGAGCACTGCGCTCGCTGCGTGCGGCGACTCGGGCAAGCCGAAGCTGAACTGGTACGTGAACCCCGACGGGGTGCCGGTCTTCGAGAAGTACGCCAAGGAGTGCAGCACCGGCGACTACGACCTCGAGATCCAGCTGCTGCCGACGGGGGCCACCGACCAGAGGACCCAGCTGGCGCGGCGCCTGGCGGCCGAGGACTCCTCGACCGACCTGATGAACCTCGACCCCGTGTTCGTGGCCGAGTTCGCGAACGCCGGCTGGCTGCAGGAGGTCGAGGGTGAGATCGCCGACAGCGTCCAGCAGAGCCTCGAGGGCGAGGGCGACTACCTCGCCGGGGCGGCCGAGACGGTCACCTGGGACGACAAGGTCTACGCGATCCCGCTCTGGGCCAACACCCAGGTGCTCTGGTACCGCAAGTCGCTCGCGGAGGCCGCCGGGCTCGACATGACCCAGCCGGTGACCTGGGACCAGGTGATCGACGCGGCGGTGGCCGAGGGCGGCACCGTCGGGGTCCAGGCCGACAAGTACGAGGCCTACGTCGTGCTGATCAACGCACTGGTCCAGGGCGCGGGCGGTTCGATCGTCTCCGACACCGAGGCCGGCCGTGACGCGAAGGTCGAGATCGGCTCGGACGCGGGGCGCAAGGCGGCCGAGATCATCCAGAAACTCGCCGACTCCACGGCCAAGCAGCCCGACCTGAGCGTCTCCCGCGAGGGCACCAGCCTCGGCCAGATGTTCCCGGCGAAGGGGCCGGGCGAGTTCATGGTCAACTGGACCTTCGTCTACAAGAACTACGAGCCCGGCGAGGGGAAGCCCACCACCGCGGAGCAGTTCGAGGACCTCGGCTGGGCCCGCTACCCGCAGACCGTCGCCGGGGAGGAGTCCAAGCCGCCGGTCGGTGGCATCGACATCGGCGTCGGCGCCTACTCCGAGCACCCGGACTGGGCCATGGAGGCGGCCGAGTGCATCACCTCGAAGCAGGCCCAGGTGGACCTCGCCCTCGACGCGGGCCTGATGCCCTCGACGAATGCGGCGTACGACGAGGTGGCGGCCAGCGGGAACTACCCGAAGGACCTCATCGAGCTGTTCCGCACCAGCGTCGACGAAGGCGGCCCGCGGCCCAAGAGCGCGTTCTACGCGATGATCTCGGGCGCGATCCAGGCGCGCTGGCACTCGCCGACCTCGGTCGACCCGGACACCACCCCGGAGGAGTCCGCGACGTACCTCGCGGACGTGCTGGAAGGGAAGTCGCTGCTGTGAGCGCCGTGACCGCACCCGCCCCGGGGAAGGCCGCCGTGAGCGACCGGGCCCGCGCCGAGACCCGCCTCGGGCAGAAGCTGGTGGCCCCGGCCATCGTGCTGATGCTGGTGGTCACGGCGTTCCCGATGCTGCGGGCCATCTACCTGTCCACCTTCGACTACGCACTCACCGCGCCGGACGACCGTGAGTTCGTCGGCCTGGGCAACTACCTGACCGCCCTGAGCGACCCGCTGTTCTGGCAGACGACGGGCGTCACCGTGCTCTACATGGTGGTGACCGTCGCGATCGAGCTGGTGATCGGCTTCGTCTTCGCGATGGTCATGCACCGGGTGATCTTCGCCCGGGGCGTGATCCGGACCTCGATCCTCGTGCCCTACGGCATCATCACGGTCGTCTCCGGCTTCGCGTGGCAGTTCGCCTTCTCGTTCCAGAACGGCTTCGTCAACGGGTGGCTGCCGTTCGTCGGTGACGAGTTCAACTGGTTCGGCGACACCACGCCCGCGGTGATCGCGATCATGGTCTCGGAGATCTGGAAGACCACGCCGTTCATGTCGCTGCTCCTGCTGGCCGGGCTGGCCCAGGTCAGCGAGGACATGATCGAGGCCGCCAAGGTCGACGGCGCCACCTGGTGGCAACGGCTGACGAAGGTGATCCTCCCGAACATGCGGGCGGCGATCATGGTCGCCGTCCTCTTCCGGGCCCTCGACGCCTACCGGATCTTCGACAACATCTTCGTGATGACGGCCGGGGCACAGAAGACCGAGTCGATCAGCTTCCTGACCTACCGCCAGACGATCGAGCAGTTCCAGCTGGGACTGGGGTCCGCGCTGTCGGTGCTGCTCTTCCTGTCGGTGCTCCTGGTCGCCTTCCTCATCGTCAAGCTCTTCCGCGTCGACCTGGCGCAGGCACGGCAGGAGTCCTGATCATGAAGAACCGCATCGGAACCGTCATCGGGTGCCTGCTGATCCTCGTGTGGTGCCTCCTGCCGGTGGCCTGGATCATCTCGCTCTCGTTCAAGTCCGAGGCCGCCATCACCACCGGCAGCCCGGGCTTCTTCCCCGCCGACGGGGCGGGCGCCGGGTGGGACAACTACCAGGCGGTGTGGGACAACGAGCAGTTCCGCCGGGCCATCCTCAACTCCATCGGGATCAGCCTGATCGCGACCCTGCTGTCGGTGATCGTCGCGACGCTGGCGGCGTACGCGATCGCCCGGCTGGAGTTCCGCGGCAAGAAGCTGGTGCTCACGATCTCGCTGGCCATCGCGATGTTCCCGGTGGTGTCGCTGATCGGCCCGCTCTTCGACATGTGGCGGGCGATCGGGCTCTACGACACGTGGCCCGGCCTGATCATCCCGTACATGTCGTTCACGCTGCCGCTGGCGATCTGGACATTGTCGGCCTTCTTCCGCGAGATCCCGTGGGAGATGGAGCAGGCCGCGCAGGTCGACGGGGCCACGTCGTGGCAGGCCTTCCGCAAGGTGATCGTCCCGTTGGCCGCGCCCGGCGTCTTCACCGCGGCGATCCTGACGTTCTTCTTCGCCTGGAACGACTTCGTCTTCGGCATCTCGCTCACCTCGACGGAGAACGCCCGCCCGATCCCGGCCTCGTTGTCGTTCTTCGTGGGCGCCGACCCGTTCAACCGGCCGGCGTCGCTGCTGGCGGCGGGAGCGGTCATCGCGACCATCCCGATCATCGTCATCGTCCTGATTTTCCAGCGCAAGATCGTCGCCGGCCTCACCTCCGGTGCGGTGAAGGGCTAACGGAGGGAACCTGTCATGGCTGCCATCACGATGAACCACATCGTCAAGAAGTACGGCGACGGCTTCCCCGCCGTGAACGACGTCTCGATCGACGTCGCCGACGGGGAGTTCATGATCCTCGTCGGGCCCTCCGGGTGCGGGAAGTCCACGCTGCTGCGGATGATCGTCGGCCTGGAGGACATCACCTCCGGCGACATGATGATCGGCGACAAGCGGGTCAACGACCTCGCCCCCCGCGAGCGCAACCTGGCCATGGTCTTCCAGAACTACGCGCTCTACCCGCACCTGACGGTCTACGAGAACATCGCCTTCCCGCTCCGGCTGGCCAAGATGCCGGACGCCGAGGTGGACAAGCTGGTCCGCGAGGCGTCCTCGACCCTCGAGCTCGACGAGCACCTCGAGCGCAAGCCCGGCAACCTGTCCGGCGGTCAGCGCCAGCGGGTGGCCATGGGGCGCGCGATCGTGCGGCAGGCGGACGCCTTCCTGTTCGACGAGCCGCTGTCCAACCTCGACGCCAAGCTGCGCGGGCAGATGCGCACCGAGATCGCCCGGCTGCAGAAGCGGCTGGGGATCACGACGGTCTACGTCACCCACGACCAGACCGAGGCGATGACGCTCGGTGACCGGGTGGCCGTCCTCAAGCGCGGCATCCTCCAGCAGCTCGCCACCCCGCGCGAGCTCTACGAGAACCCGGGCAACCTCTTCGTCGCCGGCTTCATCGGCTCGCCGCCGATGAACTTCCTGCCGGCGACCGTGGAGGGGAGCGCGGTCAAGCTGCCCTTCGGCACGATCGAGATCCCCGCCGACAAGGCCGAGCGCGCCGCCGGCCGCGGCCTGCTCATCGCCGGCATCCGACCCGAGCACTTCGAGGACGCCTCCCTCGCCTCGGCCGAGGGGCGGAGCGGCTCGACCTTCTCCGCCACGGTCGACGCCGTCGAGTGGCTGGGCAACGAGACCTACGCCTACATCCCCTTCGAGGCGCCGGACGAGGTGAAGCAGCAGCTCCAGCAGCTCGAGAAGGACCTCGACGGCGAGGGCATGCGCACCCAGCTGATCGTCTCCCTCGACGGGGCCAGCCGGATCACGGAGGGCGAGGGCGCCGAGATCTGGGTCGACGGCCGTCGGATCCACCTCTTCGACCCGACGACCGGCGAGAACCTGACCGTCGACCGCGACCGGGCGGGGCGCATCCCCGGCGCGGAGGTCGCCGCGGGCTGAGCCCTGAGGCTGAGGCTCCGGGGACGGCCTGCCCCGTTCACCGGCCCGTGCGAGGCCGCCCGGCGTCGTACCGCGCCCAGGCGATCGCCGCCTGCAGGCGGGCGAGATCGCGGAACCACGTCTCGGCCTCCACCTGACAGGCTGTCCGGGCGACCTCCGTGTCGTACTCGCTGCACTCGGCCGTGGTCTCCGACAGCGTCGGCGGCGAGAGCACGGTGCCGTCGTAGTGGTGGATGGTGAACCCGAGGTCGGCGTCGCCCTCGACCGCCACGATCGTGTCGCCGGCCGGCTCCCATCGCGGCGCCCGCGGACGCTCCTGGGCGCTCGCGCCGCCGGCCAGGGCCAGCAGCCCGGTGATCAGGCCAGCCAGGACCAGCAGGCCGATCGTCCTCATCTTCATCTGTCCTCCCGAGGGGTGGTGCGCCGGCAGGTCCGGCGCGGGAGACAGACGCTAGGAGCGGACGGCGACGGCACGCCGCGCTCCGTGACGCGCTGTGGACGACGCCCTGTCGCGGGGTGCCCTGTGGAGGGTCGCCGGCCCGGAGTGGTGCGGGAGGAGCGCGAGGTGCGGGTCAGACCGCCCGGTCCGCGTTGCTGCGGATCGCGCGGGTGAAGGTCGTGAAGAGCGGCGCCGGCAGGTCGTGGCCCCAGCCGTCGATGAACACGACCCGCGCGCCCGGCACGGCCGCCGCGGTGGCCCGGCCCCCGGAGATGTGCACCATCCGGTCAGCGAGGCCGTGCATCACGAGCGTCGGTACGACGAGCTGCCCGAGGGTCGCCGTGCGGTCGGGCTGCGTCAGCACCGCCATCATCTGCCGCATGATGCCGGCCCGGCTCACGCCGCGGTCCCACGTCTCCCCGGCCCGCTCGCGCAGCTCGTCCTCGGGCCGGGGGAAGCCCGGCGAGCCGATCCTGCGCCAGATGGCGAGGCTGCCCCGGATGTAGTCCTCACGGCTCGGTCCACGGGGTGCGACCAGGTTCGGGAGCAGGCCGGGGTGCTGGCGGCCCACGGTGCGCCGGCCCGTCGTCGACATGATGCTCGCCAGGCTGCGCACCCGCTCGGGTGCGTGGAGCGCCATCGTCTGCGCGATCATGCCGCCCATCGAGATGCCGGCGACGTGCGCAGCCGAGATGTCGAGGTGGTCGAGCAGGCCGAAGGCATCCGAGGCCAGGTCGCCGAGCGAGTACGGCGCCCGGGCCGGTGCGCCGACGAAGGCGCGGGCCAGCTGCCCGTGGCGGACCCGCCCCTCGACCTTCGTGGAGCGACCCGTGTCGCGGTTGTCGTAGCGGATGACGTAGAAGCCGGCGGCGGCCAGCTGGCGGCACAGGTCGGCGTCCCACCAGGTCATCGGCCCGCCGAGGCCCATGACGAGCAGCAGCGGCTCGTCCTCGGGGTCCCCGAACGTCTGGTAGCAGATCTCGACCCCGGAGAGGATCGGGGCGAGCAGCTCTCCGGAGATGGTCACATCTGACGATTCCGGGCTGACCGGACGGTTGGACATGTCCTCCAGTGTGCCCAATCGCGTGTAGTTGCCGTTTCAACTGGGTACCTTTTGTGGCGTGAGCAACACGTTGGCGCCCTGGCTGCTGCCCGACGGCTACGGCCGTCCGGCACTGGCCGCGCTGCTGCGCGAGGGCAGTCTGGTGACCGAGGCCGGCCGTTTCGCCGTACGACGCGGCGCCACCCGTCGCACGCGGCGCCAGACGCCGTACGCCGCCCGCGCCGCCGCCCGGGCAGCCGAGCCGGTGCTGCTGATCCCCGGCTTCCTCGCCGGTGACTGGACGCTGAGCGCGATGGCCGCCGAGCTGCGGGCCCGCGGCTTCCGCACCTACCGCTCGCAGATCCACGCCAACATCGGCTGCACCCTCAACTCGGCCCTGACGCTCGAGGCGCGCATCGAGCAGATCGCCGAGCGCCGCGACGCCCGGGTCCAGCTCGTCGGGCACAGCCTCGGCGGCATGATCTCCCGCGGCCTGGCCGCGCGCCGCCCCGACCTCGTCGCCGGCATCGTCACCATGGGCAGCCCGATGCGGGCGCCCGCCGCCCACCACGCCGTGCTGACCCGCGGCGTCCGCGTGCTCAACCGCCTCTCCGACGCCGGCTTCTCGACCCTGATGTCCGCGGACTGCGTCGGCGGCGAGTGCGCGCACCTGTCGTTCACCGAGTCGCAGGAGCCGTTGCCCGCCCATGTCGGGATGACGAACATCTACTCCCGCCGCGACGGCATCGTCGACTGGAAGGCCTGCATCGACCCGCAGGGCGAAGCCGTCGAGGTCCGTGCCTCGCACATCGGCATGGCCGTCGACCCCAGGGTCATCGACCTGGTGTCGTCGTCGCTGCTGCGCCACAGCGCTTCAGCGGCCGGGCCGGTGAGCGTCGTCGAGACCGCCTGAATCCTCAGTCGAAGTCGATCGAGCTGAATCCGCGCAGCTTCGACAGCTGGTGCTCCGAGGTGATCGTCCGGATCGTGCCGCTGCGCGAGCGCATGACCAGCGACTCGGTGATCGCGCCGCCGGCGCGGTAGCGGACGCCCTTGACCAGCTCGCCGTCGGTGATGCCGGTGGCGACGAAGAAGCAGTCGTCGCCGGTGACCAGGGTGTCGGTCGTGAGGATGTGGTCGGGATCGAGGTTGTGGCCGGCGTCGATCGCGCGCTGGCGCTCCTCGTCGTCGGTCGGCCACAGCCGGCCCTGGATGGTGCCGCCCATGGCCTTCATCGCACAGGCCGCGATGATGCCCTCGGGGGTGCCGCCGATGCCCATCAGCAGGTCGATGCCGGTGCCCGCGCGGGCCGCCATGATGGCGCCGGCGACGTCGCCGTCGGTGATGAACTTGATCCGCGCGCCGGTGGCGCGGATGTCCTCGACGAGCTGGTTGTGGCGGGGCCGGTCGAGCAGGACGACCGTGACGTCGGAGGTGTTGGAGCCCTTGGCCTTCGCGACCTGCTGGATGTTCTCGGCGACGGGGTAGCGGATGTCGACGACGTCGGCGGCCTCGGGGCCCGTCACCAGCTTCTCCATGTAGAAGACGGCCGACGGGTCGTACATCGTGCCGCGCGGCGCGACGGCGAGCACGGCGACGGCGTTGGCCATGCCCTTGGCGGTGAGCGTCGTACCGTCGATCGGGTCGACCGCGACGTCGCACTCGGGGCCGGTGCCGTCGCCCACGGACTCGCCGTTGTAGAGCATCGGGGCGTTGTCCTTCTCGCCCTCGCCGATGACGACGGTGCCGTTCATGCCGATCGTCGAGATCATCACGCGCATCGCCTGGACGGCCACCCCGTCGGCGCCGTTCTTGTCGCCACGCCCGACCCAACGGCCCGCGGCCATGGCGGCGGCCTCGGTGACGCGCACCAGCTCGAGGGCGAGGTTGCGGTCGGGGGCGGGCGGCTCCACGGCGAGGGCGTCGTTCATGGGGCGAACTTTATCGGTCGCGACGGGTGTGACGTGACTCGCGACGTCCGCGTCTCACCGTGGGTGGACGTCGACCTCGGTCGCCTTCACCACGAAGCTGACCTCCTGACCCGGCGCGAGCCCGAGGTCGGCCACGGCGGCGACGGTGACGTCGGCGGCCAGGTCGCCCGCCCGGACGCGGACCACGTCGCCGAGCGGTTCGAGCTCGTCGACGCGGACGGCCAGCACGTTGCGGGGGCTCCCGCCCGGCGGCTCGCGGTGCACCGCGACGGCGGAGGGGCGGAAGACCGCGACCGCTTCGCTGCCGGCGGCCGGTGCCGGGTCGGCGGGGGTGCCGTGGAGGACGGAGCCGTCGGGGCGTCGTACCCCGTCGGGGGTGGCGACTCCGCTGACCAGGTTGAGGCCCGCGAAGCGGGCGGCGAAGGCGCTCCGCGGCCGGGAGAGTACGACGCCAGCGGGTCCGTCCTCGACCACGCGTCCACCGTCGAGGACGACCACCCGGTCGGCGAGCAGGAGCGCGTCGAGCACGTGGTGGGTGACGATCACCGCGGTCCGGTCGGCGAGCACGGTGCGCAGCAGCTGTCGGAGTGCGGGTGCGACGGCGATGTCGAGCGCGGACATCGGCTCGTCGAGGAGGAGCAGCCGGGGGTCGGCGGCGAGGGCGCGGGCGATGGCGACGCGCTGGGCCTGGCCGCCGGAGAGCTGCGCCGGTCGCCGGTCGGCCAGCTCGGCGGCGTCGACCTCGGCCAGCCAGGTCGTCGCGCGCGCCCGGGCGGCGGCCCGGCCGGCGCCGCGGCTGCGGGGGCCGAAGGCGACGTTCTCCAGCACGGACAGGTGCGGGAAGAGGAGCGGGTCCTGGGCCAGGAGTGCCGTGCGGCGGGCGTGCGGCGCGAGCCAGCGGCCATCGCCGGTCAACACGTCACCGTCCAGCACCACACGGCCGGAGTCGGGGCGGAGCAGTCCGCCGAGCACGTCGAGCGTGGTCGACTTCCCCGCGCCGTTGGGGCCGAGGATCGCGACGGTCTCGCCGGCGGCCACCTCGAAGGCGACCTCGACGTCGCGGTGGGCCACCTTCACGTCGACCTCGAGGCTCATGGCGCTCCCCGCGGCCGGACCAGGCCGATCACCAGGACGGCGACGGCGACGAGCAGCAGCGACATCGCGACGGCGGCGTCCGCGTCGGTCACGCGGAGGTTGTAGATCAGCAACGGCAGCGTGCGGGTGGTGCCCTCGAGGCTGCCGGCGAAGGTGACGGTCGCGCCGAACTCGCCCAGGGAGCGGGCGAAGGCGAGCACGGCACCCGACGCCAGGCCGGGCAGGACGAGCGGCAGCGTCACCCGGCGCAGGACCGTCGTCGGTGCGGCGCCGAGCGAGGCCGCCACGACGTCGTACCTCTCCCCGGCGGTGCGCAGCGCGCCCTCGAGGCTGACGACGAGGAAGGGCAGCGAGACGAAGGTCTGCGCCATCACGACGGCGATGGTCGAGAACGCGATCTGGACGCCCCACGCCTCGAGCTGCGAGCCGAGCAGGCCCTGGCGGCCGAAGGCCGCGAGCAGCGCGATGCCACCGACGACCGGCGGCAGTACGAGGGGGAGCAGCACCAGCGAGCGGGCCGGGCCGAGCCAGTGCGCTTCGCTGCGGGCGAGTACGACGGCCAGCGGGATCCCCAGCAGTAGGCACAGCAGCGTACTGGCGGCCGACGTGCGCAGGCTCAGCTCCAGCGCGGTCCGGGCCGCGGGGGAGGTCACCAGCCCGGGGAAGTCGGCCCACGTGATCCGGGTCGCCAGCGCGGCGACGGGCAGGACCACGAGCAGGCCGGCCAGCGCGGCGGGGACGAAGATCCAGCGCGGCAGGCCGACGTGCCGGGAGCGGGTGGTCATCGGGCCGCCGGCGGTCCGAACCCGGCCTCGGCGAGGACGGCCCGGCCCTCGCCGAGCACGAGGGCGATCCACTCCTGCGCGAGGTCGGCCTGCGACGCGCCCTCGACGGCCACGATGGGGTAGTGGTTGACCACGTCGGCCGCCTCGGGGAAGTCGATGCCCTCGACCCCGTCGCCGGCGGCCGTCACGTCGGTGACGTAGACCAGGCCCGCGTCGCCCTCGCCGGCCGCGATCTTGCCGAGCACGTCGGTCACGGACTGCTCCTCGCTGTCGGGGGCGAGCGTGATGCCCGCGGCCCTCGCGACCTCCAGGGCCGCGCTGCCGCACGGGACCTCGGGCGCACAGACGACGACCTCGAGGTCCTCGTCGGCGAGGTCCGAGAGGTCCTCCACCCCGGCCGGGTTGCCGGGCGGGACGGCGATCGTCAGCGTGTTGGTCGCGAACTCCGCGGGGTCCCCGGCCGCGAGGCCGGCGTCGACGAGCGTGTCCATGTTCCTGGTGTCGGCCGACGCGAAGACGTCGGCCTCCGCTCCCTCGGCGAGCTGGGCGACCAGGTCGGAGGACCCGCCGAAGGACAGCCTGACGTCGACGTCGGGGTGGTCGGCCTCGAAGCTCTTCTCCAGCTCCTCGAAGGGCGTGGTCAGCGACGCGGCGGCGAACACGGTCAGCGTGGTCCGGTCGCCACTCCCGGCGCCGTCGTCGCCGCACGCGGCGAGGGGGAGCGCCACGAGCAGGGCCGCCGCCGCGGCGGGGAGCCTCGTCATCAGGCGTGCTTCCTCGGGACGGGTCGCTCGACGACGACGTTGGTGGACTTCACCGAGGCGATGGCGCGTACGCCGGGCTCGAGGCCCAGCTCGGCGGCCGCCTCGGCGCTCATCAGGGAGACCACCCGGTAGGGGCCGCAGACCATCTCGACCTGGGCCATCACGGTGTCCGCGACGACCCGGGTGACGATGCCGGTCATCCGGTTCCGCGCGCTGACCTGGCCGGCCCGGGTGCGGTCCTTCTCGGCCTCGTCGACCAGGGACGCGGCGAGCGTGGCGAGGTCGGTGCCGGCGATCGTCGTACGGCCCTCGACGGTGGCCGCGGCCACCCGTCCGCCGTCGATCCAGCGCCGCACGGTGTCCGTGCTGACGCCCAGCAGCTCGGCGGCCTCGGCGACCCGGTACTCCGTCATGCCCTCAAGCCTGCCGCATCTGCGGCGAAAAATCACCAGAAACTGACGCAAGTGCGACGCCATCGGACCTGGGTGTGGGGGGATCGCCCCGGGCTGGGAGACTGGGCGGCGTCATGAGCACCGAGCAGAACCAGCCCAGCGGCACCCCCGGGCGCTACCAGCGGTCGGCGGCCGGACTGGTCGTCTCCCTCGTCGTCACGGTCGTGGCGATCGGCGGGATCCTCTACTTCATGGGCATCTTCCGATCGGACTTCGAGGCGAAGCCGACCGCGGTCGACTACCTCGACACGGTCGCGGCACTGCAGCTGTCGGAGCAGAGCCCGGTCTACCCGGCGGAGCTGCCCGAGGGCTGGATCGCCACCTCGGTGCGGGTGCCGACGGACCAGGAGCCCTACTTCATGGTCGGGATGCTCACCGAGGACGACGAGTTCGTCGGGGTGCGGCAGGAGGACGCGTCCTTCGGCTCCCTGCTCGCCGGCTCGGTCGACGAGGAGACCCAGTCGGCCGACGGCTACACCGTCCCCGACTCCGTGTCGCGTCCCCTGGCCCGTGAGTGGGAGGGCTACACCGACGCCGGTGGCGACACGGCCTATCTCGCCGAGGTGGGCGAGGAGACCGTGATGGTCTACGGCTCCGCACCCGCCGAGGACCTGCACGCCGTCATCGACGCGCTGACCCGGGCGAAGATCCGCCCCTAGTCGTCAGCGTCAGCGTCGGACTCGCCGAGCACGGCCTCCAGCCGCTCGCGCGCGCCGTCGATCCACTCCTGGCACACCGTGGCCAGCCGTTCGCCGCGTTCCCAGAGCGCGAGGGACTCCTCGAGCGTCGTCCCGCCGGCCTCGAGCTGGCGGACGACCTCGACGAGCTCGGCGCGGGCCTCCTCGTAGGACGGCGTCGCCGCCCGGTCCGTGGCGGCGGTCGCGTCAGTCATGGCTCTCCTCGATGCGGTCGATGGCGGTGGTGGTGACGTGGATGCGGCCGTCGGCGACCCGCACGCTGAGCGCGGCACCGGTGGCGACGCCCCCGACGCTGGTCACCACGTGGCCGTTGGCGTCCTGCAGGACGGAGTAGCCGCGCTGCAGGGTGGCGAGCGGGGACAGCGCCTGCACCCGGGCGCGGTGGTGGTGGACGTCGTCGGCGGCTCGGTCGAGCTGCCACGCGAGCCGGCGCCGGATCCGGGCCCGCCAGTCGTCGAGCTCGGCGGCGCGGGCGTCGAGCAGCGATGTCGGGTCCGCGAGCGCGGGGCGCGACCGGATCGCGTCGAGGTGTGCCTGCTCCCGGTCGAGCCGGGCCACGACGGCCTGGCGCAGTCGCATGCGGGCCTCGGTCACCCGTTGGCGTTCCTGGGCCATGTCCGGCACGACGACCTTGGCCGCGTCGGTCGGGGTGGAGGCGCGACGGTCGGCGACGAGGTCGAGCAGGGGCGAGTCGGGCTCGTGGCCGATCGCCGAGACGACCGGCGTCCGGACGGCGGCCACGGCACGGATCAGGCCCTCGTCGGAGAACGGCAGCAGGTCCTCGACGGACCCGCCACCGCGGGCGATCACGATGACGTCGACCTCGGCGTGCGCGTCGAGGCGGCGGACCGCCTCGATCACCTCGGCGGCACAGCGGTGTCCCTGCATGGCGGCGTACGCGATCTCGAAGCGGACCGCCGGCCACCGGCGGGTGGCGTTCTCGACGACGTCACGCTCGGCGGCGGACTTCGGTGCGGTCACCAGGCCGACCCGGACCGGCAGGGCCGGCAACGGCCGCTTGAGCTCCTGCGCGAAGAGCCCCTCGGCGGCCAGCAGCTGCCGGCGCTGCTCCAGCCGGGCCAGCAGCTCGCCGAGCCCGACCAGGCGGATGTCGCGGGCCTGCAGGGACATCGAGCCGCGATTGGCGTAGTAGGACGGCTTCGCGTGGATGACCACGCTGGCGCCCTCCTCCACGCGGGTCGGCAGCCCGTCGAACAGCACCCGCGAGCAGGTCACCGGCACCGAGATGTCGGCGACCGAGTCGCGCAGCGTCAGGAACACCGTCTGCAGGCCCGGCCGGCGGCTCACCTGGGTCACCTGGCCCTCGACCCACACCGGGCCGAGCCGGTCGATCCAGCCGGAGATCGCGTTCGCGATCGCCCGGACCGGAGCCGGCTTCTCGAGGGAGGTCTCCAGCGCCACGGCGGTGACTCTATTTCATGGGACCGACCCTGACGGCTCTACCCTTCTCGGGTGCGCCTGCGGATCGACCTCGCCTACGACGGCGGTGACTTCCGTGGCTGGGCGTCGCAGCCCGGCCTGCGGACGGTCCAGGGCGAGCTGACGAGCGCGCTGGTCACGGTGCTGCGGCTCCCCGAGGGCTCGCTGCAGGTGACCTGCGCCGGCCGCACCGACGCCGGGGTGCACGCCCGCGGCCAGGTCGCCCACGTCGACGTACCGGAGGACCCGGAGGCGGGCTCGAAGGCCGCCGCGAGGCAGCTGACCCAGCTCGACGTGCTGGCCCGTCGGCTCAACGGCTTCCTCGCCCGCGACGTACGGATCCGGGCGATCACCGTCGCACCCGAGGGCTTCGACGCGCGGTTCGCGGCCCTGTGGCGGCGCTACGCCTACCGGATCATCGACGACCCGACCAGGGTCGACCCGTTGACGCGCAACCACGTGCTGTCGTGGCAGCGACCGCTCGACGAGCAGGCCATGGACGAGGCGGCCGCGTCCCTGGTCGGCCTCAACGACTTCGCCGCGTTCTGCAAGCAGCGCGAGGGCGCGACCACGATCCGGACCCTGCTGGACTTCCGCTGGGCCCGGGAGCCCGACGGGATGCTGGTGGGCCACGTGCAGGCCGACGCGTTCTGCCACTCGATGGTGCGGGCGCTGGTGGGGTGCATGGTCGCCATCGGCGAGGGACGCAAGGACCCCGCCTGGGCGCACGAGCTGCTCACCGGGCGCCGCCGCGACCCGAGCGCGGCGGTGATGCCCGCCCACGGCCTGACGCTCGAGGAGGTCGCCTATCCCGACGATGCCGGGCTGGCGGCCCGGGTGGAGCTGACCTCGGCCCGTCGTGCCCCGCTCGAGGCCGAGGGGGCCGAGGGATGAGCGACGAGCACTACTTCTCCGCCGACCCGACGGTCGCCTTCCAGCGCGCGCCGGTCGAGGCGGAGGTCTGGGGCCATCGGCTGAGCCTGGCCAGCGGGTCCGGCGTCTTCGCCCAGGGCCGCCTCGACATCGGCACGTCGGTGCTCTTCCGGGAGACCGACCCGCCTGCTGGCGGCCGGATCCTCGACCTCGGCTGCGGGTACGGCGTCATCGGGCTCGCCTGCGCGGTCGCCGCTCCGTCCGCGGTGGTGACCGCCGTGGACGTCAACCACCGCGCCGTTCTCCTCGCGTCGGAGAACGCGGCGTCGCTCGGCGTCGCGGACCGGTTCACGGCGTCGGTGCCGGAGGCGGTGCCGGCCGGTGCGGAGTTCGACGAGATCTGGTCCAACCCGCCGATCCGGATCGGCAAGGCCGCGTTGCACGAGCTGCTGCTCACCTGGCTGCCCCGCCTGGCCCCTGGTGGCCGCGCGGTGATGGTGGTGGGCAAGAACCTCGGCGCCGACTCGCTGCAGCGCTGGCTGGGCGAGCAGGGCTTCCTGACCGAGCGGATCGCCAGCGCCAAGGGCTTCCGCGTCCTCGAGGCCCGCCGCGCGTCCGGCCCGGCCTGACCTGCCTGCTCCTACAGTGGCGCCATGGCCACCGAGTTCACCGTGCGCGGGTCGTACAGCGCCTTCCAGCGCCCCGAGCGCGGGACCGTCCACGTCACCCTGTCCTGCCAGGGCCCCCAGCCGCAGCCGGTGTACGACCGGGTCGTCGCCGACCTCGACGCCGTGAAGTCCTCCGTCAAGACGCTCCACGACCCGAACCAGGGACCGGTCACGTGGTGGTCGACGAAGGCCGTGCGCACCTGGGCGCAGCGGCCGTGGAACCAGGACGGCAAGCAGCTCCCGCTGGTGCACCACGCGAGCGTCGGCGTCGAGGTGAAGTTCCGCGACTTCACCGCCCTCGGGCGCTGGGTCAGCCAGCACGTCTCCACGACCCAGGGGTTCTCCCTCGACGGCGTCGTGTGGGCGTTGACCGAGAACAACCGCCAGGACCTCGAGCGAGCCGTCCGCACCCGCGCGGTGCAGGACGCCGCGCGCCGGGCGCAGGAGTACGCCGACGCGCTCGACCTCGGTCCCGTGCGGCCGGTCGCGGTGGCCGACGCGGGCATGCTCGGGAACGGGCTGCACGTCGCCGGCGGTGGGGGTGCGGCGCCCTTTGCGCGGATGGCGGCCGCCAAGGACAGTGCCGGCGGCGCCGAGCTCGAGCTCTCGCCCGAGGACATCGAGGTGTCGGCCGAGGTCGACGCCCGCTTCGTCGCCGGCTGAGGATCCGCCGGTGCCTGCTCCCACCCTCTCGGACGTCGCGCGGCTGCTGGACCGCCGCGGCGAGCTCACGCACGAGCGTGCCGCCGTCCTCCAGCTCGCCACGGCGCCGGACCGGCCCGAGCGCTACAAGTGCACGCATCCCGAGCTCGGCGGCGCCGGCTGGTCGCACCCGTGGCCCGACGAGGAGATGTACCCGCACGCCTGCTGCCGCGAGCACGAGCACTGCCCTGCTGAGTGGGCACGCTCCTAGGCGCGTCCTGGCCGCAACAGGATCCGCGGAGCGTGCGTTGGAAGGGTGTGGAGGCACTGATGACCGGCGACCCGGGTGGACCCGCGGCCGGCACGGCGACGCCCGCGCCGGACTTCGACGCGTGGGTCGCCGCCCGCGGGCCGGCCCTGCTGCGGCTCGCCTACGTGATCACCGGCAACGCGGCCGACGCCGAGGACGTCGTCCAGGACGCGCTGTCCCGGGCGCTCCCGCGCTGGGAGCGGATCTCGCGGGTCGAGGACGTCGACGCCTACGTGAAGCGGATGGTGGTCAACGCGCACACCTCGTGGTGGCGCAAGTTCCGGCGCCGTGAGTCGCCGGCGGGGTCGATCCACCTCGACCAGACCGTGGCCGGCCCGGGCGACGGCCCCGCCCACGACGAGCGCCAGCGGCTCTGGGCCGCGTGCCGGGCGCTGCCCGAGGCGCAGCGCACCGCCGTGGTGCTGCGCTACTACGAACAGCTGGAGTACGACGAGATCGCGGCGCTCACCGGCGTCGCCGAGGGCACCGTCCGGTCGCGGGTCTCGCGCGGCCTCGCGGTGCTGCGCGCTGGGCTCGGCGCCGACGGAGGTGGGGACGATGAGTGACCTCGAGCAGCAGCTGACGGGCACCCTGGCCCAGGTCGCCGAGGACGCGCCCGGCGCGGCCGGGCTGGCCGGTGCCGCGCGTCGCCGCCACCGGGTACGCCGCCAGCGCCGCCTCGCCCTCGGCGGGGGAGCGATCGCGCTGGTCGTCGGGCTGGGCGCGGTGGTGGTCGGCGGCCTCGGCAGCAACGACCGGGCGACGGATCCCGTCGACGACCCGGCGCCCGAGGGCTGGCAGACGATCAGCCAGGAGGACGTACGGGCCCAGGTCCCTGCGGACTGGAGGAAGGTGACCTGTGGCGAGGGGGAGATCCCGCGGTGGACACCGCCGTCGGACGAGCCGTGCGCGCAGTGGCAGGGCGCGGCCTTCTTCGGCGGTGCCCTCTACGACGCGATCGTCGGACCGGGCGTGAGCCAGTCAGGAGGTGACGGGATGGCCGGTGGCCACGTGTACGCCGGCGACCTCGTCCTCAGTGTCGGTGGGATCGAAGCCGATCTCGCCCGCCGGATCCTCGCGACGGCGCGCGTCGAGGGCCAGCCGACCGTCGACGGCAGCACCTGGGTCGCCTTCGAGCGCGGCGCCCTGGCCTACGAGGTACCCGCCTGGTGGGGCGTCGGTGAGGGGGCCGACCGCAGCGGCTACTCGGTCTGCGCGACCTTGGCCAAGGGCCGGAAGTCGCTGCCGCCCGAGCAGGTCGACGCCGCTCACGTCGTGCTGCGCGAGGTGGTCGGTGACCGGATGGTGACGGTGGCGGCGCCGACCCAGGCTGTTGCCGAGCTGGTCATGGCGACGGTCGAGGTCGACGGGCGCGCCCGCGGTGACGCACCCTGCGCCCCCGAGGACTTCGCCACCGGGGACTTCGCCACCGGGGACTTCGCCACCGGCGACGCGCCCGACGAGGACTTCCCCGCCGTCGGCGAGCCCGGCTGGGAGCTCACACCGGTCGGGTACGAGGGCATCTCCGCGGAGATCCCGACGTACTGGGCGGAGAACTTCTGCAACGAGGCCCCGCAGTGGACGCCGTACGAGGACTGCACCCGGCCGGGTGAGGGCCTGCGGCTCTACGGCGCCGGCTACCCGGCTGCGCTCGGCAGGGAGCCGCGCGAGCTGTGGCGCGAGGACGTCGACGGCAGGACCTACTGGACCGGCTACGTCCTCCGCGGTGACGTCTCGGTCGTCATCACCCACGCGGACAAGGACTCCGCCCGGGCCCTGCTCGACCGGGTGCGCTGACCTGCCGAGGGTCGCCGGCGGCGAAATCGGTCGCACCGGCCGTCCGCACCCCCGACAATCGTCGGTTGTGGGTCACGTAGAGGTAGCCGGAGTCCGGTACGAGCTTCCCGACGGTCGGGTGCTGCTCGACGACGTCTCGTTCCGGGTCGGCGAGGGCGCGAAGGTCGCGCTCGTCGGCGCCAACGGGGCGGGCAAGACGACGCTGTTCCGGATCATCACGGGCGACCTGACGCCGCACGCCGGGGCCGTCGTCCGCAGCGGCGGCCTGGGCGTGATGAGCCAGATGGTCGACCGCGGCCTGGGGGAGGACCCGACCGTCGCCGACCTGCTGCTGGCCCTCGCCCCCGAGCGGGTACGACGCGCCGCCGCGGAGGTGGACCGCTGGGAGCTCGCCCTCATGGACACCGACGACGAGGCCACCCAGCTCTCCTACGCCACCGCACTCGCGGAGTACGCCGACGCGGGCGGCTACGACATCGAGGTCATCTGGGACGTCTGCACCGTCAAGGCGCTCGCCGTCCCCTACGACCGCGCCAGGTACCGCCGGCTCGCGACCCTCAGCGGTGGCGAGCAGAAGCGGGTCGTGCTGGAGTACCTGCTCGCCGGACCGGAGGAGGTGCTGCTCCTCGACGAGCCGGACAACTTCCTCGACGTGCCCGGCAAGATCTGGCTGGAGCAGCGGATCGCCGCCTCCGACAAGACGATCCTGTTCATCAGCCACGACCGCGAGTTGCTGGCGAACACGGCCACCCACGTGGTGACCGTCGAGCTCGGCGCGGGTGGCACGGGCAACAGCGCCTGGACGCACGCGGGCGGCTTCACGTCGTACCACGAGGCCCGCAGGGACCGCTTCGCCCGCTTCGCCGAGCTGCGGCGCCGCTGGGACGAGGAGCACGCGAAGATCAAGGCGCTCGTGCTGCGGCTCAAGGTCAAGGCGGAGTACAACGACGGCATGTCGTCGCAGTACCGCGCGGCGCAGACCCGGCTCCGCAAGTTCGAGGAGGCCGGGCCGCCGACCGAGCAGCCGCGCGAGCAGCAGGTGACGATGCGTCTCTCCGGTGCCCGTACCGGCAAGCGGTCGGTGGTCTGCGAGGACCTGGAGCTGACGGGCTTGATGAAGCCGTTCGACCTCGAGGTCTGGTACGGCGACCGGCTGGCCGTGCTGGGTTCCAACGGCTCCGGCAAGTCCCACTTCCTGCGGCTGCTCGCGGCGGGCGGGAGCGACCCCGACGTCGAGCACCGCCCGGTGGGCGAGGTGGAGATCGCGCCGGTGCGGCACACCGGGCGGGCGCGGCTCGGCGCGCGAGTGCGCCCGGGCTGGTTCGTGCAGACCCACGAGCACCCCGAGCTGACCGGCCGCACGCTGCTGGAGATCCTGCACCGCGGCGACGGCGACCCCAACGGGCGCAAGGGGATGGGCCGCGAGCAGGCGGCCCGCGTGCTCGACCGCTACGAGCTCGCCGCCAGCTCCGAGCAGCGCTTCGAGTCGCTGTCCGGTGGGCAGCAGGCGCGCTTCCAGATCCTCCTGCTGGAGCTGTCCGGAGCCACGCTGCTGCTGCTCGACGAGCCCACGGACAATCTCGACGTGCAGTCCGCCGAGGCGCTCGAGGAGGGCCTCGAGGCGTTCGAGGGCACGGTCATCGCGGTGACCCACGACCGCTGGTTCGCCCGCGGCTTCGACCGGTTCTGCGTGTTCGGCTCGGACGGCTCGGTCTACGAGTCCGACGAGCCGGTGTGGGACGAGGGACGCGTGGAGCGGGTCCGGTGAGCACGGTCGTGCCCGAGGGCGTGCCGGAAGGGGTGGCGGTCGTCGAGGTCACGGCGGACGACCCGGAGACGCTGCGCACCTGGGCGGCGGTGACGGAGGCGTCGCTGCGGCACGAGGTGGGTGACAACGCGACCGCGTGGGCGTTCGAGGAGCTCCTGGCCGTCGTACGCAACCCGTCGGCGACGCGCCGGGAGCACGTCTGGGTGGCCGTTCTCGACGGTGAGGTCGTCGGCACCTCGTGGCTGGCGATGCCGTTGCTCGACAACCTCGACTCCGCCCAGGTCGACGTCCACGTCCGCCCGGACCTGCGCCGGCGCGGGATCGGGTCGCTGCTGCTCGCGCATGCCGAGGCGGTCGCGGCCGCCAACGGCCGGTCCCGGCTCGACGCCGAGGCGCAGTGGCGCTACGACGGACCGGCCGACGGCGCCGGCACGCCGGGCGTCGCGTTCCTGACCGCCCGCGGATACGGCCTCGGGATCGGCGACGTGCAGCGCGTCCTCGCGCTGCCGGTGGCCGACGACCTGTTGGCCGCGCTCGCCGACGAGACCGCGCCCCACCACGCGGACTACCGCCTGCGGTCGTGGGCGGGGCGGATGCCCGACGAGCTCGTCGAGGGCTGGCTCGCCGTCTCCAACACGCTCAACACCGAGGCGCCCGCCGGGGAGATGGAGCGCGAGGCGGAGGCGGTCGACGTCGCGGCGTTCCGCGAGGGGGAGGCGCTGCAGGAGGCTCAGGGACGGACGACCTGGCACACCGTCGCCCTGGACCCTTCCGGGCAGGTCGTCGCCTACACGCAGCTCGTGTGGCCGTCGTACGACGCCCGGTTCGTCTACCAGTGGGGCACCCTCGTGCGCCGCGACCACCGGGGCCACCGGCTGGGCACGGCGGTCAAGGTCGCCAACCACCGCGCCCTCCAGGCCGGCGCCGACGTCACCGGGCGGCGGGCCGTCACGTGGAACGCCGAGGTCAACGACCACATGATCGGCATCAACGAGCGGCTCGGGTTCGTGCCGGCCAGCCGGTCGGCAGAGATGCAGAAGCGGCTCCGCGGCAAGTGACGGGGTAAATGACTTGGATCCACGTCGTCCGGGTGCGACGGTGGACGGACGTCACCGACCGCGAGGAAGGACCGCCCCATGGCTGCGAACGAAGCGAACGAGGACCTGAAGGCCAAGATGCGTGAGGCCCTGGATCGCAAGAACCGCAAGGAGAAGGGCGTCCACGAGGACGGGCCGGTGCGGGAGAAGGCGCACGGCTCCGAGGTGGTCGGCGGCGCCCCGAAGATGCACCGCCGCAAGGCCGGTGGCGGCGGCTCCTGATCACTCGTCCGAGTCGAGCTCGAGCTCGGTCGTGTCCTCCTTGCCGCCTCGCAGGTAGGTCACCTTGACGGTGTCGCCGGGGCGGTAGGACCGGACCGTGGCGATGAGTGCCTCCGTGTCGTCGATGCGGTGGTCGTCGATCGCAGTGATCACGTCGCCCGCCTCGAGGCCGGCCTTTGCCGCCGCGGAGCCCCGCTCGAGCTCCTCGACCCGGGCGCCGGTCAGTGTCGGGTCGCTGGACCCGGCCTGCCCGGCGGCGTCGGAGACCTGGATGCCGAGCCGGGCGTGGGTCGGGGTGTCGCCGGCGCGGAGCTGCTCGATGATCGGCAGCACCTCGTCGATCGGGATCGCGAAGCCGAGGCCGATCGAGCCGGACTCCGCCCCGGCGCCGGACGACGTCGACCGGATGGACGCGTTGATGCCGACCAGCTGGCCGTCCATGTTGACGAGCGGACCACCGCTGTTGCCGGGGTTGATCGCGGCGTCGGTCTGGATGGCCGGGTAGGCCGTCACGTTGCCGTCCTGGTCGCGGGCGACCTCGACCGGCCGGTCGAGGGCGCTGACGATGCCGCTGGTCACCGTGGCGTCGAGGCCGAACGGCGAGCCGATGGCGACGACCTGCTCACCGACGTCGAGGTTGCCGGACTTGCCGATGGTGATCGGGGTGAGGCCGTCGACGTCCTCGACCTTCACCAGCGCCGTGTCGGTCAGCGGGTCGGTGCCCACGACGGTCGCCCTCGCCTTCGTGCCGTCGCTGAACGACGCGGTGACCTCGGCCTGCTGCGCGGAGATCTCGCCGCCGAGGGTCACGACGTGGTCGTTGGTGAGGATCAGGCCGTCCTTGTCGAGCACGACGCCCGAGCCGCTCCCGGAACCTCCCGCGCCCGAGACCTCCAGGGCGACCACGGACGGCAGCACCTTCGCGGAGACCGCCTCGACGCTGCCGGAGGTCGCCTGCCGGTCGCCGTTGTCGGCGACCTGCAGCGGCGCCGAGCCGCCGCTGCTGCCGGAGGCGTCCGGGCCGTTGACGGCGTCGTAGAACGCCGCGCCGCCGACCCCGGCCCCGCCCCCGACCAGCAGCGCGCCGCTCAGCACGAGTGCCGCGAACCCCGTCCGACCGGGCTGCCGGGAGGAAGGAAACGGCGGCGCGGTGGGCGGGGGCTGGAACGGCGGTGCCGGTGGGGTCGGCGGCTGCGAGGACGATGCCGGGGGCAGGACCTGGGTCATGCCGTCAACTGTGGCCACGGCTCCTGTGAACGCACTGAGACGCCGTTGAGCATTCGCGGAGACCTTCGGCCCTGCCCCTGCCGGCAGGCGGAGCCGGTCAGGCGCCGACGCCGTCGAGGGTGGGTGCCGTCGTACCCGCTGCCTTGCCGACCGACTTCTGGATCAGCGCCTCGAGGTCGAGCCCCGTGGACGTCTTCAGCATCTGCAGGGTCTGCGCCACGTTGTCGGTGACCTGCTTCGGCAGGGCGCCCGCGCCGTCGGTCGAGAGCACGGTGAGCTGGTCGATCGCGGCGATCGGCGAGGCGACCTCCTTGGCGATCTGCGGCAGCACCTCGATCAGCATCTGCAGGACCGCGGCGTCGTTGTAGTGCGCGAACGCCTCGGCGCGCTTGTCCATCGCCTCCGCCTCGGCCTGGCCGATGGCCAGGGTCGCCGCGGCCTGCGCCTCGCCCTCGGCCCGGGTCGCGTCCGCCTCGGCGAGGCGACGGCCCTTCTCGGCCTCACCCCGCTTGATGCCCTCGATCGCCTCGGCCTCGGCGAGTGCCGCACGCCGGCCCTTCTCGGCCTCACCGCTCAGCTTGGTCTCCTCGGCCTTGGCCTGCGCGGCGGCGATCGTCGCGGCCTTGCGGGCGTCGGCGGCCGCGATCTCCGCCGTACGACGGGCCTCGGCCTCCTGCTCGACGCGGTAGCGCTCGGCGTCGGCCGGCTTGCGGACCTGGGTCTCGAGCTGGCGCTCGGTCAGTGCGGCCTGCCGGACCGCCACCTTCTCCTGCTCGGTGAGGATGGCCTGGTCACGGTCGGCCTGGGCGAGCGGTCCCGCGGCGGCGGCCTGCGCGGCGGCCGCGTCGGTCTCGGCCTTGATCTCGGCCTGCTTGAGCGCGAGCGCGCGCTGCGAGACCGCGATCTCCTGCTCCGCGGCGATCTGCGCCTGTTCGGCGGCCTGGCGGGCGTTGGCCTCCGCGATCCGCGCGGCCTGGCTGGCCCGGGCGGCCTCGGGCCGGCCGAGGTCGGCGAGGTAGGTGCCGTCGTCGGTGACGTCCTGGATCTGGAAGGCGTCGAGGATCAGGCCCTGTCCGGTCAGCGAGCTCTCCGACTCGTCGGCGACGCGCTGGGCGAAGGCGGCCCGGTCGCGGATGATCTGCTCGACCGTGAGGCCACCGACGATCGACCGCAGCGCACCGGCGAGCACCTCCTGGGTGAACGTCTCGATGTCCGCCTGCTGCGAGAGGAAGCGCTGGGCGCCGAGCCGGATCTGGTCGGCGTTGCCGCCGACCTTCACGATCGCCACGCCGTCCAGGTTGAGCTTGATGCCCTGGCCGGACACCGCGCCGCGGATCTGAACCGAGATCCGGCGGCTGGACAGGTCCATCGTCGCGAGCTTCTGGACGAACGGGACGACGAAGACGCCGCCGCCGAGGACGACCTTCTGCCCGGACAGGTCGGTCGTCAGCTCCCCGGTCTCGGGGTTGACGACGGCCTTGCCCTTGCGGCCGGTGACGATGAAGGCCTGGTTGGGGCCGGCCACCTTGTAGCGGCTGGTCACGAGCAGGACGAGGAGGACGAGCAGGACGACGATGCCGGCAACCGGCACGAGGACGGAGGTGTTCATGGGGCTCGACTTTCTTGTCGGGGGAGATGGGGGGAGTCGGGGGGATGAGCGGGGAGGGCTGGGGGATCGGGCCTGACCGGTCGGATCAGGCCCGGCGTTCGGGCGGTTGCCACACCTCGGTGACGCTGACCGCCGTGGGGGAGAGGACGCCGGTGACGTTCACCTCGACGCCGGCCTCGATGGCCTGGTAGGCGCTGGCGTTGAGCTGGAGGGGGTGGCCTCCGACCACGACCCGGACGACGCCGTACCCCTCGGCGGGGATGGCGGTGATCACCTTCGCGACCTGCCCGACGCTGTCGCCGATGGTGACGGTGCCGTCGCTCGGACCGTCCTTCACGAGTCGGGTGAGCCACCAGGCGAACCACGCGACCACGACGCCGGCGGCGGCGCCGATGGTGATCGATGCCGGGAGCGGTGCGCCCGCCCCGTCGGCGATCGCGCCGCCGAACCCGAACGCGGAGGTGAAGCCGCCCAGGGCGGCGGTGGAGATCCAGTCGGCCTCGAGCGCGTCGAACGCGCCGTCGAGGAGGTCGCCGGCCACCAGCGAGGCGAGGACCACGCAGAGTCCGGCGATGCCGAGAATGAGGAAGAGCGTCACGGGGGGTCCTTGGGGCTCGACGGCAACTGTGCCGACCAGGCTTCCCGGCGCTCCTGCGGCGACCCTATCGGAAGACGTCGTCGCGCGCGTCGCCTTTTCCCCGCGCGGCCTACACCTGCCGCGCCTGCTCGTCCCAGTACGGCTTGCGCAGCTCGCGCTTGAGGATCTTGCCCGTCGGGTTGCGGGGGAGGGCGCTGATGATGTCGACCGACTTGGGCGCCTTGAAGTGGGCGAGCCGCTCGCGGGTCCACTCGATCAGCTCGGTCTCGCTCGCATCCGATCCCTCGCGCAGCGCGACGACGGCCTTCACCGACTCGCCCCACCGCTCGTCGGGGACGCCGATGACGGCGACCTCGAGGACGCCCGGGTGCTCGGAGAGCACCCGCTCCACCTCGGGGGAGTACACGTTCTCGCCGCCGGTGATGATCATGTCCTTGAGCCGGTCGGAGACGAACACGAAGCCGTCCTCGTCGACGTGGCCCATGTCGCCGGTGCGGAACCAGCCGTCGGGGGTGATCACCTCGGCGGTCGCCTCCGGCTTGTTGAGGAAGCCCTTCATCAGCTGCGGGGTGCGCAGCCAGATCTCGCCGTGCTCGCCGGTGTCCACCTCCGAGAGCGTGGCCGGGTCGACGATGCGCACCTCGCACTCGGGGACCGGCTTGCCGGCCGAGACCAGCCGCTCGGGATGGCCGGACGCCTCGGCGGTGCGGTGGTCCTCGGGCATCAGGTGCGTGGCGACGCCGGCGACCTCGGTCAGGCCGTAGACCTGGATGAAGTCCGTGTCCGGCCAGGCCTCCATGGCGGCGCGGAGGAGCGGCGGCGGCATCGGTGCGGCGCCGTACGTGTAGGTCTTGAGCGCGCCGAACAGCTTGACCGCGTCGGGGCCGGCCTGCAGGACCTGGGCGAGCACGGCCGGCACGAGGAAGGTCCGGTTGGCGCCGGCGAGGATCGCGCCGGCGAGGGAGGCGGCGTCCGGCTCGCGCGTCATCACGCTGGGCACGCCGTCGTGGATCCCGAAGAGGACGTACGACGACCCGCCTACGTGGAAGAGCGGCATGGCCACCATCGACTTGTCGCCGGGCTCGAATCCCCAGCCGTCGTGGGCGTTGATCGTGTGCTTGACCATGTTGCGGTGGGTCAGCATGACGCCCTTGGGTCGACCCGTGGTGCCGGACGAGTACATGACCAGGCAGACGTCGTCCTCGAGCACGTCCGGGCCGTCGTCGCACGGCGTCGACGACGCGAGGAACTGCTCGTAGGGGTCGTCCTCGCCGCCCTCGGGGGTCACCTCGATGATGTGCTGCACGTTGGGCAGCCGGTCGCGGATCGCCTCGATCGTCGGCATCAGCTCGCGCCCGACGAAGAGCACCTTCGCGCCGGAGTCGTTGACGGCGTAGTCGATCTCGTCGCCGGCCGAGCGCCAGTTGATGATCGCGTTGGCGGCGCCGATCGAGCCGGCCGCGAGGCTGATCTCCACGCAGGCCGGGTGGTTCTTGTCGAGGAAGGAGACGACGTCGCCGCGCGCGATGCCGAGCTCGCGCAGGCCGCCGGCGGCGCGGTGGACCCGGTCGTGCCACTGCGCCCACGTCCAGCTGCGCCCGAGGTAGGTCATCGCCTCGGCGTCGGGCGTGGCCTCGGCCCAGTGGTTGAGCCGGTCGTCGACGTAGGTCGGCTCGGGCGGGACCGCCGGAGGCCAGGCCCGGTGGGTGGACGAGGACGTCGTTGTCGCGCTCACCCCGCCGATTGTGGCCCACATCACAAGTCGGCACAACGAAGCCCCCGCACGCGCGCCACCAGCCGTTCACCTCGGTCGGCGACGATGGAGAGGTGAGTAGCGCGGTCGCCCCGTCCCCCCTGCTGCGCGGCGACGAGGCTCCGGCTCCACGCACGCTGGTCGAGGTCTTCCGTCGTACGGCGGCCGAGCACCCCGACGCGATGGCGCTCGACAGCGGCAACGACACGGTGACCTATGCGGAGTTCGCGGAGGCGGCCGAGGCCGTCGCCGCCGACCTCGCCGAGCTCGGCATCGGGCCCGGCGACAAGGTCGGCGTGCGGCTGCCGTCCGGCACGACCGACCTCTACGTCGCCATCATGGGGATCCTGTTCGCGGGTGCGGCGTACGTCCCGGTCGATGCGGACGACCCCGAGGAGCGCGCCCGGCTGGTCTTCGGCGAGGCCGCCGTCGCTGCGGTCATCGGCACGGGCCTGGTCATCGAGTCCCGCCGCGAGGCGGCACCGCGCCAGCGCCAGGACCCGGGCGTCGACGACGACGCGTGGGTGATCTTCACGTCCGGCTCGACGGGCACCCCCAAGGGCGTCGCGGTCACCCACCGCAGCGCCGCGGCGTTCGTGGACGCCGAGTCCCTGATGTTCCTGCAGGACGCCCCGATCGGACCGGAGGACCGGGTGATGGCGGGCCTCAGCGTCGCCTTCGACGCGAGCTGCGAGGAGATGTGGCTGGCGTGGCGGTACGGCGCCTGCCTGGTCCCCGCCCCCCGTGCGCTCGTGCGCAGCGGCGTCGACGTCGGCCCGTGGCTCACCGCCAACGACATCACCATCGTCTCGACCGTGCCGACCCTGGTCAGCCTGTGGCCCGACGACGCGCTGGAGAAGGTGCGGATGGTGATCCTCGGCGGTGAGGCGCTGCCGCCGGAGGTCGCCGCGCGCCTGGTCCGCGAGGGACGCGAGGTCTGGAACACCTACGGACCCACCGAGGCGACCGTGGTCGCGTGCGGCGCGCTGGTCACCGCCGAGGGGCCGGTCCGGATCGGGCTGCCACTGGCGGGCTGGGACCTGGTCGTCGTCGACCCCGCCACCGGCGAGCCCGTCGCCGAGGGGGAGCGCGGCGAGCTGATCATCGGCGGCGTCGGGCTGGCCCGCTATCTCGACCCGGCCAAGGACGCCGAGAAGTACGCCCCGATGCCGACCCTCGGCTGGGACCGCGCCTACCGCAGCGGTGACATCGTGGTGAACGACGCAGCCGGACTGCTCTTCGCCGGCCGTGCCGACGACCAGGTCAAGCTGGGCGGGCGCCGGATCGAGCTCGGCGAGATCGACTCGGCCCTGCTGGCGCTCCCCGGCGTCACCGCCGCGGCCGCCGCCGTGCGTCGTACGACGACGGGCAACCAGCTCCTCGTCGGCTACGTCGCCACCACGCCGGCGTACGACGCCGCCGCGGCGACCGCCCACCTGCGGGCGACCATGCCGGCCGCCCTGGTCCCGCGGCTCGCGGTCGTCGACGACATCCCGACCCGCACGTCCGGCAAGGTCGACCGCGACGCCCTCCCGTGGCCGCTCGCGTCGGCCGACCCCGCGGACGTCGGGCTGCACGGCACGCAGGCCGTCATCGCGGAGGTGTGGCAGAAGGTCGTCGGGGCCGTGCCCGACGGCCCGGACGCCGACTTCTTCGACCTCGGCGGCGGCAGCCTGACCGCCGCGCAGGTGGTCACCCTGCTGCGTGCCGACCACGCCGACCTCACCGTCGCCGACCTCTACGAGAACTCGACGGTCGGCGGCCTCGCGGGCTTCCTCGACGCGCTGGAGCCGAGCGCGCTGGCCGAGCAGAGCCGCAAGGTGCTGCCGATCCCGCGCAAGACCCAGCTCGGCCAGGTGGTCGCCGTCCCGCTGCTGCGCGCGCTCGCCGCGCCGCGCTGGCTGGCCGGCACGCTCACCTTCTCCCGGGTGGTGCACGACGTCCTCGACGTCGCGTGGCTGCCGGCTGCGCCGTGGTGGCTGCTCGCCCTCCTGCTGGTCGTGTTCGTGACGCCACCGGGCCGGATGCTGCTCGCCGCCAAGCTGGTGCAGGCGGTCCGCGCCGGCGTCCGGCCGGGCCAGTACCCCCGCGGCGGCAAGGTCCACCTGCGCATCTGGATGGCCGAGCGGATCGCCGACGAGCTCGGCGCGACGCGGCTCGCCGGGGCGCCGTACATGACCTGGTACGCCCGCTTGCTCGGCGCCAGGGTCGCCAGAGGCGCCGACCTCCACTCGCTGCCACCGGTCACCGGCCTGCTCACCGTCGGCAAGGGTGCGTCGATCGAGCCGGAGGTCGATCTCACCGGCTACTGGATCGACGGCGACACCCTCCACGTCGGCGGCATCCGGGTCGGCCCGCGGGCGCGGGTCGGCACGCGCTCGATGCTCGGCCCGGACGCGGTCGTCGGTGAGGACGCCGAGGTCGCGCCCGGTTCCGCCGTCTTCGGCGAGGTGCCCGCCGGCGAGTTCTGGTCGGGCGCCCCCGCGACCCGCGCCAGCTCGGCCGCCCGTGGCCCGTGGGCCGAGCGGCCCGCCGCCAGCCGGCGCACGCTGCGCCTCTGGGCCGTCGCGTACGCCGCCGCCGCGGCCGGGCTCGCCCTGCTGCCGGCCCTCGCCATCGCCGCCGCGCTGGTGCCCGCGCTGCTGCTCGCCGACCTCGGGGGGACCGACGGCCCCATGGACGCCCTCCGCGCGGTGCTGCCGTGGCTGGTGCCGGGCGTGGTGCTCGGCGCCGTCGTGCTCGCCGGCCTGGTCCTGGTCGTCGTGCGCCTCCTCGGCCGGGGGGTCAAGGCCGGTGCCTACCCGCTGCAGAGCCGGCCCGCCCTGTGCGTGTGGTCGACGATCCGGGTCCTCGACGAGGCCCGCACCTGGCTGTTCCCGCTCTACAGCTCGCAGCTCACCCCGACCTGGCTGCGCCTGCTGGGCGCCCGGATCGGTCAGGACGTCGAGGCATCGACGGTCCTGATGATCCCGTCGCTCACGACCGTCAGCGACCAGGCCTTCCTCGCCGACGACACCCTCATCGGCGGCTACGAGCTGGGCGGCGGCTGGCTGCGCGCCGAGCGCGTGAAGGTCGGCAAGCGCGCCTTCGTCGGCAACTCCGCGATGGCCGCGCCCGGCCGGAAGGTGCCGAAGCGCTCGCTGGTCGCGGTCCTCTCCGCAGCCCCGGCCCGCGGCACGGTCAAGGCCGGCGAGTCGTGGCTGGGCAGCCCGCCCGCGCCGCTGCGCCGCGCCGAGCAGGGCTCCGCCGACGAGCGCACCTACGCGCCGCCGCGCCGGCTCAAGGTCGCCCGCGCCGGCTGGGAGCTCGCCCGCGTCGTCCCGCTGGCCCTGGCCGTCGGGCTCCACGTCGCGGTGGTGGGAGGGACCCTCGCCGTCTGGAGCGAGTACGGCGCCTGGGCCGGCCTGGTCGCCGTACCCCTGCTGCTGTGGGCGGCCGGCGCGGTCGCCGCACTCGTCGCGATCGCCGCGAAGTGGCTGCTCGTCGGCAAGGTCCGCGCCGGCTCGCACCCGTTGTGGAGCTCGTTCGTGTGGCGCAACGAGCTCGCCGACACCTTCATCGAGGTGCTCGCGACACCGTGGTTCGCCGGCCTCGCGACCGGTTCGCCGCTCATCACGCTGTGGTTCAAGGCGATGGGCGCCCGGGTCGGGCGCGGCGTCTGGTGCGAGTCCTACTGGCTGCCCGAGGCCGACCTCGTCGAGCTCGGCGACGGTGCGACCGTCAACCAGGGCAGCGTCGTGCAGACCCACCTCTTCCACGACCGGCTGCTCGCCACCGATGCGGTGCGCCTGCGTCGCGGGGCGACGCTCGGGCCGAACTCGGTGGTGCTGCCGGCCGCGACGCTGGGCAAGCACGCTACCGTCGGTCCGGTGTCACTGGTGATGAGGGGCGAGACGGTCCCGGACAAGACGCGGTGGATCGGCAACCCGATCGGCCCGTGGGCGGAGTAGCCAGGTCGTGCCCCAGCTCCCCACCGCTGACCCGTACCTGCCGGGACACGGCGACCCGTCGTACTCCGTCCGCCACTACGACCTCGACCTCGTCTACGCCCTCGAGGGCAACCGCCTGGCCGGGACCGCGACCCTCGACGTCGTCACCCTGGAGGAGACCGCCCGGCTGGTGCTCGACCTCGCGCACCTGCGTGCCACCAAGGTCCGTGTCGACGGCGCCCGGCTGCGCAAGTGGAGCGCGCGCTCGGAGCGGCTCGTCCTCCAGCTCGACCGCCCGGTCCCGGCGGGGACGCAGCTCCGGTTGGCCATCGCGTACGGCGGCGTACCGAAGCCGGTCATCGACCGGCACCACGGCGACGCCGGCTGGGAGGAGCTCACCGACGGCGTGATCGTCGCGGCCCAGCCGCACGGCGCGCCCACCTGGTTCCCCTGCAACGATCGGCCCGACGACAAGGCGACCTACCGGATCTCCCTCGGTGCCCCCGCGGGCTACGTCGTCGTCGCCAACGGCGAGCTCGTCGAGCACCGCCGGCGCGCGAGCGTCGAGGAGTGGACCTGGGTGATGGACCGCCCGATGGCGACCTACCTCGCGACGGTGCAGATCGGGCGCTACACCTCGACGACCCACGGCCCGAGGGTCACCACCCTCGCGCCGCCCGACGCCGACCTGGCGGGCTCCTTCGACCAGCAGGGCGCCATGCTGGCGTACTTCGAGCGGGTCTTCGGGAGCTACCCCTTCGAGAAGTACGCCGCCGTCATCACCGACGACGACCTCGAGATCCCGCTCGAGAGCCAGAGCCTGTCGACCTTCGGCCGCAACTTCTGCTCGCCGGAGTGGTCGCACGTGCGGCTCATCGCGCACGAGATGGCGCACCAGTGGTTCGGCAACGCCGTCACGCTGCGCCGCTGGCAGGACATCTGGCTGCACGAGGGCTTCGCCTGCTACAGCGAGTGGCTGTGGTCCGAGGAGTCCGGTGGCCCGCGCAGCTGCGACGGCTGGGCGCGCCACCACCACGAGCGGCTCGGGGAGGCCGACCAGGACCTCGTGCTGGCCGCCCCCGGCCCGGAGCTGATGTTCGACGACCGCGTCTACAAGCGCGGCGCCCTCGCGCTCCACGCGCTGCGGGTCGCCGTCGGCGACGACGCCTTCTTCGACCTGCTGTCCGGCTGGGTCGAGGAGCACGACGGGGGCAACGTCACCACCGACGACTTCCTCGCGTTCGCGAGCGCGCGCACGGGGACGGACGTCGCGGGGCTGCTGCACCCCTGGCTGTACGACGAGGCGCTGCCGCCCTTCCCCGGCTGACCACAGCAACGGCCCCGGCCACCTGACGGTGACCGGGGCCGGTTGCTGTGCGGGGACTACGCCCAGCGCTCCTCGGCGGGGACGAAGTCGAGGGTCCGCGGGCCGGTGTAGATCTGCTTCGGCCGCGCGATCTTCTGCTCCTTGTCCTGGACGAGCTCCAGCCACTGCGCGAGCCAGCCGGGCGTCCGGCCGATCGCGAAGAGGACGGTGAACATCTCCGGCGGGAACTCCAGCGCCTCGTAGATGAGGCCGGAGTAGAAGTCGACGTTGGGGTAGAGCTTGCGCTTGATGAAGTACTCGTCCTCGAGCGCGATCTTCTCCAGCTCCTTGGCGACGGCGAGGAGCGGGTTGACCCCGGTGACCTCGAAGACGTCGTCGCAGGCCTTCTTGATGATCTTGGCGCGCGGGTCGAAGTTCTTGTAGACACGGTGGCCGAAGCCCATCAGGCGCTCGTTGCCGGCCTTGACGCCCTCGATGAAGGCGGGGATGTTCTCGACCGTGCCGATCCGGCGCAGCATCTTGAGCACGGCCTCGTTGGCGCCACCGTGCAGCGGCCCGAAGAGGGCGCCGATGCCGGCCGCGACCGCCGAGTACGGGTCGACCTGGGAGGAGCCCACCGAGCGGACCGCATTGGTCGAGCAGTTCTGCTCGTGGTCGGCGTGCAGGATGAAGAGGGTGTCGAGCGCCTTGACGATGCGCGGGTCGCCGGCGTACTTCGTCTCGCTCATCTTGAAGAGCATCGAGAGGAAGTTCTCGGCGTAGGACAGCTCGTTGTCCGGGTAGACGTAGGGCTTGCCCTGCGCGTGGCGGAAGGCCCACGCGCCGAGGGTCGGCATCTTCGCGATCATCCGGACGATCTGGATGTGGCGGTTGTCCGGGTCCGCGATCTTGCTCGACTCGGGGTAGAACGTCGACAGGGCCCCCACCGACGCCATCAGCATCCCCATCGGGTGCGCGTCGTAGCGGAAGCCCTGCATGAACCCCTTGACGTTCTCGTGCACGAACGTGTGGAACGTGATCTCGTGCACCCAGGAGTCGTACTGCTCCTTGGAGGGCAGCTCCCCGTGGATGAGCAGGTAGGCCACCTCGAGGAAGTTCGACTTCTCGGCGAGCTGCTCGATCGGGTAGCCGCGGTACTCGAGGATGCCCTTCTCACCGTCGATGTAGGTGATGGAGCTTCGACACGAGGCGGTGTTGACGAATCCGGGGTCGTAGGTCGCGAGGCCCGGCTCGTCGTCGTTGAGCTTGATCTGCCCGAGGTCGGCGGCCTTGATGGTGCCGTCGACGATCGGGATCTCGTACTCCGCGCCGGTGCGGTTGTCGCGAACGGTGAGAGAGTCAGTCACCCTTGCAACCTAGCCCGCCCGGCGTGGCGGCCGGTACCCGGTGTCCCGAACCGTGGCGTCCGCACGATCTCACGCCGACTTCCTGCTCACGGACCTACCGGGGAGTAGCTTCGCGGGGGCGCTGATTTGGACGCGGTGTCCGGGCCGCCGTACCCTTCTCGATGCGTCTCCTGCCGCTCTCCTCGCGAGGGCAGTCGCCCGCCAGAAGGTGGGTGCAGTGTTCGTCAGAAGATGCCACGTCCGTTGCCAACGGATGTGTCCGACACGAACGAATGGAATCCTCCATGCGTACCTATGCTCCGAAGCCCGGTGACGTCGAGCGCGCCTGGCTCGTGATCGACGCGACCGACGTCGTCCTCGGCCGGCTCGCGGTGACCGCGGCCAACCTGCTGCGCGGCAAGCACAAGCCGATCTTCGCGCCGAACGCCGACACCGGTGACTACGTCATCATCGTCAACGCCGACAAGGTCGCCCTGTCCGGCAACAAGCGTGCCGACAAGATGGTCTACCGCCACTCGGGCTTCCCGGGTGGTCTGACCGCGACCCCGATCGGCGAGGTCCTGGACAAGGACGCCCGCAAGGCCGTCGAGAAGGCCGTGTGGGGCATGCTGCCGAAGAACCGCCTCGGCCGGCAGATGATCAAGAAGCTGAAGGTCTACAACGGCCCGGCTCACCCGCACGAGGCCCAGAAGGCCGTTCCCTTCGAGATCACCCAGATCTCCCAGTAATCGACTTCGAGGATCCAGAGATGACTGAGAACACCACCGAGGTCGAGGAGACCTTCGAGACCGACGAGCAGGGCGTCGCCTACACCAGCGAGACCTCTCCGTCCGCCGCGATCGACGCCCGCCCGGCGACCATCGCCCCCGGCGCGGCCACCGGCCGTCGCAAGGAGGCCGTCGCCCGCGTCCGCCTGGTGCCCGGCACCGGCACCTGGACCATCAACGGCCGCACGATCGAGGACTACTTCCCGAACAAGCTGCACCAGCAGGTCGTCAACGAGCCGTTCGCGGCGCTCGGCCTCGAGGGCCGCTTCGACGTGATCGCCCGCATCCACGGCGGCGGCATCACCGGCCAGGCCGGTGCGCTGCGCCTGGGCGTTGCCCGCTCGCTCAACGGCATCGACGTCGAGGCCAACCGCCCGACGCTGAAGAAGGCCGGTCTGCTGACCCGCGACGCCCGCGCGACCGAGCGCAAGAAGGCCGGTCTCAAGAAGGCCCGCAAGGCTCCGCAGTACTCGAAGCGCTGATCTGCCGCGAGGCGATCACCACGACGGGGCCACGCACCGCTGCTGCGGTCCGTGGCCCCGTCGCCCGTTTTACGCATGACACGAGGGAGTACGACGTGACCCGCATCTTCGGGACCGACGGGGTCCGCGGCCTGGCCAACGACAAGCTCACCGCCGAGCTGGCGCTGGACCTCGGCGTCGCCGCGGCCCGTGTGCTCGTGGAGCATGGTGACTTCGACCGGCCGCGTCCCCTGGCCGTCGTCGGCCGCGACACCCGGATCTCCGGGCAGTTCCTCGAGCACGCGGTCGTCGCCGGCCTCGCGTCCGCCGGCGTCGACGTGCTCCGCCTGCGGGTCCTCCCGACCCCCGGCGTCGCCTACTTCACCGACGCGCTCAATGCCGACGTCGGTGTCGTCATCAGTGCGTCGCACAACGCGATGCCCGACAACGGCATCAAGTTCCTCGCCCGTGGCGGCGTGAAGCTCGATGACGCGCTCGAGCGCGAGATCGAGGAGCACCTCGGCCAGGACTGGGACCGCCCCACCGGCGGCGCCGTCGGCCGGGTGACCCCCTACGGCCCGACCGTCGAGGAGTACGCCGCCCACCTGGTCGGCACCCTCGACCACCCCGACACCCGTCCCCTCGCCGGGCTGACCGTGGTCCTGGACTGTGCGCACGGCGCGGCCAGCGAGGTCGGCCCGCACGCGCTGCGGCTCGCCGGCGCGACCGTGATCACGATCGGCGCCGAGCCGGACGGCCTCAACATCAACGACGGCTGCGGCTCCACCCACCTCGACCCGCTGCGCAAGGCGGTCGTCGAGCACGGTGCCGACGCCGGCTTCGCCGTCGACGGCGACGCTGACCGCTGCCTGGCCGTCGACCACACCGGCGAGGTCGTCGACGGCGACCAGATCATGGGGATCCTCGCGCTGGCGATGAAGGCCGCCGGCCGCCTCGTCGACGACACCCTCGTGGCGACGGTGATGAGCAACCTCGGACTCGTCCAGGCGATGACCGCCGCCGGCGTCACCGTGCGGCAGACCGCCGTCGGTGACCGCTACGTCCTCGAGGACATGCGCGCCGGTGGCTACACGCTGGGTGGAGAGCAGTCCGGCCACGTGATCCTCCGCGAGCACGCCACGACCGGCGACGGCCTGCTGACCGCCCTGCACGTGCTGCAGCGGATGGTCGCCACCGGCTCCTCGCTGCAGGAGCTCGCCGGCGTGATGACCCGCCTTCCGCAGGTCCTCGTCAACGTCGGCGGTGTCGACCGCACCCGCACCGACGACGTCGCGCTCGCCGCGGCCGTGCAGGAGGCGGAGGCCGAGCTCGGCTCGACCGGTCGCGTCCTGCTCCGGCCCTCGGGCACCGAGCCCCTCGTCCGGGTGATGGTGGAGGCGCCGACCGCGGAGCAGGCGGAGTCGGTCGCGAACCAGCTCGCTGACGTCGTACGGGAGCGGCTGGCGCTGTAGCCGACCTGCCGAACCCGGCACGGAGGGCGGCAAATCGCCCTAGTCTCCAGCCATGGGCGCGTTGCCGGAACCGGGTGAGGCCTTCGGGCGCTACCGCGTCGTCGACCGGCTGGGCCACGGCGGCATGGGCGTCGTGCTCACGGCCGTCCACGAGGACCTCGGACGGCGGGTCGCGCTCAAGCTGCTCGCGCCACAGCTGGTCGGCTCGCCCGACATGGTCGCCCGGTTCCGCCGGGAGGCGCAGGCCCTGGCCCGCCTGGACTCGCCGCACGTGGTGCAGGTCTACGACACGGGGGAGCACGACGGCTGGCTCTACATCTCGACCCAGCTCATTCCTGACGGGGACCTGACCGCGCTGGTCGAGGCGCGCGGCCCGTTGCCGGCGGCCGAGGCGCTCGCACTGGTCGACCAGGTGCTGGCCGGCCTCGCCGACGCCCACGCCGTCGGCCTGGTGCACCGCGACGTGAAGCCCAGCAACGTCCTGCTGCGCCGCGAGGCGGACGGCGTGCGGGCGTTCCTGTGCGACTTCGGGATCGCCCAGGCCGCGGACGTCGTGAACACCGAGCAGACCCAGGGGGTCATCGGGACCTGGGCCTACCTCGCGCCCGAGCGGTTCGACGGGCACCCGGCGACCGAGCGCACCGACCTGTACGCCGTGGGCTGCCTGCTGTGGTTCCTCGTGACCGGCCGGCTGCCCTACGAGGGCACCATGGTCCAGCTCGCGGTGGCCCACCAGTCGGCGCCCGTCCCACAGCTGCCGGGCACCGACCCGTGGAGCCACGCCGTCAACCAGCTGCTGCGCCGGTCGATGGCCAAGGACCCCGCCGACCGGTTCGCCAGCGCGCCCGAGATGCAGTCATTCCTGCGCTCGGTGCGGGCGGTGGCGGAGACCGGGCCCGCGGCCCCGACGATGGCAGCACCGGGGGTGCCGGTCGGTCCGGGCCGCACCCGCGAGTCCACCCGCGACCGCGACGCCCCTCCGCCCCGGTCGCCGGCACCGCCACCGCCGCCCCTGACCCCCTCCGTCCCTCGGGGGTCCGGTCGGCCCTCGCGCGGGCGGCTCGTCGGCGTCGTGCTCGCGGTGCTGGTGGTCGTCGCCGGCACGGGCGGCGCGCTCGCCGCAGCGGGTGTGTTCTCCGGTGACGACCCCGGGGACGGGGGAACCGCCACCACGACGTCATCGTCGACCCCGCCCACGTCCGCCTCGGACGCCACGTCCGTCGCCACCTCACCGGTCGCCGAGGACGGGCCGCGCTGCTGGAACGACCCCGACCGGGTCGTCGCCTCGCTCGACACGTGCAGCGAGGCGTTCGGGCTGCCGGGCCTGTTCTGGGCCTACCCGGAGCTGACCCGCTCGGAGCCCTGCTACGACGCGGGCGGCGCCGTGAAGCGCCCCGCGCTGTGGAAGTGCAACGTCAACCTGTCCGACGGCACGGCCGTCGAGGTCAACTACTCCTTGTGGGGCCAGGACGCCGGCGGCCTGCCGCACTATCGCGAGGAGTCCGGAGCCGAGCCCGAGACCGTCGAGGTCGACGGCCGGCCGGCGTACTACCGCTGGCGCTACTACGACGCCACCAAGGAGCTGGAGAAGCTGGCCGTCGTGTACGTCGACTACCGCTTCGGATTCACCGTCTACGCGCCGCAGGGCAAGGACCCGCAGCAGGCGATCGACGAGGGCAAGGTCCGGTTCCGGCCGCCGTCGGAGATGCGCGGCGTGGCTCAGGACGGGTGACGCAGCTCGGCGAACACGGCGCGAGCGCGCTCTCGCGCCGGAGACTCGCCGCGGACCTTCTCCTTGCGGACGATCTTCTCGCTGCCGTCGGTCTCGAGGGAGACCACGCCGAGCTTGAACCGCTGCCCGAACAGCAGGAGCGAGAGTGCCCGCGCCGGCAGGAGAATCACGGTCACGACCAGGGCGAGCTCATCGGGCAGCGAGTCCGGCCCGCCAGGGGTCTTCAGCCGGGTGCCCTTCTGCACGATGCGGACGACCTGGCGCTCGCCCCCGATGCGGGCGACATCGCTCTGCCAGACGAGTCCGAGCCGCGTTCCTCCGGCGGCCGTCACCGTCGCCGGCCCGTCGCCTTTTCCGGGCTTGTCATGGATCGAAGGATAGGCGGCTGGCGGCTCCCACGAATCAAGCGCTGGCGCTCGTGAGCGGTCGTCCCGCTGCGTCAGACGGCTCAAGCGGCCCAGTCGAGGGCGAGCTTCATGAGGTGCATCTCGGCTCG
>CAZAQE010000033.1:10097-54211 GCA_964487275.1 uncultured Nocardioides sp. | reverse complement strand
GCGAGCGCGCTCTTCGCGTCGTACACGCAGTCGGCGTTCGAGTCGTTCGCCGACGCCGTCGGCGACGACAGCGGCTTCGCCTCGCTCGACCTGCTCGGCGACTTCATCGTCTACGACGCCAAGCTGATCGTCGGCGCGCTGCTCGGCGCGGGCGTGGTGTTCCTCTTCTCCGGCCTGGCGATCAACGCGGTCGGCCGCGCGGCCGGTGCGGTCGTGATGGAGGTACGCCGCCAGTTCCGCGACATCCCCGGGATCATGGAGGGCACGGCGCGCCCGGAGTACGGCCGCGTGGTCGACATCGTCACCCGCGACTCGCTGCGCGAGCTGGCGACGCCCGGCATCCTCGCCATCCTGAGCCCGATCGCGGTCGGCTTCGGCCTCGGCGTCGGTCCCCTGGCCGGCTTCCTGGTCGGCGCGATCGCGACCGGCACGCTGATGGCGGTGTTCCTCGCGAACGCCGGTGGGGCCTGGGACAACGCCAAGAAGCTGGTCGAGGACGGCCACCACGGCGGCAAGGGCTCCGAGGCCCACGCGGCCACGGTCATCGGCGACACGGTCGGCGACCCGTTCAAGGACACGGCCGGCCCGGCGATCAACCCGCTGCTCAAGGTGATGAACCTGGTCTCGCTGCTCATCGTCGGCGCGATCATCAGCCTGTCCTACGGCGAGAGCGAGAACGACGTGGTGCGGATCCTGATCGCCCTCGCGGCGGCCACGGGCATCTTCGCCGCGGTCTTCATCTCCAAGCAGCGCTCGTCGTCGATCGCCGACGACGCCCCCGCGCCCGTGGGCCTCGACAAGGGCTGAGTCCGTGCCCGTCCGTCTCGGGAAGACCCTTGCCGCGCTGGCGGTGGCCCTCGTGGTCACCGCCAGCGCGGCGCTCGCCGTCGCGCCGCCGGCGACCGCCGCCGGACGGGCGCACCCGAGCCAACAGGCCGCGGAGCCGTCGTACGTGCAGAAGATCGTGCTCGTCGGCCGCTCCGTGCGCGGCCGGGAGATCCGTGCGTACTTCCGCGGTGACCCGGCCGCGACCAAGGTGCTGCTCGTCCTCGGGCAGATGCACGGTGACGAACGCGCCGGCCGCGACACGGCCGTGTGGATCATCCGCAACGTCCGGCCCCTGCCCGGCACCGCGGTCTGGGTGATCCCGAGCATGAACCCGGACGGCCACGTCCGGCACACCCGCAAGAACGCCCGCGGCGTCGACCTCAACCGCAACTGGCCCACCAGCGGATGGACCCGCACCACGCGCGGGAGCCGCTACTACGGCGGACAGCGCCCCGCCAGCGAGCCGGAGACCCGCGCGATGATGCGCTTCCTCGCCGACGTGCGGCCCGACTTCATCGCCTCGATCCACCAGCCGCTGCGCGGGATCGGGCGCAGCAGCCGCGGCCAGACCTGGCAGCAGCGGCTCTCGCACCACCTCGGCCTGCCACGCAAGTGGTTCGGCGTCGGCAACCCGGCCGGCACGGTCTCCCCGACCCTGACCGGCTGGTACAACGCTCGCCACCCCGGTGTCGCCATCACCATCGAGTACGGCGCGAGCCCCTCCTTCCGCTACCGCACGGTCCTCGCTGGGCGGGGGATCCCCCGCGCGACGGGCGTGTACTGAGCGGCATCTACTGAGCCCCGGCGCGGCGGGACTAGCGTTGCCCCGTGCTGCCCGTCGCCCTCGCCGCCCCGCTCCGCGAAGCCCTGCTCGCCGCCGACTTCACCTACGACGCCGTCAGTGGGCTGCTCGGCCCGCAGGCGCACGAGGCGCTCTCGCGCAACGAGACCACCCCCGGCGTGCGTCGTACGACGGACGGGAGCCCCTTGGCGACGCTGGTCCGTCTCTTCCTGCTCCAGACCGCCGTTCCCGCCGCCGACGCCGAGCGCGCGCTGCCCGGCGGCCTCGTCGACCGGATGGTCAACGCCGGCGCGCTCGTCCAGTCGGTCGGCGAGGTCGCGGCCCGCCTCGACGTGCGGCCCTACGCCACGGAGGAGGGCGACCTGTGGGTGGTCAGCGACCTGACGCCCGGGCTCAACGGCGTCGCCACCAGCGTCACCGGCGACTACGTGCTCGGCATCAGCCCGGCCTCCTCCAGCCTGGCCCAGCTGACCCTGCGTCACGACGTCGGGACCTCGCTGGACCTCGGCACCGGTTGCGGGGTGCAGGCGCTGCACCTGGCCACCCACAGCGATCGCGTCGTCGCGACCGACGTCAACCAGCGCGCGCTCGCGATCGCCCGCTTCAACGCGGCCCTCAACGACGTCGACGACAAGGTCGACGTGCGCGACGGCTCGTTCTTCGCCCCCGTCGCGGGCGAGCGCTTCGACCTGATCGCCACCAACCCGCCGTTCGTGATCTCGCCGGCGACGGGGGAGCGCCTCGTCTACCGCGACTCGGGCCTGCCCGGCGACCAGGTCGTCGAGCACATCGTGCGCACCGCGCCCGACCACCTCACCGACGGTGGCTGGTGCCAGGTCCTGGCCAACTGGGTGATCGACCGCGACCGCCCGTGGGACGAGCGCCTCGCCACGTGGCTGCCCGACGACTGCGACGCGCTGGTCGTCCAGCGGGAGGTGCTCGACCCGGCGTCGTACGTCGAGCTCTGGCTCAAGGACGCCGGCCACCACCCCGCCACCGGCGGCGACCCGGTCGCCTACGTCCAGCGCTACGACACCTGGCTGTCGTGGCTGGAGGAGCAGGGTGTCGGCGGCATCGGCTTCGGCTGGATCAACCTGCACCGCACCGGCGGCTCCACCCGCGACCTCCTCGAGTGGCCGTACGACGTCGAGCAGCCGATCGCGCCCGCGATCGCCGGCTGGGCCGAGTCGGCCGCGGCGGCCCGCACCGTCGGGCCGGACACGCACCTGGTGCTGCGCGAGGACGTGCTGCAGGAGACGTCGGGGCCGGTCGGCGCGGAGGACCCGTCGGCCATCGTGCTCCGGCAGCAGCGCGGCTTCCGGCGGGCGCGGCAGGTCGACACCGTGACGGCCGCCGTCGTGGGCGCCTGCGACGGCGACCTGCCCCTGGGCCCCCTCGTGGACGCCGTCGGGCAGCTGCTCGAGCGCGACGCCGCGAGCCTGCGAGAGGTCTACCTGCCCGAGCTCGCCGAGATGGTGGCCGAGGGATTCCTCGCGCCTGTCGACGCCCCCCGGCGCGCGAACGACTAGACCACTCGGGTCGTTCGGGCAGACTGTCCCCGTGACGAACGCAGGCTGGTACCCCGACCCCGCTGGCGCGCCGGACACCTACCGGTACTGGGACGGTCAGGCGTGGAGCCAGATGACCACCACCACGCCGCCGGTCGGCAACGCCCCCCAGGCCCCGCAGCAACCGCCGGCCGAGCAGCCGCAGCAGCCGCAGCAGCCGCAGCAGCCGCCGGTCCAGCCGCAGACGGTCTACGGCGCCGTACCTCCCGTCGCGCCGCCGCCGGCCGGTGGCTACGGCCAGCCGCAGGGCGGCTACGGCCAGCCCCCCGGCGGAGGCTACGGACAGCAGCCCTGGAGCCCCACCCCCCAGCCCGGTGGAGGTGGCGGCGGCAACGGCAAGGTCATCGGCATCGTCATCGCTGCCGTCCTCACGCTCGTCCTGATCGGCGTCGGCGGCTTCTTCGGCGTCAAGGCGCTCACCGGCGACGACGACGGGGACGACAAGAAGGCCGACGACGACACGTCGCAGACCACCGACGAGTCCGGGTCGACCGACTCCACGGACTCGACCGGCGACCCGACCGACGGCACCTCCAGCACGGTCCGCCCGACCGGCATCCAGTGCACCGGCGGCAGCCCGGAGCCGGCGACGCCGCCGGCCGCCACCGCGACGAGCCTCACCGGCGGCGGGCTCACGGTCCCGCTGCCGACCGGCTACGCGCCCGACGAGGGCTCGGCGAAGGCCCACACGTTCGCCGACAGCGTCCAGGTCGGCGTGAAGGTCGTGATCGAGGACAAGTGGATCTCCGAGTACGCCGTCGGCGGCCTCGCCAGGGCCAACGACTTCACGGACCCCGAGCAGGCCGCCGAGATCGTGATGCAGTGCCTCACCGCGAGCGAGCTGTTCTACAAGGGCTTCACCGGTCGCGAGGACCTCGAGCGTGAGGAGGTGACCGTCGACGGCGCGTCCGGCTACCGGATCACCTCCGAGCTGCGGGTCTCCGACCCGGAGGTCACCTACGGTGGCGACCAGACCACGGTGATCGTCCTCGACACCGGCGACCCCGACAGCTTCGGGCTGTTCCTCGGCGTCGTACCGCTCGGCGAGTCGTCCTACGAGGCCGAGCTCGAGGACACGATCGCCGGCATCAAGGTCGGCTGAGGCACACCTCACCCGACCGCCCACGGTGGACTCCGGACAGCAGGGGACTGGACAGCACGCGCTACCGTGATCGGCCGTAAGGCTCAGCACGTCCAGTAGAGAAGGTCCCTGTGGCACACAAGTTGGTGATCGTCGAGTCGCCGGCCAAGGCCCGCACCATCGGCGGGTACCTCGGCAGCGGCTATGTCGTCGAGTCCTCCATCGGCCACATCCGTGACCTCCCGAACAACGCCGCGGACACCCCGGCGAAGATCAAGGACAAGCCGTGGGGCCGGCTGGCCATCGACGTGGAGAACGGCTTCGAGCCCTACTACGTCGTCCCGCGCGACAAGAAGAGCCACATCTCCAAGCTCAAGCAGCTGCTCAAGGACGCCGACGAGCTCTACCTCGCCACCGATGAGGACCGCGAGGGGGAGGCCATCGCCTGGCACCTGCTCGACGAGCTGAAGCCGAAGGGCATCCCGGTCCACCGGATGGTCTTCCACGAGATCACCAAGGCCGCCATCCAGGAGGCCGCCGCCAACCCGCGCGAGCTCGACATGGACCTCGTCGAGGCGCAGGAGACCCGCCGCATCCTCGACCGCCTCTACGGCTACGAGGTCTCGCCGGTGCTGTGGCGCAAGGTGATGTCGGGTCTCTCCGCCGGTCGCGTGCAGTCCGTCGCGACCCGGCTCGTGGTCGACCGCGAGAAGGAGCGGATGGCCTTCAAGGTCGCCTCCTACTGGGACCTCGAGGGCACCTTCGACGCGGGCTCGAAGCACGACCAGCGGATGTTCCCGGCCAAGCTGCACTCGATCGACGGCACCCGCGTCGCGTCCGGCTCGAACTTCGGCCAGGACGGGCAGCTCAAGGGCAAGGCCGACGTCGTCCACCTCGACAAGAGGCGCGCGGAGGGTCTCGTCGCGGCGCTCGCCGACACGTCGTACGACGTCCGGTCGGTCGAGGCGAAGCCCTACCGCCGCTCGCCGTACGCCCCCTTCCGCACCACCACGCTGCAGCAGGAGGCGAGCCGCAAGCTCGGCATGAGCGCGTCGGTGACGATGAGCGTCGCCCAGCGCCTCTACGAGAACGGCTTCATCACCTACATGCGTACCGACAGCACGACGCTGTCGGGCAACGCGATCGCCGCGGCCCGCGCCCAGGTCCAGGAGCTGTACGGCGCCGAGTACCTCCCCGACGCGCCGCGCACCTACGCCAGCAAGGTCAAGAACGCCCAGGAGGCGCACGAGGCGATCCGCCCGGCGGGCGACTCGTTCCGCACCCCGGCGCAGACCGGCCTGACCGGCGACCAGTTCCGCCTCTACGAGCTGATCTGGATGCGCACCGTCGCCTCGCAGATGAAGGACGCCGTCGGGCAGTCGGTGACGATCCGCCTCGGCGGCGCGGCCAGCACGGGCGAGGACGTCGTCTTCTCCGCGTCGGGCCGGGTGATCACCTTCCACGGCTTCCTCAAGGCCTACGTCGAGGGCACCGACGACAACGCCGCGAAGGACGACCAGGAGACCCGCCTGCCCAACCTGGCCGAGGGCGACGCCGTCTCGGCCGCCTCGCTGTCGGCCAACGGGCACGAGACCAAGCCGCCGGCCCGCTACACCGAGGCCACGCTGATCAAGGAGCTCGAGGAGCGCGAGATCGGCCGCCCCTCGACGTACGCCTCGATCATCGGCACGATCCTCAACCGCGGCTACGTCTACAAGAAGGGCACCGCGCTGGTGCCGGCGTGGATCGCGTTCTCCGTGGTCCGGCTGCTGACCGAGCACTTCACGCGGCTCATCGACTACGACTTCACGGCCGGGATGGAGACCGTCCTCGACGACATCGCCCGCGGTGACAAGAGCCGGGTCGCCGAGCTGACCGAGTTCTACTACGGCTCGGACCGGCTCGCCGGCCTGCAGCGCCTGGTCACCGAGCTGGGCGACATCGACGCCAAGGAGCTGGCGACCTTCCCGGTGCGCGACGCCGACGGTGCCGAGTCCGGCATCGACCTGCGGGTCGGCAAGTACGGCCCCTACCTCGAGGGGCCGGACGACGGGTCCGGCACGCGGGTGCGCGCCAACGTGCCCGACGACCTGCCGCCCGACGAGCTCACCGTGGAGAAGGCGAAGGAGCTGCTCGCCAACCCGGCCGGCGAGGAGATCGACCTCGGCGTGCACCCGGAGACGGGCCTGCAGGTCGTCGCGAAGAACGGCCGCTTCGGCCCCTATGTCACCGAGGTCCTCCCGGAGGACGCGCCCAAGGGCGCCAAGGCGCGCACCGGCTCGCTCTTCAAGTCGATGTCCCTCGACACGGTCACCCTCGACGACGCGGTCAAGCTGATCTCGCTGCCCCGGATCGTCGGTGCCGGCGAGGACGGCGAGGAGATCACCGCGCAGAACGGGCGCTACGGGCCGTACCTGAAGAAGGGGACCGACTCGCGCTCGCTCACCAGCGAGGACCAGATCTTCGGCATCACCCTCGAGGAGGCGCTGAAGATCTACAGCCAGCCCAAGCAGCGCGGTCGTGCTGCCGCCGCCCCGCCGCTGAAGGAGCTCGGCCCCGACCCGGTCTCCGGCCAGCCGGTGGTCGTCAAGGCCGGCCGCTTCGGCGAGTACGTCACCGACGGCGAGTACAACGCCACCCTCCGCAAGGACGACTCGGTCGAGTCGATCACCATCGAGCGGGCGGCCGAGCTGCTCGCCGAGCGGCGCGCGAAGGGCCCGGCGAAGAAGGCCGCCAAGAAGGGCGCGAAGAAGACCGCGGCCAAGAAGACCACAGCGAAGAAGACCGCTGCGAAGAAGACCGCTGCCAAGAAGACGACGGCCAAGAAGGCTGCCGCCAAGAAGAGCTGACGCCGCGGTCGTCGTGGAGGTCGCGCAGCGACCGTCACGAGATGCTCGGGCCACCCTCACAAGCCAACCTTGTGAGTCCCCAGTGAGGACCTCGTTCCGCCCGCCCGGCGAAGCGGGCACCGTGGAGGAGTGATCCCCCACGGACCCAACTGGTACGCCGCCGTCATGGGCACCGGCATCCTCGCCGTCGTCCTGACCGACCTCCCCTTCGACCTGCCCGGGGCGTCGTACGGCGCCACGGCGGCCTGGCTGCTCGCACTGGCCCTGCTCGTGGCGATCACCGTGGTCGGCCTGCGCTCCGGTCGTCCCCTCAGCCATCTCGGTGATCCCGTGCTGGCGCACTTCTACGGCGCCACCGCGATGGGCCTGATGACCGCCGGTGCGGCGACCGGTGCCGTGGGTGGGCGGTGGCTGGGGGTGCTGGCCCTCCCGCTGGAGGCCGGGCTGTGGGTCGCCGGCACCCTGCTCGGCCTGGCCACGTCGGTCGTCGTGCCCTACTGCGCGATCACCCGCCACGAGGTCCGCGAGGACAGCGCCTTCGGCGGCTGGCTGATGCCGCTCGTGCCGCCCATGGTCAGCGCCGCGACCGGCACCGTCCTGCTCGAGCGGCTGCCGGCCGGGGAGCTGCGAACCACCCTGTTCGCCCTGCTCTGCGCGGCCTTCGGCATCGCGTTGCTGGCGACCCTGCTGATCCTGCCCGCGATCTGGCAGCGCGTCCTGCGGCACGGGCCGGGCATGCCGGCCACCGTGCCGACGCTGTGGATCGTGCTGGGCCCGCTCGGCCAGTCGATCACGGCGGCGTACCACCTCACGGGCGGGGCACCGCTCGCGCTGCCCGGCCAGGACCCGGCCGTCCTCCGGCTGCTCTTCCTCGCCTTCGCCCTGCCGGTCTGGGGCTTCGCGCTGCTCTGGCTGGCGCTCGCCGGTGCGCTGACGGTGCGCCAGGTCCGCACCGGGCTGCCGTTCGCCCCGACCTGGTGGTCGTTCACCTTCCCGGTCGGCACCCTCGTCACCGGTACGACGGCCCTGGCCCACGAGACCGGCCTCGTCCTGTTCGCGGTCGCCACCGCCGGCCTGCTCGCGCTGCTGCTGGTCGCCTGGACCGTCGTCGCCGTCGCGACCACGCGGGCCCTCCTCCCGACGGGTCCCGTCACGCGACCCCTCGCGACAACGGTCGGTCCCGTCTCGTAGGTTCGTCCCCGTGACCTCCCCCTCCCGCCGGCCCGGCCGCTTCACCGACACCGGCGTCTTCATCTGCTTCGAGGGCGGCGAGGGCGGCGGCAAGTCGACCCAGTCGCGGCTGCTGCGCGACGCGCTGGCCGCCGAGGGCTACCAGGTGCTGCTCACCTTCGAGCCGGGCGACACCCCCGTCGGCAAGGAGATGCGGCGGATCGTGCTCAGCCCGGAGACGGGCGCGCTGGCGCACAAGACGGAGTTCCTGCTCTACCTCGCCGACAAGTCGGAGCACGTCGAGACGCTGGTGGAGCCGGCGCTCGCCCGCGGCGAGGTCGTCATCACCGACCGCTACGTCGACTCGACGCTGGCCTACCAGGGTGCCGGCCGCGCGCTCGACGCCGCCGAGCTCGAGGACGTCGCCGGCTGGGCCACGGGCGGTCTGCGCCCGCACCTCACCGTCGTCCTCGACCTCGAGCCCGAGGCCGGGCTGGGCCGGTTCGAGGGCCGCGACCGGATCGAGGGCGAGTCGCTGGAGTTCCACCAGCGGGTGCGGCAGTCCTTCCTCGACCTCGCCGCCCGCGACCCGGAGCACTACCTCGTCCTGGACGCGCGCGGCTCGATCGAGGACATCGCGGCCGCGATCAGCGAGCGCGTCGCTCCGCTGCTCGCCCGGGCGGTCCGCGGATGACGGTCTGGGACACCCTCGTCGGCCAGCGGCCGACCATCGACCTGCTGCAGAGGGCAGTCGCCGGGCAGGGGATGACCCACGCCTGGCTGTTCACCGGTCCGCCCGGGTCAGGGCGCAGCAACGCGGCGGTCGCGTTCGCGGCCGCGCTCGAGTGTCCCCAGGGCGGCGCCGGTGCCGACTGCCCGGACGGCTGCCAGGCCTGCCGCACGGTGCTCGCGGGCTCCCACGCGGACGTGTCGGTGATCCGCACCGAGAAGCTGTCGATCGGCGTCGACGAGGTCCGCGACCTCGTCCGCCGTGCGTCCCTGAGCCCGATGGGCGACCGCTGGCAGATCCTCGTCGTCGAGGACGCCGACCGGCTGACGGAGCAGGCGTGCAACGCGCTGCTCAAGGCGATCGAGGAGCCCAACGGCCGCACCGTGTGGATGTTGTGCGCGCCGACCGTCGAGGACGTGCTGCCCACGATCAGGTCCCGCTGCCGGCTGGTCACCCTGTCGACGCCGACCACCGCGGAGGTCGCCGGCTTCCTCGTCGCCCGCGGGGTCGAGGAGCGGCTGGCGTCGTACGCCGCCCGCGCGAGCCAGGGACACATCGGCCGGGCCCGGGCACTCGCGTTCGACGAGGCGGTCCGCACCCGGCGCCAGGAGGTCGTCGCCATGCCCGCCCGGCTGACCAACCTCGGCCGGTGCATGGACGCCGCCACCCGGCTGGCGACGACGGCCAAGGACGAGGCCGACGCGATCACCGCCGAGCTCGACGCCCGCGAGAAGTCCGACCTCGACGCGGCCTACGGCGTGGTCGAGCGGGGGCGCCGGCCGCGGGAGTACGGCCCCGCGCTGGCGGCGCTTGAGAAGGGCCAGCGCACGCGCGCGAAGCGCCGCCACCTCGACGTCGTCGACCGCGGCCTGACCGACCTGGTGTCGGTCTACCGCGACGCGATCGCCGTCGCGACCGGGGCACCGGGCGCGCTGGTCAACGAGGAGATCCGCGACCAGGTCGAGGAGATCGCCTCGACCACCTCGCCGGAGCTCAACCTGCGCCGGATCGGGTGGATCTTCGCGGCGCGCGAGCAGATGCTGGAGTTCAACGTGCCGGTCGCCTTGGCGCTGGAGTCCATGATGGTGGCACTCAAGGCGCCGCAGCGCTGAGCGGTGCCGAGGGTTCGACGAAGGGAAGTGCTCGGGTGAGCAAGAAGCTGATCGTGGCCGTCGCCGTGATCTGGGCACTGGTCGTGGCCGGTGCCGTCGGGATCGGCGTCATCGTCCTCACGGGTGACGACGGAGACGACGACAGGGACAGCAGGGCGGACCGCGACCCGTCGGCCACCGACGGTGCGTCGCGTGAGCCCGACAACCGCGCGCTCGAGGACTTCTACGACCAGGAGATCGCCTGGAAGGCCTGCGGCGAGGACGAGTGCGGCACCATCGACGTGCCGATCGACTACCAGGACCCGGGCGCCGGCTCGATCCAGCTGGCCGTCGAGCGGCGCAAGGCGAGCGGCGACCGGATCGGCTCGCTCGTGGTGAACCCGGGCGGACCCGGCGCCGGTGGCACCTACCTCGCCGAGCAGGCCGACAGCTACTTCGCCGCGCCGCTGCTGGCGGCGTACGACATCGTCGGCTTCGACCCGCGCGGCACCGGCGACTCCTCGCCGGTCGACTGCCTGACCGACGACGAGCTCGACGAGTACATCGCGGGCGACCCCGACCCCGACACCCCCGAGGAGGTCGAGGAGGGCAAGGAGAACTCCGAGGAGTTCTGGAGCGGCTGCGAGGCCAAGTCCGCCGAGGTCGCCGGCCACGTGAGCACCGTCGAGGCCGCGCGCGACATGGACGTCCTGCGGTCGGCGCTGGGCGAGGACACGCTCGACTACCTCGGCTTCTCCTACGGCACCCGACTCGGTGCCACCTACGCCGAGCTCTACCCCGACAAGACCGGCCGCCTCGTCCTCGACGGCGCGATCGACCCGTCGCTGTCGGCCCGCGAGGGCTCGCTGAGCCAGGCCGGCGGGTTCGAGACCGCGCTGCGCTCCTACGTCAAGGACTGCGTCGACAGCGGTGGCTGCTTCCTCGGTGACACCGTCGACGCCGGCATCGCGACGATCAAGGGACTGATCGAGTCGATCGACAAGAAGCCGCTGCAGACCAACGACGCCGAGGGCCGCGAGCTGACCGTCGGGCTGGCCTTCTACGGCCTGATCACCCCGCTCTACAGCGAGGACAACTGGACCTACCTCGACGACGGCCTGGAGAAGGCGCTCGACGGCGACGGCAGCACGCTGCTCCTGCTGTCGGACTTCTACGGCTCGCGCGAGGGCGGCACCTACGTCGACAACAGCCTCGAGGCGATCTCGGTGATCAACTGCCTCGACGACCCGTGGTCGATCACCGCCGAGGAGGTGCCCGACCAGTTCGCGGACTTCGAGAAGGCGTCGCCGACCTTCGGCAAGGTCTTCGCGTGGGGCCTGACCGCCTGCAACGGCATCCCGTTCACCTCCACCGACGAGCCCGACCTCGAGATCGACGGCTCGGGCGCCGCCCCGATCGTGGTCCTCGGTACGACGCGCGACCCCGCGACGCCGTACAAGGAGGCCGTGGCGATGGCGAAGCAGCTGGAGTCCGGGGTGCTGGTCAGCCGCGACGGCGACGGCCACACCGCCTACAACAAGGGCAACGACTGCGTCGACGACGCCGTGCACGGCTACCTGATCGACGGGAAGGTCCCGGACGACGGCCTGGAGTGCTGACGCCCCAGCGTCACACGGGCTCGAGGATCCCCTGGATCCGCTGCGTCGCCAGGTCGATCATCAGCCGCGCCGCCGGTGACAGGGTCGCCCCGGCGCGGTGCACGATCGCCATCGTGTCGTAGACGCGGGGCCGCAGCGGGACCCAGCCGGCGTTCGGGGCGAGCCGGGGGAGCAGCTGCAGCGCGGCGCCCTTGTTGGTGACCGTGTCGGCGAGGCCTCGCCCGACCAGCTCGACCGCCGTCTCGACCTCGATCCGGGTGGTGGGGTTGTGGCCGGCCTCGTGCAGCATCCGCCGCAGCACGATCCGCGCCGAGTCCACGTCGCGGTAGGTGCTCTCCGGCATCACCAGCCGCGCCTCCGCGAGCCGCTTCGCGGTCACCGGGGAGGTCAGCCGCTCGGGGTCGGCGGAGAGGTAGACGAGCTCGTCGCGGGCGATCGGCGTGATCGCCATGCCCTCGCTGGAGAGTCCGGCGACGGCGATCATCGCGGCCTCGAGCCGCCCGCGCCGCAGGTCCTCCTGGACGTCGCGGGAGTGCCGTCCGACGAGCTCCACCCGGACGCCGGGATAACGGGCCAGCACGTCGGCCACGAGCTCCGCGCCGCCGTACAGCCGGGCGACGCCGAACATCCCGAACCGGATCGTGCCGGTCTCGAAGGACTTGATCCGGGTGACCGCCTGCTGCGCGTCCTCGGCCGCGGCGAGCACCTTCTCGGCGTGCGGGCGGAAGGTGTCGGCCGCCGTGGTGGGTACGACGCCGCGCCCGACCCGCCGGAACAGCGGGACCCCCAGCGACCTCTCCAGGTTGCGGATCTGCTCCGAGACCGACGGCTGCGCGTAGCCGAGCTCCTCGGCTGCGCGGGTCAGGGAACGGTGCTCGTAGGTCGCCAGGAAGCAGGTCAGCTGGTGCAGCGACAGCATCTCGAGACCTCCGTCACAACCATAGGTCTTCCCTAGGGATTGAACTGGAAAGAGAGGCTACCCCTTGGAAGCCGACCGGCGCACCATGGAAGCGACCCCGATGGTTCCCCGATGGATCCGCCGGTTCGAAGGAGGCCCGTCATGTTCCAGCACACCTGCTCCGCCTGCCGCCGGCGTGAGCTGATCTTCCCCAGCCAGGTCACCGGCACGGAGAACACCGACCACGGCATCGTCGTCACCTTCACCTGCTGGTGCGACGCCGAGCAGACGATGATCACCGGGCTCAAGGCCACGCAGTCGACGTCCGGGCCCGCCGCCGGCGCCGCTGCCGAGCCGACCCTCGCGCCCGCTGCCGCCTGACCCGGATTCGCTCCGCGGTCCCCCCGCTCGGTATGCTTCCGCGGTCGCCGACGCACGCGTCGTCGTACGCCGCCTTAGCTCAGTCGGTAGAGCGAATCACTCGTAATGATTAGGTCGTCGGTTCGATTCCGACAGGCGGCTCCGACAACCAGTGGCTCTGACCAGCAGCAATGCTGATCAGAGCCATTGTCCGTCTCCGGGTGGGCGGCTTCCGACGCACCGTTCGTCACCGCGCGTGGGCCGCGGGCATGGTCCCTGTGGGCCATGGAAATCCATGCGTTCGGCCGATGACCCGGTGTCCAGCGGCTGGCAGGATCGTCGGCGCGACTCGGGCGCGCTCGTGACCTGACGTGAGGACGAGGTGAGTCGTGATCGCTTGGTGGCAGCTCGCCTTGATCACCAACGGGATCATCGGTCTCGCCTACCTGATGATCACGTGGACGATCCTGAAGGGGCTTCGCGACACCGCTCAGATGCGGACCAACCGCCTGGCGCTCGCGACGTCCGGGATCTTCTTCACCTGCGCCGTCCATCACGGCTCGCACTCCCTGCACATGTTCCTGCCGTTCATCGGATGGGGCGAGGCCGACGGCTGGCAGATGCGGCGGGCCTTCGACAGCAGCATGGTGCTGTGGGACGTCGTCGGCGCGGCGACCGCGGCGTACTACCTGTCCCTGCGCCGGAGCTACGGGCGTCTGCTGACCAGCCCCCAGATGTTCGAGGATCGCGTTCGCGAAGAGGCAGCGGACCGACTCAAGGTGCAGGCCTACACCGACCCCCTCACCGGACTGCCCAACCGCGCCGCGTTCAACGAACGCCTCTGGGACCTCGCCGCCGACGGTGTGACTCCGTCGCTGGTCTTCCTCGACCTGGACCGGTTCAAGATCGTCAACGACACGTTGGGACACAGCGTGGGGGACCAGCTGCTCGTCGCCACGGCAACGAGGCTGGGGCGCGGCGTCGCCGAGGGAGACGAGATCTTCCGTCTGGGTGGGGACGAGTTCACCGTCATCTGCCGGGGTGATCGTGCGGCAACGGCCGAGACGGCCGCTCGCCTGCTCGCCTCGCTGGCCGAACCCTTCGTGGTCGGTGGGAAGGAGCTCTACACGGGCGCGAGCTTCGGCGTGGCGCACTGTGACGACGCGGCTGACGTCCCTCACCTGACGACATGGGCCGACACGGCCATGTACCACGCCAAGAGCAGCGGGCGGAACGTGATCAGCGTCTTCGAGCCCAGCATGTCGGACAAGGGCCTCCGGCTGAGCCTGGCCAACGACCTCACGCGGGCGCTGAAGCATGGCGAGCTCCACCTCGAGTTCCAGCCGATCGTCAACCTTGCGACGCGGCAGATCGAGGGGGCCGAGGCGCTCATCCGCTGGAGCCACCCGGAGCGGGGCCAGATGGCTCCTGACGACTTCATCCCGTTCGCCGAGGAGACAGGTCAGATCGTGCCGGTCGGCCGGTGGGTGCTGCGCGAGGCGTGCCGCATCGCCGCGCTGTGGTCGGCGCTGAGCGAGGGCCCGTTCATCACGATCAACGTGTCCGCCACGGAGATCGAGCGCAGTGACTTCGTCGCGGAAGTCGCGGCCAGTCTCGCCGGGAGTGGCCTCCAGGCGCACCGTCTGTGGCTGGAGGTGACCGAGCGGACCGGCGGCGCCGACGTGGGCGTGCTGCAGGACCGACTGACCGCGTTGGCTGAGCTGGGCGTGAGGGCGGCACTCGACGACTTCGGGACCGGCTGGTCGTCGTTGACACACCTCAACAGGTTGCCGATCGGGATGATCAAGGTCGACCGGGAGATGACCACCGGCGCACCCGGTAGCAAGGCCGACGCTGTCGCCGGATCCGTCGTACGGCTGGGCCGTGAGCTGAATGTCAGGACGCTCGCGGAGGGCATCGAGACACCGGAGCAGCTGGACCGCATGAGGCAGCACGGCTGCGACCTCGGCCAGGGGTTCCTGCTCGGTCGCCCCACACCATCGGAGCCCTTCCTGCGGTCCGTCGCCACGGCGGCCGGCTGATGGTCGCCCTGCTCGTGCAGCACGGCGCTGCTGCCAATACGTTCCTCCTCCACCACGGCAGCCATCTCCTGATGCTGGCGAGCCCCCTCGTGCTGCTGGCCTGCATGTTCACGGTGTTGGAGCTGACCCGGCCCGACGCACCGGCGAGGGCACCGGTGGTCGCGACCTGGTGGCTCGCCCTCGTCTCGGCGGCGGCCGCGGCCATCCACCTGGCAGTCGTCGTGGAGCACCTCGGGGAGTCGGTGGTGCTCGGCGCCTTCTTCCTCGCGCTCGGCGCGGCGCAGGGCGGCTACGCGGCAGCCGTCCTGCTGCGACCGGGAAGGCGGCTCCTGGTCATCGGCCTGGTGTCCACCGGCGCGGTCGTGCTCCTGTGGGCCTACACGCGCACGGTCGGCGTCCCCTTCGGCCTGGGCCCGCGGGAGCCTGCCCAAGCCGCTGACCTCGTGGCGACGGCGCTCCAGGTCGGCGCGATGCTGCTGACGTCGATGGCACTTCGTCGTCCGGCTCCGCACGTGGCCCACGCCACCACGAGCAGTGCCGGCGCGCGTCCTCAGGTCGGCTCGACCACGGCCTCCTGAGGAGCGTCGGCCGCCTCGGACGACGGCGAGGCCGGGAGCGGCGCTCGCCGGCTGACGGGGACGACCCGGAGCGCGCCGTCCTCGTCGAGGACGACGACCTCGCGGGCGCGTGCGCCCTCGACGACGGCGACCAGCTCGTCCTCGGACCAGCCCCGTGCGACGGCGTCCTCCCGGGTCCAGGCCCAGGTCGTGGCCCCGGTGCGTCGCTGGACGGCCGCGGCGGCGGAGGCGTCGGCGACCCCGAGCAGCAGCACGAAGGAGGGGCCGGTGCGTCGTTCCTGCGGCAGGCGGGAGCGATCGGTGCGGTAGGCCGCCCAGTGGTAGGCCGCGACCGCGGTCGCGGTGGCCAGGATGCCCACGGGGAACCGGATGTCGCGCACGACCACCGATGCCGCCTCGTCCTGCAGGACCCGGTCCACGACGATCCAGGCACCGGCCAGCAGGGCGCCGACGGAGGCGAGGCTGGTGAGGCCGAGCAGCAGGAACAGGTAGAGCCGGCGGGTGGGCGACGCCGCCTCCGCGACGCCGTCGGCAGCCTGTCCCCGGCGCCAGAAGAGCCACCAGACCGGGCCGCCGACGCCGAGCAGTGTGAGCGCGGCGATCAGGGTGTTCCCGGCGCCGCCGCTGTGCACGATCGACGGGTCGGTGGCGGCCTCGACGAGGGCGACGACGACGATCGTGGTCCCGGTCGCGGCCGCGCCGAGCCCCACTGCTGCGAGCAGGTAGTCGCGCACCCGCTCCACCTCGGTGCGTCCGGCGTGCTCGACGGCGCTCAGCACGCCGCGGTGGTAGGCGAGGGTGAGTGCGCCGACGACGACGGTGGCCAGGGTGGCGGGCATGCTCTCGAAGTACCGGCGCGCCTCCTCCGACCACGGGTCGCCGAGCAACCAGACCAGCGCACGGTCCAGCGCGACGCTGGTCGCGGTGAGCGTGACGACCAGGCCGGAGGCGACGCCGGCGAGCAGCACGTAGGCGTGCCACAGCACGGAGCGCGGCGACCGCAGTCCTGCGAGCAGCCAGTACCGGACCCAGACCGCCGCGGCGAGGGCGAAGGTCACCGTCCCCTCCAGGATCGGCTCGTGCCGGCCGACGACCAGGGTGTCCCCAGCCAGGCCGAGCCAGTGCGCGAGCGCGCCGGCCAGCATCACGCCCAGGCCGACCAGCCCGAGAGCCAGTCCCAGCAGGGATCCGGCGAGGTGGAGCGGCTGCAGCGGACGCCGGTCGTCCTGCCGGCTGACGAGCCACCAGTGGGCGGCCCACGCGGCCGTCCACACCACCGCCCGGGCGGGCGCACCGGGGTCGAACGCCCGGAGGTCGAGCAGCCAGCAGAGGGTGTCGTGCAGCGCGAACAGGGCCACCACCAGGGAGACCAGGCTCGCGGCCGACAGGTAGAGCAGCCAGGGCAGGCTCCGCGCCTCGCCGGCGTCGCGGGCGAAGTCGCGGCGTACGGCGAGGGCGACGACGGCCAGCAGGGGCAGGCCGACCGCGGTGAAGGCGACGCTGCGAGCGACCGCGGAGTCGCTCACGACGATCGTCGATCCGCTCGCGAACGCGGCCGCGATGAGTCCCGACAGTCCGATCGCGACGACCACGAGGAGCACGAGGAGCAGCAGGTACTCGAAGAACTGACGGACGACGTGGCCCTCCAGCGAGCCGCCGTCGGCGCCGGAGTGGTGGCGACCGCCCAGCCTGCGTACGACGGTGACGACCGCCGCGACGACCAGGGCCACCGTCAGCAGCAGGAGGACGGCGCCGATCATCGGACCAGCCCGCAGTCGAAGAGCGGCCACGGGGCGCCGGTGACCAGCCACTCCTCGCCGCTGAGCCGTAGCCGGAAGGTCTGCTCCTCGGTCCACGGCGAGGGGATCATCCCGCCGGACCCCGTCGTGATGGCGACGTCGACCCGCGCCGTGCTGCCGGAGAGGTGGACCTCGCGCAGCGCGACGTGCACGTCGTCGTCGACGTAGGCCGCGTCGAGGTCCGCGACCGTGCACGGGCCGGCCGGGTCCAGGACTCGGGCGGCGGCCTCGGTGTCATGGTCGAGCACGTCGTCGAGGTAGCGCTGGACCGCCTCCTCAGGGCTGCCGGGATCCAGGTCGGCGGGCTGGCGCGCGGTCAGCAGCGCGGTCACGAGTGCCGCGACGACCAGCAGCCCGACCACGACCCCCAGCACCCACGGCCCGTTCCTGCGCACATCGTCACGGTAGGGGCGCTGCACCCGCCGCGCCATGGGTCATCGGTCCCGAGCAGGGGAGTAGGGGCCGGGCGGCCCGAACCTGTAGCGTCACCCCCGACAACTCCACACCGGCCGTTCGAAGCCGCAGCAGGAGAGTCCCCGCCCGACCCGACGGGCCGGACGGGGCGCCGTAGGAGCAACTCTCCCCGAGAAACTCTCAGGCCCCATCACTGCGCGGCGAGGCAACTCTGGAAAGACAGGACCCACGTCCTGCGCCCATGGTGCAAGCCGCTCGTCGCGGTGAAGCTCTCAGGCACCCATGACAGAGCGGGGAGGCAGACCAGCAGGGTGCCGTGCACCCTCGACCCCGGGAGCCTCCGCATGGCCACGAACGACCCCACCCCTCGCACCACCCCGCTGCATGCGGTCCACACTGCGCTGGGCGCCAGCTTCACCGACTTCGCCGGCTGGCAGATGCCGGTCCGCTACAGCTCCGAGATCGCCGAGCACCGCGCGGTGCGCACGACTGCGGGACTGTTCGACCTGACCCACATGGGTGAGATCGAGCTGACCGGCCCCGGCGCGGGTGCCGCGCTCGACCACGCCCTCGTCGGCCGCCCGTCCGCGATCGGCGTCGGCCGCGCTCGCTACTCGATGATCTGCGCCGAGGACGGCGGCATCATCGACGACCTCGTCGTCTACCGGCTCGCCGACGAGCACTACCTCGTCGTCGCCAACGCCAGCAACGTCGCCGTCGTCGCGCCCGAGGTCGCCGCCCGCGCCGAGGGGTACGACGTCACGGTCCGCGACACGTCGGAGGACTGGGCGCTGCTGGCGGTCCAGGGTCCGGCGTCCGCCGCGATCGTCGCGGAGCTGACGGCATCCACGGGGCTCGACGTGCCGTCGCTGAGGTACTACGCGATCGACGCCGGCACCCTCGCCGTCGGAGGTGGTGCGGGCATCGACGTGCTCCTGGCCCGCACCGGCTACACCGGCGAGGACGGCTTCGAGGTCTACTGCCGCCCGGCCGACGCGGAGGCGGTCTGGGGCGCGTTGCAGCAGGCGGGGGAGCCGCACGGGCTGGTCCCGGCGGGCCTCGCCTGTCGCGACACCCTCCGGCTGGAGGCGGGTATGCCGCTCTACGGCCACGAGCTGACCCGCGACACGACGCCGTACGAGGCGAACCTGGGCCGCGTCGTCGTCCTCGACAAGCCCGACGGCTTCGTCGGGCAGGAGGCCCTGGCCCAGCGCAAGGAGGAGGGGCCCGAGCGGGTGCTCGTCGGGCTGGTCGCCACCGGCCGCCGCTCGCCGCGCGCGGGCTACCCGGTCGTCGACCCGGCCACCGGTGCCGCGGTCGGCGAGGTCACCAGCGGCGCGCCCTCGCCGACGCTGGGGAAGCCGATCGCCATGGCCTACCTGCCGATGCACCTCGCCACGCCCGGCACCCGGGTCGCCGTCTCGCTGCGCGGCACCCTCGAGGACGCCGACGTCGTCGAGCTCCCCTTCCACACCCGCCACCGCTGACACCCCCACCCAGACGCCAGGAGAAGACGATGAGCAACCCCACGAACCTCCAGTACTCCGCCGAGCACGAGTGGGTCGACCTCGACGGCGACACCGCCCGCGTCGGCGTGACGGCCTACGCCGCGGATGCCCTCGGCGACATCGTGTACGTCGACCTGCCGGCCGTCGGTGACACCGTCACCGCGGGCGAGACCTGCGGCGAGCTCGAGTCCACCAAGTCCGTCAGCGACCTCTACTCGCCGGTGACCGGCGAGGTCGTCGAGGTCAACGGAGAGGTCGACGGCGACCCGAGCCTGGTCAACAGCGACCCCTTCGGCCGGGGCTGGCTCCTCGTCGTCAGGGTCACCGCGACCGCCGAGCTGCTCGACGCCGCCGCGTACGACGCGCTGCTCGAGGCCTGAGGTGCTCGATCAGGAGGTGGCGTCGTGCCGCTGAGCGCCTTCGACCTCTACTCCATCGGCATCGGCCCGTCCTCGTCCCACACGGTCGGGCCGATGCGGGCGGCGAAGACCTTCGTCGACGGGCTGCTCGACGACGGCCTGCTCGACGCGACCGTGCGGGTGAGGGCCGAGCTGTTCGGTTCGCTCGGCGCCACCGGTCACGGCCATGGCTCCGAGGGCGCGGTCGTGCTCGGCCTGGAGGGTGAGCTGCCGGCGACCGTCGACATCGCTGCCGCGCGTGGCCGCCTCGACGTCGTACGACGCGACGGGACGCTCGACCTCGCCGGCCGGCGGACCGTCCGGTTCGACGCCGCCGAGGACCTCGTGCTGCACCGGCGCCGGTCGCTGCCCGCGCACCCGAACGGGATGACCTTCACGGCGTACGGCGTCGAGGGCGCCCTGCGCGAGCGCACCTACTACTCGGTCGGCGGTGGCTTCGTCGTCGACGAGGACGCCGTCGGCGCGGACCGGGTCGTGGTCGATCGGACCGAGGTCCGCCACCCGTTCACCACCGGCGCCGAGCTGCTGGCGATCTGCGAGGACACCGGACTGCGGATCAGCGACGTCATGCTCGCCAACGAGCTGTCGTGGCGCACCGAGGACGAGGTCCGGACGGGCCTGCTCGAGATCTGGTCGGTCATGCAGGAATGCGTCCGCGCGGGCTGCAGCGCCGAGGGCGTGCTCCCCGGCGGGCTGAAGGTGCCGCGCCGCGCCCCCGGCCTGTACGCCGACCTCGGTGCCCGGTCCGCGGGCGGGGACCCGCTCGACGTCATCGACTGGGTCAACCTGTTCGCGCTCGCGGTCAACGAGGAGAACGCCTCGGGCGGTCGGGTCGTCACCGCGCCCACCAACGGGGCCGCGGGGATCATCCCGGCCGTGCTGCACTACTACACGCGCTTCGTGCGGGGCGCCGACGACGACGGGGTCGTGCGCTTCCTGCTCACCGCCGCCGCCGTCGGGATCCTGTTCAAGGAGAACGCCTCGATCTCGGGGGCCGAGGTCGGCTGCCAGGGGGAGGTCGGCTCGGCCTGCGCGATGGCCGCGGGGGCGCTCTGCGAGGTGCTCGGCGGGACGCCGACCCAGGTCGAGAACGCCGCCGAGGTGGGCATCGAGCACAACCTCGGCCTGACCTGCGACCCGATCGGCGGCCTGGTGCAGATCCCCTGCATCGAGCGGAACGCGATCGCGTCGGTGAAGGCGATCAACGCAGCGAGGCTGGCGATCAACGGGACCGGCCACCACCAGGTGTCGCTGGACAAGGCGATCAGGACCATGCGCGACACCGGCCGTGACATGCACGTGAAGTACAAGGAGACCTCGCGCGGCGGCCTCGCCGTCAACGTGATCGAGTGCTGACGGCCCCGGCGGCTACCCGCCGGTCGGCGCGTCCTCGCCCACCAGCCCGTCGACCGACTCGCGGATCAGGTCGGCGTGGCCGGTGTGCCGCGCGTACTCCTCGATGAGGTCGACGATCGTGCGGCGCAGGCTGTGGGTCTCGCCCTCCTCGGCCGGTACGGCGTGCAGGCGGTCCAGCCCGCCGTCGGCCAGTGCCTCCGCGACCGCTGCGTGGGACCGCTCGACGGCGGCCTCCCACAGTGCGCGGAGCTCCTCGGGGGAGTCGTCGGCGGCGGAGCGCCAGTCCCAGTCGGGGTCGTCGGCGAGCGGGGCCCACACGGCGGGGTAGGGGCGCCCGAGCAGCAGGTGCGTGAAGTAGTGGTCCTCGACCAGGGCGAGGTGCTTGGCCAGCCCGCCCAAGGTCATCGTCGACGGCTCCAGCCGGCGACGCATGCCGTCGGCGTTCGGGCCGAAGGCCTTCCATGCGAACGTGCGGCGGTTGCGGTCGAGCACGGCGAGGAGGATCTCCGCCTCGGTGCCGGCTGACGGCAGGGGGTGCTGGCTCAGGTCGACCATGGCGCCAACCTAGGGGAGCGCGTCGACACTCACCGGGCCGGAACGGGCGGGTACCGCTCGCTGCAGAACGCCTCGAGCCGCCCGGCGAGGCCGGCCAGCACGGCGGCCGCGTGGTGCCGCGGGTCCCAGGCCGCGACGAGGGTCAGCGTCAGCGGAGCCCCGGACGCGTCGAGGACGAGGGTCCGCTCGAGGTCGAAGCGGGGGTCGTCGGAGACGACCGCGATGCCGCGGCCGGCGGCGGCCAGGGCCTGGGCGACCTGCGGGTTGCTGCAGGCGATCACCTCGGACGCGGCCGTGCCCACGCGGGCGAGGGCCTCGTCGAGCAGGGTGCGGGGGCGGGCGCCGGGCTCGAGCGTGATCAGCCGTTCGTCTGCCAGCTCGGCGACCCGGACGGACGGCCGGCCGGCGTACGGGTGGTCGGCGCGGAGGTAGGCCCACACGGGCAGGCGGGCGACCGGCGCGCTGGCCAGCTGGCGTGGGGGCGGCACGGTGAGGATGGCCAGGTCGAGGTCGTCACCGAGGCCGTCGATCGCCTCGGCGGCGTTCGCCTCTCGCACCGTGATGAGCGGGTCGTCGGGACCGAGGGTGGCGAGGAAGGGGGCGACGACGTCGGTCAGGGTGGTCGTCGGGGCGGCGGCGCGGACCCGTTCGAGGCGCCCGGCGGCGAGCGCCTCGGCGAGCGACCGCGCCGCCTCGGCGCTGGTGAGCACGTCGCGGGCGGCGGCCAGGAAGGTGTGCCCGGCCGCGGTCAGGCTGAGGCGCCGGTGGTGGCGGTGGAACAAGGTGATGCCGGTCTGCCGCTCGAGCTGCTGGAGCTGCCGCGAGAGGGCCGGTTGGGTGATCCTCAGTGCCTCGGCCGCCGCGCTCACCGAGCCCAGCTCGGCGACCGTGCTGAAGGTGGTCAGGAGCCGCAGGTCCACCCGACCACTGTATGCCCTCGCGGCATCCAAAACCCAACAAATTGGCATTGGACGACATGCAGCGAGCGGAGCACGATGGAGCGGTGACCACCGAGACCTCCGCCCCCGCCGTCCGCCAGGCCCGCCGCCTGGTCACCCCGATCCCCGGCCCGAGGTCGGTCGAGCTGATGGCCCGCAAGACCTCGGCCGTCGCCTCGGGTGTCGGTACGACGATGCCGGTCTTCACCGCCCACGCCGGCGGCGGCCTGCTCGAGGACGTCGACGGCAACATCCTGATCGACCTCGGCTCCGGCATCGCCGTGACCACGGTCGGCGCCAGCGAGCCCCGCGTCGTGGCCGCCGTGCAGGAGCAGGTCGCGGCCTTCACCCACACCTGCTTCATGGTGACCCCCTACGAGGGCTACGTCGCTGTCGCCGAGCACCTCAACCGACTCACGCCCGGCGACCACGAGAAGCGCACCGCCCTGTTCAACTCCGGCGCCGAGGCCGTCGAGAACGCCGTCAAGATCGCCCGCCACCACACCGGCAAGGACGCGGTCGTCGTCTTCGACCACGCCTACCACGGCCGCACCAACCTGACGATGGCGATGACCGCCAAGTCGATGCCCTACAAGCACGGCTTCGGCCCGTTCGCGTCCGAGGTCTACCGGGCGCCGCTGTCCTACCCCTACCGCGACGGCGGGCTCGACGGCGCGACCGCCGCCGCCCGCGCGATCGACGTCATCGAGAAGCAGGTCGGCGCCGACAACCTCGCCGCCGTCGTGATCGAGCCGATCCAGGGCGAGGGTGGCTTCATCGTCCCCGCCGCCGGCTTCCTGCCCGCGCTGGCCGAGTGGTGCACCGCCAACGACGTCGTCTTCGTCGCCGACGAGGTGCAGAGCGGCTTCGCCCGCACCGGTGCGCTGTTCGCGTGCGAGCACGACGGCGTCGTACCCGACCTGATCGTGACGGCCAAGGGCATCGCCGGCGGCCTCCCGCTCTCCGCCGTCACCGGCCGCGCCGAGATGATGGACGCGGTCCACGTCGGCGGCCTGGGCGGCACGTACGGCGGCAACCCGATCGCCTGCGCCGCGGCACTCGCCGTCATCGAGACCATCGAGGCCGACGGCCTGGTGGAGCGCGCCCGCGAGATCGAGGACCTGGTCGTCGCCCGCCTGCGCGCGATCGGCGAGCGCGACAGCCGGATCGGCGACGTCCGCGGCCGGGGCGCGATGCTCGCGGTCGAGCTGGTCGAGGCCGGCACCGACACGCCGGACCCCGTCCTGGCCAAGGAGATCGCGACCCGCGCGCACGCCGAGGGCGTCATCGTGCTGACCTGTGGCACCTACGGCAACGTGCTGCGCTTCCTGCCGCCCCTGTCGATCACCGACGAGCAGCTGAACGAGGCGTTCGACGTGGTCGAGGCGGCCCTCGCGGCGGCCGGGCAGTGAGCGTCGACGTCCTTCCGGAGCCGCCGGGGACGTCGAGCACCGAGGAGGTCCGCAAGGACCCGCTCGGCGACGCCCACCGGCAGCTGCGCGCTGCCTGCGACCGGCTCGGCCTGGACGAGGGGACCTTCGCGATGCTCGCGACCCCGCGCCGCGAGATGACCGTGAGCATCCCGCTGCGCCGTGACAGCGGCGAGGTGGAGGTCCTCACCGGGCACCGGGTGCAGCACAACTTCTCCCGCGGCCCCGCCAAGGGAGGCCTGCGCTACAGCCCCGAGGTCGACCTCGACGAGGTCCGCGCCCTGGCGATGTGGATGAGCTGGAAGTGCGCCCTGCTCGACGTGCCCTACGGCGGCGCGAAGGGCGGCGTGCGGATCGACCCGCGCAACTACAGCCCGGCCGAGCTGCAGCGCGTCACCCGTCGCTACGCCAGCGAGATCAGCCCGATCATCGGCCCCGCGCACGACATCCCCGCCCCCGACATCGGCACCGACGAGCAGACCATGGCCTGGATCATGGACACCTACTCGGTGAGCAGCGGGCACACCGTCCTCGGCGTGGTCACCGGCAAGCCGATCAGCCTCGGCGGCTCGCTCGGCCGCGCGATGGCGACCTCCCGCGGCGTCGTCGAGGTCGCGCTCGCCGCGATCTCCAGCACCGGCCGCGACCCGCGCGGCACCACCGCCGCCGTCCAGGGCTTCGGCAAGGTCGGCCGCGGCACCGCGGTCCTGCTCGCCGAGGCCGGTGTGCGGGTCGTCGCCGTCAGCGACCAGTACGGCGGCGTGCGTGACCCGCAGGGCCTCGACATCGCGGCGCTGTGCGCCCACGTCGACGCCACCGGCAGCGTCGTCGGCTTCGGTCGGCTCACCGAGACCAGCAACGAGGAGCTGCTCGAGCTCGACGTCGACCTGCTCGTCCCGGCCGCCGTCGAGGGCGTGATCCACGAGGGCAACGCCGACCGGATCCGCGCCCGGCTCGTCGTCGAAGGCGCCAACGGCCCGACGACCACCCGCGCCGACGAGCTCCTGCGCGAGCGGGGCGTCGTCGTCGTACCCGACATCCTGGCGAACGCCGGCGGCGTGGTCGTGTCCTACTTCGAGTGGGTGCAGGCCAACCAGGCCTACTGGTGGTCCGAGGACGAGGTGAACCAGCGCCTCGCCGAGCGGATGCTCCTCGCCTGGCAGCGCGTCCACGAGCGCGCCACCACCGACCGGACCACCCTCCGCGAGGCGGCGACCTGCATCGCCGTCGAGCGGGTCGCCGCAGCCCACCAGCAGAGAGGCCTCTACCCGTGACATCGCTCGACCAGCTCATCGCTTCGCTCGCCCCCGCCACCGGCATCCACGTCGGCGGCCGCTGGGAGGCCGGCGAGCTCGGCACGTACGACGTCGACGACCCCGCCGACAAGTCCGTCCTCGCGGCAGTCGCCAACGGCGGTGCCGCCCAGGCGACCGCTGCGGTCGACGCCGCCGAGGCCGCCGCTGCCGAGTGGGCCGCGACCAGCCCGCGGCGCCGCTCCGAGATCCTGCACCGGGTCTTCGAGCTCATGCACCGCGACGCCGACGACCTCGCCGCGCTGATCTGCGCCGAGAACGGCAAGTCCGCCACCGACGCCCGCGCGGAGGTCGCCTACGCGGCGGAGTTCTTCCGCTGGTTCGCCGAGGAGGCCGTCCGCAACGACGGCAGCTACGGCTCCGCGCCCGCCGGTGGCGTCCGCACCGTCGTGACCCGCCGTCCGGTCGGCATCGCCGTGCTGGTCACGCCGTGGAACTTCCCCGCCGCGATGGCGACCCGCAAGATCGCCCCGGCGCTCGCGGCCGGTTGCACGGTCGTGCTCAAGCCGGCGGCGGAGACCCCACTGACCGCGCTCGCCGTGGCCCGCCTGCTCGCCGAGGCGGGTGTCCCGGCGGGCGTCGTCAACGTCGTACCGACCACGGAGCCGGAGGAGGTCGTCGGCACCTGGCTGGCCGACCCGCGGGTCCGCAAGGTGTCCTTCACCGGCTCCACGGCCGTCGGTCGCCACCTGCTGCGCCAGGCCGCCGACCGGGTGCTGAACGCCTCGATGGAGCTGGGCGGCAACGCGCCCTTCATCGTGACCGCCGACGCCGACGTCCCCGCAGCCGTCGAGGGCGCGATGATCGCGAAGTTCCGCGGGGGCGGGCAGGCCTGCACGGCCGCCAACCGGCTCTACGTGCACGCTGACGTCGCCGAGGAGTTCACCCGCCTGCTGGCCGAGCGCGTCAACGCCCTGGTCGTCGGCCGCGGCGCCGACGCGAGCACGCAGATCGGCCCGCTCATCAACGAGCGTGCCGTCCACCGGGTCGCCGGTCTCGTCGACGACGCCGTCGCCGGCGGTGCGCGCGTGGTCGCGCAGGCCGAGCTCCCGGCCGAGCTGAGCGGCTACTTCTTCGCGCCGACGGTGCTCGCGGACGTCGTACCGGATGCCCGGGTGGTGCAGGAGGAGATCTTCGCGCCGGTCGCGCCGATCGTCACCTGGACCGACGAAGCCGAGCTGCTCGCACTGGTCAACGACAGCGAGATGGGGCTGGCGGGCTACCTCTACTCCGGCGACCTCAAGCGCGCGCTCCAGCTCGCCGAGCAGATCGACGGCGGCATGATCGGCATCAACCGCGGCCTCGTCTCGGACCCGGCCGCGCCGTTCGGTGGCGTCAAGCAGAGCGGCCTCGGTCGCGAAGGTGCGCACGAGGGCATCGAGGAGTACCAGGAGACGCAGTACTTCAGCGTCGACTGGAGCTGACACCGAGGCGAGCCGAGGGGCCGATCACCGACGGGACGTGTCGGTGGTCGGCCCCTTCCGCTTCTCCCGGCCGCGGGAGGTCCCCGCAAAAGCGTTTGGCCGGTCCGCGGGACGGCCCCTACGGTTGACGGCAGCCCAGGCCGGACGAACCGGCCCGACCGGATGAAGGACGGACACGTGCGCAGCTGTCGCAGCTCCATCAGCGCCACGATTCGCAGGTTCGCGGATCGTGCGATGTGTGCTGCCCTCGCGCGCCCCGCCTCGGAAGAGCCGCGGACGTCCGTCCTCGGCAACGGCCAGGGCATGCGCCACCTGTGGCTGCTGCCGGCCGCCGAGGAGCCGCTCCTGACCTAGGTGCACCCGCACCTGGACCCGTACGGGGAAGGGCCGCTCCAGCCGAGGCAGACGTCTCGCAGGGGCGGCCCTTCTGCATGTCCGGGCGCAACGCCCTGCCGGAGTGCTGCCGGCACACCACGACAAGGAGGAGGTGACAGCACATGGAGAAGCGAAATGGACGGATGCGGGCGGAGACGGTCGCGCTCCCGAAGGACGAGGCGGCCGACCGCATCCTCACCACCCAGGGCGTCACCGTCGCCTACGCACACCCGACGCCGAGCGACGCCACCCTGCGGTGGCGGTGCGCCGACCACGAGGACCCGGACCTCTTCGACCCGGTCGACGAGGCCGCGCTCGCCGAGGCGCGGGCGTTCTGCGGTGGGTGCGAGGTCAGCACGCTCTGCCTCTCGCTCGGCATCCGCCGGGCCGAGTGGGGCGTGTGGGGCGGCGTGCTCCTCGAGGGCGGCAAGGCCGTCGACAAGGTCCGGCAGCGCGGACGGCCGAAGAAGGTCGTCGCCGCCTGACCACCACCGCACCGACGACACCCGACGTACCCGACCAGAGAGGAGGTGTCAGCGATGAGCGCAACGACCGTCACCCTGCTGAACGCCTCCTACGAGCCGCTCGGCAAGGTGTCCTTCCAGCAGGCCGTCCGGATGGTGGCGCGCAAGGTGGCCGCCGTCGAGGAGGCCGTCGAGGGCCGGATGGCCGGGCCGTGGCCGTGGCCGCGCGTGATCCGGTTGCTGCGCTACATCAGCCCCAGGTGGCTCTACCGGCCGGCGGGCTGGCACCGCGGCGGTGTGTTCATCCGCGACGGGCACCGCTGCGCCTACTGCGGCGCGAAGGCGACCACGATCGACCACGTGCTGCCGCGCTCGCGCGGTGGTGAGTGGTCGTGGCTCAACTGCGTCGCGGCCTGCCGCTCGTGCAACGAGCGGAAGGGCAACCGGACGCCGGCCGAGGCGCGGATGGCGCTGCGCTTCCAGCCGTTCGTGCCCACCCGCGCACAGCTCGCCGCGCGGGCCTGACCGTCGATGCCTCGGCGGTCGGGCCCGCTCCCGGCCTTGCTCAGCCGAGGTCGGCGGCCAGCTGCTTGCCGGCCTCGGTCAGGAGCGGCACCGCGCGCCCGACCAGCTCGTCGCTCATCCGACCGGTCGGGCCGCTGACGGAGATCGCCAGCCGCGAGCCGAAGCCCGGCACGGTGACGGCGACGCAGCGCACGCCCTCCTCCTGCTCGCCCTCGTCGAGCGCGTAGCCGTGCTCGCCGACCCACTCCAGCTGCTCGAGATAGGCGTCGGGGTCGGTGATCGTGGTGTCGGTGTGCCGCACCATGTCGGTCCGCCTGAGGATGTCGCGCACCTGCTCCGGGGCCATCTGGGCGAGGATCGCCTTGCCGACGGCCGTGCAGTGCGGGGAGACCCGGCGGCCGACCTCGGTGAACATCCGCATCGACTGGCGCGACTGCGCCTGGGCGACGTACACGATCTGGTCACCGTCGAGCATGGCCAGGTTGGAGGACTCGCCGAGCTCGTCGACGAGCCGCGCGAGGTGCGGGCGCGCCCACGTGCTCAGCATGTGCGACGAGCTCTCGCCGAGGCGGATCAGCTTGGGGCCCAGGACGTACTGCCGATTGGGCTCCTGGCGCAGGTAGCCGAGGTCGACGAGCGTGCGCACCAGCCGGTGGATGGTGGGGAGGGGCAGCCCGGACGCGGTGGCGAGCTGGGAGAGGCCCATCATCCCGCCCGCGTCGGCCATGGTCTCGAGCAGGCCGAAGGCCCGCTCGATCGACTGCACGCCGCCGGCACGTCCCTTGGTCGCGGCGGCGGCCCCGCCGGCACCGTCGGTGTCGCTCATCTGCACTCCTCGCTCGTCCGGCATCTCTTCCGGATGACGGAAGTCTAGCGTCGAAAAGAGGAAAGCCAGGGTGGTTGCACCGAGCGTGTGACCCGGACTACTATCCACAATGCGAAAGTAAGCATCCATTGAGAGGAAAACTGTGGCGACACCGAGCCCCGGCTACGCCCTCACGGTCCGCGTCGAGACCCCGTCCTCCGCCGGTGCGACCGGCAGCCTGGTGGCGGCGGTCGACGCTGCGGGCGGATCGGTCACGGCCCTCGACGTCGCCGAGTCCCACGCGGACACGCTCGTCGTCGACCTCACCTGCGACGTCGTCGACGTCCGCCACGGCGAGACGGTCACCGACGCGCTCGCCGCCGTCCCCGGCGTCACCGTGCGCAAGGTCAGCGACCGCACCTTCCTCATGCACCTGGGCGGCAAGCTCGAGGTCGTCCCGAAGGTCCCGCTCAAGCACCGCGACGACCTCTCCCGCGCCTACACGCCCGGCGTCGCGCGGATCTGCCGCGCCATCGCCGAGAACCCCGACGACCTGCGCCGGCTCACCATCAAGCGCAACACCGTCGCCGTCGTGACCGACGGCTCCGCCGTCCTCGGCCTCGGCAACATCGGACCCGGTGCGGCGCTGACGGTGATGGAGGGCAAGGCCGCGCTCTTCAAGCAGTTCGCCGACGTCGACGCCTGGCCGGTGTGCCTGGACACGCAGGACACCGAGGAGATCATCAGCATCGTCAAGGCGATCGCCGTGTCCTACGGCGGCGTCAACCTCGAGGACATCGCCGCTCCCCGCTGCTTCGAGATCGAGCGGCGGCTCCGTGCCGAGCTCGACATCCCCGTCTTCCACGACGACCAGCACGGCACCGCGATCGTCGTCCTGGCCGCACTGACCAACGCGCTGCGCGTGGTCGGCAAGGACCTCGGTGCGGTGAAGATCGTCGTGAGCGGCGTCGGTGCCGCGGGCCACGCGATCATCAAGCTGCTCCTGGCCCAGGGGGCCAAGGACGTCGTCGCGTGCGACCGGCGCGGTGCGGTCCACGCCGGCCGTGACGGCCTCGACCCCGACCGCGCCTGGCTGGCCGCTAACACCAACCAGGCGGGCTTCGCCGGCACCCTCAAGGAGTCCCTGGCCGGCGCCGACGTGTTCATCGGCGTCTCCGCGCCCGGCCTGCTCGACGGCGAGGACATCGCCACGATGGCGCCGGACGCGATCGTGTTCGCGCTCGCCAACCCGGACCCCGAGGTCGATCCCGCGGCGGCCGGCGAGCACGCCGCGATCGTCGCGACCGGGCGGTCCGACCACCCCAACCAGATCAACAACGTCCTTGCCTTCCCGGGGCTCTTCCGCGGGATGCTGGACGCGGGCGCGCACGAGATCACCGACGAGGTGATGCTCGCCGCCGCCCGGGCGATCGCCGACGCGGTGAACCCCGACGAGGTGAACGCCAGCTACATCGTGCCCTCGGTCTTCGACCCGGCGGTGGCGCCGGCCGTGGCCGCGGGGGTGCGGGAGGCCGCACGATGACCGCAACGAAGGAGATGGAACCCGTGGACATTCAGATCGCCGGCGACGAGGTCGAGCGAGGCGGCGAGATCCTGACGCCCGAGGCCCTCGCGTTCGTGGCGTCGCTGCAGCGGCAGTTCGGCGCCCGCCGTGACGAGCTGCTCGCCGCCCGTCGCGCCCGCCGCGACGAGGTGTCCCGCACGGGCCGCCTGGACTTCCTGCCGGAGACCGCCGACGTCCGCGCCGGCGACTGGACCGTCGCGCCCGCGCCCGCCGACCTGCAGGACCGCCGCGTCGAGATCACCGGCCCCACGGACCGGAAGATGACGATCAACGCCCTCAACTCCGGTGCCCGCGTGTGGCTCGCCGACATGGAGGACGCCAGCACGCCGCACTGGTCCAATGTCGTCGGCGGCCAGGTCAACCTGTACGACGCCATCCGCCGCCGGATCTCGTTCACCTCGCCGCAGGGCAAGACCTACGAGCTGAAGCAGGACCAGCGCCTGGCGACCATCGTGATGCGTCCGCGCGGCTGGCACTTCGACGAGCAGCACCTGCTCGTCGACGGCGCACCGGTCGTCGGCGCGCTCGTCGACTTCGGCCTCTACTTCTTCCACAACGCGAAGGAGCTCATCGAGCGCGGGAGCGGCCCGTACTTCTACCTCCCCAAGATGGAGAGCCACCTCGAGGCTCGCCTGTGGAACGACGTCTTCACGTTCGCCCAGTCCGAGCTCGGCATCCCGCACGGCACCGTCCGCGCGACCGTCCTCATCGAGACCATCCCCGCCGCCTTCGAGATGGACGAGATCCTCCACGAGCTGCGCGAGCACGTCTCCGGCCTCAATGCCGGCCGGTGGGACTACCTGTTCAGCGTCATCAAGTACTTCCGGGACTCCGGGCCCTCCTTCGTGCTGCCGGACCGGGCGTCGGTGGGCATGACCTCCCCCTTCATGCGCGCCTACGCGCAGCTGCTCGTGAAGACCTGCCACCGCCGGGGTGCCCACGCCATCGGCGGCATGGCCGCATTCATCCCGAGCCGCAAGGACGAGGAGGTCAACGCCCGTGCCTTCGCGAAGGTCCGCGAGGACAAGGAGCGCGAGGCCGGCGACGGCTTCGACGGGTCGTGGGTCGCCCACCCCGACCTGGTCCCCGTGTGCCGCGAGATCTTCGACGGCGTGCTCGGTGACCGGCCGAACCAGGTCGAGCGGCAGCGCGGCGACGTCGAGATCGGCGCCGACGACCTGCTCGACGTTGCCTCGACCCCCGGCGTGATCACCGCCGGGGGACTGCGCGACAACGTCGAGGTGTCCCTGCTCTACCTGGAGGCCTGGCTGCGCGGCCTCGGCGCGGTCGGCATCCACAACCTGATGGAGGACGCCGCCACCGCCGAGATCTCCCGCTCCCAGATCTGGCAGTGGGTCCGCAACGAGTCGAAGCTCGACGACGGCACCGTCGTCACCGCCGACCTCGTCCGCCAGGTCCTCGACGAGGAGATGGCGAAGATCCTCGCGAACGCCGACGGCACCGACCACCGCTTCGCCGACGCCCGGCGGATCTTCGAGGAGGTCGCGCTCGCCGACGAGTACGTCGACTTCCTCACCCTCCCCGCGTACGACGCCGTGGTGGCCTCATGAGCCACCTCGACGACCTGGTGACGCAGCTCGACGGCTCGCTCGCCGACGCCGATGCCGCCCTCGCCGCGGGCTACCCCGGTGACCGCGGCGTGCGGCAGCCGGTGCACACCGTCTACGTGCCGGGCGACCGGTACGACGCGAACACGGTGGCCGAGTGGTCCGAGGACGCGCGCAGCGTGCTGGCCCTGCACGGCCGCTCCGCGATCGAGGTCGCCGAGGCGCTCGACCTGCGGCCCAGCCTCGCTGCCGAGGTCTACGACCGGGTCACCGCCAAGCTCGAGGCGGAGCCGATCGAGGACCTGCGCATCGACTTCGAGGACGGTTACGGCACCCGACCCGACGCCGACGAGGACGCCGCCGTGCTCGCCGCCGCGCGGGTGCTCGCCGCGACTGTCAGCGACGGCAGCGCGCCGCCCTTCCACGGCATCCGGATCAAGTCGTTCGAGGCGCCCACCCGCCACCGCGGGCTGCGCACCCTCGACCTCTTCCTCGGCGAGCTGGCCCGCGAGGGCGGAATCACCGACGGCTTCGTGATCACGCTGCCGAAGGTCACCTCCGTCGAGCAGGTCGCCGCCATGGTCACCGCCCTCGAGGCGCTCGAGGCCGCGCACGACATCCCCGCCGGCAGCCTGTCCTTCGAGATCCAGGTCGAGACGCCCCAGGCGATCCTCGGCCCCGACGGCACCGCCCTCGTGTCGCGGATGATCACCGCCGGCGGTGGGCGGGTCACCGGACTGCACTACGGGACCTACGACTACTCGGCCTCGCTCGGCGTGGCGGCGGCGTACCAGTCCATGGAGCACCCGGTCGCCGATCACGCCAAGGACGTCATGCAGGTGGCGGCCGCCGGGACCGGTGTCTTCGTCTCCGACGGCTCGACCAACGTGCTGCCCGTCGGCGACCGCGAGGCCGTGCGCGCGGCCTGGCAGCTGCACCTGCGGCTGGTGCGCCGGTCGCTGGCGCGCGGGATCTACCAGGGCTGGGACCTCCACCCGGCCCAGCTCCCGAGCCGGTACGTCGCGACGTACTCCTTCTTCCGGGAGGGGCTCGAGACCGCGGCTGCACGGCTGCGGGCCTACGTCCACGGCGGCCAGTCGAGCTACCTCGACGAGCCGGCCACGGCGGCGGCGCTGGCTGCCTTCGTGCTGCGCGGCGTCGAGTGCGGCGCGGTCGCCGTCGAGGAGGTCGACAAGCTCGCCGGTGTCGACCAGCGCAAGCTGGCCGAGCTGGCGCGCCGCCCCGTCACAGCCTGAGCACCACCACCCCCTCGCGCAGGGCGGCGGGCTAGCCTGCCGCCATGCGCGTCGAAGCGGAGTTCACCACCGAGCCCTTCAAGGGCGAGGGAGAGCCGCCTGAGCACGCGACCGCCGCCCTCGAGGCGGCTCGCGACGCCGGGCTCGAGTGCGAGTTCGGCCCGCTCGGCACCTCGGTGCGCGGCGACCGCGACGCCGTCCTGGCGACCCTCGCCGCCATCGCCGCCGCCGGTCTCGACCACGGCGCCGACCAGATCACCTTCCAGGTCCGCCTCGAGGGACGGGCCGCCCCGCGTCGTACCGCCTCCGGCCTCGACGCCCTCCTCGCCGACGTCGCCGACGAGCTCGGCGGCGACCTGCGCACCCTCGACCGTCCCGCGAAGCAGCGCGCCGTGCGGCTGCTGGAGGAGCGCGGTGCGTTCGAGTTCCGCAAGAGCGCCGAGATCGTGGCCGAAGCCCTCGGCGTCACCCGGTTCACGGTCTACAACTACCTGAACCGGGACAGGGGCTGAGTGGGCGCTCGTGGGCCGGTGCGCGTTCCGTTCGATCGAACGGATTGAGCACCCTTTTGCTACAACAAGCTGCCCCAACCGTTCGATCGAACGGAATGGGCAGCCTGTCCGGGGTCACCCGACCGCAACCAGATTGTTTCAACAAACTGTTGACGTGACCCGGGTCACAATGTCACGCTCCTTGCATACGGAATCACTTTTCCGCACAGCGAGAGAGCAGGGGACATGGACCTCGAACTGTTCAACACCGCACCGACGGACGTCGTCCGGCCTGCCCTGCAGGCCTGCTGCGACGTGCCGGACTGGGTGGAGGCCGTCCTCACGGCCCGCCCGTACGACGACCGGGCGGCCGTCCTGCGCACCGCCGACGAGGCGGCCCGCCGGTTCACCGAGGCCGACGTCGAGCGGGCGCTGGCCGCGCACCCACGCATCGGCGAGCGCGCCGAGGGTGAGCACGCCGAGGCGGCGTGGTCGCGCCGCGAGCAGGCCGGCGTCAGCACCGACGACGCCACCGCGCAGGCCCTCGCCGAGGGCAACCGTGCCTACGAGGAGCGCTTCGGCCGGGTCTTCCTGATCTGCGCGTCGGGCCTGGCCGCCGAGCAGGTCCTCGCGGCGCTGCGCGAGCGACTCGACAACGACCCCGCGACCGAGGCGGCCGTCGTCGCCGACGAGCTGCGCCGGATCGCGCTGCTCCGGCTGGAGCGGGTCCTCACCGCCGACGAGGAGATCTCCGCATGAGCGCCATCACCACCCACGTGCTCGACACCGCGCTCGGCCGACCGGCGGCCGGTGTCCCGGTCCGGCTCAGCCGGATCCACGACGAACCAGCCGTCCTCGCCGAGGCCACCACCGACGACGACGGCCGGGTGGCCGAGCTCGGACCCGACCAGGTCCCCGCCGGCACCTACCAGCTCCGGTTCGACACCGCCGCCTACTGCGCGGCGACCGGCCAGGAGTGCTTCTACCCCGAGGTGACCGTCACCTTCGCCGTCGCCGACCAGCGCCACCACCACGTGCCGCTCCTGCTGAGCCCGTTCGCCTACTCCACCTACCGAGGGAGCTGACATGCCCATCCGACTTGGACCGAACCAGTACGGCAAGGCCGAGAACCGCGTCGTCCGGATCGTCCGCGACACGCCCCGCCACCAGATCCGCGACCTGAACGTCTCGACCGCGCTGCGCGGCCGCTTCGAGGACGCCCACACCAGCGGCGACCAGAAGGACGTCCTGCCGACCGACACCCAGAAGAACACCGTCTTCGCCTACGCGAAGAAGGTCGGCGTCGCCTCGATCGAGGAGTTCGCGCTCGCCCTCGCCGACCGCTACCTCGAGGCCTGCCCGGCCGCCGACGGCGCGCGGGTCGAGGTCGACGAGTACGCCTGGGACCGCATCCCGGTCGACGGCGCCGGCCACGACCACTCGTTCGTCCGCTCGGGAGGCGGCGTACGCACGACCGTCGTCAACGTCGACGGTCGTGGCGGGGACCGGGTCGCCCACGTCGTGTCCGGCATCAAGGACCTCGTCGTCCTGAAGTCCACCGGCTCGGAGTTCCACGGCTTCCTGAAGGACGAGTACACGACCCTGCAGGAGACCACGGACCGGATCCTGGCGACCTCGCTCGTCGCCCGCTGGCGGTACGACGGCACGGACGTCGACTGGGACAAGTCCTACGACGCGATCCGGGCCCTGCTGCTGCAGCGGTTCGCGGAGATCCACAGCCTGGCGCTGCAGCAGACGCTGCACGGCATGGGCACCGCCGTGCTGGAGCAGCACGCCGACGTCGCGGAGATCAGGTTCTCCGCGCCGAACAAGCACCACTTCCTCTCCGACCTCTCGCCGTTCGGGCTCGACAACCCGGGTGAGGTCTTCTTCGCCGCCGACCGTCCCTACGGCCTGATCGAGGCGTCCGTCGTCCGCGACGAGGCACCCGACGCAGGGAACGCCTGGCACGCGATCCCCGGCTTCTGCTGAGGAGGGCGGCCATGCTCGGACTGCGACTCGGGCGCAGGAAGAAGGAGGCCGCACCGGTCTCCACCCGGCCGGAGGACGAGCGGCACCCGCCGGGCCAGCTCCTCGCCTACGGCACGCAGCACATCCTGACGATGTACGGCGGCGTGATCGCGCCTCCGCTCATCGTCGGCGGTGCCGCGGGTCTCTCGGGCACGGACCTGGCGCTGCTGGTGACCGCCGGCCTGTTCGTCTCGGGCCTCGCGACCCTGCTGCAGACGCTTGGGCTGGGCCCGTTCGGGAGCCGGCTGCCCATCGTGCAGGGCATCTCGTTCGCCAGCGTCTCGACGATGGTCACCATCGCGAGCGAGGACGGACTGCGGCCGGTCTTCGGCGCGATCATCGTCGCCGGCCTGATCGGACTGGTGCTGTCGTCGTTCTTCGCCCAGCTGGTGCGGCTGTTCCCGGCGGTCGTCACCGGCACGATCATCACGGTCATCGGCCTGTCGCTGATGCCGGTGGCCTTCCGCTGGGCGATGGGCAACGACGACACGGCGCCGGACTTCGGGTCGATGACCAACATCGGCTACGCCGGCCTGACGCTGCTCATCATCCTGGTCATCAGCCGGGTCTTCCAGGGCGCGATCTCGCGCCTGTCGATCCTCATCGGGCTCGTCGTCGGGACCGTGGTCGCGGCCCTCGCCGGCAAGGCCGACTTCTCGTCGGTCGGTGACGCCGACCCGGTCGCGCTGCCGCCGGTGCTGCACTTCGGCAGCCCCACCTTCGAGATCGGTGCGATCGTCTCGATGACGATCGTGATCCTCGTGATCATGACCGAGACGACGGCCGACATCCTCGCGATCGGCGAGATCGTCGAGACCGACGTCGACGCCAGGCGCGTCGCCGGCGGCCTGCGGGCCGACATGGCGGCCACGACCGTCGCCCCGTTGTTCGGCACCTTCCCGTGCAGCGCGTTCGCGCAGAACGTCGGCCTCGTCGCCCTGACCGGCGTCCGCAGCCGCTACGTCGTCGCCACCGGCGGCTTCGTGCTCCTGCTGCTCGGGCTGCTGCCGGTCGTCGGCGCGGTCGTCGCCGCGATCCCGTACCCCGTCCTCGGTGGTGCCGGTGTCGTGCTCTTCGGCTCGGTCGCCGCCAGCGGGATCCGCACCCTGTCGCGGGTCGACTACCAGGACAACCTCAACATGGTGATCGTCTCCGTGGCGATCGCGGTCGGCATCATCCCGATCGCGGCGCCGACCTTCTGGGACGCGTTCCCGGAGTGGTTCGGCGTGATCATGCACTCGGGCATCAGCGCGACCGCCCTGGTCGCCGTCGTGCTCAACGTGCTCTTCAACGAGATCACCCTCGGGAACAGGTCCGGCGCATCGGTCTTCGCCGCGTCCGAGGACCGGCGCGACAGCCTCGGCGCCCGCCTCGACGACGACATCGCGAAGCGCACCGACACCGCGAAGCACCAGGTCTAGGCCCCGGGGTCAGGAGTCTCGATGGACACCACGCAGCGCCCGCTCCAGTCATTGGGGCGGGCGCTCGGCCTTCTCGAGCACGTCGCCGACGCCGGCGAGCCGATCGGGCTGAGCGATCTCGCCGCCGCCTGCGGGACACCGGTCTCGACGGCCCACCGGATGGTGCGCTCGCTCGTCGCCTCCGGGTACCTCCACCAGGACCACGACCGCCGCTACCGGCTCGGCCCGCGCCTGGTCGCCCTGGGCGGCCTCGCCCTGCACCCCGTGGGCCCGGCGTTGACGCCGTGGCTGCAGCGCCTGGAGCGCGCGACGGGCGAGACGGCCAGCGCCGCCACCCTCTGCGGCGACGCGGTCCTCTACGTCGCGCAGGTGCAGTCCGCCCACCCGATGCGGACGTCGACGACGCCGCACCACCGGACCATGGCCCACTGCTCCGCGGTGGGCAAGGCGATGCTCGCGCAGCTGGCCGACGACACCGTGGTGGAGCTCGTCCGTCGTACCGGCCTCCCGCGCCGCACCAACCACACCGTCGGCAGCGTCGACGAGCTGTTCACCGACCTCGAGGGCGTCCGCAGCCGCGGCTTCGCGCTGGACGACGAGGAGGACGAGTACGCCGCCCGCTGCGTCGCGGTGCCCGTGCTGTCCGCGCCCTTCCCGCTGGCGGTGTCCGTGTCCGGGCCGACGACGCGGGTGGTGCGGGAGCGGGTGCCGCAGATCGCGGCGGAGCTGCTGCGGGTGGTGCGCTGAGGCCGCCGTACCTCAGACCACGCGCAGGGCCGACGCCGGCTCGATCGACTCGCCACCCACCAGCGCCCCGTCGATCCACACTCCCCGCACGTCCGCGGGCGTGCCGAGCGCGAACACCCGCGCCAGGGCGTCCTCCGGCGATCCGGCGTGGGCCAGGCCGACGTCGAGCGGCGTGCCCCCGGCGGGCTGGACCCACTGGGCGTCGAAGCGGCGGCCGACGGAGAAGTCGCCGACCTGGCCGGCGAGGCCGAGCGCGTCCGCGCCGGCGGCGGTGGCGAGGTGGAGCAGGTGGGCCGGGGCCAGGGCGACGCCGTGCTCGCCGAGGAGCTGCTGCACGAAGTACGCCTGCAGGCCCTCCTTGAGCAGCGAGAAGCCGGTGCCGGCGCCGACGTCGGAGCCGAGCGCGACCCGTACGCCGTGCGCGCGGTGCCGGGCGAGCGGGAAGAGCCCGCTGCCGAGGGCGGCGTTGCTCGTCGGGCAGTGCGCGACGGCTGCCCCGCGAGCACCGAGGACCTCGAGGTCGGCGTCGGTCGGGTGCACGTCGTGGGCCAGCACGGTGCCCGCGCCGACCAGGCCGTGGCGGTCGTACGACGCCACGTACTCGCACCCGTGGAGGTCGCGGACACCCTCGATCTCGCGCACGTTCTCGTTGACGTGGGAGGTCGTCATCGCCCCCGGCGCGGCGGCCAGGACCTCGGCACAGGCGGCGAGCATGTCGTCGGTGCACGACAGCGAGAAGCGCGGCGTCACGGCGTAGCGGGCCCGTCCCCTCCCGTGCCACCGCGCGGCCAGCGCGACTGACTCCTCGAGGGCCCGCTCCGGCGAGGTCAGTAGGTCGTCGCGGAGCAGCCGGTCGCTGACGACCAGCCCGCTGGTGATCCGCAGTCCCACCCGCGCGGCCTCGGTGAAGACCGCGTCGACCGCACCGGCGAAGTGGCTGCCGAAGACGAGCGCGGTCGTGGTGCCGGCGCCGACCAGGCCGCGGACGAAGTCCGTCGCGACGCCGGCGGCGTACGACGTGTCGGCGAGCCGGGCCTCCTCGGGCAGCGCGCACTGGTCGAGCCAGTCGAGCAGGGGCATGCCGAGGCCGCCGATCACGCGCACCTGCGGGAAGTGCACGTGCGTGTCGACGAAGCCGGGGAGCACGACGCCGCCGGACAGGTCGACCACCTCCTCGTCCCGGTGCTGCGTCCGCACCTCGGCGAAGCCGCCGCGGGCGGCGATCACGCCGTCGCGGACGACCACCGCGCCGTCCTGCTCGGCGCGCAGCGCGCCGCCGGCGAAGGGGTCGGTGGGGGTGTCGAGGAAGGTTCCCCGGAAGAGCGTCACTGGGTCACCTCGGGTCGGGTGGCGGAAGCAGAGGGCACGGCCTCGCGCGCGAACACCTGCAGAAGCCACGCCGCGACGCTGACCGCGATCGTGGCCGGCTCCTTGCCGGGCAGGTCGGGCAGGCCGATGGGGGTGGTGATGCGGGCGATCGCCTCGGGGGAGTGGCCCTCGTCGGCGAGCTTGGCCTTGAAGCGGGTCCACTTCGCGCTCGAGCCGATCAGCCCGATCGTCGCGAGGTGGCTGGACCGGATCGCGGCGTCGCACAGGGCGGCGTCCTCCGCGTGGTCGTGCGTCATGACCAGCACGTGCGTCCCGGCGGGCAGCTCGCCGACGACGAGCTCGGGCAGGACCGGCACCCGGTGCACGTGCACGCCGGCGACCGCGTCGTCCAGGGCGCGCAGCTGCGCCGGCTCGAGCTGGTCGGCACGCGAGTCGACGAGGTGCAGCTCGATGTCGTGGCGGGCGAGGACGCGCGCGAGCTCGAGGCCGACGTGGCCCATGCCGAAGATCGCGACGGAGGGTACGACGGGAAGCGGCTCCAGCAGCAGCTCGACCTCGCCGCCGCAGCACTGCACGCCGTGCTGGTAGGGCGCCTTGTCGGAGAGCGAGCACGCAACGGTCTCGGGCGTCGCGGTGCCCGACGCCAGCATGGCCCGGGCGCGCTCGATCGCGACCGCCTCGAGGTTGCCGCCGCCGACGCTGGCCCAGGTGCGGTCGGCCGCGACGACCATCTTGGCGCCGGCCTCGCGCGGCGAGTGGCCGCGCACCGCGGAGAGGGTCACCAGGACGCCGGGCACCCGCTGCTCCCGCAGCCGCTGCACCGCCTTGAGCCACTCCACCTCCCGTCACCTCCCGCCGGCGAGCACCGGCTCGGCGCCGGTGTCGGTGCCGGGCTCGGGCGTGGCCGGGGTCCGGGCACGGTCGAGCGCCCAGAAGACCGCCTCCGGCGTCGCCGGGCTGGCGAGCTCGACGCTCGTGCCGGCCGGGCCGAACGCCGCGGCCGCCTCACGCAGCGCCTCGCGCACGGAGAAGGCGAGCATGAGCGGCGGCTCGCCCACGGCCTTCGAGCCGTAGACCGCGCCCTCCTCGTGGGCCTTCTCCAGCAGGGTCACCCGGAAGACCTCGGGCATCTCGGAGAAGCTCGGCAGCTTGTAGGTGCTCGCCGCCTGGGTCGCCAGCCGGCCGCGGCTCGCACCGTCGGAGGTGTCCCAGCGCAGGTCCTCCAGGGTCAGCCAGCCGGCGCCCTGGACGAAGCCGCCCTCGATCTGGCCGATGTCGATGAGCGGGCTGAGGCTGTCGCCGACGTCGTGCACGATGTCGACCCGGCGCAGGGTGTAGGCGCCGGTGAAGCCACTGACCTCGACCTCGGCGGCGGCGACGCCGTAGGCGAAGTACTTGAACGGCTCGCCGCGCATGCTGGCGGCGTCCCAGTGCAGGCCCTCGGTCCGGTAGAAGCCGGCCGCCCACAGCTGGACGCGCTGGTGGTAGGCGGTGTTGACCAGCTCGTCCCAGCCGAGCGAGCCCGACGCGGCGGAGATGCCGCGCACCGTGCCGGCGTCGAAGCGCACGTCGGCGGGGCTGATCCCGAGCCGTCCGCCGGCGACCTGGGCCAGCCGCTCGCGGATCTGCTCGCAGGCGTTCTTGATCGCCGCGCCGTTGAGGTCGGCACCCGAGCTGGCGGCCGTGGCCGACGTGTTCGGCACCTTGTCGGTGCGCGTCGGTGCGAGCCGGACGTGCGCCAGCGGGACGCCGAGCGTGGTCGCCGCGACCTGCAGCATCTTGGTGTGCAGGCCCTGGCCCATCTCGGTGCCACCGTGGTTGATCAGCACCGAGCCGTCCTTGTAGACGTGCACCAGCGCACCGGCCTGGTTGAAGGCGGTGAGGTTGAACGAGATGCCGAACTTCACCGGCGTCATCGCCAGAGCCCGCTTGGCATGGGGGTTCTGGCGGTTGAACTCCGCGATCTCGGTACGACGACGGGCGACCTCGCCCGACTCCGCGACCTGGTCCCAGCACGCCTCGAGGCGGTCCGCGTGGCGCACCGGCTGGCCGTAGGGCGTGGTGTGGTGCCCGCGGTAGAAGTTGCGCCGCCGCAGCTCGATCGGGTCGATGCCGAGGAGGGGCGCGCAGCGGCCGAGCAGGTCCTCCATCACCAGCATCCCCTGCGGCCCGCCGAATCCGCGGAACGCGGTCTGCGAGGTCTTGTGGGTCCGGGCGATCCGACCGTCGACGCGCACGTTCGGCACCCAGTAGGCGTTGTCGATGTGGCACAGGGCCCGCGCCAGCACGGGCTCGGACAGGTCGAGGCTCCACCCGCCGTCGGCGGTCAGGGTCGCCTCGAGGCCGACCAGCAGGCCGTCCGCGTCGAAGCCGACCCGCCACGTGCTGTGGAAGCCGTGGCGCTTGCCGGACATCGTCATGTCCTGGGTGCGGTTGAGGCGCAGCCGTACCGGCCGGCCGGTCAGCGTGGCGCCCAGCGCGGCGATGGCGGCGTACCCGTGGGGCTGCATCTCCTTGCCGCCGAACGCGCCGCCCATCCGCAGGCACTGCACGGTGACCGCGTGGCTCGGCACGCCGAGCACGTGGGCGACGATCTCCTGGGTCTCCGACGGGTGCTGCGTGCTGCTGTGCACGAGCACCTGGCCGCCCTCGTCGACGAGCGCGAGCGAGACGTGGGTCTCGAGGTAGAAGTGCTCCTGGCCGGCGAACTCGAACTCGCCCTCGAAGACGTGGGCCGCGTCCTCCAGCGCCCCCGTGACGTCGCCACGCTCGAGGTGCGGGCGCGCGCCCTGGAAGCTCTCCGCGGCGATCGCCTCCTGCACGGTCACCAGCGAGGGCAGCGGCTCGTAGTCGACCTCGACCGCGGCGGCACCGAGCCGGGCGGCCTCCTGCGTCTCGGCGAGCACCCAGCACACGGCGTGGCCGTGGAACATCACCTCGGTCGGGAACAACGGCTCGTCGTGCTTCACGCCGGCGTCGTTGACACCGGGCACGTCGGCGGCGGTCAGCACGCGCACGACGCCCGCGACGTCGTACGCCGGCTCGGGGCGCAGCCCCGTCACCATCGCGTGCGCGTGCGGGGCCTGGACCGGCCACGCGTGCAGCGCGCCGGCGGTGCGGCCGACCAGGTCGTCGGTGTAGAGCGCCTCGCCGGTCACGTGCAGGGCGGCGCTCTCGTGGGGGAGGGGGATCCCGACGACCGGGTTCTCGGGACGCTCGGACAGGTGGCTCATGCCGGCACCTCCTCGCGGTCGGCGTGGTCGTGGAAGAGGCGCAGCAGCGACTGGCCCAGCATCGCCGAGCGGTACGCCGCACTCGCGCGGTGGTCGTCCATCGGCGTCCCCTCCCCGGCGAGCACGGCGGCGGCGCGGCGCACCGTGTCCTCGGTCCAGGGCCGGCCCACGAGTGCGTCCTCGGTCGCGACGGCACGCAGGGGGGTCGCGGCGACGCCGCCGAGCCCGATCCGGGCGCGGACCACGGTGCCGCCGGTGACGTCGAGCGCGTAGCCGACGGCGACGCTCGAGATGTCGTCGAAGCGGCGCTTCGCGATCTTGTGGAAGCCGGTGACGGGCGCCAGCGGGAGCGGCAGCCGAACCGCGCGGATCAGCTCGTCGTCGGTGCGCACGGTCTGGCGGTAGCCGGTGAAGTAGTCGGCGAGGGCAACGGTCCGCTCGCCGCGCGGCGAGGCGAGCACGACGTCGGCGTCCAGGGCGAGCAGCGCCGGCGGGGTGTCGCCGATCGGGGACCCGGTGCCGATGTTGCCGCCGATGGTGGCGCCGTTGCGGATCAGCCGGGAGGCGAACTGCGGGAACACCTCGGCCAGGAGCGGGACCCGTCCGGAGAGGCGGCGCTCGACCTCGGTCAGCGTCAGCGCCGCGCCGATCTCGACGTGGTCGGCGGCGAAGGTCAGCCCGCGCAGCTCGGCGAGCCGGTCGACGGCCACCACGAGGGGCGCCCGGACGCCGCGGATGTTGACCTCGACGCCCCAGTCGGTGGAGCCGGCGACGACCTGGGCGTCGGGTCGCTCGACCAGCAGGTCGAGCGCCTCGGCGAGGGTCTGCGGCCGCACGAACTCGGCGCCGTCGATGGCCAGCCGGGTCGGACGTGGCGCTGGCGGCGCCTGGGCCTGACGGGCCGCGAAGGCGTCGCCGGGCTCGGGCGAGCCGAGCGCGAAGGCTGCGTCGCGGATCGGGCGGTAGCCGGTGCAGCGGCACAGGTTGCCGCTCAGCGCGTGCAGGTCGACGCCGTTGGGCCCGTGCTCGTGGTCGCAGGACGCGTCCCCGGTCGTCGTACGGGTGGGGCGGTAGAACTCCGCGGCCAGGCTGCAGACGAAGCCGGGCGTGCAGTAGCCGCACTGGGAGCCGCCGCGCACGGCGAGCTCCTGCTGGACCGGGTGCAGGTCGTTGCTGGTGCCGAGGCCCTCGCTGGTGACGACCTCCTGGCCGTCGAGCGCCGCCACCGGCACGAGGCACGCGTTGACCGCGGTCCACTCGGTCGGGGTGCCGGTCCCGGGGTCGGTGCCCGGCCGCGCGACGAGCACCGAGCAGGCGCCGCACTCGCCCTCGGCGCAGCCCTCCTTCGCGCCGGTCAGGCCTCGGCCGCGCAGCCAGTCCAGCGTCGTGGTGTGGGCGGCGATGCCGTCCAGGGGCACCTCGTCGCCGTTGACCGTGATGCTCGCCGGACGCGTGGCTGGCTGGCTCGACGCTGGCTGGCTCGACGCTGGCTGGCTCGACGCTGGCTGGCTC
>CAZAQE010000033.1:0-9997 GCA_964487275.1 uncultured Nocardioides sp. | reverse complement strand
TGGCTGGCTCGACGCTGGCTGGCTCGACGCTGGCTGGCTCGACGCTGGCTGGCTCGACGCTGGCTGGCTCATCGCTGACTGCTCCAGGGGGTGCGGGTGCGTGCGCTGTGGATCGGGTTGGCCTCGCGGAGGAAGTCGTCGAAGCGGTGGCCGGCGATCTTGGCGATCTCGATCAGCGCCGCGGCGTGCTCCTGCCTCTCACAGTTTCCCAGCCGTTCGCGCCCCTCGGCGAGGATTCGGTCGAGCGAGGTCGCGTCGCGGACCGAGATGACCAGCGGGAAGCCGAACCGCTCGCGGTAGGCCTCGGTGAGAGCGGTCAGTGCCTCCTGGTCGGGCTCCGCCAGGTGGGTCAGGCCGCGCGAGGACTGGTCGCGCAGCGACTCCTGGCCGACGCGGCCCTCCGACACCAGGCGCGAGCCCAGCTCGGGGTAGGCCTCGATCAGCTCGCGCTGCTCCTCGGGGGAGCCGCTGAACAGGGCCTCCTGGAAGGCGCGGCGCAGCGCGTGGGTGTCGGCGAAGGGGCGCTGGTCCCAGGCCCGCTCCACCATCCAGCGCGGCCCCTGGAAGAGGCCGGCGAAGGTGTCGACGAACTCGGAGCGGCCCATCTGGTTGACCTGGTCGAGGCGGATCGTGTCGCCGGGCATCCCGGCCACGGCGGGGCCGAAGTCCTTGCCGATGTGGTGGAAGACGATGTTGAGCACGATCGCGGTGATGCTGCCGAGGGTGATGCCGCTGCCGAAGATGATCTCGGCCCAGTCCGGGACCGCCTGGGAGACCTGCGGCTGCGCGGTGACGTACATCGCCAGTCCGACGCTGGTGGCCACGATGACGACATTGCGGTGGTCGTGGAAGTCGACCTTGGTCAGGGTCTGGAAGCCGACCACGGCGACGGTGGCGAACATGGCCAGGGCGGCGCCGCCCAGGACCGGGTGCGGGATGCCGGCGACGATCGCACCGGCCTTGGGCAGCAGCCCGAGCAGGATCATGATGGCGCCCGCGGCGGCGACCACCCAGCGGCTCTTGACCTGGGTGAGCCGGACCAGCCCCACGTTCTCGGCGAAGCAGGTGTAGGGGAAGGAGTTCAGGGTGCCGCCGAGGGTGGTGGCGAGGCCGTCGGCCCGCAGGGCGCGGGCGATGTCCTCACGGCCCACCCGCTTCTCGACGATCTCGCCGGTGGCGAACACGTCGCCGGTGGTCTCCACCGCCGTGATCAGCATGACCACGATCATCGAGACGATGGCGGCGAAGGAGAACTGCGGCCAGCCGAAGTGGAAGGGCGTGGTGACGCCGACCCAGCCGGACTCGGCCACGGCGTCGAAGTGCGCGTCGCCCAGCGCCCAGGCGACGAGGGTGCCGACGACCAGGCCGACCAGCACGGCGACGGTCGCCATGAAGCCCTTGAAGACGCGCTGGATGACCACGATCAGCGCGAGGGTGCCCATCGCGTAGGCCAGGTTGCGGCCGCTGGTCGGGTCGGAGGTCGGGCCGGCGCCGCCGGTGGCGTCGGCGGCCGCGACGGGCAGCAGCGCGATGCCGATGATGGTGATCACCGAGCCGGTCACGACCGGCGGGAAGAACCGGATCAGCCGGCTGAAGAAGGGCGCGATGAAGAAGGTCGCGAGACCCGCCACGATGACCGCGCCGTAGATGACGAGCAGGCCGTCGGTGCCTCCGCCGGCCGCGAGCCCGATGGCGATCATCGGCGACACGGCGGTGAACGTGACGCCCTGGAGCAGCGGGAGCCGGACGCCGACCTTCCAGAAGCCGACCGACTGGATGATCGACGCGATGCCGCACGTGAACAGGTCGGCGTTGATCAGGTGGACCAGCTGGTCGGTGCTGAGCCCGATCGAGTTGGCCAGCAGGATCGGCACGATGACCGCGCCGGCGTAGAACGCCAGCACGTGCTGCGTGCCGTAGACCGCGAGCTTGCCCGCGGGGAGCACCTCGTCCACCGGGTGGACCATGGCTCCGTCCGGGCGGGGAGCCTTCTTCTTCGTCACCTTCATCGCCTCAGACCTCTCTCGGCGCACGGGGGCGGGCCCTCACTGTGACCCGGGACACAGCATCACCCCGGCGGGTGGGGCCGGGGCACCCGCCGATCCTCCGAAGATGGGTCCGTCCACCCGGTCTGCCTTGTGTGATCCTCCAAGGCCCCGCAGGGTCGTCAGAGCGACTTCAGTGCGAGGAAGACGTCCACCCGGTCCTCGAGCGTCGACAGGTCGCGCCCGGTCAGCTCCTCGACCCGGGCGATCCGGTAGCGCACCGTGTTGACGTGGAGGTGGAGCGCCTCGGCGGTCCGGGTCCACGACCCCGAGCAGGCGAGGAACTCCGCCAGGGTCGCGACCAGCTCGCCCCCGCTGCGCTGGTCGTGGTCGAGCACCTGGCCCAGCACCCGCTGCGCGTAGGTGCGGCGTACGTCGTCGGGGACCGTGGCGAGCAGGAGCACGTGCGACGTGACCTCCTCGGAGCCGACCAGCGCGACCGCGCCCCCGCCGGAGCGGGCGACCCGGTGCGCGAAGCGGGCCTCCTCCAGCGCGCCGGCCAGGGCGTCGATCCCGCTCTCGCCGCTGAGGCCGACCGACAGCGAGCCCCGGTGCAGGCCCGGCGCCAGCCGGGTGAGCGCTCGTCGCAGCTGCTCGGTCAGGCCCGGGCCAGCGGGCAGGAACGCGACGACGCTGCCGTCGCGGGCACTGGCCACGACGGATGCGCCCACGGCCAGTGCGACGTCCTCCAGCACGGCGGCGGCCATCTCGGGCGACCCGCTGCCGGAGAGCTCGGCGACCGCGAGGACGAGCGGACGGTCGGGGTGCAGCCCGGTCTGGCGTAGCCGGGTCGCGATCTCCGGCGGGGGCGCGCCGGCCTCCACCTGCGCCAGCGTCTCGGCGGCGAGCGGACGCAGCACGCGTAGCCCCTCGTCGCGCCGGGACCGGTCCAGGGCGGCGATCGCACCGAGCTCGTGGATCGCGTCGAGCTCGTCCTGGGGCCAGGTGCGGTGGTCCCCCTCGACCACCAGGGCCCAGCCGGTGAGCCGGTCGGCGAGCCCCGAGCCGACGGACAGGAGCGAGTACGTCGTACCGGCGGACTCGGCGACGGCGGGCAGCAGGTCGGCGGTGAGGAAGCAGCGGGTGAGGGCGTCGACGGTCGCTGCGTCGAGCTCGCCGGGGCCGGGGACGACGTGGCGCCCGCTGGCGGTCAGCACGCGGCACGGGTGGCCGACCTCGGCCGCCACCCGGGCGGCCAGCTCGTCGAGGCTGCGGCCGGACGCGATGGCGGAGAGCAGCTGGCGCTGGCGCACGAGGCTGGCCGAGAGCCGGGCGCTCGCGCCGGCCGCGCCGGCGGCCGCGACGTGCTCGGTGATGTCGGCGAAGGGCACGTCGACGGGCACCTCGACGAGGGCCAGCTCGTGGCGCCGGCAGGCATCGACGAGGTCGTCGGGGATGCCGCCGAGCAGGGCCGCGCCGGCCAGCAGCCCGCCGGCGCCCCGGGACGCGATCGAGGCCACGAAGGTCTCGCTGTCCGCCGGGCCGCGGCGCCAGACCAGGCCGGTCAGGACCAGCTCGCCGCCGGTCAGGAACCGTCCCGGCTCGAGCAGGTCGATGGTGATGGTGCGCCCCACGGGGTGCTCCAGCGAGCCCGGCGGGGCGTGCAGGACGCGCAGCCCGAGCCCGGGCGTCTCCAGCAGCTCCGACAGCAGCACGGTCCACCCCTCGTCGTCGGCCCTTGGAGGAAGGTACAACGCGCGAGCCCGTCCGGGGGAGTCTCGCTGGCGGATTGCCCGCAGCAGGCCGTGCGGGGTTGACGTGATCGCGGTCACGTCCTTAATGTTCCGTGTAACAGAAAAGATATTCCACAGTACGGAAGGACGAGAGATGACGCACCAGCTCCGGTACGAGGTGAACTGCTCGATCCTGTTCACCGAGCTCCCCCTGCTCGAGCGCCCGGCGGCCGTCAAGGCGGCCGGCTTCGACGCCGTCGAGTTCTGGTGGCCGTTCGCCGAGGCCGTGCCCGCCGACAAGGACGTCGACGCGTTCGTCGCGGCCGTCCGGGACGCCGGCGTCCAGCTCGTCGGCCTCAACTTCTTCGCCGGCGACATGCCGGCCGGTGACCGCGGCCTGGTGTCCTGGCCGGCCCGCTCGGCGGAGTTCCGCGACAACCTCGACGTCACCGTCGGCATCGGCGAGCGACTCGGCTGCACGGCCTTCAACGCGCTCTACGGCAACCGGGTCGACGACGTCGCCCCGGAGGCCCAGGACGAGCTCGGCGCGGAGAACCTCGCCCTGGCCGCCCGTGCCGCCGCCCGCATCGGTGGCACCGTCCTGGTCGAGCCCGTCAGCGGCGCCGAGCGCTACCCGCTGCTGACCGCGGCCGACGCCCTCGCCGTGATCGACCGGACGGGCGAGCCCAATGTCGGCCTGCTGGCCGACCTCTACCACCTGGCCGTCAACGGCGACGACGTCGACGCGGTCATCGCGCAGCACGCCGCCCGCGTCGCGCACGTCCAGGTCGCCGACGCCCCCGGTCGCAACGAGCCGGGCACCGGCAGCCTCCCGCTCGACCGGCAGCTCGCCGCCCTCGACGCCGCCGGCTACACCGGCTGGGTCGGCCTCGAGTACAAGCCCGCGACGACCTCGGCCGACAGCTTCACATGGCTCCCGCGCGAGCGCCGCGCCGCCACGTCTGCGATCTCCTCCTGAAAGGACCTCCCATGACCAACATCGCCTTCATCGGCCTCGGCATCATGGGCAGCCCGATGGCTGTCCACCTGGCCACCGCCGGCCACTCCGTCGCCGGCTACAACCGCACGCCGGACAAGGCCCAGCCGCTCGTCGAGGCGGGCGGTCGTGCGGCCGACTCGATCGCCGACGCCGTCAAGGACGCCGACGTCGTCTGCGTGATGGTGCCGGACTCACCGGACGTCGAGGCCGTCCTCGCGGGCGAGGGCGGAGTCTTCGGCCACGCCGCGCCCGGCGCGCTGGTCATCGACTTCTCCAGCATCCGCCCCGACGTCACCGCCGCACTCGCCGAGCAGGCGGAGGCCAGGGGCTTCCGGCTGCTCGACGCCCCCGTCTCCGGCGGCGAGGCCGGCGCCCGCAACGCCGCGCTCTCGATCATGGTCGGTGGCTCGGCCGACGACTTCGAGGCCGCCCGCGAGGTCTTCGAGGTCGTCGGCAAGACCGTCGTCCACGTCGGTCCGAGCGGTGCCGGCCAGACCGTGAAGGCCGCCAACCAGCTCATCGTCGCCGCCAACATCCAGGCACTGGCCGAGGCCGTCGTCTTCCTCGAGGCCTACGGCGTCGACACGAAGGCGGCGCTCGAGGTGCTCGGCGGCGGCCTCGCCGGTTCGGCCGTGCTGAACCAGAAGAAGGAGAACATGCTCACGCGCTCCTTCCGGCCCGGCTTCCGCATCGAGCTCCACCACAAGGACCTCGGCATCGTCACCGCCGCTGCCCGCGAGGCCGGCGTGGTCGCGCCGCTCGGCGCGCTCGTCGCGCAGCTGATGGCGAGCGCGAAGGCCAACGGCGACGGCGGCCTGGACCACTCCGGCCTGCTGCGGGGTGTCGAGCGCCTCAGCGGCCGCACCTCCGACAACGGCTCCGGGAACGGGGAGAACTGACATGGCACGCATGCGCGCGGTCGACGCCGCCGTCCTGATCCTGGAGAAGGAGGGCGCCACGCAGCTCTTCGGCCTGCCCGGCGCCGCGATCAACCCCTTCTACAGCGCGATGCGCAGGCACGGCGGCCTCAAGCACGTGCTCGCCCGCCACGTCGAGGCCGCCTCGCACATGGCGGAGGGCTACACCCGGGCCAGGGCCGGCAACATCGGTGTCTGCATCGGTACGTCGGGCCCGGCCGGCACCGACATGGTCACCGGCCTCTACTCGGCGTCCGCCGACTCGATCCCGATCCTGTGCATCACCGGCCAGGCGCCGGTCGCCAAGCTGCACAAGGAGGACTTCCAGGCGGTCGACATCGCCTCGATCGCCCGGCCGCTGACGAAGATGGCCGTCACCGTGATGGAGCCTGCGCAGGTCCCGGGCACCTTCCAGAAGGCCTTCCAGCTGATGCGCGAAGGTCGCCCGGGTCCGGTCCTGGTCGACCTGCCGATCGACGTCCAGCAGGCCGAGATCGAGTTCGACATCGACACCTACGAGCCGCTGCCGGTCCCGAAGCCGGCCGCCAGCCGTGCGCAGGCCCAGAAGGCGCTCGACCTGCTCGCCGCGTCGGAGCGACCGCTGATCGTCGCGGGTGGCGGCATCGTCAACGCCGACGCCGCCGACCTGCTCGTCGAGCTGGCCGAGGTGACCGGCGTACCGGTCGTGCCGACCCTGATGGGCTGGGGCACGATCCCGGACGACCACCCGCTCAACGCCGGCATGGTCGGCCTGCAGACCTCGCACCGCTACGGCAACGCGACGATGTTGGCGAGCGACTTCGTGCTCGGCATCGGCAACCGGTGGGCCAACCGCCACACCGGCTCCGTCGAGACCTACACGAAGGACCGCACCTTCGTGCACATCGACATCGAACCGACCCAGATCGGCCGGGTGTTCGCGCCCGACTACAGCATCGTCTCCGACGCGAAGGCGGCGCTGGAGGTGCTCGTCGAGGTCGCCCGCGAGCGGGCCGCGGCCGGAGCACTCGCCGACCGCTCCACCTGGGCGGAGGACTGCGCGGAGCGCAAGCGCACCCTGCAGCGCAGGACGCACTTCGACGACATCCCGATCAAGCCGCAGCGCGTCTACGAGGAGATGAACCGCGCGTTCGGCGCCGACACCCGCTACGTCACCACGATCGGGCTCTCGCAGATCCAGGCCGCGCAGCTGCTGCACGTCTACAAGCCGCGCCACTGGATCAACGCCGGCCAGGCCGGGCCGCTGGGCTGGACGCTGCCGGCCGCGCTGGGCGTCGCGACCGCCGACCCCGACGGCCAGGTCGTCGCGCTGTCCGGCGACTACGACTTCCAGTTCCTCATCGAGGAGCTGGCCGTGGGGGCGCAGTTCAACATCCCCTACATCCACGTGGTCGTGAACAACTCCTACCTCGGCCTGATCCGCCAGGCCCAGCGCGGGTTCGAGATGGACTACTGCGTGCAGCTGTCCTTCGACAACGTCAACAGCCCCGAGGTCAACGGCTACGGGGTCGACCACCTCAAGGTGGCCGAGGGCCTGGGCTGCAAGGCGCTCCGGGTCACCGACCCGGCCGACCTCGGCGCGGCGTTCGAGAAGGCCAAGGCGCTGATGGCGGAGTACCGCGTCCCCGTCCTGGTCGAGGTCATCCTCGAACGCGTGACCAACGTGTCGATGGGCCTGGAGATCGACGGTGTCGTCGAGTTCGAGGACCTCGCCGAGCGCGGCGAGCACGCCCCGACGGCCCTCGTCCCGCTGGACTGACCGGGGTCGCCGTGCAGTCGCGCGTACCGCCTCGTGTCCTGATCGCCTCCGACAAGTTCAAGGGATCGCTCACCGCCGCCGACGTCGCGGCGGCGGTGGGCACAGGTCTGCGTCGCGTCGTCCCCGCCGCCGTCGTCGACGCCGTCCCGGTCGCCGACGGTGGCGACGGGACGCTCGCCGCTGCCGAGGCTGCCGGCTTCGCACTGGTGCCCGTCACCGTCACCGGTCCGACCGGTGAGCCGGTCCGCACGGCCTACGCCCGCGGCGGCGACCTCGCCGTCGTCGAGCTGGCCGATGCGGCCGGGCTGGTGCGCCTGCCCGGCGCCCCGGACCCGTTGCGGGCCTCCAGCCGCGGTGCCGGTGAGGCACTGGCGGCGGCGATCGACGCCGGCTGCCGGCAGGTCGTGCTCGGCATCGGCGGCAGCGCCAGCACCGACGGCGGCGCAGGCCTGCTGCGCGGTCTCGGCGCGCGGCTGCTGACGGCCGACGGCGACGAGGTCGCCGACGGCGGCGGTTCCCTCGGTGAGGTGGCAGGTCTGGACCTCGGCGACGTCCGCCGCCGCATCGAGGGCGTGGTCATCACCGTCGCCTGCGACGTCGACAACCCGCTCACCGGTCCGTGCGGCGCCGCCGCGGTCTACGCCCCGCAGAAGGGCGCCACGCCGGACCAGGTACGACGCCTCGACGCCGCCCTCGGCCACTGGGCCGACGTCCTGGCGGCCGACACCGGCGCCGACGTCCGCGACCGCCCGGGTGCCGGTGCGGCCGGAGGGGTGGGCTTCGCGGCGCTCGCCGTGCTGGGAGCCGAGCTGCGCTCCGGGATCGAGCTGGTGCTCGACCTCGTCGGCTTCCACGACAGGCTCCCCGGGGTCGACCTCGTCGTCACCGGCGAGGGCGCGCTGGACGAGCAGACCCTGCACGGCAAGGCGCCCGCCGGCATAGCGGCCGCGGCCGGCCGGGCCGGCGTGCCCGTCGTCGCCGTGTGTGGCGTCAACCGGCTCGATCCCGCCCGGATGCGGGCCGCCGGCATCGAGGCGGCGTACGCACTCGCGGACGTCGAGCCCGACCTGCAGCGCTGCCTGACCGACGGCATTCCCCTGCTCGAACGGCTCGGTGAGCAGATCGCCGCCGCGCACCTCGCCGGTCCCGACCGGACTACCCGGATCAAGGAGAACGCATGAAGCTGCTCCGAGTGGGTCCCCCCGGCCGCGAGCGGCCCGCGGGCCTCGACGACGCCGGCGTGCTGCGCGACCTGTCGCCGGTCGTGCCCGAGGTCGACGGCGACCTGCTCGGCGACCCGGTGCGGCTGCGCGTGGTCCGGGAGGCACTGGCGGCCGGCGTGCTGCCGGTGGTCCCCGACGGCACCCGGATCGGGCCGCCGGTCGCGCGACCGGGCAAGGTCGTCGGCATCGGCCTCAACTACGAGGACCACGCCGAGGAGGCCGGGGCACGGATCCCGGACGAGCCGGTCGTGTTCCTCAAGCCGTCCACGTCCGTCTCCGGCCCGTACGACGCCATCGAGCTCCCGTCCGGCTCGACGACCAGCGACCACGAGGTCGAGCTCGGTGTCGTCCTGGGCCGGCGGCTGCGCCGCTGCGCCTCCGCCGAGGAGGCGCTGGCGGCCGTCGGCGGCTACCTGACCGCCGACGACCTCAGTGAGCGCTCGCGGATCGCGGCCGGCCCGACCTGGGCGAAGGGCAAGTGCGCGGACACGTTCACGCCGATCGGTCCGTGGCTGGTGACCCCCGACGAGGTCGGGGACCCGCAGGCGCTCGCCCTCGAGCTGTGGGTCGACGGCGAGCGGCGCCAGTGCGGCTCGACCGGACGGATGGCGCACGGCGTCGGCGCCCTGCTCGCCTACGTCAGCACCCTGATGACGCTCGAGCCCGGGGACCTGCTGCTGACCGGCACGCCCGGCGGGGTCGCCGCCGGGCGACCGGAGCCGCGGCCCTTCCTCCGGGAGGGGCAGGTCGTGGAGGCTGAGGTCGAGGGACTCGGTCGCCAACGCACCCTCGTTGCGACGGTTGGAGGATGATCTGTGGTGGAGGTGGCTGACATGGAGCTGGACCTGGTGGTCCGCGCGCAGCGGGTGGTGACCCCGCACGGCGAGGTCGCGCGCTGCATCGGCGTGCGCGACGGCAAGGTCGTCGCGATCGAGGCGGTCACTGCCGACCTGGACGCGCGCGAGGTGCTCGAGCTCGGTCCCGACGAGGTGCTCCTGCCCGGCGTCGTCGACTCGCACGTCCACGTCAACGACCCCGGCCGCACCGAGTGGGAGGGCTTCGCGTCCGCCACCCGTGCCGCGGCCGCCGGTGGCGTCACCACGATCGTGGACATGCCGCTCAACAGCATCCCGCCGACCTGCGACGTACCGGCCCTGGAGCTGAAGAGGAAGACCGCCGAGAGCCAGGCCTTCGTCGACGTCGGCTTCTGGGGCGGCGCGATCCCGGGCAACGTGCCCGAGCTGCGCGGACTGCACGACGCCGGCGTCTTCGGCTTCAAGTGCTTCCTGCTGCACTCCGGCGTCGACGAGTTCCCCCACCTCGACCCCGACCAGCTCGAGGAGGCGATGCGCGAGATCCAGTCCTTCGACGGACTGATGA
>CAZAQE010000032.1:0-55105 GCA_964487275.1 uncultured Nocardioides sp. | reverse complement strand
CCAACCAGCCTAGAACAACCCTCCCGGCTGCTTCTTGACACAGAGGGGAGCCATGGTTGGGCGATTGCCGGGGCTCACCGAGCGGCGCTCGCGTGGGATCGTTCGAGCATGACGCTTGAGATCGCGGGGCTTGGCCGCGTCGCCCAGGACGGTGACTGGTTCAAGACCGAGCCGCGTGACGTCCCGGTGCTCGGAGGGCCTACGCGGTTCATCGTTGACGGCTACGAGCTCGGCGAGGATGCTCGCGACCTGGTCGCTTGTGTGGAGAACTTCTGCGCCCTTGACGATTCTGCTCTGCGGGCGGCATCTGCTCACGTCTTCGCTTACTACCTCGATGTCGCTCGAGAGGTCGCCGAGCACGAGCCCAACTTCCCGCGTATCTCGTGCCCGGATGAGGTTTGGGACTTCGTGAGGCTGACCCGCGACCCCTTGGTTCAGCGGGAGCAGAGCGGCGGGTCGTGGTTCGTGGCTCTAGAAAACGAGTGTGCCTGGGAGCCGGAACATGGGTTGATGCTGGTGCTCAAGGAAGGCCGGGCGGTCACGAAAGTCAGTGAGTACGACGGCCACTTGACCAACGGGCATGCCTTCGCCAACGACTCGATCCCCGAAAATGCGGTCTACTGGCCGATGTCTGGCGCCTGACTCCAAAACGCCCAGCGCGTCATGGTCGGCGATCGTCGTCGCCCTCCAAGCGGCATGGTCGGGCGCTCCACCCCGACAGCGGCAGAAGCGGGCAGTCAAACGAACGGTGCCGTTCGTGGTTCCGCAGGCACGAACGCGTCACACCCGTCGTGCTCGAAGCGCACAGATCCGTCCGCTGGGGACGCCGGATTCGTGCACACGCCCCAGTCCTCGCCCAGAGGTCCGTCGATCGGCCGGTACGCGTTGCATCCGCCGCATTGCTCGTAGTGCCAGTTGTCGGGGTAGTCCGGATCACCGGTGTCCCGGATGGGTTTGTAGCGCGTGCTCCACCGTGCGCTGGTCTCGACGTCCTCGTCCTTCGCCACGTAAGTCATCTTGCCGAACCCGAAACGCCCTGTCCTCGGCAATATGCACATGAATTTGAAACGCCCGACTTTCGGCATGAGCGCGCACTTCTCCGCGATGGGAACCCATCCGGAGATGTCCTCCGCGTGCAGCCGTGCCCGACTACCTCGGCCGCATGGACGGGACTCGACCCGCGCCCGGCGACCCGATCGTCCGGGTCGTCGCTCGAGCCGATCAGTTCTCGGACGCGCTCTCCGCGCCCCGGCGCCAGCGGATGCCGGCCTCGAGGAAGCCGTCGATCTCGCCGTCGAAGACGGGCTGCGGGTTGCCGGTCTCGTAGCCGGTGCGCAGGTCCTTGACGATCTGGTACGGGTTGAGGACGTAGTTGCGCATCTGGTCGCCCCAGCTCGCGGCGACGTCGCCCTTGAGGTCCTTCTTGAGCGCGGCCTCCTCGGCCTTCTTCTTCGCGAGGAGCTTGGCCTTGAGGACGATCATCGCGGCGGCCTTGTTCTGCAGCTGCGACTTCTCGTTCTGGCAGGACACGACGATGCCGGTCGGGATGTGCGTGAGTCGCACGGCGGAGTCGGTCGTGTTGACCGACTGGCCGCCGGGTCCGCCGGAGCGGAAGACATCGGTGCGGATGTCGTTCTCGTCCACCTCGATCTCGTCGGTCTGTTCGAGCTGCGGCACGACCTCGACGGCGGCGAAGGAGGTCTGGCGCCGGCCCTGGTTGTCGAACGGGCTGATCCGGACCAGCCGGTGGGTGCCGACCTCGACCGAGAGGGTGCCGTAGGCGTACGGCGCGTGGATCGCGAACTCGGCCGACTTGATGCCGGCCTCCTCGGCGTAGGAGACGTCGTAGACCTCGACGGGGTACTTGTTGCGCTCGGCCCAGCGGGTGTACATCCGCATCAGCATCTCGGCGAAGTCCGCGGCGTCGACGCCGCCCGCGCCGGAGCGGATCGTGACGATGGCCTCGCGCTCGTCGTACTCGCCGGAGAGGAGGGTGCGGACCTCGAGGCCCTCGACGGCCTTCTTGATCCGGTCCAGCTCGGCGTCGGCCTCGGCCTGGGTGTCGGCGTCGGCCTCCTCGGCCGCCAGCTCGGCGAGCACGGCGAGGTCGTCGATGCGCTGCTGCAGGCCGCGGAAGCGCTCGACCTGGCCCTGCAACGAGGAGAGGCGTCCGGTCACGCGCGTCGCGTTGTCCTGGTCGTCCCAGAGGTCGGGTGCGGCCACCTGCTCGCCGAGGTCGGCGATCTCACGCTCCATCTTCGGCAGGTCGAGGACCTGCTCGATGGTGTGCATCGTCGCCGTCAGCTGCTTGATCTCGGAGTCGTAATCGGGGCCTGCCACAAGGAGCAAGGTTACGCACCCGGCGCCGGGAGCGACGAACCGAGCCGTTCGCCAAAGCCTTGGCGAAAAAAGGTGAACTTCTTTCAGGAAAACCGTGTGCCGCCCGTCACAACCTGTTTGACTCCGGTCACTCCCTCCGCCAACACGGGCTCCCGCGCCCGTCCCTCTCGGGTGGCACCCCCCACCTCACGGGACGGTGACACATGCTCCCTGCGCCGAAGAACAGCACGATCCAGCCCAGCCGCGGCCACGCGGCCCGCGCCTTCCGGCGGCGAATGGCCTGGCTGAGCGTCCTCGCGACCGTCGTCGCGACGCTCGTCGGGGCCGGTACGACGCCCGCGCTGGCCGCGCAGGCGAGTGGCGACGAGGTCCCCAGCTGGTCCAACGGCTGGTCCTGGACCTACGCCACAGTGTTCAACTACACCGCTGACGGCACCAACGTGACGATCAACGAGAACGTCACCTACAGCCTCGCGGGCGTGGAGAACTACCAGGGACAGCCGGCGTACAAGCTCAACCTGACCGGCACCATCACCGGCGGTGGCGGCACGGCCGCCGTCGACGGGGTCGGCAACGCGACGCTGTCGAACTTCTCCGGCAACGTCACCGGCACCCGCTACGTGCGGCGTTCCGACTTCGCGCTGCTCAAGGAGACGCAGGCGCAGTCGTTGAGCGCCAAGGCGCAGGTCTCCTTCCTCTCGACCAACATCACCGCCAACATCAACCTGTCGATGGACCCGCGCCGGGGCTGGCGGCTGATCCAGTTCCCGACCGAGGCCGGGAACTCCTGGACCAACGACGTCGACATCGACTACACGGGCGGTTTCAGCTACGACGCCGGCTCCCTCGGCGGCACCGGTTCCGACACCTTCGACGGCACCCTCGAGCTCGACGGGCCGACCACGGTCGCCGACGAGAACATCGCCGTCCCGGCCGGCACGATCAGCACCCGTCGCTCGCGCGAGCAGAGCACGGACGGGGCGACCCGCTCGACGCTGTGGTACTCGCCCCAGCACCGCAACGCAGCGCGGCTCCTCCTCGAGATCCCGCTCGACGGTGGCTCGCTCACCCTCGACCAGAAGCTCTCCGCCTCCAGCACCCCGGCGCCGTCGACCACGCTGACCAGCACGATCACCCCGTCGCTGACCTGCGCAGGTGGTGACATCACCATCGCCGGGAAGCTGAGCTCCGGCGCCGCGGGTGTGCCGGTCACGGTCGCCCTCGACAAGTCGCCGGCGACGGCGGGAGCCTCGTCGACGACCACCACGACGACGACCGCGGGCGGCAACTACACGGCGACCCTGCAGGCCCCGGCCGAGTCCGACGGGTACCAGCGCACCGGGATCCGCGGCAGCTGGGGCGTCGTGACGTCGGCCGGCGGCGCCTCGATCGCCTCGACCGTCCTGGTCACCCCGAAGAACTGCTCGTCCCTCTCCTACACCGGCGACGCGGGCGCCCCGCAGGGCACCACCGCGACCGTGTCGGCCACGCTCGTCGACAAGACCGGTGCCGCCGTCGCAGGCCGGACGGTCAGCTTCGCCCTGTCGGACGGCGCCACCGCGACCGGCGTCACGAACGCTGCGGGCGTGGCCCAGACGACCATCGCCGTCGCCGGTCCCCCGCGCACCGCGACCCTCACGGCGTCGTACGCCGGGAACGCGACGCTCGAGCCGGCGACCACCAGCGCGACCTTCACGGTCGGGGCGATCGCGACCACCACGACGGTCACGGCGGACCCGGCGGTCGTCACCATCGGCGACCCGGTCCGCTTCCACGCGACCGTCGACCCGACCCACGGCGGCGACCCGGCCGGCACGGTCCAGTTCCGCGTCGACGGCTCCGACTTCGGCGCCGCCGTCGCGCTCGCCGACGGCGAGGCGACCAGCGCGGCACTGTCCACGCTGGGCCTCGGCGACCACACCGTGGTCGCGGTCTACAACGGCACGGCCGACCACGCGACCAGCACCTCGGCGGCGGTGACCTTCCGGGTCCGCGAGCCGCTCAAGCCGACGACCACCGCCTCGTCGGTCGACCCGGCCGCAGCCGTCACCGGGCAGCCGGTGACCCTCGGCGCGACCGTCACGACGGCGACCGGCACCCCGACCGGGGAGGTCGTCTTCACGGTGGACGGCGACGAGGTCGCCCGCGCGGCCGTCGGCCCCGACGGTGCGGCGAGCACCACGGTCACCGACCTGCCGGTCGGCAGCAACCCCGTGGTGGCGGCGTACGCCGGCGACGACGTGTTCGGTCCGAGCGCGGCGGCGCCCCGGACGGTGACCGTCAGCAAGGCGGCGGTCGACGTGACGCTCGAGGCGACCGACTCCTCGACCGTGACCGGTGAGGCCGTCGGCCTGACCGCGACCGTCGCCGTCCAGGCCCCCGGCGGCGGCACGCCCGGCGGGGCCGTGCAGCTCCTCGTGGACGGCAACCCGGTCGGCGACCCGGTCGCGCTCACCAACGGGTCCGCGACCTTCCCGCCGCTGACGTCACTGAAGGCCGGGAACCACACCCTGGCTGCGGTGTACGCGGGAAGCAGCGGCTACCAGTCCGGCTCCGGCCAGGTCGCCCAGGAGGTGACGAAGGCCGACACGAGCGTCGCGCTCGTCGCCAACCCCTCCCCCTCGTTGCAGGACCAGGAGGTGCAGCTGACCGCCACGGTCGCGGCCGTCAGCCCCGGCTCGGGCGATGCCACGGGCACGATCACCTTCTTCGCCGGCACGGATGCGATCGGTTCGGCGCCGCTGTCGGGCGGGACCGCCGTGCTCGGGGTCTCCGACCTCGCGCCGGGCTCCTACCAGCTCAGCGCGCGCTACGCCGGTGACGACGACTACCTGAGCAGCAGCTCGCAGCCGGTCAGCCACACCGTCATCGAGGGGACGGCGGTCGTCGAGACGTCGACCGTGCTCACGTCGAGCGCCAACCCGTCGACGTACGGCGAGCTGATCACCTTCCGCGCCGAGGTCGCCGCGAGCGACGACAGCTCCCCGAGCGGGACCGTGCAGTTCTCGGTCGACGGGCAGGACTTCGGCGGTCCGATCGCCGTCGGTCCCGACGGTGTCGCCGAGAGCGCGACGCTGGCCTCCCCGGACCCCGGCGACCACACGGTGATCGCGGCGTTCACGCCGGCTCCGGGCTTCGCAGGCAGCGGCGACATCCTCGTCCAGACGGTGGCGGCAGCCGGCGTCGACGTGGTCCTGTCGTCCACCGACGCGGACGCGCAGATCGGCGACGAGGTGCGCTTCCGCGTGGAGGTCTCCTCGCAGCAGGCCGGCACCGGCGTGCCGACCGGGTTCGTCCAGTTCTCGGTCGACGGCCAGCCGCTGGGCGACGCGGTCGAGCTCGAGGACGGCGCGGCCAGCAGCGTCGCGGTCGACGACCTCGCCCCCGGCGCGCACACCGTGACGGCGCTCTACTCCGGCGACACCCACTTCCGCCCGGAGATCGCGGAGCTCACCCAGACGGTGGCGAGGGTTGCGACGGCCACGGAGCTGACGGTGTCGGCCGAGACGGTGACCTACGGGGACACCGTGCGGCTCGCAGCGCGCGTGGTCCCGGCCGACGGTGACCTCGGCGTCCCGGCAGGCACGGTGACCTTCCTCGCCGATGGCGAGGAGATCGGCACCGTCCCGGTCGGGCCGGTCCCCGGCCCGAGTGACGGGGTCTCCGGCTTCGCCGACCTCGAGACGGCGGCGCTGCCGGCGGGCACCCACGAGCTGCGGGCCGTCTACAGCGGCGGTCCCGCACACGACGGCAGCAGCTCCGCCGTCGTGGACCTCACGGTGGCCAAGCGGGCGACCTCGACCACCGCCGAGGCGGCGGTCGTGAAGGTGACCCCGCTCGGCCTGCCGCTCGGCCAGCTCCGGGCGACGGTCACGACGCCGGCGGGCCCGCTGGCCGGCGTACCGGTGGAGTTCCGGGTCGGCACCAAGGTCGTGTGCACCTCGGTGACCAACGGAGCCGGCGCGGCGACGTGCAACGCCGGGTCCCAGCTGGTCGCCCTGGTCCTCAACGGCGGCTACACGGCCACCTTCCTCGGGGATGCCAACCACCTCTCGTCCACGGCGCGCGGCGCCATCCTCAAGTGAGTCCGGCCATGGTGAAAGGAAATCCCGTGCGCAGACTGATCTCCCTCCTCGCCGCGTCGGCGCTGTCCATCGGCACCCCGGTGCTGCTGGCCACGCCGGCCTCGGCCGACATCACCGCACCCGCCAACGGCGCCGTGCTCCGCGGCAACGCGACCATCTCGGCCGGCGGCGCCTCCGACGGCACCGGCTGCCTGAGTGGCAGCAGCCCCCAGACCACCCTGCAGCTGATCAACAGCGGCGGCACGGTGGTGTTCGAGAGCGTGCAGGGCGGGACAGGCGCGAAGAGCGCCACCGTCACCACGCAGAACCACCCGAACGGCCCCTACACCGCGCGGGCGATCGAGCGGAAGCGCTCCGGCTTCCTCTACTGCACCAACAGCACGAAGACGACGGACCGGTCGGTCACGATCGACAACATCACCCAGCTCGCCTACTCCGGCGCCACCGAGGGGCCGCAGAACACTTCGGTGACCGTGCGGGCCACGCTGACCGACCCCAACCTGGCCGCGTCGGTGCTCCCGAACCGGACGGTGACGTTCTCGTTGTCCGGCGGTACGTCGGTCAACGGCACCACCAACGCCAACGGGGTCGCGACCGCGACCCTGCCGGTGTCCGGGCCGCCGCGGACGGCGACCGTGACGGCGTCCTTCGCGCAGACGTCCTTCTACAAGGGGTCCACCGCGTCGACCAGCTTCACGGTCGAGAAGAACCCGTCGACCACGACGCTCCTCCAGCCGGCACCGGTCGTGCACGGCCAGCCCGTGTCGTTCACCGCCCAGGTCGACCGCGTCAACGGCACCAGCAACGCCACCGGGACCGTGCAGTTCACCGTCGACGGCGCGGACTTCGGCGCACCGGTCGCCGTGAGCGGCGGGACCGCGACGTCCGGCAGCACGGCCTCGCTGAGCACGGGAACGCACACGATCGGCGCCCGGTTCAACGGCGACGGCAACCTCCTGGCGAGCACCGCCACCACGAAGGAGCTCGTCGTCGGGAAGGCGCCGACGTCGACCACGCTGACCAGCACCGGCTCCCCCACCGTCACCGGCGAGGCGGTCACCTTCACGGCCGAGGTCGCGGTCGTCGCACCCGGCGCCGGCGACCCGGCCGGCGGCGTGCAGTTCAACATCGACGGCGAGCCCTACGGCACGGCCGTCCCGCTCGACGGCGACAGCGCCGAGCTGACCGTGTCCAACCTGCGCCCGGGCAACCACGACGTGCAGGCGACGTACAACGGCAACGGCGACCTCGCCCCCAGCAGCTCGGCGGCGCTCACCCACGGCGTCAACCGGGCCGACACCACGGTCACCCTGAGCTCGTCGAACCCCGACGCCGTCGCCGGTGAGCCGCTCACCTTCACCGCCGAGGTCGACGTCGTCGCCCCCGGCGCCGGTGAGCCGACGGGCACGGTGCAGTTCGCCGCGGACGGCGAGCCGATCGGCGCACCGGTCCCGATCACCAACGGCACGGCGGTCTCCCCCGCCACCGGCCTCGACGCCGGCGACCACGTGATCACCGCCAACTACGAGGGCGACGACAAGTTCGCCGGCGGCTCCGACAGCCTCGACCAGGAGGTCGCGGCCGCGCACACCACCACCGTCGTCACCAGCGCGCCGAACCCGTCGGTGGTCGGCCAGCCGGTCACCGTCACCGCGACCGTGTCGCCGGTCAGCCCGGCGACGGGCACGCCGCAGGGCGCGGTGCAGTTCGAGATCGACGGGGTTCCCGGCGACTTCGCCACCCTCGAGGACGGCTCGGCGCAGATCCAGGTCGCCACGCTGGCGCGGGGCACCCACGAGATCACGGCGCGCTACCTCAGCGCCGACCCGAACTTCATCACCAGCACCTCGGCGGTGGCGACCCACACCGTCAACAAGGCGTCGACGAAGACGGTCGTCACCAGCTCCGCGCCGGTGTCGGTGTTCGGTCAGCCGGTGACCTTCACCGCCGCGGTCTCCGTGGTGGCTCCGGGCGCCGGATCGCCCTCGGGCACGATCACGTTCACCGACGGCGACACGGTCCTCGGCACGGTCGACGTCAGCTCCGCCACCGGCGGGGTCGGCTCGGTCACCGTCGACAGCCTCGGCGTCGGCCAGCACGCCATCGTCGCGACGTACGACGGCGACGGCTCCTTCAACGGCAGCAACGGCTCGGTCGCGCAGAAGGTGCAGCGGGCCCAGACCTCGACGCTGGTGACCTCGTCCGCCAACCCGTCGCAGTCCGGCGAGGGCGTACGGTTCACCGCGGCCGTCTCGCCGGTCGCGCCGGGTGCCGGCGAGCCGTCCGGAACGGTGCAGTTCACCGTCAACGGCGCCAACCTCGGCAGCCCGGTGGCGATCGTGGACGGCGAGGCGACCAGCAACCTGTTCAGCTCGCTCTCCCCCGGCACCTACCGGATCGCCGCCGCCTACAGCGGTGACGCCCGGTTCGTCGCCAGCAACGGTGTGCTCGACCAGGGCAACGGCCAGAACGTGGTCAAGGGCGCCACCTCGATGGCGCTCGCCTCCGACGACCCCGTCGCCGACCACGGCCAGACGGTGACCTTCACCGCCACGGTGACCGCGCTCGCGCCGGCCACCGGGAAGCCCACCGGCGTGGTGCAGTTCTGGCGGGGCGGCACGCTGCTGGGTGCCACCAGCCTGGTGCCCTCCTCCGAGGCACGGACCAGCACGGCGTCGTACGCGACGGCGGGGTTGGCGCCGGGGCAGCACGAGATCCGTGCGGTCTACGTCGGCAACTTCAACTTCGAGGGACAGGTCGCCACGGCGAGCCAGTCGGTCGGCGCCGTCGGCACCGTCGTCGGGATCTCGTCGGCCACCAACCCCTCCGTGTACGGCGACCCGGTGACCCTCACCGCCACCGTCGCGAACGCCGCCCCCGGCGTCGATGCGCCGACCGGCACGGTGGTGTTCCGCTCCGGTGACGACGTGCTCGGCGAGGCCGACCTGTCCACCAGCGGCGGCAGCACCACCGCCACCCTCGAGGTCGACGGCTTCGCGGCCGGCAGCCACGAGCTCACGGCGTCGTACTCGGGCGACGGGAGCCACGCCGCGGGCACGTCGCCGGTGCTGCTGCAGGTCGTCGAGCGGGCCCAGCCGACGCTGGTCGCGCACGACGTGGCCGACCCCCTGGTCGACAACTACTCGCGGGTCGAGGCGACCCTGACCGGGCTGGACGGCGAGCCGCTGGCCGGGCAGGAGCTGGTGTTCACGACCGGTCCGGTGCTCAACGGCGGCGTGACCGCGGTGTGCACCGGGGTGACGAACGCCGACGGCTACGCGAAGTGCGACGTCCCGCTGCGGTGGGGCGCGCTGATCCTGCAGGGCTTCGAGGTGCGGTTCGCCGGCAACGACAGCTACGCCCCGGCGGTCGCACAGACGGTCTACGAGGACCCGAACGACTGAGGTCCCCGTTCCCTCCCACCACCACGACAGCGGGTCCCGGTCAACGACCGGGGCCCGCTGTTCGTGCTGCTGGAAGCGTCAGCGGCGTACCCGCACCGCCGCCGTGCTCCGCACCGTCGTCGTGTACGACGCCCGGCTGTAGGTGACCCACGCGACGACCCGGTCCCCGGCCCACCGGCGCAGCAGCGGCAGCCTGGCAGCGGTGGAGACCCGCTTGCCGTTGACGTACCAGGCGTAGGTCACCTTCGTCGGCGCCGGCGTGAGGATGCCGGCCCGGACGGACAGGGTCCGGCCGGCCTTCGGCGTGCCCACGATCCGCGGCCCCTGGGCGACGACGAACAGGCCGCGCGCGACCGGTGCCGTCTGCGCCGAGGTGGCCACACCGTCGACGTGGCCGTCGGCGGTGACCGTGACGCGCAGGCTGATCCGCTTGCCGACAAGGCCCGGTCCGACCTTCAGCCTGGTGCCGGTGGCGCCGGTGATCGGCGCGTTGTTCGCCAGCCACTGCAGGGTCGTCGTCGCCGGTGTCGGCGTCCAGGTGCCCGCCGAACCGGTCAGGGTGAAGCCGACCTTGGCGGTGCCGGTGATCCTCGGCGCGACGTCGTTGGCGACAGGCGTCGGCTCGGGGACCTCGGTGCACGGGAAGGTGCCGGTGCGCAGCGAGTGGCCGTCGGTGTCGCCGTCGTCGCTCCAGAGCACGGCCTTCCGGCCGTCGACGCAGGTCGACTGCGGCGCGAGCGCGAAGCCCTCGTTGTTGAGGTTCGGCATCCCTACCGGACGGTCGTACGCCGCCACCACGTCCCACTCCCCCGCGGCCAGTGCGAGGTTGACGGTGACGCCGTCGCAGCTGTCGTCGCAGACGGCCCACAGCCGCTCCAGCTCCGGGTCCCACACGACGTCCATGACGCCCGGAGGACCGGCGTTGGTCCGCAGCTGCGGGTCGATCGTCGCGACCAGGTGCGCCGTCTCCTGCACGGCCGCGGTCTGGTCGAGGGCGAGGACGTAGAGCAGGCCGGTGCCCTCGACGGCGACGACGTGGAGGCCGGTGCCGTGCGCCGGGTAGTCCGCCGGGTCGTAGGCCTCGGCGGTGGACTGGTCGACCAGCCCGCCGGCGACGAGGTCGGTGTCCGGGATCCAGGTGATGCCCTCGAGCCCGAGGTTGGCGCCGACCGCCGGGAGGACGCCGTTCAGCGCCCACTCGTCGGTGGCATTCATCGACGTACCCGGCTCGTAGCGCAGCACCGTGTTCCGGCTGACCCCGCTGACCTCGTTGTTGCGCTCGGAGGCGAGGTAGACCGCACCGTCCGGAGCGAAGGTGATGCCCTCGGTGTCGGGCGCGCCGGTGCCGTCGTTGTAGCGCGGGTTCCTCCCCGGCGACCAGCCCTCGGCGGGCACCCAGGTGGCGCCGTCCTTGACCAGCTTGGTCAGCGTGCCGGCCTTGTTCTGCGCGACCCACAGGGTGTTCGGGTCAGCGGGGTCGAAGGCCAGGCCGCTGGCGTCCTGGTTGAAGGTCGCGGCGAGGTCGGCCGTCTCCACGGTCTGCGACCCCGGCCACGCTGCGGTGTCGAGGCCCGGGCAGTCGTTGACGGCGCCCGGCGTCGGGGCGACGTTGTCGACGAACGCGCCGACGCCGTCCTTGCAGCGACCGTAGGTCTGGGTGGCGTGCGCAGTCCAGGCGAACGAGTCGATCAGCTTCGCGGACGGGTCGAACAGCCGGACTGCGTCGCTGCCGCCCAGGCCGGCGGCCAGCGTGTCCACGACGAGGTGGCCGTTCGCCGGGACGATGCTCGGCGCCGGCAGCGTGGTCGGCTCGGCGTCGCCGCTGTCCTTGAGCACCCAGCCGGCGACGTCGATCGGCGTACCGGACAGGTTGACCAGCTCGACCCAGTCCGGACCGGCGGCCGCATCGCTGGACTCGACCTCGTTGACCCGGACCGGGCTGCACGCGTTGGCGCTGCCCTTGGTCGCGACGGTCGTCACCTGCCACTCGCCGGTGCCGTCCGCGCAGCGGCCGTACGTCGTCGCGGCGTGTCCTCCGGACCAGGCGTAGCTGTCCACCACCGAGCTGCCGTCGGCCTGGAACAGGGTGACCGAGTCGTCGACGCCGAGGCCGAAGCCCGGCGGCGGGAACTCCGTGTAGAGCCAGAAGAAGCCGCCCGGCTGCACGACGGTGTTGTCCGGGATCACCGCGAACGGGTGGTCCTCCGCCGCATCGCGGACCTTCCACCCCGACACGTTGACCGGGACGTCACCGGTGTTGGTGATCTCGACCCAGTCGCCCACGGTGTCGCCGTTGGACTCCACCTCGTTGAGCTTGATCGTGCTCGGGTCGGCGTCGGCCGGGCACGCGTTGGCCGCGCCCTTGGTGCCGGCGGAGGTCGCGACGAGGTCGCCGGTGCCGTCGGGGCAGCGGCCGTAGGTCGTCGCGGCGTGGGCGCTCCACTCGTAGGAGTCGACGAGGGTGATCCCGTCGGGCAGGAAGAGCCGTGCCTTGTCCGCACCACCGAGGCCGAAGTTCGTGGTGTGGGCGGCGTCGACGTTGGTGTCGATCGCGAGGTGGCCGCCGGCCGGGATCGTGGTGGCTGCCGGGATGGTCGCCGCGCTGGTGTCGTCGTTGTCGCGCAGGACCCAGCCCGAGACGTCGATCGGTGCGCCGCCGGTGTTCGCCAGCTCGATCCAGTCGGTCACGTCACCGTTCGACTCGACCTCGTTGACGTTGACCGCGTCGATCTCGGCGGGCAGCGGGCAGCTGTTGGCCGTGCCGAAGGTGCCGGCGCCGGTGGCGACGAGGTCGCCCGCCAGGTCGGGGCAGCGCCCGTACGTCGTGGTGGCGTGCGCGGTCCACGCGTACTCCGCGATCAGCGTGGTGCCGTCGGTGTGGAACAGACGGGCCCTGTCGTTGCTGCCGAGGCCGAAGCGGCCCTCGGGTGCGGTGCCGGCGGCGTTCTCGGTGACGACCGCGGCGAAGCCGCCCGCCGGGACGGTGGTGCCCGCCGGGACCGTGAGCGTGCGGGTGTCGTCGCTGTCCTTGACCACCAGCCCCGAGGCGTCGAGCGGGACGCTCGTCGGGTTGCCGAGCTCGATCCAGTCGCCGTTGGTCGCGTCACCGTTCGACTCGACCTCGTTGATGACCAGGTCGTCGACCGTCGGGCAGTCGTTGGCGGCGCCGAGGGTCTCGGAGTTCGCCTGCACGAAGTCGCCGGTGCCGTCGGGACAACGCGACCACGACGGCGCGGAGTGGCTCGGGAAGGTGTGGCCGTCGACCAGCGTGGTGCCGTCGGGCAGGTAGATCCGGGCGGCGTCGCCGTTGCCGAGCCCGAAGCCGGTGGCGGTGCCGTCGTCGACGGTGATCGTGACGTAGGCGTCGGGGGCGACCGTCGTACCACCGGGGATGGCGAAGGTCCGGGTGTCGTTGTTGTCCTTGACCACCCAGCCGGACACGTCGACGGGTGCGTCACCGGTGTTGGTGAGCTCGATCGCGTCGGCGTGGGTCGGGCTGTTGGTGATGATCTCGTTGATCCGGATGTCGGTGTCCGCGGCCGAGGCGGGCGCGGCCGACATGGCCAGCGAGAGCGGGACGAGGCCGACGAGAGCGGCCAGGGCGGCGGACATGCCGCGGGATGGGGTGCGCACGAGCGGGCGTTCCTCGGGGGTGGGGCCGGACCCGAGCGCCGGCGGTGCTGTCAGAACCCCTGCACCCTCACGGGCGCGCACCAACCGTTGGTGAACCCTTGGTCAACGGGGTGCGGCCGGGAGGCGAGTCTTGGACTTTCGCTGCGCAAGGGGGTTCCCGGTTGCTTCAATCGGGCGATGCGCCGCCTGCTCGTCGCCCTGCTCCTGTCGCTGCCGATCGCCGTCGCCGGCCTGACGACGGGCGCGCCCGCGCGGGCGGACGACAGCCGCGCGGAGAGCGGGGTGGTCACCTCCTTCGATCCGAGCTTCTCCTACGGGGACGCCGTCGAGCTCGAGGTGTGGGTTCTCGCGGAGGACGTGGCACCCGAGGGCGAGGTGGTCCTCGTCGTGGACGGCGACGAGGTGTCCTCCTTCCCGCTCGTCGTACATGCGCCGGGCAGCACCATCAGCACGGTCCCCGGCGCGATCACCCTGCCCCTGCTGGAGCCGGGTGACCACGAGGTCCGCGTGGAGTTCCCGGGCAATGACCGGCTGGCGCCCTCGTCCGACACGAGGGAGGTCCGCGTCTACCCGGCGCAGCGTCCGCTCTCCCTGACGGTGAGCGACGACGCCACGTGGGTCGGCGAGGAGGTCGCGATCACAGCGAAGGTCGTCCCGGACCCGGGCGCCCTCCCGGGCACCGCCGTCCCCACTGGCTCCATCAGTTTCGAGAGCGACGGCGAGCTGCTCGGCGTGCGCGCCCTGGAACCCGACGGCACCGCGACGCTGACCGTCGACAGCCTCCCGGAGGGCTCCTGGTACATCACGGCGACGTACTCGGGAGACTCCCGCTACGACCGCGGCAGCGCGGCGGACTCGCTCTACGTGAGTCGCGTCCCGACCACCACGGAACTGACGGTCTCCGACCCGACGCCGACCTACGGCGACGGCCTGCGTCTCGTGGCCCGGGTCCGCGCCGACATCCCCGACCGCGGCGCGCCTACCGGCGGCGTCGTCGAATTCGTCATCGACAACACCACGATCGCCCGCGTCCCGGTGTCCCCGGTCGAGGGCCCGAGCGACGGTGTCTCGTCGCTGGCCGTCCTCGAACGCTCCGACATCCCCGCAGGTGCGCACTGGATCACGGCCCGCTACCTCGACAGCGCCGGCTTCGAGCGGAGTGACGCCCGCGGGGTGGACGTCCGGGTCGCGCGCCGTGCCACGCGGACCGTTGCCAGCCCGGTCTTCCTCGGCGTGTACCCGTTCGTCCTCCCGAATGCCGTCCTCCGCGCGACCGTCACCGGCAGCATCAGCGGCCAGCCCGTGGCCGGCGTCCCGGTGACGTTCACCGCCGGCAAGACCGCGCTGTGCACGGCTCGGACGGACGCGGCGGGTGTGGCCACCTGCGACGCAGCCGCCCAGCGCCTCGCGCTGACGCTCAACGGAGGCTACGTCGCGGCCTTCCCCGGGGACGCGAACAACCTCGCGTCCTCCGCGCGCGGCAACCTCATCGGCTGACGGCCCACCCGACGCGCGAGTGCCGGGCTGGTCCCCGGGTACCGCGCCGGGCATGAGCACCCAGACCCTCCGGGACCGCGTGCCCGGAGCCCATGCCGAGAAGCCCACCGAGATCCCGCGCCGCGGCTGGGTCCAGGTGGTGAAGCGGGCGTGGAAGGAGGCGAAGTCCGACCAGGTGCCGCTGCTGGCGGCCGGCGTGGCCTTCTACTCGTTCCTCGCCCTCTTCCCGGCGATGATCGCGGCGGTGATGCTCTACGGGCTGGTCCGCGACCCCGCCGACGTCCAGCGTCAGGTCGACGAGCTCTCCGCGACACTGCCGTCCGACGCGGCCTCGCTGCTGACCACGCAGCTGGAGGCGCTCACCACCACCTCGAGCAGCTCGCTCGGGCTGGGGCTGATCATCAGCCTGGTGCTCGCCCTGTGGAGCGCCTCGGGCGGGGTCGGCAACGTGATGACCGCCGTCAACCTCGCGTACGACGAGGAGGAGACCCGCGGCTTCGTGAAGCGCAAGCTGCTTGCGCTCGGTCTCACCCTCGGCGCGATCGTCTTCGTCGTCGTCGCGGTCGGCATGGTCGCGGTCGCCCCGGCCGTCCTGGACAACCTGGTCGGTGCTGGCCCCTTGCGCTGGACACTGGAGGCAGCCCGCTGGCTCGGCCTGCTCGTCGCGATGTCGGCCGCGCTCGGCATCCTCTACAAGCTGGCCCCCGACCGCGACGCACCGAAATTCCGGTGGGTCTCGATCGGCTCGGTCGTCGCCACGGTGCTGTGGTTGCTCGCGAGCCTCGGGTTCTCGCTCTACGTCGACAACTTCGGCTCGTACAACAAGACCTACGGCGCCCTCGCCGGCGTCGTGGTGCTGCTGCTGTGGCTCTGGCTCACCATGTACGTCGTGCTGCTCGGCGCCGAGGTCAACGCCGAGGCCGAGCAGCAGACCGCGGAGGACACGACGGTCGGTCCGGAGGAGCCGCTGGGGCAACGGGGTGCGGTGAAGGCGGACAGCCTGCCGGGCGACCCGGGGTCGATGTGACCGCTAGAGTCCACGCAGACGCCTGAGTCCTTCCCCCAGGAGCAGACATGCCGGTCACTCGTGGATTCCTCGGTCGCCGACGCGGCCACGAGGGCAGGCTGCCGCCCGGCCAGTACGACACCGGCTGCGGGTGGCCCGTGCTGACTGCGGAAGCGACCCCGGTCGTGGACACGGCGCGCTGGTCGCTGTCCGTGGACGGACTGGTCGAGCGGCCGACGACCTGGAGCTGGGAGCAGATCCACCAGCTGCCTGAGTCGACCTTCTTCGGCGACATCCACTGCGTGACCGCGTGGTCGAAGTTCGACGTCACCTTCAAGGGAGTGAGCGTCGACGAGCTGCTCGACGCAGCGGGCCCCGCTCCGGACGCGGCGTACGTCATGGTCCACTCGAGCACCGGCTACACGACCAACCTCCCGCTGAGCGACCTCGTCGACGGCAAGGCCTGGGTCGTCTGGGAGTACGACGGCAAACCGCTCCCCCGCCAGCACGGCGGACCGGCCAGGCTGCTGGTGCCGCACCTCTACTTCTGGAAGTCGGCCAAGTGGGTCTCGCGGCTGGAGCTGATGGCGCACGACCGGCCCGGATTCTGGGAGCGCAACGGCTACCACGACCGCGGCGACCCGTGGCTCGAGCAGCGGTACCAGGGCGACTGAGGACCCGACGGTGAGCGAATCCATCGACGACGTGCGGGCGCTCGGGACCACCTGGACGACCGGGCGGATCATCGAGAAGGAACTGCCCACCCCCACGACCGTCCGGCTGCGGATGCACGTCGAGGGCCGGCGCCGCCACCGGCCCGGGCAGCACTACCTGATCCGGCTCCGCGCGCCCGACGACTACACCGCACAGCGCTCCTACTCGATCGCGTCCGACGAGGACGACCCGCTGGTCGAGTTCCTCGTCGAGCGGCTTCCCGACGGCGAGGTCTCGGAGTTCCTCGCCGACGTCGCCGAGGTCGGCGACGTGCTGGAGATGCGCGGGCCGATCGGCCGCTGGTTCACGTGGGACACCACCACCCCGGCACTGTGCCTGGTCGGCGGGACCGGCGTCGTCCCCGCCGTCGCCATGGCCCGCACCGCCCGCCGGCTCGGCCGCTCCGACCTGCTCCGCATCCTCGCGACGGCCCGCTCGGCCGACGACCTCCCCTACGCCGAGGAGCTGGCCCGCGCCGGCGCCACGCTGGCCTGGACCCGCACCGACACCGACGAGCGTCCGGCAGGTCCGCCGACCGTCGACGAGCTCGTCCCGCTGCTGGCCGGCACGGAGACCGCCTTCGTCTGCGGGTCGGCCCGCTTCGCCGCCTTCGCCGAGGCCCTCTTGCTCGACTGTGGCGTGTCGCCGAGCGCGATCCGCGTGGAGCGCTTCGGCCCGAGCAGTTGAGGCTCCCGCTCACTCCTCCGGGTCGACCACGGCGGACCCGACCGACCGCACCGTTGCCCCGGGCATGCCGGGCACGCCCAGCGGCAGGTCCACCGGCGCGACCAGCTCGACCACCAGCCGGTCGCCCTCGACCCGCACCGCGGTCCGGAGGCCGGGGTGGTCCTGCTGGGCGCCGGACTCGCGCAGGTAGGCATGGACGGCCCGCTCGGCCTCGCGACGGGAGATGGCCAGGTCGCCGCGGGCCAGCCCGCCGTCATACGCGTCGCGGCCCTGGGCACCCAGGTCCGCGCCCTGCAGGGCCGCGCCGTCGGCGAGCTCGTCGAGCCGCTGACGGGCGAGATAGGCGGCGCTGGCGTCGACCACGACCGCGACCAGCAGCAGGATGATTGCCATGAAGGCGAGGATCAGCGGCGTCGTGCTGCCGCGCTCGTCGAGGCGGGGGCGCGTCACCGGCTCCCCCGGTCGATCTCCCGGTAGCGCCCGATCGGCACGGTGTGGTCGGCGCTCAGCCGGAAGCTCGGCGTACCGCCGCCGAGCACGTCGGGCAGCAACGGCAGCTCCACGGACGACTCGATCCGCACGGTGATGACCGAGGTGCCGCTGTGGCAGTTGCGCGGGTACGGCGTGCAGGTGACCCGCACCCGGACGGGCACGTCGGTCAGCCCCTGGTCAGCGAGGGCCTGTCGTGCGACCGCAGCTGCCCGCTGCTCGCCGGCCACGTCGTTGGGCGCGAGCGCGTAGGCCCGGGCCGCCGCCCGCGCCGCTCCGCTCACCCCGAACGAGCCGCGCTGCACCTCGAAGACCGACACGACGACCCACAGCAACGGCAGGAGCAGCAGCACGCCCATCCAGACGACCTCGACGAGGCCGCTGCCCCGTTCGTCCCTCCTCCGCGGCCGGCGCCGTCGGGACCTCATCGCGGGTCCTCCTGCACGGCGCGACCGGACACGGTGAACCCGACACCCGGGCCACCGAGCCCGAGCGCCGGGACCTCGGCGTGCACGACGACCTCGATGGCGGGCGCGCCGTCGACGCTCACCCGGTGCACCTCGACGTGTTGTGCGTACCGGCTGCCGACGGCCTCGGCGATCTGCGACCGCGTGCGCGCGACCCCCTCGCCCGGGCTGCTGCCCGAGGTCGCCGCGAGCCGGGCGCCCTCGGACGCGGCGGCCGCCAGCGTCGCCCGGACGTGGAGGACGAGGGCGACCTGCACGATGCCGAGCACGATCGGCAGCAGCACGACCGAGACGAGCGTGAAGTCGACCAGGGCCGACCCCCGCTCGTCCCGCCGCCGGGCGGTCGCCACGGCTCAGCGCACCGAGTTGAGGGCCGACTGGAGGATCGCGAGCAGCTGCGGTCGGGCGAGGCCGAACAGGGCCACACCCAGCGAGATCGTCATGATCGTGACGAGCACCCATCCGGGCACGTCGCCGCGGTCGTCGCGCTGGCCCCAGCGTCGTCGGATCAGGTCGATCAGTGGTCGGTCGTGCACGGTGGTTCCTTCCCGAGAGGTGCAGGTCAGTAGCTGAGGGACAGCCCGATGAAGCCGGGCCAGAAGGCGAAGATCACGGTCACGGGCAGGACGAGGAACACGACGGGGATCATCATGAAGATCTCCTTGCGCGACGCCTGCTCGATGAGCGCGCGCCGCCCGGCCTCGCGCACGTCAGCGGCCTGGGCGTGCAGCACGTCGGCCAGCGGGGTGCCCCGCTCGACAGCCACCGCGATGCTGTGGGCGAAGCGGGCCACCACCGCGACGCCGGCCGTCGCCGCCAACCGGTCGAAGGCGTCGGCGACCGGCTCGCCGGTGCGGATCCGCGCGAGCACGTCCGCCAGGTCGCGCGACAGCTCGCCGCCGCAGCGCCGCACCACCCGGGCCAGCGCAGCGACCGGGGCCTCGCCCGCGGCGACACTGAGGGCGAGCAGCTCGGCCACGGTCGGGAACTCCGCGACGATCGCCGCCTCCCGCTGCTTCACCTGGGCCGAGAGGCGGTTGTCGCGCAGCAGCACGCCGAACACGATGGCGCCCACGCACACGACCAGCAGGGGCAGCGGGTTGCCGGGGTGGGTCCACGTCCGCACCAGCCCGTACGCCGCCGCCACGCCGAATCCGGCCGTCCCCCACACCACCTGCTGGACCCGGAAGTCGTGGACGCCGATGTCGAGACCGGCCCGGGACAGCCGGCGCCGGACCGAGGCCGAACCGCCCAGGACGCGCTCGACGCCGTCGGCCGCCCGGCGCAGCGCCGGCCCGAACACGGCCGCCACCACGTTGCCGTGGCCGGCCACCGGGACGGCCGTGCGCTGGGGAGTGTCGAGGTCGCGGACGTAGGGCAGGACGCGCATCTCCAGCCGGGGGCGCCGGATGGCGACGACCCGGACGGCGACGAGGAGGACACCGGCCGTCGTACCCAGTCCGAGCAGGCCGCCCCACACCGCCGGAGTCATCGCAGGATCCGCCGCTCGACGGGCAGCCGGCCCAGCCGCATCATCAACCGGTAGGCGACCACGCAGACCACCGCACCGGCCACGAGGACGACCGCACCGGCGGCGGTCTGGTAGCGCTCGATGACGCTGCGCTGGGTCGACATCACCAGCAGCACCACCCACGGCGCGGCCACGGCGACGCGGGCCCCGTTGACCGCCCACGACTGGCGGGCCTCGAGCTCGGAGCGGGTGCGCAGGTCGTCGCGGAGGTAGCCGGACAGGTTGCGGAGCAGGCGGCCGAGCTCGCCGCCACCGACCTCCCGCGCGATCCGGAGGCCCTCGACGACGCGGTCGCCGACGGGGTCGGCGAGACGCTCCTTGAGCCGGTCGAGGCAGTCGCCGAAGCGCCCGGAGACCTGGTAGTCGAGGGCGAAGGCGTCGAAGGACGGCCGCAGCGCCTCGGGGCCGCGCACGGCGAGGGCCGCCACGGCGTCCGGCAGCGACATCCCCGCACGGACCGCGGAGGCGAGGTCGTCGACGGCCTCGGGCCACACCTCGGCGAACTCCCGCTGCCGCCGGCGGGCGCGGCCACGGACGACGGCGACGGGCAGGTAGCCGGCGAGGGCGCCGAGGACGAGTGCGATCGGCAGCGCCCGGGTGAGACCGAGGACCAGGATTGCGGCGAGCAGTCCGGACCCGGTGCACAGAGCCGCCAGGGAGCGGGGCGTGATCTCGCGCAGGCCGGCCTCGGCGAGCAGCCGACCGGTCCGGCGGCCGGCGGGGTCGGTGACGGTCGCGGGGCGCGGTGCCCGGAGGGCCGACCACACCAGCAGGCAGCCGACTCCGAAGCCGAGGCCGACGAGGGCGCCCATCAGTCGCCCTCGTTGAGCAGGCGGACCACGTCGATGCCGACCCGGTGGAACTGGTCGAGCCGCGGCGGCAGCCCGATGCCACGGGCGAGACGACCCTCGCGCCACTCGAAGACCGGCTCGGTCTCGATCACGTCGCCCTCCATCCGGCCGGGCACGGCGACGACCTCGACGACCCGGCGGGCGCCGCCCGGATCGAGCGCGAGGTGGACGACGAGGTCGACCGATGCGGCGACGGTCGGCACCACGAACCGGGCCGAGATGTTCTCGCCGGCGAGCAGCGGGAGGGTGCAGGCCTTGGTCAGCGCCTCGCGCGCGCTGTTGGCGTGCAAGGTGCACATCCCGGGCAGCCCCGATATTGCAACCGACAAGCACATGGAGGAGAAGCGAGACTGATACCGCGACGCCTACTCGGGAATCAACGTGATTTGCATCACATTTTTCCTGTGTATAACTGGCGAGACGTTGTGGATAACGTGTGGACGCAGAGACGCCAACCCGACCGCTCCCCCGGGGCTCTCGCGCCCGGGGGCTGGGTTCGGCGGGACGATGAACGGCTTCTCTCGAATCCGCGAAGCGAGTACCCGCGGGTATCGTCTGAGAACCCTCCGCAACTTCACCTGCAGTTGGCGCCCGCCTCAGATTTCCCTGCCGACGACGATCCTCCACAGCCTGTGGATAACTAGTTGCATCGGTGTCATTCACCGCGCTGGGGGCGTCGGAGCTGATCTCTCCAAGGTCACACGGGGACGAGTAGACTGTGGTTCGCAGGGGCTCTCACGTGCTCCTGTTTCCAGAAACGACGAAGGCCTCGCGCCGACTGAGAGTCTGGATCGCGAGGCCTACGTGTTTGCCTGAACAACAAACACATTAGTAGCGCGCGCAGTTTATATCAACTTAAACGCGCGATTGAACTTGTGATCTGAACCTCCCAGTAGGCGCGGCGTCCAGTCGACCCTACGAGTCGAACCCGGAGGTTCAGACATCATCATGAAGACGACCAAGGAGGAGCAGCTCGCGCTGCTCATGGGCAACGGCGTCAGTATCGCCGCCAACAAGGACCTGTTCATCCCCACCCTCACGAGGGAGATCAGGGAGCGGTTCGAGAACATCGACCCCGCACGCGAGGCTCCTGACCGGGTGCTGGCCAGGCTGGCCGCGCGCGGCAAGGAGACCGGCGACCCGTACAAGGACTTCGAGGCCATGATCGGTCCGCTCGACCAGCAGGGCGAGAACTTGCGGGACCTCAAGGAGCTGGCGGAGCTCGTCGGCCAGGAGTCGAAGGCCGTGCGCAACGCCCTCACGACGATCGAGTCCTTCGTGAGTGGCCTCCGCCGCCTCGGCGTGGGCCACGCCCTTGACATCATCGCGAGCAAGTCGGTCGCTCACTTCGACCAGCGCGTGATCGTCGAGGACTTCCTTGCCGCGGCGCTCGGTGTCGTCGACGGTCGGATCACGATCGGCAACCTCAACTACGACAGCCTCGGGATGGCCGGGCTGATCAACGTTGCTGGGAGCCAGATGTGCGACATGGTCTACGGCTACAACCCGCGTGAGTTCGACATCCTCGGCAACGGCGTCGAGATCGTCGGCGCCAGGATGCGTACTTCCGTCGGCGACTTCCCGGCCAACCGGCGGATCCGGCTCGTCCACCCGCACGGGTCGCTGACCTGGCTGCGGAACCCCGAGACGGGCCGCGTGTACCGCTTCGACATCGGGGACCTCCGCAACCTCGACTACTGGGCGGCGTGGCGTGACGGCAAGACCGAGTGGCAGCCGCAGGTCGTCCTGACGAACCAGTCCGCGAAGAGCAGCGTGGTGGCCTCCCAGCCGTTCAGCCTCGCGTACGACGTGCTCTACAACCGCCTGGTTACGGCCGACCGCTGGCTGATCGCGGGCTACTCCTTCCGGGACGAGTGCGTCAACGACCTTCTCGCCTCGGCCTGGGATGACCGGGAGGACGTTCCCGACGTGATGGTCGTGACGTACGGCGACGGACTCACCGAGGAGGACATCCTCACGGGCATCGGGTTCAACGCCTTCACGGACCCCACGCCGGACGTCTTCCTCAACGTGTGCCGCTGCGGGATCGCCGACGCCGTGAAGTGCCCCTCGTGGCACCGCTGGGGCGGCGCCACCGCCTCGATGACCGCCTGAGCTCTCATCCGGAGCGACGACGGCGCCGGCCTCGTGCTCGGCGCCGTCGTCGGCGTTGTCACGCCTGTGTCAGATCGGACCCATGCGGCAGCCGGTAGGCATAGCGCGTCGGTGCCAGATCCTCAGCTGAAGGCATCCAACCCGACCACCTTCTGAACCTCCCACCTGAGGTCTCGATGCCAGCGGGTACGCGCTGCCAATCGATGTCGTCAACGACGACCAGGTCCGTCGGTTGGTGGTCCCCCGCGTGCCTCACCTCGTTGATCGTGAGCTCCACCGTGTCGATCAACATCGAGCTGCCCTTGACCTCGACGTGCAGCTCAGAATCATCGATTCGCAGCTTGATGTCGTACGGCTTGCCCAGCCGCACCACGTCCGTGGCGCCCGCCGCCCGGTAGAACTCGATAGCTGTGTCTACGGCGTGATTCTCGATCGCAGCTCGGAGCTCAGGATCCTGCACCCGTGTCAGTGCCCCTTGCGCGCTTCTACGCGCCGGTCCTCGAACTTCGCGACGCGCAACCTGTCGGCGGCCAGCTCGATCCTCCACGATCACGCTCGAACCGACGGCCCCGAGCGCCGAGTCGATGCCCGCGATGACCTCGAAGAGCTCGACAGGGAACTTGACGAGGTATCCCTGCTGGACCCGAAGCTCCCCGGGGCCGTACCGGTAGAACGGGAAGTAGATGGGCTTGCCGTACGTCTTCTCCATGCTCGCCCTCAAGGCGAAGATGGCAGAGCGATCGTTGTCAGAAGTTCCGACCCTGACTGGGGCGGGAAACCTGTTAAGACCGCCCAGAGTAGCCATCCAGCCTTCTGTCACCCTCGGGCCGCCGAGAGCTCGCCCAGCGGTACCGCGCGGCTGCCAGGTGTACTCGGGCACCACCTCAGGCTCGCCCGTCACTACTGACCATCCAACGAGGGCACGTCCGCTCGAGGTCGCCTGCCAGTGAAGCACCCGATCCCCAGGGCGAACTTGCCCGACGAGTTGATACGACCAGTCCGCACCGGGAAACCGGGGTGCGATCAGCACCTCGCCCATCGCGCCGGTGGTCGCCACCTCCATCCAGTAACGCTGATGCTCGTCGTCCACCCACCAGGTGTGAAGTGCCATGGCGAGAGCTTGGCACGGTCAGGGTTGTCGCATGATCGAGTTGACGTCGTCGTTGCTGCTGATCAAGGCGACGTGTATCGATAAACCGATGCCCGGCTGACGCCGAGGGTCCTGGCGATGATCGCGATCGGTTCACCCGATGCCCGGAGCCTCCGAGCTAGGGCAGCTTGAGGCTCCGACAGGACACGCGGACGACCCGTCTGTCTCCCGCGAGCCCGAGCGGCTTCACGGGCAGCTGCGGCACGCTCGCGGATGAGCGCCAGCTCCATCTCTGCCAGGGATGCCATGATCCCAGCGACGGCCTGGCCCACCGGCGTTGAGAAGTCGATGCCTTCGCGCAGTGACCTGAGGACGATCCCACGCTGGTTCAGGTCGGCGATGGTCTGGAGGACACTGACAGTGCTACGACCGAGGCGGTCGATGGCGACAACGGTCACTGTGTCTCCCGGCCTGGCGTGGTCGAGGAGCGCCAGCAGTCCAGGCCTGTCATCTCGGGAACCACTCATCTTGTCCTGGAAGATGCGGTCCACACCTACAGCTCGGAGGGCGTCCTCTTGCTGCTCCAGATGTTGAGCCGTCGTGCTGACGCGCATGTAACCAAGGTGTTGAGCCGTCACTTGCCGGCCGCCTTCGACGACGTCCTGCGAGTGCTACTCGTCTTCTTGGCAGGCCCCTTGCTGGACTCCGCTGCGTACTTCGCCCTGTACGCCTTGCCCACCGATCCTGGGATGCGATCCGCTGACCGAGCGGCGTCGGCGGCCTCGATGAACGCCATCCAGGCCTGACCCGCGGTGCGCTCGGTGCCGTCTTCGTTCTTCGTCTGAGCTTCCGCGTTCCAGAGCTTGAGCAGCTCGACGTCTCCGGCCATCCGCTCGACGTTGGTCAGGATGTGTTTGGTGCTTGCGGGCATGTCTGGTCTCCTTGCCGCTGATGGGGCCGGGAGGTCCGACCCGAACAGTAGAAAGCCCAGGAGTTGCCGGGAGTCAACCGCGGATGGAACGGTCTCAAAGGTCGGCACGCTCGTCCGTCGCGGACAGTGTCGTCGGAGCGCCTTGAGCGTCAGGTTGTGGACAGCCAGAGACTCTGTCGCGTCGAACGCTCACGAAGTCGCAAAGCTCCTGCTTGAGGACACAGGCATGCACCAATAGCTATTGAGGCGCCGAGGCGACCTGGACCGCTAGTGTCGGCGCCACCAACTGGAGGTGGTATGGCGACTCAAACGCAGTTTGAGCACCTAGGGTTCGACGCAACGGGGCTGAGCCTGCATCAGCACGAGACCCCCGTCGACGATCTAATTGTGTTCATTCACGGCCTGGTCGGATCCGGCGACACAACCTGGGGCAACTTTCCGTCGCTCATTTTCGACCAGTTCGGTACCGCCGATGTCGCGGTCTTCAACTATGCAACCGGCTGGAAGCGTATACGGAAGAAGCGGCCTCGGGTCGATTCGCGGAAACTCCGGTTCCACGTCAATCAGTTGGCCAGTCACCTACAGCGGCTAACGCAGTACGAGCGGATTCACCTGGTCGGCCACAGCCTAGGTGGCGCTATGGCCGACCTAGTTGCGCGGCGACTGGTCGAGAAGCACTTCTCAACTAACAACGATGCACTCTGCAACCTGGCGTCGATCACATATTTTGCATCCCCCCGGCTGGGGTCGGGTGCAGCTGCTGCATCTCTGCAGTGGCTTGTGGGGGAATTCCGCATTTTGAAACGGCTCTCGGGCCCTAGCTCAGAGATCGACCGATATTTCACCGAATACCTAGAATCAAACCTTAAGAAGGAGGTTCGCGCGGGCGCAGTGCAGGTCCCGCGATTCGCCTGCATCGGGGGCCACGACAAATTCGTGAAAGCTTTCAGCACCACCGTTGGCCTTCCTGAGGGACAGTGGCTTCCGCTGCAAGAAGGGCACATGTCGATCTCTAAGCCTACGGATTTTGGTTCTCCGCAAGTCAGTTGGCTAATAAAAAACATCCTGGACACCGCACAAGTCCGACAACAAACGAGGGAAAGGCAGTCTCGAGTCGATCGCGAAGCCCGAAGGGCGCTGGAGGACCCCTCAACTTTGGTTGCTGAGTACTGGGGCGTCATGTTGGGCGAGTGGGAGGAGTGTTTTCATGAGGCGCGTCGGACGACCAGCACGGCCGACGTGACCTTTGAAGACAAGCGTGAGGTCGCTTCTTACCTTCCGACGGACTTGATTGTGGCTGTCTCTGATGCAAGCGACGTCCTCACAAAAAAGGACGCGACGCGCCAGTCTGCCAACGATGCCTTTGCCCGCGTCCGCGACGAACACCAAATCACAGCAGGCTTGGCTGCGGTGGGCCCGCAGTGGGAAGCAGCGGAGGGCCTGTTGAAACATTGGATCGAAGACGCGGGCGTCCGGCGGGTCAGTGCCGGCGGGGCCCTCCACGGGGACGACCTCAAGCTCGTTCTTGCGACTTGGATGCGGTCGATCGTCAATCGTAGAACATCACGGATCGAGGCATTGCGAGGTAGAGGCGTGCAAGACGCGATGATTTTCACTGGGAACGAAGCAGTCGGGGAGGGATAATGAGTCTCGCTTGGATAGCGGCCGTCATCCGGCCGGAAGAACTCCCGTCCACCTCTGATGACCTCCCAGAGCATGACCGCGCAACCAGTGAGCTTGCCGAGCTCGTACGAGGCCAATCATGGCGAACGCAGCTACCCGGTTCTCCTGGAGATGGCGATTCAGCCTGGCCTTCTGATCCTGCACTCCGGCATGTGTCTGCCTCGTTTGAGCATGATTCGATATCGCGGGGCGTCGCCCAGCTCGCGGCCACGGTCTCAGCCTCGACCAGCACCGACGTTTGCAGAACGGCGGCGCTCGCTCTGCTTACGAGTTGCGCGGCCTCCGAACTCGAGGACTATGAAACAGCGATCAAAGTTCTTGAGTCCGCGATCGAGCTGTGCGGCAGAGCGAGGTCTGAAGATGCACGTTTCGCTATGGCCTTTCTTGTGCAGCAACAGGCGTTCCGCCTGCGAGACCTCGGCAAGGAACACGGCCCCCTTCTGGCTTCCGTACTCGACGCTGTCGAGGCACTGGACATCGACCGTTGTACGCCGTTCCAGGTCCGCCCGAGCGTGGCGGATGGTTATACTCAGACCGTCGGTTCGATGGCTGACGCCCTCCATTCAGCGGCGCAAAGTCTTCAAGTTCGTGAGTTCGGAGAGCCCTTGCCTCCGGCTCGGGGTGCCGGCTGGAATGGCGACATTGATCGCTTGCGAGGAGAGAGTTTGGCGGGCCTCGCGAGGCGGGTTTTCAATTCCATCGGCACCGGATCGTCCAGACCCGAACGCGCTTCTGGGCCAGTCAATCCCTTTTTTTACGCTCTTCGATGGGAACTGTTGGGGCACAGGCGTGCCTACGAGAGCCGGGCTGATCTGGCACATGCCCGGCTCGCTGATCTCGGGACAAATCCGTCCACTTCGATCGAAGCAACAGTCTCTGCTGGCGAGGTCATTCGACTTCTTCGACATGCCGCAGAAGTGCGAGAGCTGGAGATCGCGGTACGGTGGATAAAGACGAACGGCCCGTTGGCTGCGCTGGCAGAGGATGCTCGAAGGATTATTCGATATCGCAACGAACCCTCTTCGATGCGCGGGGTCGAGTTGCACGTACTCCGGGAGGCTGCCGATCTTCTGAGTCCAGCGGAACGCGCTGAGGCGCTCGCTTCCGTTGCACAGATGCTCGACCGGGGGGTGCCTATCAACGCTCCAGGCCGGTGGGAGGCACCAGCGCTCCGCACTGAGCGTGCTTGGCTTGCTCTTGCAGCATTGGCGGACTCTGCTGCGGAGATCGACGCGGTCGGGTACCGGCTTCTTGACTCAGCGCGAACGCTCGACTCGTCAGACGACCTCACTGATCAAGCTCTTGGCTCGGCGATACGCCAACTTGATTGGTCCCGTGCGAAGGACAGTCTCAAGCAAGCCTGGCTCGACTGGCTTCGGGATGACCGGGAGCATCACCCCCGCAGCACGATAACGAATCTTGAGAGGGCCCTTCGGGCCTATGGCGAGACGGCTGATTATCCGCTGCAAGCGGTAGCCAAGAAGATCGACGGGATCATTCTTGATATACCCGGCGATCACTCGCTGGACCAGAAAGATTTTGAACTCGTGGCGGACGCACTCAAGACCACGCGCCGTCAAGCTGCTCAGGGCATGTCAAGCTTTGGAGGAATACCCGAGGCAGACGTTGCAGCAGCACTGATTATCAAAGTTGGGGCGACCGGGCTTTGGGATCCTCTCGCGGCGTACCTGACAGACCCTCGAGTGGTCCGGGAACACAAGCGATCCGCCCTGGATCGAATTGCGAGCGCAGCCGTAGAACTTCCTGAATCCGTTGCTGCTACCTTCGCCGAATCTGCGGATCACTTGCTCCATCAAGCGTCCGACCCTTTCGGTTGGGAGTCAATTGACCCGTTCCCGGCGGGGCTTCGCCTTCTAGCTGCCCACAGGCTCATTCCCACTCGCTCGGTGATCGGGTTGACCTCGGCCCTCATGGAGCAGAGCGACGTCGCGCCGCGGCGGGAGGCAGCTCGAACGCTGGCTCTTCTCCTCAGCAGGAATCAAGAACCAGCGCTGTTTGGTATGACCTTGCATCTATCGTACGACTCTGACGCCCTGGTCCGTGGTTACGCCGGCAGCGCCCTCGCGGCCACGGTCTCATCCGACGCCCACTGGTCCTCAATCGCGTCGGATCGGGTCACCGATCTGCTGCAAGCCGACGGCACGTCGGCTCCACTAGGCGTCCTTAGGGCTCTTAGCGAAGGCGCCGTGGTTCCCGATGTCTTGCTTCCCACCCTGGAGGGGTTGGCAGCGAATCATGTTTCCACGCGAGTCCGAAGGTCGGCCCGCCAACTATTGCGTCCACGCGATTAGCCGAACTTGAGCGAGAATCGGACTCTCTCGGGACTTGCCCCTCCGCCAGCGCCGATCGGGCGAATGGCGCTTTTCCTCGGCCGCGCGGACAGCGCCATCCGCGCGGATCTTGCGCACCGCGGGTGGCCCCCTGGGAGCGACGTCGAGCCCTCTTTCCCCCGTCGGCTGGCGGACCGGCGGCGTTGAGGAGCAGGGCAGTAGGCATGCCGGTCCGGGAGGACCGACCGCAAGCTCGATGGCGGAGGTGCGAGTCGTGGCGTCCGTACTCCTACCTGCGGATAGATCTATTCGACTCGATCTGTCAGAACCGATAGCGGCACTTCGAGGGCTTGCGCGATCTGTGCGTAGAGAGTCAGCGCCGAGTTCGTCTGTCCGCGCTCAAGCCTGGCGTACTGGGCCAACGCCATTCCAGCGCGTTCCGCCACCTCGATCTGCTTGAGGTTGGCACGCGCTCGCTCCGCCCGAATGTTGTCGCCGACCGTCCTCAGAATGCGGTCGCGTTCTTGCTGATCCATGCTGCGACAAGTTCACCCGGATCGCGCGACGATCTAAAGACCAATCTGAGTCTCACCACACTCCCCTGGAGGCTAATGTGCGCATATGGTGAGACAACTGAGGCCTCTAGCGGCCCTGACGAGCGCGTGCCTGGCGTTGATCGCCACGTCATGTTCAGACAGCGGCGAGGGCTCGGGTTCCCCGTCGGCGGGCCCGACGACGGAGGCGGAGGAGACCTTCGTCCGGGTGCTGCTGGAGGCCGAGGGCCAGACCGGCGCGATCTTCAACCTGGACAACGACCGATGCATTGCTGGGTACACCGATCGAGCCGCCGCGCTCTTCGGCACTGAGCCATCTCAACCGGTCGTTGTCGAGCTGCAGGACGCCGACGGCACGACCCTAGGGTCGCAGTCCATCGAGGGCCCTGGCGGGAAGTTCACCTCCGGCGAGGGCTGCGGGTGGCAGCTCATCTTCGATGACGTTCCTGCCGGGGACATCTACCGCGTGAAGGTCACGAGCATCAACGGCGAGGTCTCAGCTGTGGGTGAATCTGCCGACTTCTCCGTCGATGTGTCGAACCCACACTAAGCGGAGCGCCTCCGGAGCGGCTTCTGAGCTCCGCTGCCCATCACCCCCAGCCATGTCACCCGGATGGCCTGGAGGCGGCCAGCATGTCGCCGGACCAGGCCACCGTGATGCCTCCACGGCTCGCGCCCTCCGGAGGAGAACCCGACCAACGCTGGATCTCGGTAGCGATGGCGTCCGGAGAGCGCGAGGCGTAGAAGCACCGAGCGAAGATCGCTAGGCGTCCGCGGGAAGGTGGTGGAGGACCTTGCTGAACGTCGCCAGATCCATGACTACGTACGACTCCGCAACCGTGCACCCTCGACGGGAAAGGACAGCGGCGTAGAAGGGCCGACCGAGGTACCTCGCTGTGCACCTCGCGTCGTCGAGCGTTGTGGAGAGGTCCTGCTTCTGGGAGGTCCGCACAGCCAGAACCGCGGGCACTCCCCCAATGTCGCCTGGCGAGCGGAGCCGTTGGCTAAGCGTCACCGGGAGGTCAGGACGTGCGTCGAGGTGGCCCGCCTCGCGGAGCACGTCTGCAACCGCACGCTTGAAGTCGCTGCCGCGAGCGCGGTTCGTGTTGCCGGAGACAGTCATCGGGCATACACCGCATTGGTCCGCGAAGTCGGGCGAGAGGGGCCGTAGGTCTCCTCAACCTGCCGCAGGGCCTGCTTGCGGCTGGCTTTGTCCGGGAGTGCGTTGGCCTCGCGCACCGCGGCTCGCCGAGCCTCGTCGTGCTCCAACTCTCCCGGCACCGTCGTCAGCAGATGCGCCGGGAACGGCCCTGGCGCGACGATGACACGGTCCCAGCGACGCTCCTGAGCCTCGGGATCGTGCAACAGGCCAAGCCAGGGGGCAAGAACGCCGTTGCGGTCGGTGTTGGCCTCGATCAGGTCAGGGGTCACATCGACCTCGTCTCCTCGCTTGGCGACCGTGGCCCGGTGAATCCCGTCGGCCTTCGAGTGGTACGTGAGTCCAGAGGACAAGAAGTGGAAGGTCTCCCCCGGTTCGGGAAGCTTCGCCGTGCTGGTCATGTGGATTCCTTTCAGAGGGGCACGTTGCCGTCCAAGACGACAGTGGACGTGGTCTCGACATGGGAGGTCAGGGCTTCAGGAGTCGAGCCGGCCAGCGCCAGCAAGACCTCTTGGTTCGGGCCGCTCAGGACGACCAGCTCGTCGGCCGGGTCGAGAAGGCGGTACTTGGCGCACATTAGGGTGGCTGCCACCTCCTGCAGAAGCTCGACAGCGTCGCGGGTCTCGGGGCGCGGCTCGTAGGTCATGGGGTCTCCTGGGGAGGTCGATTCGCTTCGGGAGCGACGAGCTGATGGACGGCCCCTACGGAGGCCGCGATCGCCTCCGCCAGCTGGTGCTGTTCTCTATCTCGGATCGCGCTGAGGATCTCGGCGAGTGCGTCCGGGTGTCGGGGCAGGACTTCGGCACAAGCCCTGGCCAGCGCCCATGCCTCCCTTAGGGTCTCGACTGTCTCTGTGGACTCGATGCCGAGCTGGTTCGTCAGGGTCAGCAGGGTGTCTCGCTTGCTCTGCACCGCCCGGAGCAAGAGATCTGGGTTGTTCGCAGTACGAGCGAACTCGCGGACGCTGTTGGCGTCGTCGGCCAGTTCCGCGAGCTGGTCGGCATAGTCGCTCACGTGGGTGGCGGTCCGGGTGGAGAGCTGGGCGCGCAGCTCGGGACGCAGGTGATTTCGTCGGTGGCGATTGACTGCCGAGGTCGAGACTCCCGCATCAGCCGCTATGAGCACGATTGGCTCATTCCGAAGGATCCGAGCCTCCAGCTCAGATCGGTTGGGGTTGGCACAGAGTCCGCAGTGACGCACACAGGACCCATCGGACACTGCTGACCTGAACTCCTCGTACGAGCGCCGCGTTAGGGCAACTGCGCTCGGACGTGCTACTACTTCCCGAAGTCAAACAGGGCGCGGGCCGTCAGAGGTTGAGCTCTCGCAGGAAGCGGCCGAGCTCTGCCTTGGCCGCGACCTCGTCGGACCGACTCGGCACTTCTGGCCGCGGTGCTGGCAGAACGATCGTCGTGGACCGGCTCATCCGATGGAAGTCCTTCCGAGCCTTCCGGTGGTCGAATGCCGGGGCTCCACCTGTTCCCAGAGCGTCCCGCGCACCCACCCAGTCGATGCCCTCTACGGAGCACGTCACGGCGTCGTGCTCACAGTCGCGACACCAGCAGCACGGGGCGAAGTCTTCGAGGTTGGCCCACCCGCGGCGGTTCTGGTTCTGAGTCCGTACGTCCACAAACTGGAGGTTCCCGGGCTCGTAGTGGCCGTCGTTGTCGATCCTGTCCAGCGTGTACCCGTCAGGGATGTCGCCGAGGCTGTCGAGGTACCGGAAGCAAGCGAGCGGATCATCCAGCCATGGCTCGTGAACCTGGATGCCGCGACCTCCATAGAGTGGGTAGTCCCGGTGATCCGGGTTGGTACACCGAGCGACCATCTGGCGCCAGCGGTCATAGTGCGGAGACTTGGAGTACGCCTCACCGCGGTAGGTCAGCTTCGTGTGCGTGCGGCGAGCGGCCTCGGCCACCCGATCCCGCCAGGTGCCGTGCTCACGGCGCCATGCTTCGAGAACGTCGAGGCGATAGAGGCGCTGACCTTTGCGCCGCGTCTGCGGAGGCAGGTATGGAAGATCCAACTTCCGGAACGTCCGAATCGATGCTTCCAAGAAGTCCGCGGCTTTGGCCTCAGGGAGCAGCTCCACGGAGCTGCTCTCCTGGCCTGGATCGCGACGAGGCTGCACCAAGACATTGTCTCGCGATCGATGCGAACGTGCGAGCGTGCGGATGATCTATCACTAGATCCCGAGCTGAAAAGGGAGCCCTACCCGAGCATCGACCTTGTCGCGTAGGACCGGGTCGGCCAGGTAGAACCGTCCCGGAGACACCATCACTGAGTCCGTCGCCGCGTCGGTCGCCCTCTCAGATCACCTCATCGGATGCCCTCGTACGCAACCCTCGAACCGACTTGACAACAGGATGTCGCCGCGGAGCACGTCGATCTCTGGGTTCTGGACCGTTGAAGCGCCCGAACCGCTCAGCTGAGCTTGGCGGCGTAATCGCGCAGTATCTCCGCACGCTCTACTCCTGTGACTCTCTCGACCTCGCCGAGCAGAGCCGTCACCAGCACCGAGAACCCGGTGATGAGGTCGACCGCGCCGAGGTCGACGTGGCCGCCAGGCAGCACTACGGTCTCCTCCCTGATGTAGCTCATGATGACGTCGCGGTACAGCTTCGGGTCGGTGGCCGACGTAGCGCCGAATGCAGTGACAACTGCGATCGCCTTCTGGATGTTGAGGCGCTCATGCTCGTTCACCCGGACAGCGTATGAGCACTCATGACACCTGGCACGCAGGACGGGCGGTCGCGCAGGTGCCGCACCCGGAGCCCCTCCTGGGCGGCTGCACCGGAAGGAGCCCAGCGCCCCCCGTCTGCGTGCCAACCGCTGCCGGAGATGGCCAGGAGGCCGCCCACACAGTCCGTCCAGGACTGCCGCCCTGTCATCACACTGCACCACTCGATGCGGGCGGTTAGGCCTGCGAGGCGGCCGCGTTCTGATCGTCTGCGTTGAGTGTGGTCGCGACCTTGTGCCAGACCTCGATGCGCTCGGCTGTCCGTCCCGTGTGCACCGTGACACGAAGGAGCGCGCGGACGAGCGTCCGTCGCTGGTGCAAGGGGAGCGTGTCGAACCGGACTTCAAGTGCTCGCTTATGTTCAGCCGCGTCGTCGATGCTCACGCGGCGCCCGGACAGCAGCTCCTCAGCAGTCGACATCAACATGGCCGATTGAGCAGAGCGGTTGGTGATCTCATGGATCTGAGCTTCCAGCGCTGCTTCCTGCTCACGCAGGGCTGCGGCCTTCTTCTTAAGCACGGCTGTCGGGAAGTCAGGATCACCCACAGCCTCCGCGACCTGATCGAGCGCGGTTCGAACCGCTGCCAGCTCGGCGTGGGCGCGCTGCAGGTCGGAGAAGTCGTCAGCGGTTCCCGGAAGGAGATTCGTTGGCGCGAACAGGAAAGCGGCAGCGACCTCAGAGCGAACCAGCTTGTCCAGCTCCACGCACTTCACTGAACCGTGGCGCTTGCGCTTCCCGTCCTCCGAGAGGATCGGCAAACTCGGCCCCGTCGTCATGGTGCTCGAGCATCGGTAGACCGGAAACGAACTCTTGCGATCCGAGCCCTTGGCACTTCGGAGTGGAGCACCGCAGGTGCCACACATCGCGATGCCAGCCAGGAGCCAGCGAGGCTCACGGACCCGGGTGACGGCGCGCTCGGGACGCTTGAGTAGGGCTTGCACAGCGTTGAATGTGGCTTCGTCCACCAGCGGATCCCAGCTCATGCGCTGGCCTTTCCACATGCCGATGTTGGACTCGCGACGGAGTAGCTGCTGAATCGTCGCGTACGACCACTCTTTGCCTCGGGTCGTGGCGATCTCTCGGTTCCTCCAATCCGCCATGATGCTGTAGAGCGTCTTGCCCTTGAGCACCTGCTCGTAGGCCCAGCGGACCTCGGCGGCCTCAGTCGGGTGGTGGGTCTTGCGATCTTCCATGAAGCCGAACGGCCGCACGCCCCACAACGGATTGCCCTTGGCGCGCTCGGCGTCGAAACGCTGCTTCTGAGCCTTGATGCGATTGCCGATCTCGGCCTGGCTCTGCCAACCCTTGAGAATCGCGAGGATGCTCTGGTCGTCAGACGCAGGGTCCACCTTGCCGTCATGAAGGGTGTGCCAAGAGACGGCGGCTGCCTTGCAGAGGCCGAGGAGCTCAACCTTCTCGATCGTCTGACGGGTGAGCCGGTTCTCAAACGTTGCCACGATGACGTCGAACCGGCGTTTCGGGATGTCCGATAGGAGCTGCTGCCACTGAGGCCGGGTCACGTCGTCGCGCCACGCGCTGATGCCGTCGTCGCAGTAGTCGGCCACGACTTCATAGTTGTTCTTGGCGCAGAACGGGCGGAGGACCGAGAGCTGGTTATCGACCTTGTCGAACTCGTCGTCCGTCTCACTAATGCGGCGATAGAGGGCCGCTCTCAGCGGTGCACTTCCTTGCATTGCCACATGCTATTCCCGGCAGCCCGGCGTTGAGCGCGAGCAGCAGGTCGAGGCACTCCTCGGCCCGCACCTCACCCACGATCAGCCGGCTCGGCCGCATTCGCAGCGACTCCTTGACCAGGTCGCGCAGCCGGATCTCGCCCGTGCCCTCCAATCCCTCCTGCCTGGTCTGCAGGGCCACCCAGTCCGGGTGGGCGAACCGGATCACAAAGCCAGCAAACTACAGACAGGCGGCTATGGCGCGGGCTACATGCCTTCCTCGCGTCCACATCTCATGTCGCCCCCGGGTTCGTCCTCGTGGCTCAGGCGCTGCATCTCCGCGCGAAGTGCCTCCTCGCGCTCTCGCTGAACCTCGTCGCGCTGAATCTCCACCAGCCGCTGCAGCGTCGGCGAGGCGATGATCCCGAATCGAAGTGCTTCTGCAACCTGTCGCCGAGCCTTGTTCTCAGCGCGGTAGCCGTGCCATGCCAGCACTGCCGCTACCAGCACTCCGAGAAGCCAGAGCCAGTGCCACTGAATGGCGAACACGACAGACAGGAGAGTGAGGGGCGGAGCGATGCTGTAGCGAAGTTCTGCCTCGCTCTTGTGGCGGTCAACTTCGTTGAACAGCGCTTCGCGTTCGATTTGCAACCGCGTGGTCAGAAGGTCGAATTCTGCGCTCACAGTCGACGCCACCACTGTGGACAGCAACCACTCGTCGACCGGCTCGTCGAGACGCTGGTCGAGACCTCCTTGCGTCATCTCGTCAACGTGATGGTGCCAATGGTCCCGGACGCGCCGCCGGAAGTCAGCGTCAAACGAGTTGGGCGCAAGGAGGTCCCGGTAGGTGACGTTCGAGAGATTGTCCCTCGTCTGCCTAAGCAGCCAAGTCTCGAAGTCCCAGTCGAATCGCTGCTCGGTCTCCTCTCCAAACCCGTCGTAGTTGCGGGGTGTGAACGGCCATCTCTCGATCACAAGGAGCGACCCGATTAAGAGCGCGATCAGCCCGAGTGCGGCGAGTACGCCAGCGTGACCGGCTAGATCCGCTGCCGCTGCCAGTCGCCGCTCGGCCTCCGAGCCCTTGTCGGTCCGAAGGTGCAGTCTCGTCGGCCCCAGCACCATCCACAGCACCAGCAGATAGAGCGCCCCGGTCACCAAGGGAGTGCGAACGTGCCGAACTCCCGGCAAGACCATCCCCAGCATGCAACGAATACTAGGTCGTGGTGTCCGATCGACACCGCTCTGCAGGTCCTCACGCCGTGCGCCGCCGGTAGGGGTTGAGCAGGAGGCTCTCCAAGTAGGTGAAGCCGAGCACGGGCAGGTCGGCGCTCTGCCCGTCGGTGGACACGCTGCGCATCGCCTTGGGGTTGGTCGCGACGCGAGCGGCGAGGTGCAGCGCGACCGTCGCGACGACGGGCGGCGCTGGCTCGCCGGAACGCAGCCGCGAGCAGTACGCCTGCGTGTACGTCGAGGCGGTCGCAGCGGCCACGTCAGCCACTGCGACCGCGCTCGACGGCGCGTTGATCTTGCCGAGGTACTCGACGAGCGCCTCGGCATCGACGAGGGCCATGCTCAGGCCGCCGTGACGCCTTCGAGCAGCACGACCGCGTCGGGGTTGAGCGGCGCCGCGTCGTACCGCGCCACCACCCGGATGCCCTGCTCATCGGTGTCGGCGTACCGCTCGCGCAGCACGGTCACGCTCGGCGCCATGTCCCGCGCGACGGCGATCTGCGACATGTCGGCGACGGCGACCGTCGAGGCGCCAGCGACCTGCGGCAGCCGGTTGGTCACGACCACCTGAACGCCGTGGATGCGGTAGACGCCGTCAGCGGTCGGGTCGGGCTGCATGAGATAGCGGCCTTGGGAGTCCTTCAACTTCCGCACGGCAATGAAAACGTTCGACCGCATGAAGATGCGGGCCTTGCTGGGGTCGACGTTGGCGGCGAGCAGCAGACCGACGGCGTCGAGCACGTCGTCGGGGTTGATCGCGCCGACGCCGGGCAGCGTCTGCACGCCCTGGTAGTTGATGAGGCCGACCGGCGCTCGCAGGCCGTTGGCGGGGTTCACGGCGCCGTCACCGGCGAAGAACGCCGTGTCGAGCACGGCCTGCACGTCGGTCACCAACTTGTCGCGCAACGCGCTGTCGAGCGCGACCACGGACGAGCGGGCCAACTCGTTGCTGTACCGGGTGATGACCTTCAACGAGGCCACGCCGTCGAGCAGGATGATGTCGTCGAACGAGGCTTCGGCCTCGGTGATCTGCTCGCCCTCGCCGTGCCAGCCGGGAGCGGTCATCCCGGTCAGTCGGGGGATGCGGACGCGGCCGGAGTGCGTCACGTCGAACACACGCGGGCCGGAGGCGAGGAACACGGACCGGGCTTCGAGCGGGCGGACGAGGATCGCCTGCACCTGCTCGCGGGTCAGTTCCTGCGCGTTGGTGGTGTCGTTGGGCATGGGTGGGCTCCATCGCAGTCGGGATGATCTGCGAGGAGGCGCCCGGCCAACCTCGATTCCGCTGCGTCGGCGCCCGGCCTTCGCTGCGGTCTTACCCGAGTCACCCCCGGCCCGGCTAGCACCGGGACCGGGGGATCGTCAGAGCGTCGCGGTGTTCGCACTCCGCACCTTGCGCCGCTCGGGAACCAGACCTCGCGGCGCACGTCCAACGCTAGGCGCTCAGGCGCCCTAGCGTCTCGTCGACGAACGCAATCGCTCGGCCATCCGCGCGATGCGACGGTCGGCCTCCGTCCGAGCATCCATGACCTCGACCACTGCGAGGCACAGCAAGCGCTCCAACTCGGAGCGCGGAAGGTCAGCAACAGTCTCAGCCAACGACTCGGCGCCTCCGGCCAGTTCCATGTGACACAGCATCGCCAACTGCTCGTCGATCTCGCGCTCGGCCATGCCCCACTATTGCAGGACGACGCGATCAAGCACCTGCGCGAAGCAGTCCGGTCAGGCTGACGTCGCTGCTGTCGTCGCGGGCGCCCTGCTCGATGTCGCCGCGCGGCGTGCGGCTGGCAAGGTGCGGCTTCGACGCGACGAGCGCCTCGACGGCCTCGCGCACCTTCACCGGGTCGGGCAGGCCGTCGTCGTCGAGCAGGTTCGCCGGGTCGGCGCGCAGGTCGGTGGCGTCGGCGAGCAGGCCAGTTGCTGCGGCGTACGCCTCGACGAGACGGGCGCTCAGGCTGTCGGTCCTGCGGGAGCGCACGCGGGTCTCGGCGGCCTCGTCGCGCAGCCGTCGCACCTCGGCGCGCAGGTCGGCCTCGGACGCGCCCGGCATGACCTCGGCGGGCTGCTGCTCGCCGGTCTGCTCAGACGGTCCCGTCGGCTCGCCGGGCTCGCCGGTCGCGGGACTTGTTGCGGTAGACGGGCTCTCGTTCGTTGGTCCAGCCTCGGGCATCTGCTTCCTCCTGTGTGACGGGTCGCTGCACGCACTGGCAGCCGTTGTGTCGCTTCATCCGGATCGAGTACGGGCGCACTGGGGATGCGGCCTTGGGGTCGCCGCCGGACTTCCACCACGCGACGCAGCGCTCGCACGGGTCGGGGTCCAACTTGCGCACCCAGCCGACGGCCTCGGGAGCGGGCGCCAGAGCCTCGCGCAGGGTCTCGGCGGCGCCCTCGGCCACCTCGCCCCGGGCGACGCGCTCAGCGCGCCGTCGCTGCGCCTCTCTGCGCTCTCTGCGGGCCTCGCGGCGGGCGGCGTCGGCCTCGGCGCGGCGTTGGTCGCGGGCTTCCCGGCGGGCGCGGTAGAACTCCTCCTCGATCGCGCGCTGTCGGGCACGGTCGGCGGCCTCGGCCTCGCGGTCGGCTCGTTCGGACTCGGCGAGCACGGCGGCGTCGCGGCGGGCCTCCTCGGCAGCGGCAGCGGCGTCGGCGCGGCGCAGGGCCTCGATCGCCTCCCGCTCGGCGCGCTCCTCCTCGGCCTCCTGCTTGCGGATCGCCGCCAACTCGGCGTCGGCCTCGGCTGCTTCGGCGTCACGCTCGGCGAGCCACGCGGCCTCCGACTCGGCGGCCTGTCGGCGCAGTTCGTCGACGAGGTCGGCGGCCTCCTGTGCTCGGCGGGCCTGCACGGCGGCGATGTCGGCCTCGAGGGTCGACTGCTCGGGCAGCGGCCGAGCGTCGGCGTGGTCGGCTCGCACGGCCATGTCGGCGGCGCGGTCGAGCACGGTCTTTGCGGCCTGTCGCAGGCGGTCGCGGTCGGCGCTTGGTGGTGGCGGCAGCAGCGGTTCGACGACCTCGCCGCGCTCGCCGGAGAGCCACCCGGCCGCCATCACCGAGGCCAGCGACGCGGCGCGGGCGCGGTAGGCCAGCCACGAGCGCACCAGCGACGTCACGAGCAGCGCCCGCACCCGTTCGGGCAGTTCCTCGACGAGCACGCCGGGCGGCACGAGTCGGTCGAATACCGCGCCGGTCTCGGCGATGGCGGCCACCGACACGGCCGTGAGCGCAACCTCGTACCGGGACCACCCGTCATCGGCTTCGACCGGCTGCGCGCTCACCGGAGCACGTCCGCGACGTCTGCGCCGAGCGCGTCGAGGGCCTCGGCGCGACGCTGATCCATCGCCGCCCGGATGCGCTGCGGATCCCACCCCAGATCGTCGAGGATCACGGCCAGCGGGACACCGAGCGCCTTCAACTTCGCGGCGCGGTCGGCCGCGACGATCTCGCTGCGCGTCTCGGCATCGGCCCACGACACGACGATGTCGCGGAACTCCGGCCGCTCGACGCCGTCGCGGGCGATCAGGGCCTGCCGCATGACGCGCGCCCACGCCTCGCCGAGCACCTGCTGCCGCTGGCGAGCGCGCGCGACGAGCCCGACCTCACTCGCTCGCAGCGCCTCGGCCGACGCGGGCGCATCCTGCGACAGCCCCAGCACGGCGGGCGGAACGGCCGAAACTGCGGCGATCTGACGCAGCAGCAGGCCGACCCCCTCGACGAAGTGCGACAGTCCCGACGCTGGGAACTCGCCGAACTTGGCGTCGGGGCTCTCGGCCTGCCACACCCGCTCCGGGCTCTCGGTGAACGGGTTGACCGGCTGCATGATCGGGTCGCCGTCGTCGTCGACGAGCACCTGCCCGTCGGCGCCGCGCACGGGCTCCTCGACGACTTCGAGGCCCGTCGCCCATCTGCGCGGCCGGGAGTGCGCCTCAGAGACGACGACCAAGTCCTGACACAACTTGCTGACGGCGTCGACGAGCGGCAGCACGTCGGTCACCTCGGACTCACCGAGCGGCATGTCGCTGCGCGGCCGGTTGGGCAGCGGCGTGATCGGCACCTCGCGCAGCGCGTTCGGGAGCACCTCGACGACCTCCCAGCCGTCGGCGGGCAGGGCTGCCGCGTCGACGACCTCCGACGCCGTGCGCATCCTCGTCACCCGGTCGGGCTCGAACACCACAGCCCGGCCGCGCTTGGCGTCACGGTCGTACCAGCGCCGCACACCGGCGATCGGCTCGCCGGTCGTCGGGTCGAGGGTCACCGTGCAGTTGCGCGGGCTCTCCTGCCTGATCCGAACGCTAAGGGTGTGTACAGCTTGCGGATCGGTCCACACACTCACGTACCCGCAGCCGAGCAGCAGTGAGTCGAGGTGGCTCTGCGCCGAGCCGTTGACCATGCCCGACGCGCGCCACAGCGCCCATGCGCCCGCGTCGCCGTCGCCGACCGCGAAACCCTGCACGGCGAGGCGCTCGGCGAGCACGTCGACCGCGACGCGAGTCAGGTTGACCGGCAGCGCCGACAGCCGGTTGCCGATTGCCTCCTTGGCTTTCGGCGAGAGGAACACGGCGCCCTGCTGCCCGGCGTAGTACCGCGCGAGGTTGTCGAGCACTCCGGCCCGCTCGTCGAGCGTCGTCGCCGCCCGGGCCAGTAGGTCGGTTGCCGTCACCACGACACCACCCGCTTCCGCTTCTTCGGGGCCTGTCTCGCGTGCCACGAGGCCCGGCCGTGAGCCATGACAGCAGCGACTGCGCCGTCGATCTTGCGGCGGCTGTGCTTGCTCACCTTCGTGAGTCGCACGCCTCGCCGGTCGTCGCGCAGCACGGCATTGGCGGCGTGCGAGCGCAGGCGCTTGTCGCCGTCGTGCGTGGTCTCCCGGTTCACGATCGCGTCGCGCAGCCCGATCGTCGCCGGGGCCATGCGCGGCGCGGTCTGCGGGTGCTCGACGATCGGCACGCCCTCAGCGCTCAGCGCCTGCATGGTGCGGGTCCAGCGGTACGGGTCGGCCGCGACCTCGCGCACGTCCCACTGACGGCAGGCGGCGCGGATCGCTGCCTCGACCTCGGCGACGTCGACCCGCCACGACGGATCGGTCTCCGGGCGCTCCCACATCCCCACGACGAACAGGTGCGGGCGCAGGCCGATCGTCGCGCCAATGACGGCCGTGCTGTCGTCGTCGAACGAGCCGTCGAGCGCCAGCACCACGCGCGCGCCGTCGGCGGGTGCGCCGGGCTGCTCGCAGGCGTCCCACGCGCCAGCAGGCAGCCAGCCCTCGACGTCGACCTCGGGCCACTGCGCCAGCCGCGCCCGGCGGAACTCCATCTCGCGTGTCTTGGGCGGCATCGAGGCCATGACCTGCGCGAGGTCGAGCACGTCGCCGAGGCCCGGATTCGCTGCCTCCAAGCAGTGCATGCAGTCGAGCGGGTGCGCCGGGTCGCTCGTGTGCTCGTGCAGCCGCATCGTCGGGTCGTCGCCGAGACGGCCAGCGAGCAGCAGGTCGAGCAGCGGCGCGCGGTCGCGCCAGTTGAACGGCGACGGCGTGCCGATGGCGAGCATGGTCGAGCCCGGGCGCTTCATCGAGAGCAGCAGCGACTCCCAGACGTCGCGCTCGACGAGGCCGACCTCATCGCAGATGGGCAGCGTGAAGTCGCCTCCCTCGACGCGGCGCATCTCGGCCGGGAGCGCGAGCAGTTCGCCGCCGGTGCGCGGGCACACCAGTCGGTCGGCGTACACGGTGATGCGCTTCGACAGGCTCGGCGAGGTCTCGACCATGCGGGTAGCCGTGCGCAGCACCCGTGCGGCAGCGCGCTCGTCGGTGCTGACGATGGCGGCCGTCGAGCCTTCGGCTCCCTCGACGATGTGGTGCAGCCCGAGGCCCGCAGACAAGCCGCTCTTGCCGTTGCCGCGACCGGCCACCCACAGCACCAGCCGCACGACCTCATCGACCATGTCGGCCGCGATGGCGCGCTGGTACTCGCGAAGCACGAACGGGCCACCCGCGCCGGTGCCACGGGGCACCCGCACCCACCTGCGCAGCCACGCGTCGAGGCCCTCGACTCCATCGCCCGTCGGCGGGAGCGCCCGTGCAGACGTCTGCGGCTTCGGTCCGGCCCTCATACGCTGGCCCCATGACCAGCAACCCCGGGCGCACCCTCGCCGCCATGCGATGTCTCACCGCTTTGAGCACAGGCACTGACACGGACGCCGACGCCGATCTGTTCGCTCGAACGGCCATCGAGGCCGCCCAAGAACTCCCGCAGGGCTGGCAGGACCTGACCTACGGACTCCTCGACGTTTCTCACACGCTGGTGAAAGTCCTCGCCAGTCAGATTGGCGTCACGCCCTCCATCCTGCTCCAGACGCTCGCCGCCAACGGCCTCGGAGAGGACTGACCGCCGGAGAGTGATCGGCTCTCGCACTAAACCCCCGGGCGCCGCGCCCCCGCCACTCGGGGGTCCGTCCCCCGGTCGCCCGCCGGAGCCCTTGCGGGCGTTGCAGGAGCGGCACAGCACGGCGACACCGGCCGGGCCGGGCAGCATTGGGCCGCCGTCGGCGAGCGGCACGACGTGGTCGGCGGTCAGGTCGTCGGTGCTCCCGCACTCCGAGCACCACGGCTGCGCACGACGGGCGCGCTTCGACAGCCGGTCCCACGCTGAGGAGCGGCGCTCACGCTTGCGCCCGCGTCGCCGGTCAACACGAGCAGCGGGCGCGCACTCTGCGCAGCGGCTGCCCGCCTCGGTCGGCGTGCCGCAGTCGAGGCAGGGCCTCAGCATCGCCACGCCTCGGGGACGTAGACCTGCACGGCGCCGTCGGTAGCACCGGGCGATGACGCCGTGCAGGTGGCGCCCGCTCCCGCGACGAGCGAGCAAGCAGTCGCGGGAGCGGGGTCTGTGGGAGCGCACTCGTCGCACCAGCAGCGGACCGGCGGCCGGTCGAGCGCGGGCGCGGTCACCGGGCCTCCCTCCGGTCGAGAGCCGCGAGGCTGTCGACGACGGCGTGCGCTGCCGTACGCGATCCCTCGGCCTTCACGAGTGCAGTCGCGCCGACCGTCAGCACGTGTAGCAGCAGCCCCGCGAGGTCGTCGTCATCGTCGAGGCCGAGCACGAGGTCGCGCAGCGCGGCGTGATCGCTGTCGACGGCAGCGCGGTACAGCGCCGCGCACGTGCCGACCGATCCGGGCAGGTGCTGTTCGGCGAGCACGTCGGCAGGTCCGGGCTTCGGCCAGCGACCACGGCAGCCCGCGCCGCCGCAGGAGCGCGCGTAGCCGCGTCGCAGGTTCTGAGACTCGACCTCGCCCTCGGCGCCGCACTCGCACCGGGTGCGCCAGTACGTGGCCCACGAGCCCGACGGCGCCTGTCGGCTCGCTGCTCGCTCGATAACGGTCAGACCGCCGAAGGTGCGGCCGGTCAGGTCGATGAGGCTGCTCATCGACGACTACCGATGACGCGAAGCGTTGGCCGGGCGGCGACGTGCTCCGGGCAGTAGCGCGAACCGGGCGCAGTGTCAGCACCACACTCGCGGTTGCCCGGGAGTCGTTCGGAGCATCCTGTCGGGCGGCTCGTCCAAGGATCGTCGTTGCTCGCGCGCACGGGACTTCCTTCCTCCTCAGTGCCTAGGTAGTTACTGGTCTCTGGTTCCGTTCCTCTTGGGGGAACGGATGCAGGAACGGATGCAGGAACAGATGCAGGCATGGGTTCCTCTGTGGGAACAGATGCCTGCTCGGGCTCGGGTGACATGCGTTTCTCCGGAGGAACAGATGCGCCGTAGCAGGCGACGCAGATCGTCCCCGGAATTGCTGCGTGCCAGAACATCGCCTTATGCCGGTCGTGGCACGGACCGCTGTCCACGTGCGCGAGGCCGCGGTCGATGAGCCAGAGGCGGACGCGGCTGACGGCGGCGCCGCTGTGAAGCGTCTCGCGGGCGACCGTGTCACGCGCCGCGCGAATGTTGGTGCCGTCATCGTCGCCGTGATCGAAGTAGGCCCGTGCGACAGCGAGCACGACCGGCGGACGCACCTTCGGCGGCGGCGTCCGGGCTGCATCCCGAACTGCCGAGAGCCAGTCATTGCGGAAGGTCATCGCGGGCCGCCGAAGTTCGCGGCGATCGTCTGGCGCTGCTCCTCGGAGAGCGGCGGAGCAGCGGCGACAACCTTAGCCGCAGACGCGGCGAGGCGCGCGCGGTACGCGGCGCGCTCCTCGTCGGTGCTGCTCATGTTCCCGGTGTCCTTTGCGTCTGATTCCTACCTACGGGTGCTGCTGGTGCTGCTTCTCCTGTAGGTGGAACCGAGTCGCTCTCTCGGAACCGGGTGCTGCTGGTGGTGCTAGTTGCTGCTAGTAGAAGTGAAACACAGAACGGGGCCTCGTGGAGAGGTCACGCGATCGACACGCCGAGAGCCAAAAAGGCCTCTGACCTGCACAAACGCTAAGCGTGTATACAGCGGGCGCCTCCGACCGTCACGCCTTCCACTCGATGCGGACCATGCTCGGATCGAACTGCTGATGGCCGCGCTCGGGGCGCAGCAGCGTGATCGTCATGAGTGCCGCGATGACCTCGCGACGCTGTGCGAGGTCGGCCGCGTGCCACGCTGCGGCGACGTCGTCGGCGGTCAGCAGCGGGGTCAGCGCGTCGGCCTTCACGCCGTCGTGCATCGCGGCCTCGATGCTCGCCAGTTCGGCGCTCAGGCGCTCGCTGGCCTGCCGGACCTTGGCGAGGCTGAGCACGCCGTCAGCGAGCAGGTCGGCGAGGTCGTCGCGGCGCCTGCGTAGTTCGGCAGCGCGCGCTCGCAGTCCCTTGAGGTCGGGCGCATCGTGGCGCACCAGCAGGTCGGCCGCGTCGGCCCGGGAGAGGCGCTGGATCATGACCTCATCGACGTACTCGTCGACCGGCTCGGCCTTGCGGCTGATGCACTTGCTCTGACGGCAGACGTACACGCGCTTGCCGTGCCGGGTGTGGCCCGTCGCGACGTCGCTCCCGCACTTCCAGCACAGCGCGATGCCCGGCAAGAGGTACTTCCGCGCCGTGGTCGTCGTCGTACGGCGCTCAGGAGCGCTCAGGAGAGCCACAGCGGCGGCATGGGTGTCCTCGTCGACGAGCCCGGGCCAGACGGCCGGACCGACGACCTCGCCGCGGTAGGTCCGCAGCCCGGCGTAGCGCGGGTTCAGCAGCATCGAGCGCAGGTTGTCGCGGCGCCACTCGCCGCCCATCGAGGTGAGGTGTCCGGCGGCGTTCCAGCGGGCGGCCATGCCCTTCAACGAGGCACCCGCGAGCAGGTCGGCGTACGCCGCCTTGACGAGCACCGCCTCATCCTCGACCACGTCCACACCGTTGCTCGCGTAGCCGAACGCCCGACGGCCACCAGCAGGCCGACCCTGCTCGGCGGCCTGCTGCTGGGCGCGACGCTGCCGGGCTCCCTTGCGCTCAACCTCGCCGCGAGCAACCGAGGCGAGAATGCGCCCGAGCAGGCGGCCGGTGTCGGTGCTCAGGTCGAGGTCGCCGGTCACAGTGGCGACCTTCACGCCGGTGCGCTCGGCGAGCGGGATCAGGGCTTCGAGGTCGACGAGGCTGCGCGTCAGCCGGTCGACGTGCCACGCGAGCACGACGTCGACTTCGCCGCGCTCGATCGCCGCCAGCATGCGGCCGTATTCGGGTCGGGTCTTGCCCGAAGAGGCGCTGACGTCGTTGTCCGTCCACACCCGCTCGACGGTCCACCCGCGCTCTGTGGCGAGGCGCATGCAGTCCTCGCGCTGGCGCTCGACGGCGGCGCCGCTGCCGGTCCGGTCCATCGACTGCCGCAGGTACACGTGTGCTCGCATGTCTGTAGTTTACGCGGCTTACGTATCTCGAAGACCTCCTCGGCGGAGATCACCCGCTCCCCGCCGGGAATGGCGGCCGCCAGGCAGTTGAGCATCGTGGTCTTGCCGGCCTGCGTGCCGCCGGTCACGAGGATGTTGAGGCCGGCGCGCACCGACGCCTCGAGGAAGTTCGCCGCCGGCGACGTGAGCGTGCCGAGCTCGACCAGCTCCGACAGCCGAGTCGCGCGCACGACGAACTTGCGGATGTTCACCGCAGAGAACCCGCGGGAGATCCCCTGCAGCACGACGTGCAGCCGGTGGCCGGCAGGCAGCATCGCGTCGACGAACGGGCGACTGAGGTCGATCCGGCGACCGGTGGACTTCAGCATCCGCTCGACGAGCTCGGTCACCTGTGCCTCGGTCAGCACCAGGTTGGTGAGCTCGTGGCGCCCGCGACGGGCGATGAACACCCGGTCCGGGCTGTTGATCCAGACCTCCTCGACCGTCGGGTCGTCGAGGAAGGGCTGCAGCGGGCCGAAGCCGGCCACGCGCGCCACGAGCTCGGCCACCAACGCCTCGGGGTCGGCCACCGGCGCCACCACTCCGGTGAGGCTGCGCTCGTCGTGGGCGCGCACGAGGCCGGTCGCCAGGCGCCGCACGGAGGGGACCTCGCGCTGCGGGTCGAGCCCCTCACGTCGTACGGCGGCGCGGAGCTCCTCGTCGAGACGCGCGACGACCTCGTCGGACGCAGGCGCCGACACCACCGGCGCCTGTCGGGCTGGCTGGACGGGTGGCTGAAGCAGGGCCATGGCGACTCCCCCGAGATAGGACTGCTGTGGCTGCGTGAACGGTAAGCCACGCACGCGCTCCGCGGTAGGGCCGTGTCACCGGTTGTGGACAACCCCCACGTCGACTCGAGAGGAGCGCGCTCGCTAGTTGAGGACCACGATCGCCAGGTTCAGCGCAGTCGCGAAGGCCACCCAGGCGGCGTACGGGACCATCAGCCACGCCGCGAGCGCAGAGGTACGACGGAAGGCGGCGATCGTGGCGGCGATGGCGACCAGCAACGCCACGATGTCCACCAGGGCCCAGCCGTAGCGGTCCGCGGCGAAGAACAGCGGCGTCCAGGCGAGGTTCAGCGTGAGCTGGACGCCCCACAGCGCGAGCGCCGTCGTGCCGGCACCGGCTCGCCAGGCGCGCCAGCCGGCGACCGCGATCATCACGTAGAGCACCGTCCACACCGGCCCGAAGAGCCAGGACGGTGGCGCGAAGGGCGGCAGGTCGAGGGCGCGGTAGGTCTCCCCCGACGAGCTCGCCGCGAGCCCACCGAGGACCGCGACCGCGGCGACCGCTGCCAGGAACGGCAGCAGGCTGAGCCACGCCGGTGGACGGTTTCCGAGAGTCGCCATCGACATGCCTCCCAGTGTTGCTCGGTGCCGGTGAGCGGCGCCGGACGGGACGACGACAGTGCAGGATGGAGGCGTGAGCACCGCCCGCGCCGCCCTCGACCGCTGGATCGCCTCCGGCGGCCACTGGGACGTGGTCGCCGAGTCGGCGGACCACGTGACGGTCGCGCTGTGCACCTGCGACGGCGGGCAGGAGATGGACCGCGTGGTCCTGCGCCGCGACGAGCTGCCCGAGACGGGCTGAGTGGGCGGCGATCCTCCCCCTGCTTCGGTAAACCCCAGCGGCCGTGACCGGCCCACCCTTAACCTTTCCCGGTGTCCGGCGAGAGGAGGGTGAGCAGGTGAGCGACGTCCCGCTCCGGCTGCTCGGCCCCCTCGAGGTCATCGACGCGACCGGCACGCCCGTCGACGTCGGCTCCCCGCGCCACCGCGAGACCCTGGCCGCGCTGGCCGTGGACGCGGGCCGGGTGGTGTCGACCGACATGCTGCTCGACCGGGTGTGGGGCGAGAACGGCCGCGGGGGCACGCTCGCCAACCTCCAGGCGGTGATCTCGCGGCTGCGGGCGCGGCTGCGCGACGCCGGCGTCCCGGCGGAGATCGTGACGGCGCCACCGGGCTACCGGCTCGAGATCGCTGCCGCCGCGATCGATGCCCACCACCTGGCCGCCGGGGTCGACGGTGCCCGCACCGCGCTGGCCGCCGGCGACGTCCCCACCGCACAGGAGCACCTGGCGGCGGCGCTCGGCTGGTGGCGCGGGGAGCCGCTGGCCGACGTACCCCAGATGTTCGCCCGCGCCGAGGCGCTGCGGCTCGAGGGAGTACGCCTCACCGGCGAGGAGCTCGCCGCCGAGCTCGACCTGCGCGCCGGCAATGCGCCCGCCGCGGTCAGCCGGTTGCAGGACCTCTCCGTCCAGCACCCGCTGCGCGAGTCGGTGCGGGGCCAGCTGATGCGGGCGCTCTACCTCGCCGGCCGGCAGGCCGACGCCCTGGAGGAGTACGCCGACCTCCGCACCCGCCTCGTCGAGGAGCTCGGCGTCGACCCGGGCCCCGCGGTGCAGCGGCTGCACCAGCAGATCCTCGAGCAGGACCCGGCGCTCCGCCCGGCGCACCACGCGCCGCCCCAGCGCGCACCGGAGCCGCGGCCGTCCGAGCCCCGCCCGAGCCGGATCCCGTCGACGGACCTGCTCGGCGACCTCGTCGGCCGCGACCGCGACATCGACTACCTGCTCGACCTGCTCCGCTCCCCCACCTCGCGGCTGGTGACGGTCACCGGCGTCGGCGGGTGCGGCAAGACCCGGGTCGCCCTGGCGGTCGCGCGGACCGCGGAGGACCACTTCGCCGACGGGGTCGCCCTCGTCCCGCTGGCGCCCCTGGGCGACCCGTCCGCGGTGATCCCGGCGATCGCGCACGCTGTCGGCGTGGCCGAGGGCGGTGACCCGTTCACAGCGCTGCTCGACCTGTTGCGCGGCCGGGAGCAGCTGCTGGTCCTCGACAACGCCGAGCACCTGGTCGATGCCTGGCCGGAGGTGGCGACGCTGGCCGCGGCGTGTCCGGGCCTGCGGATCCTCGTCACCAGCCGGATCCCGCTGCGGGTGCGCGGCGAGGTGCTCTACCCGCTCACCCCGCTCGACCAGCCCGCCGCGGCCCGGCTCTTCGCGAGCCGCGCGGCCACGGTGGCACCCGGCACGCGGCTCGCGCCCGACGACCCGGACGTCCTCCACCTGTGCCAGCGCCTCGGTGGCATCCCGCTGGCGATCGAGCTCGCGGCAGCGCGCGTGCGCCTGCTCAGCCCGGCCGACATCGTCGCCCGGCTCGACGAGGTGATGGCGGCCGAGGGGGCCCGGGACCTCCCCCCGCGCCAGCGCACCATGCGCGCCGCGATCGACTGGAGCTTCGAGCTGCTCTCCCCCGCGGAGCAGTCCGCCTTCCCACGACTGGCCGTCTTCGTCGGCGGCTTCGACCTCGACGCCGCCGCAGCCGTGCTCGCGGACCTCGACGACGCGAACGCGCTCGCCCTCGTGGACGCCCTGGTCGAGCAGTCCCTGGTCGTCGCCGAGCCGCGCGCCGACCACGGGCCACGCTTCCGGCTGCTCGAACCGGTCGCGCAGTACGCCCTCAGCCGGCTCTCCGAGGCGGACGAGCGGACCGCCCGCGACGCCCACCTGGCGCACTTCACCGGCCTCGCCGCCCACTACGAGCCCTCGCTGCGCGGTCCCGGCACCGTCGACACGCTCGCCGCCATCGAGCGCGAGCACGCCAACATGACCGCGGCCATCGAGTGGGCGCTGCGCTCCGGCCAGGCCGACCAGGGCGGCTGGCTCGGCTGGCACCTGTGGCTCTTCTGGTGGGTGCGCGGCGCCCTGCGCGAGGGACGACGGCTGATGACCGCCGTCCTCGGCGACGCACGCGACGACCGGGTGCGCGTCCGCTCGGGCGCCGTCGCGGCAGCACTCGCCTTCGCCCAGGGCGACCTCGAGTTCGCCCGGGAGCACTGGCGCACCGCCTCCGACCTCGCGCGGAGCATCGACGACCCCGAGGGCCTTCCCTACGCGTACGGCGGGATCGGGCTGGTCGCGCTCGCCGAGGACGACCTCGACACCGCCGTCGCCGTGTTCACCGAGACCATCGGGCTCGCCGAGGTCGCCGGGCTGGGCGGCGAGTGGCTCTGGACGCTCTCCCACGTGTGGCTGGGCACCGTCGAGCTGCTGCGCGGTGCCGCCGACCGGGCGGCCGCCCTCGTCGACGACGCCCTTGCCGCAGGACGCCGCCGGCACGACCCGCTCGCCGTCTACATCGCCCTCTTCACGGCGGTCCAGGTGTCCGTCGTCCGCGGCGACTTCGAGCGCGCACGGGCGCAGATCGCCGAAGGCGTCGCGCTCAGCCAGGACACCGGCGACCACGCCAACCTCGCCTACCTGCTGGAGGCGCTGGCCGTCGTCGAGTCGCTGGACGAGGCCGGCGACCTCGCCCGGGTCGGCGTCCTGCGCGGAGCCGCCGCCGAGCTGCGCGCCGGCACCGGCGGCAACGTCTACGGCTACTACCGGCCCGACGAAGCGCTGATCGAGCAGGCGTCCGCGACCGCGCGCGCGAGCCGCGGGCCGTCGTACGACGACGACGTGGCCTCGGGCCGGACGCTGAAGGTCGAGGAGATGGCGGCGCTCGCCGGCGCCTGACGCCGGGCCGCAAGCGGCTCCAAGCCGACGGCAAGGACCCTGCAAGCGGCGGTGGACAGGCTCACCGCCATGACCACCGAACCCGCCCCCTGGCTCCCCGACGGCTGGGCGCACCCGACCCGGGTCGCGCTGACCGACGGCCACCACCTCCGGCCGATGGGTCCCGACGACGTGGACCTCGACCTCCCCGCCGTGCGCAGCTCGCGCGACCGGCTCTGGAGCATCTACGGCCAGGCGTGGGGCTGGCCGCCCGTGCACCTGTCCCGCGAGGCCGACATCGACGACCTCGCCCACCACGCCGCCGAGATCGAGGCGCACGAGTCCTTCCTCTACGGCCTCTTCGACACCGACGAGACCGTGCTGCTGGGCTGCCTCTACATCGACCCGCCGGCCAAGGTCGGCGCCGACGCGGAGATCTCGTGGTGGGTCGTCGACGCCCTCGTCGGCTCCGGCCTCGAGGCCGCGTTCGACGCCTTCGTCCCGCAGTGGATCGCGGCCGAGTGGCCGCTGGCCCGCCCGCGGTACGTCGGCCGCGACCTCTCGTGGTCCGAGTGGCTCGCCCTGCCGGACCTCGTCGAGGAGAGCGCATGAGGCCCCGCACCCTGCTGCGCGTCACCGGCGCGGCCCTGGCGGCAGCGCTCGGAATCGTCCCGCTCACCGTGGCGGCGCCCGCCCACGCCGGCCAGGTCAACGTGACCATCGGCATCCAGGGCTCCGGCTTCGTCCGCGTCGTCGAGGGCTCGCTGGAGGACGGCGGGTCGGAGACCTGCGACCAGAGCCAGAACCTCGACCACCGGGTGACCCTCACCTGCGCGAGGATCCGAAACGAGGAGCCCTTCGAGGCCTGGGTGTGGCTGCGCCCGTCCGTCTTCTACTCCCCGCCCTACTGGGACTTCGTGGAGTGGCAGGGCTGCGACCAGATCCGCGAGCGCAGCGGCGTCAAGGAGTGCGGCGTCGGCTCGACCGCGTTCGGCACGAGCGGCAAGTTCCCCGTCGCCGTCTTCCGCGACACGTTGGCCCCCGTCGTCGGCAACCTGCAGGTCGCCCAGAACCCCTACACCCAGGGCGGCTTCCGCGTCAGCTGGAGCCACGAGGGCGCGACCCGCAACGAGTGCCGCATCGACAGCGCGCCCTGGGCCACGTGTACGACGCCCACCGACATCGTGCTGCCCGAGGGCTCCCGCAACGTCGAGGTCCGCGCCGAGGACGCCTCCGGCAACCTCAGCGAGGTCCGCCGCGTCGAGTTCCGCTCGGTCGACACCAACCTCTACGGCAAGCCGCGCGACCTCGTGAACAGCCGGACGGCGCAGTTCTGGTTCTCGACCCTCGCCGGCAGTGCCTTCGACTGCTCGCTGGACGGCGTCGACGTCGCCTGCACCAGCGAGGGCAACGTCCGCTTCGACAATCTCGGCGAGGGCACCCACGTGTTCACCGTCGGCGCGCGCTACGGCACCTGGTACGACCCGGTACCCGCGCGCTGGACGTGGACCGTCGACACGACCGCCCCGGACACCACCATCGACGGCGGTCCTGCCGAGGGGACGAGCACCAGTGCCACCGGTGCGGACTTCTTCCTGACCACGCCGGGCTCGGCGACCAGCATCGCCTGCACCCTCGACGGCGCGCCGCTGGCCTGCCGGCACGGCGCCCTCGCGCTGCGGGACCTGCCCGAGGGCGACCACGTGCTGACCGCCGCCGGGACCGATGCGGCGGGCAACACCGACGCCTCGCCCGCCGTCCGCCGTTGGACGGTCGACGACGCCGCACCGGACACGACGATCACCGGCGGCCCGGCCCACGGCGCCATCGTGCCCTCGACGACGGCCGCGTTCACGCTCGGTGCCACTGAGGCCGGCGCCCAGCTGGCCTGCACGGTCGACGGCAGGGCGCGGGCCTGTGCCCCCGGCCCGTTGTCGCTAACCGGCCTCGTCCCGGGCACGCACGAGCTGCGCGCCCAGGCGGCCGACAGCGCGGGCAACACCGACCCGTCGGCCGCCGTGCGCGCGTGGACCGTCCCCGTGCCCGCCCGTTCGCTCGTCCGCTCCACCGGCTGGCGCCTGACGGCCCAGTCCTCCGCGTACGACGGCAGGGTGCTCACCACGACGCGGAAGAACACGTCGGCGTCGTACTCCGTCCGGGGCGCGCGCAGGCTCGCCCTCGTCGTCGGCGGCGGCACCACCCACGGCACCGTCCGGGTCTACGCCGGCAGCCGCCTGCTGAAGACGATCTCGCTGAAGACCACCCGGACCGTCAGCAAGCGGGTCGTCCCGGTCGCGACCTTCGGCACCGCCTGGACCGGCAAGGTCCGCGTCGTCGTCGTGACGTCCGGGCGCACCGTCCGGCTCGAGGGCATCGCCGCCCCGACCCGCTGAACTCCCACCCCATCCCCCAGAAAGGAAGACCATGCGCATCCGCAGGATCGCCGCCCTCTCCGCGGCGCTGCTCACCACCGGCCTGCTCGGCGTCACGCCGACCCTCGCCGGGACCGCCTCCGCCGCCGAGAGCGAGTGGCAGGACGGCGTCACGTCGTCCGACACCATCATCAACTGCGTCACCCAGAGCCCGAGCGTGGGCGTCAGCGCCAACACCGGCTGGCGCTCGACCAACGGCGAGGTGCCCGAGGTCGGTGAGAAGTTCTACCTCCGCGGCTACATCTCGCTCGTCGGCCTGCCCTGCAGCGGGAAGGTGCTGACCGTTCCCGAGATCATCCCGCCCGCCGGGTTCAGCTATCCCGAGGAGCCGGTGCTGTGGGGCGTGAACACCCTCGGCGAGCCCGGGAACCTGACGGACGCACCGCTCGACATCTTCAGCGGCGTCAACGGCGGGATCGTGCTGACCCTGCCCGGCGACGAGCCGTTCGTGCTGCAGCGCGGCGAGGTGCTGGAGTTCCAGTTCCCCGTCGTCGCGACCCGTGAGTTCAAGGGCACCGCGACCCAGGCGCCGACCTGCCTGTCGCGGCGCGACGGCACGGCACCGTGTCCGCTCTCCCAGTCGGGCGACCACCTGCAGATCGCGTTCGCGGTCGGCGGGCACGGCGGCGACAAGAAGTACGTCACCCCCTACGTCCCGATCTTCGCCGCCAAGGCCGGCACCGGTGGTGGCGGCGACACCACCCCGCCGAACACGACCCTCGGCGGCGGACCGGCCAACGGCGCGATCGCACTGTCGACATCGGCCGCATTCACCCTCGGCTCCACCGAAGCCGGCTCGCGGTTCGCGTGCACGCTCGACGGCAGGGCGCGCACCTGCTCGGCGGGCAGCCACGCGGTGAGCGGCCTGGCGCCGGGCACCCACGTGTTCCGGGCGACCGCCACGGATGCCGCCGGCAACGCGGACCCGACCGCCGCGACCCGCACCTGGACCGTCCCGGTCCCGGCGCGCTCGCTCGCCCGCTCCACCGGCTGGTCACTGGTCTCGGTGCCCAGCGCGTACGCCGGCAAGGTGCTCGCCACCTCGCGACGCAACGCCTCGGCGTCGTACCCGGTCCGGGGCGCGCGGCGGTTGGCACTGGTCGCCAGCGGCGGCACCACGCACGGCACCGTGCGCGTCTACGCGGGCAGCCGCCTGCTGAAGACGATCTCGCTGAAGACCACCCGCAGCGTGACCAAGCGGGTCATCCCGGTCACGAGCTTCAGCCGCGCCTGGTCGGGCACCGTGCGGGTCGTCGTGGCGACCACCGGCCGGCCCGTGCGGATCGAGGGCATCGCCGCCCCGACCCGCTGACCCGCAACGCACGACTGCCGCCGACCCTCGGGGTCGGCGGCAGTCGTGCGTTCGTCGCTCAGACACCGCAGCTCGGCGCCCGCCAGAACTTCGTGGACTGGATGCCGAGGTGGATGTGGTCGTCGTGGTCCGGGTAGCCGGGACCGAGCAGCTCGCGGAAGGCGGTGTAGCGCGCCGCGAGCGCGATGCCGCACATCGTGGTCGCCGAGCTCCCCGGCACCAGGTCGATCGCCCGGCCGTAGAGGTGGTTGCTGGTGGTCGCGCCACCAACACGGCGGTTGCACTCGGCGCTGCGGTAGGCCGACGTCACCCGCAGCGGGTGGTCGCCGAGCCGGTGGCGCAGGGCCTCCGCGCGCCACATCACCTGCATCAGGTTGGCCTTCACCTGGGCGACGGTCGTCCCCGACACCGGCGCGGGGAAGCCGCCGAAGCACACGTCGTCGACCTCGCTCCACGCGAAGTGGACCGGCGTGCAGTCGGCGTCCTGCAGGGCGTAGATCTTGCTGAACGTCTGCGACCCGGCGATGCCGTCGGCCGCCAGCCCGTACGCCGACTGGAAGTTGCGCACCGCCGTCGTGGTCGCCGGCCCGTACTGCCCGTCGATCGCGAAGCCACGGTCGTAGCCGGCCCACCCGGCGACCCTGATCTGCAGCTGGGTGACGTCGCTGCCGGACGTGCCCTCGCGCAGGGTCCGGCCCCACGTGTAGCACTCGTCCGCGTGGGCGGGTGCGGACGCGGTGACCACCAGGCCCGCGGGGAGGAGGGAGAGGAGAAGGGCGGCCACGAGGGTGGCGGGCCAGGACCAGTTGAGTCCCCGATAGTGGTGTAGCGCGGTCGCCGAGTTCGTCCCGGTCGTGGA
>CAZAQE010000031.1:0-59466 GCA_964487275.1 uncultured Nocardioides sp. | reverse complement strand
TTGGGCGTTCGGGCCGCCGACTTGGGCGTTCGGGCCGCTGAGTTGGGGGTTCGGTGGATGGAACCCCCAACTCGATGGACGCAATCCCCAACTCGATGGACGCAATCCCCAAGTCGGCGGCCCGAACCCCCAAGTCGGCGAGTGGAACGCCCAGGTCGGCTAGCGGCTTGCCTTCACGCGCAGCACGGCGACGTCACCGGCGACGCTCGTCGACCCGCGGTAGGTCGCGCCGATCGTGTGCACGCCCCGCCGCAGGCGGACCGTCACCGTGGCGACGCCCGACCGCAGCGTGGGTACGGCGACCTGCCGGCCGTCGACCGTGACGATCACCCGTCCCGCCACGGCCACGCCAGCAGGTGTCGACCCGACCGAGATCCGCAGGATGACCTTCTGCCGCGCCCGCGGAGTGCTGTCGGAGAGCCGCAGCCGGACCGTCGAGCCGGCCCGGACGACCGCCCTCGTCGGGACCGAGGAGGCGGTGCCCGCGGGTCCGGTGGCAGGGGTCGCCGTGACCCGGACGCTCAGCCGGTGGCCGACGTCGGCCGCCCGGGGCGTGTACGACGACGACGCGGCGCCGGTGATCGTCGTACCGTCGCGCAGCCAGCGGTAGGAGAAGGACAGGCCCGCCTGGTCCCACGTCCCCGGCTTCGCGACCAGCTTGCGGCCGACCTGGGCGGTGCCGGTGATGGTCGGCGGCGCCGTGGCGACCGGCGCCTCGGGCTCCGGCTCCTCGAGCGGGTCGACGCTGGTGAGGGTCGGGGTGACGACTTGCATCAGCCCGTCCTCGCCGAAGGCCAGCCGGTCGATGGTGGTCTCCCGGTGGGTGCCGTCGCCGCCGGGGATGGCGAAGCGGTGATAGGCGATGTACCAGTCGTCGGTGCCCGGAACGTTGACGATCGAGCTGTGACCGGTGCCGAGGATGCCCTGCGACGGGTCCTTCTGGAGCAGCACGCCGCGGTAGGTCCACGGCCCGTCGATGCTTGACGCCGTGGCGTAGCCGACCCGGTAGTCCGGCGAGCCGGTGTCGTCGATCGAGTACGTCAGGTGGTAGGTCCCCTGCCGGTAGTTGAGGAAGGTGCCCTCGCGGAAGCCGGTCAGCCCGGTGATCGTGCCCAGCGTGTCCGCCTTGATGGACAGCATGTCGTCGGACAGCTCGGCGTAGACCGGGGAGCCGTTGCCCCAGAACAGGTAGTACTTGCCGGTGGCCGGGTCCTGGAAGGCCGCCGGGTCGATCGCCTGGCCCGACGTGACCGCCTCGTTGTTGAGGATCATCGCCTCCGGCTGGGCCGTGAAGGGCCCCTCCGGGCTGTCGGCGACCGCCACCCCGATGGTCTTGCGGTTGTACGTCGGGTTGTGGCCCGAGAAGTAGAAGTAGTACTTCCCGCCGCGCTCGATGATCGTCGGCGCCCACGCGTTGCCCGACGCCCACGGCACGTTGCCGTTCGCGCCGTCGAGGGTGAGGAACGGCTGCTCCGAGCGCTCCCAGTCGACGAGGTTGGTGGACGTCCAGACGTAGAAGTCCTTGCCGCCCCATCCGGGCGTCCCGTCGGTGGTGGCGTAGATGTAGTAGGTGCCGTCGAAGACCGCGATGTTGGGGTCCGCGTAGAGGCCCGGCAGCACCGGCGACCGCATCTCCACCGCCCGCACGGTCCAGGCCCGGGTCGCGTCGCCCGGAGCCGTGACCGTGACGGTGCGCGGCGACGAGTAGTCGGCCGGTCCGTCGACGTCCAGCGTCGAACCCGCCTTGACGTCGTACGACGGGTCGAGGGCGGTCAGGTCGGTGCCCGGCTCGAGCGGCAGGGTCACCGTCGAGGAAGCGCTGTCGATGACGGCAGGAACCTTGAGCGAGGAGAGCTCGACGCCTAGGATCGCGGTCGGGTCGGCGGCCAGGTCGCGCACCTCGGTGCCGGTGAGCGCCCGGTTCCAGAGCCGGAAGTCCCGCACCTTGCCCTCGAGGTACTTGTCGCCCGAGTAGACCGAGCGGCCGATGTAGTTGGCGGTGGTGCGGCCGTCGCCGATGTCACCGGGCTGGACGGTGACACCGGTCTTCTCACCGACCTTCACGCCGTCGAGGTAGAGGGTCGCGGTGCCGTCCTGCAGCGTGTAGGTCAGCGTCTTCCACGCGCCGCGTCCGAGGGCCGCTCCGCTGGTGACCGTCTGCTCCGTCGTCCAGTTGCCGCTGGCGATCGACGAGCGGTAGGCGTTGTTGCCGGTGGTGAACAGGTAGCCGTTGCCGGTGCCGCCGCCGTCGGTGTTGCCCAGGCCCCAGATGAAGTACGGCGTCGCCTGGGTCGGGTCGACCCAGACCTCGGTCGACACCGTGATCGCCTCGAGGCCGGCCATCATGTTGTCGGGCAGCTTCACGTGGCCGTTGGTGCCGCCCAGGGTCAGCCCGCCGTCGGCCCAGGTCGCGTCACCGGAGACGGTGCCGTCGTACCCGTGGCCGGAGGAGTCGGCGGCCACGGAGCCGCTGGTCTCGTCGAGCTCGTAGTGCGCGACCAGGCCGTTCTCGTCGGCCTCGACCGGCGTCGGCGGCTCCGGCACGACGATGCCCTCGCGCAGGCTGTCGAGCTCGGCCTGGGTGACCGGGATGACCGTGCCGTGGCGCGGGCTGGCGGGCAGGTCGTAGCTGCTCGCCACCTGCCAGTCGGGATTCTCCAGGTCGTCGGTCCCGAGCGGGATGTAGCCGCGGCCGCCGTACTCGTCGACGAAGAGGTAGTAGTTGCTCCCGGAGTCGTCGCCGGGGTTGGCCTTGAAGATCGACGGCCCCTCGACGGCGGACGTCCCCGCGTTCTTGCCGATGCAGCCCTCCTGGAAGGCCCACGCCTTGCTCCCGACGAGGTCGGGCTCGGTCAGGGAGTCGTTCTTCTCCTGGATGATGTCGGAGCACCCGGTCGTGCCGGCGCCCTCGTCCTTGGTGAAGCGGTAGTAGGTGCCGTTGTCCTTGATCACGGTGGAGTCGATCCGGGACGACCCGATGTCCTGCCACATCTGCGGCTCGCTGAAGGTCACGAAGTCGCGAGTGGTCGCGTAGAGCATGCGGTTGTAGGTGCTGCCGGTGTGGTCCGGGTCGTCCTCGGCGTAGATCTTCGAGGCCCAGAACACGACGTACTGCTGCAGGTCCTCGTCCCAGTAGGCCTCGGGTGCCCAGGTGTTGCCGGCGGTCTCGGGGGAGACGAGCACGTGCCGCTGCTCGGACCAGTTCTTCAGGTCGGTCGACTCCCACACCTCGAGGTAGCGCGAGCCGGTGCGCTGGGCGCGGTCCCAGTTGCCGTTGCGGCCGATCGAGAGGTCGGTCGCGATCAGGAAGAACCGGTCGCCCTCGGGGGAGCGGATGAGGAACGGGTCGCGCAGGCCCATCTCGCCCATCGTCGACTCGAGCACGGGCTGGCCGTCGTTGAGCTCGTCCCACTGCAGCGCGTCGTTGCCGCGGCTCGCGGCGAAGTAGATCTTCTCGCCGGCGATCGAGTTGCCGGTGAAGTAGCTGAACGCATAGCCCGTGTACGCCGCCGCCGCGGGCGACTCCCGCACGGTCAGCTCGATGTCGCGCGTGGCGGTGGCGGATCCCACGGTCACCGTGGCGGTGAGGGTCACCGTGGTGTCGCCGGCGCCGTGCGCGGGGCGGTTCACGACGCCGTCGCTGGCGACGACCGCGGGGTCGTCGCTCACCCAGCTGATGGTGGAGCCACTGGCGCCGGTCACCGGGAGGGTCAGGCTGCCGCGCACGTCGTCGGGGTGCACGAGCTCGATCGCGGCGGCCGCCGCATCGGCCTTGGCCTGGTCGCTGTCGTCGGCAGGCACGGTCGCGACGAACGTTCGGGTGGCGGTGCCGGTGCCGCGGGTCAGGGTGGCGGTGAGGGTGACCTCGGCGGCCTCCTCGCCGGCGCCGGGCCGGGTGACGGCGCCGGTCGCCGAGATGACGGCCGGGTCGGAGGAGGCCCAGCTGATGACGGAGCCGAAGGAGCCGGTGGTCGGGAGCGTCAGGTCGGTCGTCACGGCCGAGAGGTCGCCGAGGGTGAGGGCGTCCTCGTCGGCAGCGAGGCGGTTGGCGTCGGTCAGCGAGATCTGCGCGACCTCGGCGGCGTCGAGGGCCCGGTCGTAGATGCGGAAGTTGCGGATCTTGCCCTTGAGGGTGTTGTCGGTGGCGTAGTTGGACTCGCCGAGGACGTTGTTGGTGGTCGTGCCGCCGCCGATCGTGCTCGGGAGCACGGTGACGGCGGTGCTCTGGCCGACCTGCGCGCCGTCCTCGAAGAGGGTGCCGGTGGTCCCGGTCTGCGTGTAGGTCACGGACTTCCACACGCCGCGCGCCAGGTTGCCGCCGCTGGTGCGGGCGGTGACCTTCTCGCCGGACCAGTTGCCCGTCGTGATGCCCGCCCGGAACGCGTTGCCGCTCGAGAACAGGTAGCCGTTGCCGGAGGCGGACGTGGCGGGGTTGCCCAGGCCCCAGAGGAAGTACGGGGTCGCCTGGCTGGACTCGACGAAGACGTCGAGGTGCACGGTGATCGCGTCCAGGCCGGCGGTGACGTTGTTCGGGAGCTTCACGTGGTCGTCGACGCCGTCCAGCGTGAGCACGCCGTTGCCCCAGGTGCCACCGACGAGGGTGCCGTCGCGGCCGTTGCCGGAGCTGTCGGTGACGGTCGTGCCGGACGTCTGGTCGAGGTCGTAGCGGAGCACGAGCCCGTCGGTGACGTCGGCGGCGAGGGCGGGGCGGGCCGTCTGGACGAGCAGGAGCAGGCCGCTGACCAGGACCAGCACCAGCAGGGCGGGAAGACGGCGCAGGGCCGTCGACAGATGGGACATCGTTCCTCCGGTTGTGAGCGCTAACACGGGAGTGTGACTGCCATCACGCACGGCGTCAACCCCGTCCTCAAGCGGTTCGACAGACCGGGAAAGTCGACGCCGCCCCCTTGACGGCCACCGGATGTTAGCGCTAACAATCGTCCTGTGTCGCCCGTCACATCGCCCTTGACCCGCTCCGGCCGCCGTCGCAGGACCGCCGTCGCAGCTTCTCTCTCCCTGCTCGCCGGTGCGCTCGCGAGCGCTGCCGGCCTCGGCCTGACCGCTGCCCCGGCCACCGCTGCGGACACGGTCACCTGGTCCGACTCCTTCGACGGCAGTGCCCTCGGCGGGCGCTGGGACGTCGTCAACCCGGACCCCGCGGCGCTCGAGGTCAGCGGCGGCGCCCTGCGCCTGAGCGGCCAGCCCGGGGACACCTGGCAGACCAACAACACCGCGAAGAACGTGGTGATGCTCGACGTGCCGGCCGGTGACTTCACCGCCACCGCCGAGGTCTCCGCCGCGGTGGCCAAGGTCTACCAGGGTGCCGGCCTGATCGCGTGGCAGGACATGGACAACTACGTCCGCGCCGGCCTGACCTACGTCGGATCCCTGTCGCCGTCGGGGATCGCGGTCGAGACCGACCGCGAAGCGGGGGCGTCCTTCAGCGCGGTGGCGTTCGCCGACCGTCCGGCGTCCACGGGCGAGACGCTGCGCTTGCAGCGCACCGGCGACACGATCACGACCAGCTACCTCGACGAGGGCACCGGCGAGTGGGTCACCGCGGCCACGACGACGGTGCCGTTCGCGACCACGCAGGTCGGCCTCTACGCACTCGCCGCGCAGGACGGCACCCCCACCGAGGCAGCGTTCGAGTCCTTCGAGGTGAGCCACGCGCACGGCGCCGATGCGGTGCCGAGCGGCAGCTTCACGCTCCAGGCCGACGCCGCAGCGCCGTACCTCGTGCGAGACGGGGACGCGCTCGCCCTGACCGCCGACCAGCCCACGTCGAGCATGCGCCTGCAGGCCACGGATCTCGGAGGCGGAGCGGTCGGCCTCACCACGGGTGCCGGCCCGGTCGTCGTCAGCGCCGGCGCCCTGACCGTCGGCGACGGTGCCGCAGAGCCGACCCCGCTGCGGATCACCGACGCGGGTGGCGGGAAGGTCGTGGTCCGCATCGACGGCGCTGCGGCCGGCGCGGACCACGTGACGGTCGACAGCGAGGGCCACCTCGTCGCCGGCAGCGACGCCGACGCGGTGCGCTTCGTCCTCGCCGAGGTCGACGACAGCTCCGCGACGCTCGACATCGACGCGGACGGGGAGGGTGCCGAGCTCAACCCCGACATGTTCGGGATCTTCTTCGAGGACATCAACTACGCCGCCGACGGCGGCATCTACGCCGAGCTGGTGCGCAACCGGTCCTTCGAGTTCAACAGCACCGACAACGGCTCGTTCAACGCGATGACCGCGTGGAGCCTGGCCAACCGCAGCGGCGGCGCGTCGAGCGCGGTCGTCGTCGACGACAGCGGCCGGCTCAACGACATGAACCGCAACTACCTCCAGCTGGTCGCCGCGGCGACCGGCGACGGCGTCGTCAACGCCGGCTTCGACGGCGTCGCGCTGAAGGCCGGCGACGTGTACGACGCCTCCGTCTGGGTGCGTACGACGACGGCCCAGTCCCTCACCCTGCGGCTCGAGAGCGCCGACGCCTCGGCGGTGCTCGGCACCGGCACGGTGCAGGTCGCCGGCGACGACACCTGGCAGCAGGTCGACGTCGCGATCACCGCGACCGCGACCAGCAACGACGCCCGGATCGCCGTCCTGGCAGGGGCCCCGTCGACGCTCGCCGTCGACATGGTGTCCGTCATGCCGCGCGACACCTGGGTCGGCCCGGTCAACGGCCGCTCGGTGCTGCGCAAGGACCTCGCCGAGCGGGTCGCCGCGATGGACCCGGGCTTCGTCCGGTTCCCGGGCGGCTGCGTCACCAACGTCGGGACGTTCAAGTCCTACGCGGAGAGCGGCTACACCGACCGGCAGCGCACCTACCAGTGGAAGGAGACCATCGGCCCGGTCGAGGAACGGCCCACCAACAAGAACTTCTGGGGTTACAACCAGACCTACGGCATCGGCTACCTCGAGTACTTCGAGCTCGCCGAGGACCTCGGCGCCGAGCCGTTGCCGGTCCTCTCCGTCGGCGCCAACGGGTGCGGCAGCACCATCCCGGAGATGAAGGACCAGGCGACCATCGACCGCTGGGTCCAGGACACCGTCGACCTGATCGAGTTCGCCAACGGCGGCGTCGACACCGAGTGGGGCGCGGTCCGCGCGGAGCTCGGCCACCCCGAGCCGTTCGGCCTGGAGATGATCGGCCTCGGCAACGAGGAGAACACCACCACGTTCGAGGCGAACTTCCCGCAGTTCAAGGCGGCCGTGGAGGCGGCGTACCCGGACGTCGCGATCATCTCGAACTCCGGCCCCGACGACGCGGGCACCCGCTTCGACACCCTCTGGAGCTTCAACCGGGCACAGGGCGTCGACATGGTCGACGAGCACTACTACAACGACCCGGACTGGTTCCTCGACAACCACCACCGCTACGACAGCTACGACCGCGAGGGGCCGAAGGTCTTCCTCGGCGAGTACGCCAGCCGTGGCAACACGTTCAACAATGCTCTCGTCGAGGCCGCCTACATGACCGGCCTGCAGCGCAACGGCGACGTGGTGCGACTGGCGTCGTACGCACCGCTGCTGGCGCACGAGAACCACGTCCAGTGGTCGCCCGACGCCATCTGGTTCGACAACGACGAGTCGTGGGAGTCGGCCGACTGGCAGGTCCAGAAGATGTTCGGCACCAACGTCGGCGACCGAGTCGTGCCCAGCACCTTCGACGGCTCGGTCAACGACCCGCAGGACGTGGAGGGCGGCGTCTTCCTGTCGACCTGGAGCACCAGCGCGGCCTACGACAACGTCACGGTGACGAACAACGACACCGGCGAGACCGTCTTCACCGACGACTTCGCCGACGCGTCGAAGTGGGCTGCCCAGACAGGGTCCTGGTCGGTGACCGGCGGTCGCTACGTCCAGTCCTCGACGAGCGTCAACGACGCCCGGTCGATCATCACCGGCGCCTACGACGAGGACTGGAGCAACTACACGCTCGAGCTGGACGCCACCAAGCTGTCGGGTGCGGAGGGCTTCCTCGTCGGCTTCGGCGCCACCGGTGCCAACAACTTCTACTGGTGGAACATCGGCGGCTGGGGCAACACCCGCTCGGTGCTCCAGCGGGCCGACGGCGGCAGTGCCAGCGAGGTCGTCGCGCTTGAGGGGGACAGCGTCGCCACCGGCACGACCTACCACCTCAAGATCGAGGTCGACGGTACGACGATCCGCCTCTTCCAGGACGGCGTCCTCAAGCTGACCTACGACCAGGTCGACGCGAGCGAGCAGCTGTTCCAGGTGGTCACGAAGGACGACGCGACCGGTGACCTGGTCGCCAAGGTCGTCAACACCGCGACCACCCCGGTGACCACGCAGGTCCGCGTCGCCGACGCCGGCATCGAGCCCACCGGCACGGTGACCTCGCTGACCGCGCCGTCGCGCAGCGCGACCAACACGAAGGCGAACCCGCAGCTGGTCTGGCCGAAGGCGCGGGAGGTCTCGGGGCTGTCGAACGACTTCACCTACGAGTTCCCGGCCTCCTCGGTGACCTTCCTCCGGATGCACACGGCCGACGCCGAGGCGCCGGTCGTCGACGACCTGTCGGTGACCGGGGACGGCGTCCGTGGCTGGTACCGCGACCCCGCCACGGTGCACGTGGCCGCCAGCGACGACCGCGCGGTCGACCGCGTCGAGTGGTCGCTCGACGGTGGCGCGTGGCAGTCGATCGACGGGGCGGAGGCGGAGGTCGAGGTCGTCGGCGACGGCCTCCACGAGCTCGCGGTCCGCGCGGTCGACGAGGCCGGCAACGTCGGCGAGGTGCGACCGCTCACGGTCGGCGTCGACGCGGCCGCCCCGGTCACCAAGGCGGCGCTGGACGCCGAGGCCCGCACGGTCACGCTCACTGCTGCGGACACCGGAGCCGGCATCGGGGAGGACGGCACGGAGTACCGCCTCGACGCCGGACCCTGGACGTCGTACGACGCACCGATCGGCCTCGACGACGAGGCGCACGTCGTGGAGTACCGCTCCACCGACGTGTTCGGCAACGCCGAGGGGGCCGGTCGCCTCTCGGTCCCCGGGGTGGGCGCGGTGCCCGCGTCGACGACGGCCGCGATCGCGACTGCCACGACGGTCCGTCTCGGCAGCCCGGTGTCGGTGAAGGTCGCCGTCAGCGGCGCGGGGGAGATCCCGACCGGTCGGGTCGTCCTGCGCCGGGGCGGCACGGTGCTGGCCTCGGCGGACCTCGCCTCGGGCCGGGCGATCCTCAAGGTCAGCTCGGCCAGGATCGGGATCGGCAACCACACGCTCACCGTCGACTACGCCGGCGACGCCACCCACGGCGCGTCGTCCGACGCCGTGGCCGTGAAGGTGGTCAAGGCGTCCTCGCGGACGTCCCTCTCCCTGTCGCAGGTCGCCACCCGCCGGCCGCTCGTGACGGTGCGGGTCGCCGCGGCGGTCGCGGCGTCGGGCTCGGTGAAGGTCTCGGTCCTGCGGGACGGCCGCACCATCGCGACCCGGACGGCGAGCCTGACCAGCGGCCGCGGCCAGGTCCGCCTGCCGCGCCTTCCGCGGGGCGGCCACGTCGTGGTCGCCCGCTACACCGGCTCGACGACCGTCGATCCGTCCACCACGCGCACCGCGGTGCGGATCCGGTGAGGACGCCGCCGATGACCCCTTGGACGAGCAGGAGAGAGAACGTGACAACCCATCCCCTTCGGCGGCTCGTGGTCGCCGGACTCGTGGCCGCCGTGGGCCTTGCCGCGGCGGCCACCGGCCCGGCCCCGGTCGCCCGGGCCGACGAGGCCGGCCCGTCCGACACCGCCACCGGCCTGATCGGCTGGTGGAAGCTCGACGAGACCAGCGGCACGGTCGCGGCCGATTCGTCCGGCAACGGCCGCGACGGCACGGTCAACGGCACCGCGAGCTGGAACGCCGGTGACGGCTTCACCTTCAGCGGTGGAGCCAACAGCTCGGGCAACTACATCAAGCTGCCCGACAACCTCCTGGCCGGCGCCGACGACGTGACCGTGGACTTCGACGTCCTCGTCGACCCGTCGCTGTCGGGCAACTGGTTCATGTACAACCTCGGCAACAGCGCGACCTTCCCCAACGGGACGGGCTACCTGTTCACGACCAACGACTCCAGCAGTCGCTACCGAGCGACGATCGCGGAGGGTGGCTACGCCACGGAGCAGAGCGCGTCGCGGGCAGGGAAGCTGCAGGCCGGCGTGTGGAAGCACGTGACCTACACGATCACCGGCGGCGCCGTCGGTGCGCCGGGCTCGGCGAAGCTCTACGAGGACGGCGTCCTCGTGGCGTCGAACGACGACATCACCACCAAGCCCTCCCTGCTGGGCACACCGGACGGCACCACCACGCTGAACCAGCTCGGCCGGTCGGCGTACGCAGGGGACGCGTCGTTCAAGGGCCGGCTGCGCGACTTCCGGATCTACGACCGGGCGCTCACCGCGACCGAGTCCGCCGAGCTCGCCGATGACGTCGTGGCGCCGGTCGTCGAAGCGGACGCCGCCGCGCTCACGCTCGGCGACACCAGCGCCGTCGTCAGTGACCTCAGCCTTCCCGCCACCGGCGCGTCGACGACGACCTCGGTCGCGTGGAGCAGCAGCGACCCGTCACTGGTGAGCAGCACGGGCGTCGTCACCCGCCCGGCCCACGGCTCGGCCGCGGCGACGGCGACCCTGACCGCCACCCTCACCCGCGGCACCGAGACCCGGACCCGGACCTTCGACGTCACCGTCCTCGCCGAGGAGCTCGACGACACCGGCAAGGCACAGGAGGCGGTCGCCGCCGTCGAGCTGGTACACCCCGACGACGTGCGCGGCAACCTGACGCTCCCCACCGACGGGTTGCACGACGCGACCCTGTCCTGGTCGTCGGGCTCGCCGGACGTGGTCACCGCGACGGGCGAGGTCACCCGGCCGTCGTACGGCGAGGCGCCGGTCGACGTCACGCTGACGGTGACGGCGACCAAGGGCACCGGCACGGCGACGCGCGACCTCGTCGTGCGCGTCCAGCCGGCGCCGGAGGCGCCGGACTACGAGGGCTACGCCTTCGCCTACTTCGCCGGGGAGAGCACCGACGACGGCGAGAAGATCTACCTCGGCGCCAGCCGCGGCAACGACCCGCTCGACTATGACGAGCTCAACGACGGCTTGCCCGTGCTGGAGTCGACCTTCGGCGAGAAGGGCCTGCGCGACCCGTTCATCATCCGCTCCCACGAGGGCGACCGTTTCTACCTCCTCGCGACCGACCTGAAGGCCTACCCCGCCGTCGACTTCGGCCAGGCGCAGGAGACCGGCAGCAAGTACATGGAGATCTGGGAGTCCACCGACCTCGTGCACTGGGGCAACCAGCGACACGTGAAGGTGTCGTCGGACTTCGCCGGCAACACCTGGGCACCCGAGGCCTTCTACGACGAGGACGCCGGTGAGTACGTCGTCTACTGGGCCTCGGCGCTCTACCCGACCACCGACACGGCCGGCCGCGACATCAACACGCAGTACCAACGGATGATGTACGCGACCACGCGTGACTTCGTGACCTTCTCCGACCCGCAGCCGTGGATCGACGTCAAGCGCGGCACCGGCCGGGGCATGATCGACGCGACCGTGGTCAAGGACGGCGACACGTTCTACCGCGTGGTGAAGGACGAGGCGTCGATGACGCCCCGGCAGGAGAGGTCGACCGACCTGCGGGCGATGGTCAGCGGCTCGCTGCCGACCACCACGTCCACGCCCGGTTGGCAGCTCGTCAAGGAGCGGATCGGCGTCGGCCAGCCCAACCCGTGGGGCGGCACCTTCACCAACGGTGAGGGCCCGACCGTCTTCCGCGACAACGAGGACCCCGACCGCTGGTACCTCCTCATCGACCAGCCCAGCTACCACGGCGGCCAGGGATACCTCGCCTTCACCACCGACGACATCGGCTCGGGCAGCTGGACGTCCGTCCCGACGGCCGACCTGCCGAGCAGCCCGCGCCACGGCACGGTCATCCCCGTGACCCAGGCCGAGCTCGACACGCTGCGCGCCGGCTTCCAGCCCGAGCTCGTGGTCGAGTCCGTCGCCGACGTCGCCGTCTCGACCCGGGCGGGCACGGCCCCGGTGCTGCCCGCGAAGGTCGCCGCGACCTTCGGTGACGGTTCGACGGGAGACGTCGCCGTCGAGTGGGACGCGATCGACCCGTCGTCGTACGACGACGCGGGCACCTTCACCGTCACCGGCACGGTCACGCGCGGCTCGGCCGACCACCCGGTCGCGACCGTGACGGTCACCGACGCGGAGGACCCGGTGGTCACCGTGGACTCGGAGGCCGACGGCGCCAACGGCTGGTGGGTCACCACGCCCGCCACGGCAACGGTGTCGGCCACTGACGACTCCGGCATCGCGTCCGTCGAGCACTCCCTCGACGGCGGCGCCTGGGCGGCGGCGTCCGGCGACTCCGCCTCGGTCGAGGTCGTCGGAGACGGCATCCACGAGGTGCGCGCCCGGGCCCACGACATCACCGGCAACACGTCGGCGGTCGTGACCGGCACCGTGAGGATCGACACCGAGGCGCCGGTCAGCCGGGCGACGCGGTCCGGCCGCACCGTCACCGTGCGCGCGGCCGACGCCACCTCCGGCGTGGACGCGATCGAGTACCGCCTCGACGGCGGTGCCTGGACGTCGTACACGGGCGCGTTCGGCGTGGGTGAGGACGCCGTCGACGTCGAGTACCGCGCCGTCGACCGGGCGGGCACGGCCGAGGCCGCCAACACCCTCGTGGTCCCGGCCGCGGGCGACGAGCTGTCGCCGACGGCCGTGGTCGCGGTCGCGTCGTCCGACACCGTCCGCCTCGGCACCGACCTGCCGATCGCGGTGCGGGTCAGCACGCCCGACGGGGTCGCGAGCGGCAGCGTCCGCGCGATCTCCGGTGGCCAGGTCCTCGCCTCGGCCAACCTCGCTGACGGCCGGGCGAGCATCGTGGTCGACACCGGCAGGCTGGCCGGGCTGGGCAGGCACACGATCGTCATCCGGTACGACGGCGACGCGACCCACCGCCCCGGCGAGGACCAGGTCGACCTGACCCTGACCCGGGCCCGCTCCACCACCGCCCTGTCGGTGAGCGCGCCGGACCGCACCGGCCGCGGAGCGGTGGCGAGCGCCAAGGTCGCGACCAGTCCCTCGGGCGTCGCGGTCGGCCGGCTGACCTTCGTCCTGACGCGGGGCGGGGCGGTGGTCCGGCGGACCACGGTGACCGTGCCGTCGGCGGGCCGGGTCTCCTGGCGCCTGCCGCGACTGGCGGACGGGCGCTGGTCGGTCCGGGCGGTGGTCGCGCCGTCCGCCGTCGCCGCCGGCTCGATCGCGGTGCGGAGCCTCAGCGTCCGCTGACCGCCGACCCCCAGTGGTCGAGGAGGTTGCGCAGCAACCGTCACGAGACCCCGGGCCCCGGGGGAGCATGTGAGCGCTCTCCAACAATCCGCCGTGGCGGCTGCCCGCAGCACTAGGGTGGCCGCCATGGCGGGTGAGAGCGGGAGCGGCAGGCGTCGTTCGCCGAGCATGGCGGACGTCGCAGCACTGGCTGGCGTCTCGCACCAGACGGTGTCGCGGGTCCTCAACGACTCGCCGCTCGTGCGCCAGGACACCCGTGAGCGGGTGCACGCCGCGATCGTCGAGCTCGGCTACCGCCGCAACGCCGCCGCCCGCCTGCTCGCGACCAACCGCTCGGGACGCATCGGCATGGTCTCGGCGCACCTCGCGCTCTACGGACCGAGCATGATCGCCGGGGCCGTGCAGGAGGCAGGTCGCGAGGCGGGCTACGACGTGTCCGTGGTCGGCGTGCTGGAGCTGTCCGAGGAGGCGCTGCGCGACGCGGTCGACCGGTTGCTCGACCAGGCGGTCGAGGCGATCGTCGTCGCCGTCGCCCACCGCGACGCCCACAACCTGGTGCGCTCGCTGTCGCTCCCGATCCCCGTGGTGCTCGCCCAGGGCGTGGAGCCCGGGGAGTCGATGGCCGCCGGCATCGACCAGGTCGCGGGCGGTCGGTTGGCGACCGGCCACCTGCTCGACGCCGGCCACCGCTCGGTCGCGCACGTCAGCGGACCGGTCGACTGGACCGAGGCCGTCCAGCGGCGCGAGGGCTGGCGCCAGGCGCACGAGGCACGTGGCCTGCTGCCCGGGCCGGAGGTGCCGGGGGACTGGTCGGCCAGCAGTGGGTACGACGCCGGCCGGCGCATCGCGCAGGACAGCTCGGTCACGGCGGTGTTCGTCGCCAACGACGCGATGGCGCTCGGCGTGCTCAAGGCGCTCCACGAAGAGGGTCGCCACGTGCCGGGCGACGTCAGTGTCGTCGGCTTCGACAACGTGCCGGAGGCGGCGTTCTACTTCCCGTCCCTGACGACGGTCGCCCAGGACTTCCCGGAGCTGGGACGGCGTGCGGTGGACCTGACGGTGCGCGCGCTCTCCGGGGAGGAGCGGCCCGCGGTCGAGCTGGCCCAGCCGGAGCTGCTCATCCGCTCGTCGACGGGGATTCCGCGGCCTCGCTGAGGCGGGGAGATGTTAGCGTTCACATCGTGAACCAGGCTGCACCCGCCGTCGTCGTGATCGGCCAAGCGCCCGGCCCCGAGCTGCACCTGCTCCCGGTCGGCGCCACCGTCCAGCGCCTGCTCGTCACGGGTGGTGACGGGGTACGGCGTAACATGGTGCTCGGCCTGGCCGACGGTGACGCCGTCCGTGCGTCGACCGACTACGTCGGCAGCATCGTCGGCCGCTACGCGAACCGCATCGCGCACGGCCGCTTCACCCTCGACGGTGTCGGGCGCCAGCTGCCGGTCAACGACCGGGGCCACCACCTGCACGGTGGTCCTGACGGGTTCCACGCCCGTGCGTGGGAGATCATCGAGAAGTCCGCGGACGAGGTCGCGTTCGAGCTGGTCAGTCCCGACGGGGACGCAGGCTACCCGGGGGAGCTCACCGTGCGGGCGGCGTACCGCATCGAGGGGGACGTGGTCCGCCTCGACATCACCGCGACCACGACGGCGCCGACGATCGTCAACCTGACCAGCCATGCCTACTTCAACCTGCACGGCGACGGGACGATCGACGACCACCTGCTGCAGGTCGCCGCCTCGCGCTACACGCCCGTCGGCGGCGACGCGATCCCCGAGGGTGGGCACGCGGCGGTCGACGGCACCCCGTTCGACCTGCGCCGGCCGACCCGCCTCGGTGACTCGGTCCGGTCCGACCACCCCGAGGTCCGCGACGCACGCGGCCTCGACCACAACTTCGTCCTCGACGGCTCAGGCTGGCGTCCGGTCGCGGTCCTCGACGCTCCGGCCACCCGCACCCGGCTCGAGCTCTGGTCCGACCAGCCCGGCCTGCAGGTCTACACCGGCAACTTCCTCGACGGCACCTCGCTGGACCGCGCCGGCCGCATGCTCCGCCAGGGCGACGGACTCTGCCTCGAGCCGCAGCTGGCCCCCGACACCCCGAACCGTGAGCCGGCGGACGGTTCGGCCGACCCCGACTGGCCCACCGCCGTCCTTCGTCCCGGGGAGACCTACGGCAACCGGATGGCCTGGCACTTCTCGTCCCTCGACTGATCACCGCGAAGGGTGAGGTCCTCTCCGGTGAGGTGCGAGGAGTTCTCCGCTCAGAGCGCCACGTCGAGGGCGCCCGCCGGCAGCCCGAAGGCACGCTCGAGCCGGGCCACCATCCGTCCACTGGGTACGACGCGAGCGGACTCCCACGTCCGGACCGCCGCCGCGCTGCAGCCGCACCGGTGAGCCAGCTCCGCCTGGGTGAGGCCGGCCCACTCTCGCAGGGTCCGGACCACGCCGGGAAGGTCGCCGGTGCGCCACCGCGTGCGGTCGAGCAGGTGCGGCGGCTGGACCCCCGCGGCCCGGGCGACGTGCGCGACGGGCGCGCCGTAGGCCGTGGCGAGGCGACGGATGGCGGCGAGGGGTGGCGTACCGGCGCCGCGCTCCCACGAGCCGAGGGCGTGCCGGTCGACTCCGGCTGCGGCGGCGGCCCGCGCCTGGCTCAGCCTGGCGCGGTGGCGCAACCGGCGCAGCGGGCTCATCGGTGGTCGCGGCTGGCCGAGCACGGTGGCGGGGGCCGCCAGCCGGGCCACCAGGCCCTCGGTGGACAGGCCGAGGGCCTCCGCCAGTCCGGCCACTCGCTCGGCGGGGATCCGCGCCCGTCCCGCCTCCCAGTTGTAGACCGTCGATGCCGGGACGCCCACCTGGTCCGCGAGAAGGCTTGCCGACACCGAGGCGCGCCAGCGCAGTGCGCGCAGGGCCTGACCGCGGTGGCTCCTCGCCCCGGCGGACGCTGTCGCGGCGGGCCGGGCGTCGTCGAAGAAGCCGGCGACGTGGGCGGGCTCGAGCTCGAGCGCCCGCGCCAGGGCGTGGATGTGCACCGGCCCGGGGAGGCGTTCGCGCCGCTCCCAGCGCAGGATCGACATCGGGTGGACGCCGATCTCCTGGGCGAGGTCGGTGGCCCGGAGGCCGCGGCGGGCGCGCTCGGAGCGCAGCAGCGTGGTCACGGTGGTGGCCTTTCGCCGGGACGCCCACCGGGTTCCCGCGGAGATCCCGCCGGATCGAGGGTGAGCGTTCACATTTCTTCGGATTCGTGGTCCTGAACCCCTTGACGGCACAGAATGTTAGCGCTCACACTCTTCCCCAGTGACACCGGTCACAGGGCGGACAAGCCCGACGGACTGTGGAGGAAATCCAGTGCTGAAGAAGACCGTGACCGCCGCCAGCGCGGTCCTCATGTGCGCAGGTGCGCTCGCCGCCTGCGGGAGCGACGACGCCGGCTCGGGCAGCGACGACGGCAAGATCGTGATGGGCTTCGCCCAGGTCGGTGCGGAGAGCGGTTGGCGGACCGCGAACACCGACTCGATCAAGGCCTCGGCCGAGAGTGCGGGCATCGAGCTCAAGTTCTCCGACGCCCAGCAGAAGCAGGAGAACCAGATCCAGGCGATCCGGTCCTACATCCAGCAGAAGGTCGACGTGATCGCCTTCAGCCCGGTCGTCGAGACCGGTTGGGACGCCGTCCTCCAGGAGGCCAAGGCCGCCAACATCCCGGTCATCCTGACCGACCGCGCGGTCGACAGCGAGGACACCTCGCTCTACAAGACCTTCCTCGGCTCGGACTTCGTGCTCGAGGGCGAGAAGGCCGGCGAGTGGCTGGTCGAGAACGCTGCCGAGTCCGACGTCGACGGCGACGGCGACATCAACGTCGTCCAGCTCGAGGGCACGACCGGAGCTGCCCCGGCCATCGACCGCGCCGAGGGCTTCGCCGAGGCGATCAAGGCCGACTCGAAGATCTCGATCAGCAAGTCGCAGACGGGAGACTTCACCCGCGACGGCGGCAAGCAGGTCATGGAGTCCTTCCTCAACTCCGAGAAGGGCATCGACGTCGTCTTCGCGCACAACGACGACATGGGCCTGGGTGCCATCGAGGCGATCGAGGCCGCCGGCCTCGAGCCCGGCAAGGACATCAAGATCATCACGGTCGACGCCGTCAAGGACGGGATGAAGGCCCTCTCCGAGGGCAAGATCAACTTCATCGTCGAGTGCAACCCGCTGCTCGGTGACCAGCTGATGGACCTCGCGAAGAAGGTCGTCGCTGGCGAGGAGGTCCCGGAGCGCGTGGTCACCGAGGAGACCACCTTCACCCAGGAACAGGCCATCGAGGTGCTCGCCGACCGCAAGTACTGAGGACCAGGAGCGCGCGCCCTCCCCTTCCGGGGCGCGCGCCCACCCCTTCCGGCGGGTCCGCCACCACCGTGGCGGACCCGCCGGTACCGGGGCAGCCGACCACGCACAGCCCCGCGAGAACGACCGGAGAGAACGATGACGACGACGCACGAGGAGCCACCGGTGACCACGACGACGCAGCACGCTGGCGGCGTGCCGGCGGCGCAGACCCCCGAGCCCGTGATCGAGATGCGCGACATCTCCATCACCTTCGGCAGCGTGCGTGCGCTCGACGGCGTCTCGCTGCGGCTCCTGCCCGGCGAGGTCCACGCCCTCATGGGCGAGAACGGCGCCGGCAAGTCCACCCTCATCAAGGCGCTCACCGGGGTCTACACGATCGACTCCGGCACCATCGTCGTCGGCGGCGAGCCGCACCAGTTCTCCACGCCGGCCGCCGCCCAGGCCGCCGGCATCAGCACGGTGTACCAGGAGGTCAACCTGGTCCCCAACCTCACCGTCGCCGAGAACATGCTGCTCGGCCGCGAGCCCCGCTTCCTCGGCGGCATCAACGTCCGTGCGATGAACCGCCGCGCCGCCGCCACCCTCGAGCGCCTCGGCCTCGACATCGACCCCCGCTCGATGCTGGGCGACCACCCGATCGCGATCCAGCAGCTCGTCGCCATCGCCCGGGCCGTGGACGTCGAGGCGCGGGTCGTGATCCTCGACGAGCCGACCTCCAGCCTCGACGCCGACGAGGTCGAGAAGCTGTTCGAGGTCATGCGCCGGCTCCGTGCCGACGGGGTCGCCATCGTCTTCGTCTCGCACTTCCTCGACCAGATCTACGAGATCGCCGACCGCATGACCATCCTGCGCAACGGACGCCTGGTCGAGGAGCGGATGGTCGCCGACACCACCCAGCTCGAACTGGTCAGGCTGATGATCGGCCGCGAGCTCGAGGCGCTCGAGCGCCTCGAGCGTGCCGCCGCCAACGAGGTCACCACCACCGAGCCCGTCCTCAAGGCCGTCGGCCTGAGCCGCAAGGGCTCGCTCGAGGCCACCGACCTCTGCCTGTACGACGGCGAGGTGGTCGGCGTCGCCGGTCTCCTCGGCTCCGGCCGCACCGAGCTGGCCCGCTTGCTGTTCGGCGCGGACACCGCCGACCACGGCACCCTCGAGATCAGGTCGCAGCGTCGCAGGCTGCGCAGCCCCCGCCACGCGATCGACCGCAAGGTCGCCTTCTCCAGCGAGGACCGCAAGGCCGAGGGCGTGATCGCCGACCTCACGGTCGCCGACAACATGCTGCTCGCGCTGCAGGCCTCTCGCGGCTGGCTCCGCCCGATCCCGCAGGCGACCCGCACCCGCCTGGTCGACGAGTACATCAAGGCCCTCGACATCCGTCCCGCGGACCCGAACGCGCTGATGCGCAACCTGTCGGGCGGCAACCAGCAGAAGGTGCTGCTCGCCCGCTGGTTGATCACCGAGCCGGAGCTGCTGATCCTCGACGAGCCCACGCGCGGCATCGACATCGGCGCCAAGGCGCAGATCCAGGCCAAGGTCGCCGAGCTCGCGGAGAAGGGCATGTCGGTCGTCTTCATCTCCGCCGAGCTCGAGGAGGTGCTGCGCCTCAGCGACCGGCTGGTCGTGATGCGCGACCGCCGCAAGATCGACGAGCGCCGCAACGACGACGTCACGGTGAGCGACGTCCTCGAGATCATCGCCGGCCAGGGTGACGCCGCCGGCTCCCGGACCGAGGAGGAGACCTCCCGTGACTGACACCCTGACTCCCGCCCCGAGCCCCGCCCCGGCGCCCGAGCGTCCCGCAGTCGCCCGCCCGACCCTCGTCGCCCGCTTCCTCGGGAGCACGCTCGTGTGGCCGATCCTCGCCCTGCTGCTGCTCCTGGTCGTCAACGTGGTCGCGACGCCGTCGTTCCTCAACGTGCGGATCCAGGACGGCCACCTCTACGGCAACGTCATCGACATCGCCCGCAACAGCGCGCCGGTCCTGCTCGTCGCGCTCGGCATGACGCTGATCATCGCCACTCGCGGCATCGACCTCTCCGTGGGCGCGATCGCCGCCATCGCCGGCGCCGTCGCCTGCACGCGCATCGTCGGCGCGGCCGACGAGGCGGCCGTGACGACCGCGATCATGGCCTGCACCTGGGCCCTCGTGGTCTGCGTGCTGCTCGGCGTCTGGAACGGCTTCCTCGTCTCCGTGCTGGGGATCCAGCCGATCATCGCCACGCTCGTCCTCATGGTCGCCGGCCGCGGCCTGGCGATGCTGGTCACCGACGGGCAGATCACCACGGTCAACAACGACACGTTCAGCGACCTCGCGACCGGCTACGTCCTCGGGCTCCCGATCGCCTCGCTCATCGCGATCGGGATGGTCGTCGCCGCCGCGGTCCTCACCCGTCGTACGGCGCTGGGCATGCTCATCGAGGCCGTCGGCATCAACCCGGAGGCCAGCCGCCTCGCCGGCGTCCGCGCCCGGACGATCATCTGGACCGTCTACGTCTTCGGCGGCTTCTGCGCCGGCCTGGCGGGCCTGATCATCGCCGCCAACACCAACTCGGTGAACGCCAACAGCCTGGGCCTGTGGATCGAGCTCGACGCGATCCTCGCCGTCGTCATCGGCGGCACGGCTCTGACCGGTGGCCGGTTCTCCCTCGCGGGGACCCTCGTCGGCGCGCTGTTCATCACCACGCTGGCGCGCACCATCCCCAACGTCGGCATCCCGTCCGAGGCCAACTACCTGTTCAAGGCGGTCGTGGTCGTGGCGGTGTGCCTCCTCCAGTCGCCCCGGGCCCGTGCGGCCCTGCGGGTACGACGCCCCGCCGTCTCGAAGGGATCGCACGCATGAGCGCCGCAGTCGCCACCGTCGGCACCACCTCGCTGTGGGACCGGATCCGCACCTACTCGCCGCCGCCGCGGTTCCTCCCGCTCATCGTCACGATCGCCCTGTTCGCCGGGATGTTCGGCGCCGGGAGCGTGCGCTACGAGAACTTCGGCGATCCGCAGGTCTTCCTCAGCCTGATGATCAACAACGCGCACCTGATCGTGCTCGCGGTCGGCATGACGTTCGTCATCCTCACCGGCGGCATCGACCTCTCGGTCGGATCCGTGGTCGCGATGTCGACGATGATCCTGGCGAAGACCCTGCAGGCGGGCTGGTCCCTGCCGGCCGCGATCCTCGCGGTCCTGGCGGTCGCGACCCTGCTCGGCACGGTGATGGGCCTGCTCATCCACTACTTCGACATCCAGCCGTTCATCGCCACCCTCGCCGGCCTCTTCCTCGCCCGCGGGGTGGCCTACCTGATCAGCATCGAGTCGATCCCGATCACCGACGAGACCTTCATGAAGTGGGCCTACGAGCCGCTCACGCTCTGGTCGACGTACTGGATCCGGTGGTCGGTCGTCGTGGCCCTGGTCGCGGTCGCCGTGGCGGCGTACGTCCTCGCCTTCACCCGCTTCGGACGCACCGTCTACGCCATCGGCGGCAACGAGTCGTCGGCGATGCTGATGGGCCTGCGGGTCGGCGCGGTCAAGGTCGGTGTGTACGCCGTCAGCGGGTTCTGCGCGGGCCTGGGCGGCCTCCTCTTCGCGCTCAACACGCCGTCGGGCAACAGCCTGCACGCGGTCGGCATGGAGCTCGACGCCATCGCGGCGGCGGTCATCGGCGGCATCCTGCTCACCGGCGGTCGCGGCTACGTCTTCGGTGCGCTGGTCGGCGTCCTCGTCCTCGGGGTCATCCAGGCCTTCATCACCTTCGACGGCACCCTCACCTCCTGGTGGACCCGCATCGCGATCGGCGCCCTGCTGCTGGTGTTCGTCGTCATCCAGCGCCTGATGACGCGGCGGCAGGCGACATGAGCGAGGCGCCCCGGAGGATCCCGGTCATGGCGGACGTCGCCCGTCTCGCCGGTGTCTCGCACCAGACCGTCTCGCGCGTGGTCAACGGCCAGACGAACCTCCGCCCGGAGACCCGCGAGCGGGTGCTCCGCGCGATCGACCAGCTCGGCTACCGGCCCAACACCGCCGCTCGCAGCCTGGTCACCCGCCGCTCCGGGACGATCGGCGTGATCGGCTCCCGCAGCGGCTTCTGGGGCCCGAGCACGGTGCACCGCGCGATCCAGGCCGCCGGCCGCGACGCCGGCTTCTTCGTCAGCTCGGTCAACGTCCAGATGCAGACCCGCGACGAGTTCGTCGACGCGATGGACCACCTGCGCGACCAGCACGTCGAGGGCATCGTCCTCATCGCCGCCAACGACGACGCGGTCGACGCGGCCCGGGCCCATGCGGGCCGCGGCGTCCCCGTCGTCGTGGTCGAGGGTGACGACACCAAGGCCGAGTGGACCGTCGGCGTCGACCAGGTCGCCGGTGCCGCCGCGGGCACCCGCCACCTCGTCGACCTCGGCCACGAGCGGATCCTGCACGTCGCCGGCCCGTCGGCGTGGACCGAGGCCCGGGCCCGCCTCGCCGGCTATCGCAACGCCATGTACGACGCCGGGCTGCCCCCGCTGCTGCACGTCGAGGGTGACTGGTCGGCGAGGAGCGGCTACGAGGCCGGTCGCCAGGTCGCCGGGCGCGACGACGTGACCGCGGTCTTCTGTGCCAACGACCAGATGGCGCTGGGCCTGCTGCGCTCGCTGAGCGAGGCCGGCCGCTCGGTGCCGGACGACATCAGCGTCGTCGGCTTCGACGACATCCCCGAGGCGGCGTACCTCATCCCGCCGCTGACCACGGTCCGCCAGGACTTCGACGCGGTCGGGCGCCGCGCCATCCAGATCCTGCGATCGGCCATCGACGACGAGGGCGCACCGGAGCGGCTGATCGAGCCGGAGCTGGTCGTCCGGGCCAGCACCACCGCCCCACGAGAACAACCACGAGGACGAGGAGAGACCCCCCGATGAGCGCGGGCCAGGAGAAGTACACGATCGGCGTCGACTACGGCACCCTCTCGGGCCGTGCTGTCGTCGTCCGGGTGTCCGACGGGGCCGAGCTCGGCTCCGCCGTGCACGCCTACGAGCACGCCGTCGTCGACACGACCCTGCCCGGGACGGGCGAGGCGCTGCCGCCGGAGTGGGCGCTGCAGGTGCCCGAGGACTACCGCCAGGTGCTCCGGATCGCCGTACCTGCGGCGGTCTCGGCCGCCGGCATCGACCCGGCCGACGTCATCGGCATCGCCACCGACTTCACCGCGTGCACGATGGTGCCGACCGTCGCGGACGGCACGCCGCTGTGCGAGCTCCCCGACCTCGCGGGCCGGCCGCACGCCTACGTCAAGCTCTGGAAGCACCACGCCGCCCAGCCCCACGCCGACCGGATCAACCGGCTGGCCGAGGAGCGTGGCGAGGCCTGGCTCCCGCGCTACGGCGGGCTGATCTCCTCGGAGTGGGAGTTCGCCAAGGGACTCCAGGTCTTCGAGGAGGACCGCGAGGTCTACGACCGCATGGTGCGCTGGGTCGAGGCCGCCGACTGGATCGTCTGGCAGCTGTGCGGCGAGTACGTCCGCAACGCCTGCTCCGCCGGCTACAAGGGGATCCTGCAGGACGGCGCGTACCCGTCGACCGACTTCCTCGAGGCGCTCGCGCCCGGCTTCGGCGGCTTCGTCGCCGACAAGCTCGAGCACCCGATCGGCGAGCTCGGCAGGGCAGCCGGCCGGCTCACCGCCGAGGCCGCCGCCTGGACGGGGCTGCCCGAGGGCATCGCCGTCGCGGTCGGCAACGTCGACGCGCACGTCACTGCGCCCGCCGCGCAGGCCGTCGACCCGGGCCAGATGGTCGCGATCATGGGCACGTCGACCTGCCACGTGATGAGCGCCGACGTGCTCCGCGAGGTCCCCGGCATGTGCGGGGTCGTCGACGGCGGCATCATCGCCGGCCGCTGGGGCTACGAGGCCGGGCAGAGCGGCGTGGGCGACATCTTCGGGTGGTTCGTCGACAACGCCGTCCCGGCGTCGTACGCCGAAGCGGCTGCGGCGGCGGGGGAGTCGGTGCACGAGCACCTCACCCGCCTGGCCGCACAGCAGGCCATCGGGGAGCACGGCCTGGTCGCCCTCGACTGGCACAGCGGCAACCGTTCGGTCCTCGTCGACCACGAGCTCTCGGGCCTCGTGGTCGGTCTGACCCTGGCGAGCCGGCCGGAGGACGTCTACCGCGCGCTGCTCGAGGCGACCGCCTTCGGGACCCGGGTGATCGTGGAGGCCTTCCGCGACAGCGGCGTGCCCGTCGAGGAGTTCGTCGTCGCCGGCGGCCTGCAGAAGAACGCGCTGCTGATGCAGATCTACTCCGACGTCACGCGGCTCCCGCTCTCGGTCATCGACTCCGACCAGGGCCCCGCCCTGGGGTCCGCGATCCACGCGGCCGTCGCGGCCGGCGCCTATCCCGACGTCCCCACCGCCGCGAAGGCGATGGGCAAGGTCCGCAAGGCCGTCTACGTCCCCGACGAGACGCGGGCGCAGGCCTACGACCGGCTGTTCGCGGAGTACCGCGAGCTGCACGACCACTTCGGCCGCGGCGTCACCGCCATGCGCCGACTCAAGGCGATCCGGCGCGAGGCCGTCGCCGGCAAGGAGCAGCCCCGATGAGCGTCGTGACCGACGTCGACCAGACGATCCGACAGGTCCGCCGCGAGGTGGCGGCGCTGCACGCCGAGCTGCCGAAGTACGGCCTCGTCGTCTGGACCGCCGGCAACGTCTCGGCGCGGGTGCCCGGCCACGACCTGCTCGTGATCAAGCCCAGCGGCGTCGCGTACGACGACCTCACCCCGGAGAACATGGTCGTCTGCGACCTCGACGGCAAGGTCGTCGAGGGCGAGCACGCGCCGTCGTCGGACACCGAGGCGCAGGCCTACGTCTACCGCCACCTGCCGCACGTCGGCGGTGTGGTGCACACGCACTCGCCGTACGCAGTGGCGTGGGCCGCGCGCGGCGAGGCGATCCCGTGCGTCACCACCATGTGCGCCGACGAGTTCGGCGGCGAGATCCCGGTCGGGCCCTTCGCGATCATCGGCGACGACTCGATCGGCCGCGGCATCGTGGAGACCCTGCGCGAGAGCCGCTCGCCGGCCGTCCTCATGCAGAACCACGGCGTCTTCACCGTGGGGCCGAACGCGAGGTCCGCGGTCAAGGCAGCGGTCATGTGCGAGGACGTCGCCCGGTCCGTGCACCTCTCCCGCCAGCTCGGCCAGCCGATCCCGATCGCGCAGCCGAGCGTCGACGCCCTCTACGACCGCTACCAGAACGTCTACGGGCAGCGCTGACCCGCTGACCGGCCAACACCACCACGACGCCCGCCACCACCCTCTCGGGGCGCCTGACCACCAGGAGAACCACGTGACCACCAACGCCAGCACCGCCTCCGCCGTCGAGCAGGAGATCTGGTTCCTCACCGGCAGCCAGTCGCTCTACGGGCCGGAGACCCTGGAGCAGGTCGCCGAGCAGTCGCGCGCCATCGCCGGCCGCCTGGCCGAGCTGTCGGACCTTCCCGTGCGGGTCGTGTGGAAGCCCGTCCTGCTCGACGCGGCCGCGATCCACCGCCAGGTGCTCGAGGCCAACCTCGACCCGGCCTGCGTCGGCCTGGTCGCCTGGATGCACACCTTCTCGCCGGCGAAGATGTGGATCGCCGGCCTCGACGCCCTGCAGAAGCCGCTGCTGCACCTGCACACGCAGGCCGGCATGGCGCTGCCCTGGTCGACGATCGACATGGACTTCATGAACCTCAACCAGGCCGCCCACGGCGACCGGGAGTTCGGCTACATCCAGTCCCGGCTCGGCGTGCCGCGCAAGACGGTCGCCGGCCACGTCGAGAACCCCGTCGTCCGCCGCCGGATCGAGGAGTGGGCGCGCGCCGCCCGCGGTCGCGCCGAGCTCCGACAGCTCAAGCTGGCCCGCTTCGGCGACAACATGCGCGACGTCGCGGTCACCGAGGGCGACAAGGTGGAGGCCCAGCTGCGCTTCGGTGTCTCGGTCAACACCTACGGCGTCAACGACCTCGTGGCCGTCGTCGACCAGGTCGCCGACGCCGACATCGACAAGCTCGTCGCGGAGTACGCCGACCTCTACGCCATCGCCCCCGAGCTCCTCCCGGGCGGCGAGCGGCACGAGTCGCTCCGCTACGGCGCCCGCATCGAGGCCGGCCTGCGCACCTTCCTCGAGGACGGCGGCTTCGGCGCCTTCACCACGAACTTCGAGGACCTCGGCGGACTGCGCCAGCTCCCCGGCCTGGCCGTGCAGCGGCTGATGGCCGACGGCTACGGCTTCGGCGGCGAGGGCGACTGGAAGACCTCGGTCCTGCTGCGTGCCACCAAGGTCATGGCCGAAGGGCTGCCCGGCGGCACGTCCTTCATGGAGGACTACACGTACCACCTGGTCCCCGGGGAGGAGAAGATCCTCGGCGCGCACATGCTCGAGGTCTGCCCGACCCTCACGGACGACCGGGCCTCGCTGGAGGTCCACCCGCTCTCGATCGGTGGCCGCGAGGACCCCGTCCGGCTCCGGTTCACCGCCGACCCGGGGGCCGCGGTCGTCGCCGGTCTCTCCGACCTGGGCGACCGGTTCCGGCTGACGGTCAACGAGGTCGACGTCGTCGAGCCCGACGAGGCGCTGCCGCAGCTGCCGGTCGCCTGCGCGGTCTGGGAGCCACGTCCGTCGCTGGCCACCTCGGCCGAGGCCTGGCTGATGGCGGGCGCACCGCACCACACCGTGCTCTCCAAGGCGGTGGGCGTCGAGGTCCTCGCCGACTTCGCCGAGATGACCGGGGTCGAGGTCGCGGTGATCGACGCGGACACCACGCCGCGCGCCTTCCAGCGCGAGCTCCGGTGGAGCGCCGCCTACCACCGTCTCGCCGAGGGACTCTGACCGATCCGCATTGGATCGATCCAATAGACTCACCGGGGGTCGCCCAGCCCGCCAGCCGGCGGCCCCCGGTGCATCCACCCCCACGCCTCCAGGAGACCTGCCGTGACCGGCCTGCTCGACCGCCCCGACCCCGTCATCGACGACGCCATCGAGCGGGCCGTCGAGCGGGTGCCCGCCCTGCCGCGCGGTCGCCGCGCCAAGATCGTCTGCACCCTCGGCCCGGCCACCGCCTCCGAGCGCCGGATCCGCGCGCTGGTCGACGCCGGCATGGACGTGGCGCGGCTGAACATGAGCCACGGCACGCACGCCGACCACTCCGAGGTCTACCGCCGGGTGCGGGAGGCGTCGGAGGCCAGTGGCCACGCGGTCGCCGTGCTCGCCGACCTGCAGGGGCCGAAGATCCGCCTGCGCCGGTTCGCCTCGGCCACGGTGCTGCGCCGCGGCCAGCGCTGGACGATCACCACCCGCGAGGTCGACGGCAACGGCGAGATGTGCGGGACGTCGTACGACGGCCTGCCGGGCGACGTGCGCCCGGGCGACCCGATCCTGATCGACGACGGCAAGATCCGCCTGCGGGTGGTGGAGGTCAGCGAGACCGACGTCGTCACCGAGGTGCTCGTCGGCGGCCCGGTGAGCGACCACAAGGGCATCAACCTGCCCGGCGTCGCGGTCTCCGTGCCGGCACTGTCGGAGAAGGACACCGCCGACCTGCGGTTCGCGCTGCACCTGGGCGTCGACGTGGTCGCGCTCAGCTTCGTGCGCAACGCCTCCGATGCTGCCGACGTGCGCGCGATCATGGCGGAGGAGGGCATCCGGGTGCCGGTCATCGCGAAGATCGAGAAGCCCCAGGCCATCGAGAACCTCGACGAGATCGTGCGCGCCTTCGACGGCGTGATGGTCGCCCGCGGCGACCTCGGCGTCGAGTGCCCGCTCGAGGAGGTCCCCTTCCTGCAGAAGCAGGTCATCGTCGCGGCTCGCCGCAACGCGCGACCGGTGATCGTGGCGACCCAGATGCTCGAGTCGATGATCACCAGCCCCGCGCCCACGCGCGCCGAGACCAGCGACGTCGCCAACGCCGTGCTCGACGGCGCCGACGCGGTGATGCTGTCGGGCGAGACCAGTGTCGGCGCCCACCCGATCACCACCGTCGAGACGATGGCCCGGATCATCGCCGCGACCGAGCGCAGCGCCCTCGACGACCAGCAGTTCGGGCGCTTCGACCGGATCGAGTTCGACCCGCACACCCGCGGCGGCGTGATCACCAAGGCGGCCGAGGAGGTGGCCGAGCGGACCGGTGCGGCGTACGTCGTCGCCTTCACCCAGTCCGGTGACTCGGCCCGCCGCGTGGCCCGCCTGCGCAGCCGGATCCCCGTCCTCGCCTTCACGCCCGACCCCAAGGTGCGCGCCCAGCTCGCGCTGAGCTGGGGCGTCGAGACCTACCTGACCGCGCCGCCGCTCGACACCGACGACATGGTCACCCAGGTCGACCACGAGCTGCTGCGCACCGGCCGGGTCCTCGAGGGCGACCTCGTCGTGATCGTCGCCGGCAGCCCGCCGGGCGTGCCCGGCTCGACCAACGCGCTCTGGATCCACAGGATCGGCCAGCGCTGAGGCCGGCCTTCTCGCCGGGCCGGGCGGGCTGTAACACGCTGTCCACCCGACTACCCACCGGTTCCCGGCACCAGATCGGGATCCTGACGGCGTGTCGCTGCCGTCAAGCGCGGGGTAGTGGGGCGAACAGCGTGTTACAGCACCCGTACGCCGGCGCCTGAACCGCCGCGCACCCGCACCGCCCAGAGCAGCAGGTCCCGGGCCAGCAGCGCGACCTCCCGGGCGATCATGCGCCCACCTCGGCGTACTCGGCCTCGGTCAGCAGGCGCGACCGGATCAGGAAGCGCACGCCGTGCGGAGCCTCGAGCGAGAAGCCGGCGCCGCGGCCCTCGACGACGTCGATCGTGAGGTGGGTGTGCGACCAGTACTCGAACTGCGCCTTCGACATCCACACCGGGACGGCGCGGTCCAGGCCGATGTCGAGGTCGCCGAGGTGGATGTCGGCGTTCCCCAGCAGGAAGTCGCCGTCCGGGTAGCACATCGGTGCCGACCCGTCGCAGCAGCCGCCGGACTGGTGGAACATCACCGGCCCGTGCGCCTCGGTGAGGCTGCGGAGCAGCTCCGCGGCCGGTTCGGTGATGTCGACCCTGCTGGGCACGGTTCCTCCTGGGCTGGTGGCGACGGTGGGTGTCGCAGTGCAGTGGTCCCCGGCGCGGGGGACGGCATACGTCCCCCGCACCGGATTGCCGACGGTCGGCTCAGAAGAAGCCGAGGGCGTCGGGGCTGTACGACACCAGCAGGTTCTTCGTCTGCTGGTAGTGGTCGAGCATCATCTTGTGGTTCTCGCGGCCGATGCCCGACTGCTTGTAGCCACCGAAGGCGGCGTGGGCGGGGTAGGCGTGGTAGTTGTTCGTCCACACGCGGCCGGCCTTGATCTCCTTGCCCGCACGGAACGCCTGCGCCCCGTCGCGCGACCAGACACCGGCGCCGAGGCCGTAGAGGGTGTCGTTGGCGATCTTGAGGGCGTCGGCCTCGTCGTCGAAGCCGGTCAGCGAGACGACCGGGCCGAAGATCTCCTCCTGGAAGATCCGCATCGAGTTGTCGCCCTCGAAGATGGTCGGCGTCACGTAGTAGCCCCCGGCGAGGTCGCCCTCGAGGACGTTGCGCTCGCCGCCGGTGAGCAGCTTCGCGCCCTCCTCCTTGCCGATCTCGATGTACGACAGGATCTTCTCGAGCTGGTCGTTGGAGGCCTGGGCGCCGATCATCGTGGTGTCGTCGAGCGGGTTGCCCTGCTTGATCTTCTCGACCCGGGCGACGGCGTCGTGCACGAAGTCGGAGTAGATGCTGCGCTGCACGAGGGCGCGCGACGGGCAGGTGCAGACCTCGCCCTGGTTGAGGGCGAACATCGCGAAGCCCTCGAGCGACTTGTCGTAGAACGCGTCGCGCTCGTTGGCCACGGACTCGAAGAAGATGTTCGGGCTCTTGCCGCCGAGCTCCAGGGTCACCGGGATGATGTTCTGGCTGGCGTACTGCATGATCAGGCGGCCGGTCGTGGTCTCGCCGGTGAAGGCGACCTTCGCGACACGCGAGGAGGACGCGAGCGGCTTGCCGGCCTCGACGCCGAACCCGTTGACCACGTTGACGACGCCGGCCGGCAGCAGGTCGCCGATCAGCTCGACGAGCTTGAGGATCGACCACGGGGTCTGCTCCGCAGGCTTCAGTACGACGGCGTTGCCGGCCGCCAGGGCCGGCGCGAGCTTCCACACGGCCATCAGGATGGGGAAGTTCCACGGGATGATCTGGCCGACGACACCCAGCGGCTCGTGGAAGTGGTAGGCGATCAGGTTCTCGTCGATCTCGCCGATCGAGCCCTCCTGGGCGCGCAGCGCACCCGCGAAGTAGCGGAAGTGGTCGATCGCGAGCGGGATGTCGGCGGCGAGGGTCTCGCGGACCGGCTTGCCGTTCTCCCAGGTCTCGGCGACGGCGATGGAGGCGAGGTTGGCCTCCATGACGTCCGCGATCTTCAGCAGGATGTTGGCCCGCTCCGTCGTGGAGGTCTTCCCCCACGAGGGAGCGGCAGCGTGGGCGGCGTCGAGGGCAGCCTCGATGTCCTCCTCCGTACCGCGGGCGATCTCGGTGAACGGCTTGCCGTTGACCGGCGAGATGTTCTCGAAGTAGGCGCCCTTGATCGGGTCGACCCACTGGCCACCGATGTAGTGGCCGTAGCGGCTCGCGACGGAGACGAGGGAGTCGGGCTGTCCGGGTGCTGCGTAGACGGTCATGGTTGCTCCAGAGCGGTGTCGGGATCGTCGGTGTGACGGCGATCACGACGGTAGGAGCCGCAACGTTGCAGATCCGTTGCCGCCGGGACGGCTACATCAATTCCCTGTCCAGACGGGCGATCTGGCCGTCGACGAGCGCGCGCATGGGAGAGCTGACCGGGACGATGGCCTGCTGGGCCAGCCACATGTCGTAGTCGTCGCGACCCCACCCCGACCGGGTCCAGGCCGACATCAGCTCCGGGGCGCGCGAGCGCAGCAGCGCCTGGCGCAGGGACGCGGCCAGCGCCTCACGGAGTCGTACGACGCCGGGTGCGGTCGAGCGGGGCAGCACCGGGCCGCCGTACCCCTTCATCGCGGAGCGCAGGTCGCCCGCGGCGAGCTGGGCCTCGACGGCGAGCCAGTCGCCGGTGACCGGGGCGGTGAGCCGGTACGGGCGGGAGGCGAGCAGCTCCTCGCCGAGCAGCCCGCGCAGCCGGTTGAGCTCGGCCCGCAGCGTGGAGGTGCCCCCGTCCTCCTCGTAGAGCAGGACGGCGAGCTCATCGCCGGTGAGGCCGCCGGGGGAGGACGCGAGCAGGGCGACGATCTCGCTGTGCCGGCGCGAGAGGCGCAGCCGGGACAGCTTGCCGCGGCCGTCGTCGACGGTCACCAGTGCCTCGTTGTGGCCGAGCAGCTCGAGCAGCAGCCGGAGCCCGTTGGGCCGCTCGGCGACGGGTGGGGGCGGCAGGTGCCGGGCCAGCTCGGCCTCGGCGAGGCGGGCGGCGGCGCGCACCATCGCCATCGTCTGCGGTACGACGATCTCGTCGCCTCCGGTCACGTCGAGGACCCCGAGCACCTGGCTGGTCCCCGGGTCGTGGATCGGTGTGGCCGCGCAGCTCCACGTCCGCACGGACGAGCGGAAGTGCTCGTCGCGGGTGATGAACGCGTCGCGGCCGGTGGCGAGGGCGAGCCCCGGCGCATTGGTGCCGGCCAGCCGCTCGTCCCAGTTGCTGCCCTCGACGAAGCCGATCCGTTCCGCGTCGCGGAGCCGGTCCGTTGTACCGCAGACCCAGAGCAGGGTGCCCTCGGCGTCGGCGAGCGCCATCACCGCACCGCAGTCGCGGACCTCGCGGCCCAGGACGTCGTCGAGGAGGGGGAAGACCCGCGCGAGCGGATGGGCCTCGCGCTGGCCGCGCAGGTCCGGGACGTCGAGGGTGACCGGTGCCTCGGCCTGCCCGACGTCGACGCCGGCCGCGGCCGAGCGCTCCCAGGAGGCAGCGACCTCCGCCCGCATCCCCTGGGGTGCGGGCTCCTGCGTCATGAGTCCAGTAGACAACCTTCGCCCCCGTGTGACCAGCGTCTCTCGTTCCGATCGAGGTTGCCGACGCAACGTTGCAACGACGTTGCATTGTTCACCCGACGGGATTCCTCCGGCCGGTGGGATTCCTCCGGCCGGTGGGATTCCTCCGGCCGGCGAGGCGGCCGCTGCGAACCGCTGACCGGTTGGGGGCACCGCAATTCGGCACCCCCGACCCGCTCCGGTAATCTCTCCGGCGGTGGCGTGTCCGAGCGGCCTAAGGAGAACGCCTCGAAAGCGTTTGTGGGCGCAAGTCCACCGAGGGTTCAAATCCCTCCGCCACCGCCAGTGAAACAGCCCCGACCCGCGGATCCGCAGGTCGGGGCTGTTTCCATTGCCACGTCATGCCGGCCTGGTGGGGCTCGAGTCTCCCCTGCGGTGCCGCGCGAAATGTTCGAACATTTGTGCTCAGTGTGGCGCGGCGCCCGCCGATGGGATCGGTGGCAACAGCGACGCCTCGAGCCGCGCGGTCCGTGCTCCGAGATCACCCACCCCTCCCAGGACGGAGCCCCTTCGATGACCCCACGCATCCCCCTCGCCGCCGCAGCTGTTGCGGCCCTGCTCGCCACCTCCGTGCCCGGTGCCGCCGACGCCGCCAGCCGCGACTCCGACCGCGACGGGGTCCCCAACCGCTGGGAGCGCGCCCACGGGATGAACCCGTACCGGGCCGCGGACGCGAGGGCTGACTTCGACCGCGATGGTCTGGTCAACCTGCGGGAGTACCGCCTCCACACCGGGCTCCGCGACGAGGACACCGACAACGACGGCCACGACGACGGTGACGAGGTCAGGGACGGCCGCCTCTCCACGAACGTCCGCGACGCCGACACGGACGACGACGGCGTCCGGGACGGCGACGAGGACGCCGACCGCGACGGAATCGACAACGAGGACGAGGACGACGTCCTCGAGACCTGCAGCTCCGACGACGACGACCGCGACCGCGATGCGGTCGACGACGAGGACGAGAACGAGCTGGGCCTGAGGGTCGGCGACTCCGACTCCGACGACGACGGCGTCGACGACGGCGACGAGGACTCCGACGAGGACGGCGAGTCGAACGAGGACGACGACGACAGCCTGGCCGATCGGTGCAGCGGTGACCGCGACGGCGACGGCAGGGACGACGAGGACGCCGACGACCTCGTCGGCACCATCGTGTCCTTCGACGCCGAGACCGGTCTGCTCACCGTGTCCAGCCGGCTCGGGTTCACCGTGACCGGCACGGTCACGGTCGACACCGAGATCGAGTTCGAGGACCGCGAGGACACCGAGTCGGACGAACAGGGTGACGGGACCCCCGCCGACCTTCAGCCGGGCGTCGAGGTCGCCGAGCTCGACTTCGACGAGGACACCGGTGCCCTCGAGGAGGTCGCGATCTACCCGCCCCTGCCCTGAGGGCTGAGCCGGTTGACGGTCCCCTTTCCCAAGGGCTGTCAACCGGCCGGCGGTGCCGCGCGTCGTACCACCGGACGGTCCCACCATCCGGCAGGAGGAGTCGTGGTCAGCCAGGAACGACGGCGTGCGGTCATCACCCGACGGCAGGTGCTGCGGGGCGGTGCGATGCTGGCCGGGGTCGGCACCGTGGCACTGGCCGGCGTCGAGCTGGAGCTGCTCCCCGGCAAGGCCTCGCTCTACCACCACCTCGGTCACGACGGCCCCGACGGTGTCGTGCCCGAGGTGGCACCGGGACGGCTGGACTTCGGTCGCTTCCGCTCGTGGGCGCGCGGCAGGGACGTCGGCTGGGCGCTCGCCCGACCACCGGGACCCGCCTCCGCGACGTCGCTGCCCGTCGTCGTGGCCCTGCACGGGCGCGGCCAGAGCCACGTCAGTGCCTTCCGCCGCGACCGTCTCGCGCTCGACCGGTTCCTCGCCGACGCGGTCGCCCGCGGCGTACCGCCCTTCGCCATCGCCAGTGTCGACGGCGACGAGACCTACTGGCACGACCGCGCGAACGGCGACCGTGCGCAGTCGATGGTGCTCGACGAGCTGCTGCCACGGCTCGCCGACGCCGGCCTCGACACCGGCCGGATCGGCTTCGTGGGCTGGTCGATGGGCGGGTTCGGTGCCCTGCACCTCGGCGCCCTCCTCGGCCCGGACCGGGTCGCGGCGGTGGCGGCGCTGTCGCCCGCCCTCTGGCACGAGTACGACGACACGGCGCCGGGTGCCTACGACGGCGCCGCCGCCTTCGAGCGGGTCACCGTGATGGGCCGCCAGCGGGAGCTGGACGGGATCGCGGTACGCGTCGACTGCGGCAAGGGCGACCCGTTCTACGCGACCAGCCGCGACTACGTCGCCGGGTTCGCCCACCCGCCCGCGGGCGGCTTCCAGCTCGGCGACCACGACAGCGGCTACTGGCGGCGGATGGTGCCGCGGGTGCTGCGCTTCCTGGGCAGCGAGCTGGTGGCCTGAGCCGGCTCGTCCGCCTCGCCGATCCGCTTCATCACCGGTGTCGCCATCACCCCGTGGATCACGACCGAGGCGGTGATCGTGAACGCGACGGTCGACCACATCCAGTCGGTGCCGAGCTCGGGAGCCTCGCCGGTGGCGTAGGCGAGGTAGTAGACCGATCCGATCCCGCGGATCCCGAAGAAGGCGACGGCCGCGCGCTGGGCGGAGCTCATCGAGCTGTCGCCGAGCAGGGCGACCCAGCCGGACAGCGGCCGGATGAGGAGGAGGAGCCCCAACCCGATCAACACCCCGCGGCCGTCGAGGTCGTCCATGATGCCGCGGCTGAGTCCGATGCCGAGGGCCAGGAGCAGGCCGAGCGTCAGCAGGCGCTCGAGTCGTTCGGTGACCTCGTGCATGGCAGCGTGGTAGTCGTGCGCGCGCTCCGCAGAGCGGAAGGTCATCGCGCAGGCGAAGACGCCCAGGAAGCCGTACCCGCCGCAGACCTCCGTGAGCCCGTACGCCGTGACCAGCGCTGCGATCGCTGTCAGCGACTCCCCGCGCTCGGCGACCCGCAGGGAGCGGCTCGCTGATCGGAAGGCGACGTAGGCCAGCAGCCGACCGACCCCGATGCCGAGGCCGATCCCGATGACGACCTTGCCGACGAGGTACCAGCCCACCCATTCGAGCCAGCCTGACCAGTCCACGCCGCCGCTCGTGGAGAGGGTGCCGGCCGAGACCAGGACAGCGGCGTACACGAAGGGGAAGGCGAGGCCGTCGTTGAGGCCGGCCTCGCTGGTCAGGGTGAAGCGGAGCTCGTCGGGTTCGTCGACCTCGTGGTTGCCGGTCCTGGGGCCGGCGACCTGGACGTCGGACGCGAGCACGGGATCGGTCGGCGCGAGCGCCGCCGCGAGCAGGAGTGCAGCGGCCAGCCCGAGGCCCGCCAGCATGCCGATCGTGGTCACCAGCAGGATCGAGAGCGGCATCGCGATGCCGAGCATCCGCCACGTGGATCCCCACGACCGCCACGAACGCGCGCGCCTCATCTGCAACGGACGGTCGAGGGCGAGGCCGACCCCCATCAGCGCGACGATCACGGCGAGCTCGGTGACGTGCTCGATCAGGGCCCGGTTGGCGGTCGGGTCGACGGAGACGCTGTCGGCCAGCGGGGACAGCCCGACGGCGACACCGACCGCGACGAGCACCATCGGCGCGGAGACGGCCCAACGGTCGAGCAGGACCGGCAGGACGATCGCGACCAGGAGGCTGGTGCCCACGATGACGTACGCGACGTCGGCCGTCATGACGTCTCCCTCCCTTTACCGGCAGGGAGGAGGTACCCGGTGCGCCGCGGCGTACCGGAACACCCGACGCCGTCAGTGCGCGGCTGGAGCCTCGGGCCCGAGGCAGACCGCCACCAGCTCGCCGGCGATCTTGCCGCTGAAGACGTCCCAGCCACGCTCGAACGAGACCAGGTCGGTGTCGCCGTCGGGCGTGCGGACGATCGCCTTGCTCGGGATCACGTCGCGGTCGAAGCCGGTGACCGAGCAGCGGTTGGCCTGCATCAGGTCGTCGAGCGGACCCGATGACATGCCGGTCCGCTCGGCGGGAGTGGTCGGTGCGGGTTCGCCGGCCACGCCGAGCGCGCCGAAACCCACGAGGAGGGTGAGGCCGGCCACCGTGGTCGACGTACGCACCGAGTGGACGGCGACGCGCAACCAGGCAGCCGGGGCAGCGTGATCCGACATTGCTTCCCCCCTTGGTTGCTGTGTCGTCGTGGTCGTCCCCGTCGTCGAACTCAACGACCCGGGCCGGTCCGGGTCACGACCATCGGATGTGATCTACCCCGTCCCCGCGACCAGCGCGCGGCCGCAGCAGGCAGGATGGCCCCATGACCTGGTTCGACTCACCGGCCGACGTCGCCACCCGGCTCGAGGGCGCGGGCTACCTCGCCGACGCGCCGACGGCGACCACCACCTTCCTCGCCGGCGCCCTCGAGAAGCCGCTGCTGCTGGAGGGCCCGGCGGGCGTGGGCAAGACCGAGCTGGCGAAGGCCGTCTCGCGCGCGACGGGCGCCGAGCTGGTCCGCCTGCAGTGCTACGAGGGGCTGGACGAGGCCCGCGCGCTCTACGAGTGGAACTACAAGAAGCAGCTGCTCCGCATCCAGGCCGCCAACGCGGCCAGTGGGGCCGGGCAGGACTGGAACGCCACCCACGACGACATCTTCACCGAGGAGTTCCTGCTCACCCGGCCGCTGCTGACGGCGATCCGGCGCGAGGAGCAGACCGTCCTCCTGATCGACGAGGTCGACAAGACCGACATCGAGGTCGAGGGACTGCTCCTCGAGGTCCTGAGCGACTTCCAGGTGACCATCCCCGAGCTCGGGACCGTGGCGGCGACGCGCCGGCCCTACGTCGTACTGACGTCCAACGCGAGTCGGGAGCTCTCCGAGGCCGTCAAGCGCCGCTGCCTCTACCTGCACATCGACTACCCCGACGCCGAGCGTGAGCGGCACATCCTGCAGCAGCAGGTGCCCGGCCTCGACGACCGGATCGCCCAGCAGGTCGTCGAGACCGTTGCCCGGATGCGGGAGCTCGAGCTCAAGAAGGCGCCCTCGATCGCGGAGTCGGTCGACTGGGCGCGCACCCTCATCGCGCTGGAGATCCGCGACCTCGACGAGGCCGCGATCGCACAGACCCTCGGCGCGGTGCTCAAGCACCAGTCCGACCACGAGCGCGCCGTCAAGGAGCTCAAGCTCAACCGGGCTTGATCGCGCGCATGGATGCCGTCGACCGCTCCGGCCTGCTGGACCGCCACCTCGCGTTCGTCGAGGCGCTGCGCGGCGCCGGCCTGTCCGTGTCGCTCGCGGAGGACCTCGACGCCGTCGCCGCACTGTCGGCGCTGCGGTGGAGCGACCGGGCCACCGTGCGCGACGCGTTCGCCGCGACCATGGTGAAGAAGCAGGCGCAGCGTACGACGTTCGACGCGCTCTTCGACGTCTACTTCCCCGCGATGGTGGGCAACGGTGCCGCGGCGGCTGCCGGGGAGGACCAGGCGGCGGACGGCGGGGCAGCCGGCAGCCCGGTCAAGGACAACGCCGCGGCGCTCGGCGACTTCCGCGACCGGCTGGCCGAGATGCTCGAGGCCGGCACGATCGACGAGACCCAGCTGCGGCAGATGGCCGCCGAGATGGTCGGCACCTTCGGCGCGATGCCGGGTCGCGGGCCGGGGCTGTCGTCGTGGTCGGCCTACACCGCGCTGCAGCGGGTCGCCCCGCAGGAGCTGGTCGACCGCCTGGTGCAGGGCCTGATGACCGACGCCGTCGGCGAGGAGGAGGCACGCCGCCGCGCCAACCGCCGCATCGGGCAGTTCACCGCGATGGTCGAGGACGACGCGCGCCGCCGGATCGCCGAGGAGAAGGGCCCCGACCACGTCGCCGACGTGGCCATCCGCCCCAGCATCGACAAGCTCGCGTTCATGGCCGCCCGGCGCACCGACCTGGAGGAGATGCGCAGGGAGATCTTCCCGCTCGCCCGCCGCCTCGCCACCCGGCTCGCGAAGGAGCAGCACTCACGGCACGCGCGCACGGCGCCGCTCGACTTCCGTCGTACCGTCCGGGCGTCCATCGCGACCGGCGGCGTGCCCATCACCACGCACCACCGCCCCAAGCGGCCGCACCGCACGGACCTCGTCGTGCTCTGCGACGTGAGCGGCTCGGTCGCGAACTTCGCGCAGTTCACGCTGCTCTTCGTCTTCGCGCTGCGCGAGGTCTTCCAGAGCATGCGGGCGTTCACGTTCATCGACCACGTGCACGAGGTCACCGGCCACTTCCGTCCCGGCGCCGATCCCGTCGACGTGCTCGCCGACCTCTCCGCGTCGGCGTCGCACGCCGCCCTGTGGGGGCGCACCAACTACGGCCGCGCGTTCACGAAGTTCGAGGAGAACCACTTCGACGCGCTCACGCCGAAGACCACGCTGCTGATCCTCGGCGACGCCCGCTCCAACTACAGCGATCTCCACGACGACTCCCTGCGCCGGCTGACCGGCGCGGTGAAGCGGTCGTTCTGGCTCAACCCCGAGCACGAGCGCAACTGGGGGACCGGCGACTCGGCCGCGCCGACCTACAGCGAGATCGTGCCGATGATCGAGTGCCGCAACCTGGCGCAGCTGCAGGAGTTCGTGCACGACCTGGCGTGGTGAGGTGCGGTGCATGAATCCCCGGATATCCGGGGATTCATGCGGCACCGATCAGGCCGTGAACTCCAGCGCCTTGTCCTCCACCGGCTTGCGGAACACGAGGACGTCCTTGAAGTAGTTCATCTTCAACCGCCACGGGAACTCCGAGCCCTGCTTGGGCAGCGAGTCGATGGACCGCATCACGTAGCCGGCCTCGAAGTCGAGGAACGGCTCCGCGGTCACCGACGGGTCGCGGCGCGGCACGACCATCCGCGTGCCGGTCTCGTCCATTCGCTGGATCAGCTTGACGACGTACTCGCACACCAGGTCGGCCTTCAGCGTCCACGACGCGTTGGTGTAGCCGATGATGAAGGCGAAGTTCGGGATGTCGCTGAGCATCAGGCCCTTGTAGGCCATGGTCTCCGACGGGGACACGGCGCGGCCGTCGACGCCGAGCGTCGCGCCGCCGAAGAGCTGCAGGTTGAGCCCGGTGGCCGTGATGATGATGTCGGCCTCGAGCTCCTTGCCGGACTTCAGCAGGATGCCCTTCGGGGTGAACCGGTCGATGTGGTCGGTCACGATGTCGACGCTGTGCTGGCGCAGGGCCTTGAACAGGTCGCCGCCGGGCACGGCGCACAGGCGCTGGTCCCAGGGGTCGTACGGCGGCTTGAAGTGCTCGTCGAAGCTGACGTCGTCGGGCAGCTGGCGCTCGAGCAGCTTGCGCAGCAGGGCGCGCGACTCCTTCGGCCGGGCCTGGCAGAACTCGTAGAAGGCGATCCGGCTGGTGAGGTAGCGCGTGCGGACCAGCTTCTGCGCGACCTTGTCGGGCAGGCGCTTGTACATCTCCGCCGAGACCTTGTCGTACGTCGGCTGGCTGATGATGTACGTCGGCGTCCGCTGCAGCATCGTGACGTGGCCGGCACCCGAGTTGGCCAGCGCGGGGATCAGGGTGACGGCGGTGGCGCCGGAGCCGATCACGACGATCCGCTTGCCCTCGTAGTCGAGGTCCTCGGGCCAGTGCTGGGGGTGGACCAGCTGGCCCTCGTAGTCGTCGACCCCGGCGAACTCGGGGGTGAAGCCCTCGTCGTAGCGGTAGTAGCCGGAGGTGGACCACAGGAAGCTGGACGTCAGCTGGATGGTCTCGCCGGTGTCGGTCCGCTCGACCGTGACCGTCCAGCGGGCGTCCTCGGTGGAGAACTCCGCGTGGACCACCTTGTGGTGGTAGCGGATGTGCTCGTCGATGCCGTTCTCGGCAGCCGCCTCCTTCAGGTAGGCGAGGATGTCCGGGCCGTCGACGATCGCCTTGGTGCCCTTCCACGGCTTCCAGCCGAAGCCCAGGGTGTGCATGTCGGAGTCCGAACGGATGCCGGGGTAGCGGAAGAGGTCCCACGTGCCGCCGAGCGAGTCGCGCATCTCCAGGAGGGCGTAGGACTTCCCGGGCAGGCCGTGTGTCACGTGGTAGGCCGCATCGATGCCCGAGAGGCCGGCGCCGACGATGAGGACGTCGAGGTGCTCGGCGGAGGCAGACGGTTCGGTCATGGTGCTTCCTTCAGGTTGAGGAGCTGCTCGACGGGGACGTCGGGCACCTCGATGTTGCGGCTGGACACGAGTCCCTCGATCTGCAGCCAGGTCACCTCGGCGAGCAGGTCGGTGAAGGCGGGGGCGGCAGGGCGGAGCTCGTCGCGCGAGCTCCAGTTGCGGACGGCGGCCATCACGCCGCCGACGAGCAGGAAGACCCACGGGGTCAGCGCGTCGCGGTCGTCCTCGCTCACGTCGGCGTCGAGCAGGGCGAGGATGCCCCCGATCAGGATCTCGATCTGCTCGGCGAACTGTCCGATCGCGTCGTCGAGCGGGCGCTCGGTCGTGCCGTTGACCTGGCGCTCGGCGAAGCGCATCAGCGCGATGTTCTCGGTGCCCCAGTCGACGTACGCGGCGATCACGCGGTGCACGATCTCCTGGATGGTGCCCTCGAGGGTGATCGTCGACAGCAGCACCTCGCCCGCCCGCAGGCAGATCTCGCGCTGGATGGCGAGGTCGAGGTCGACCCGGTCCTCGAAGTACCGGTAGAGCACGGTGCGGTGCACGGACGCCTCGTCGGCGATCTGCTGGACGCTGATCTCGTCACCCGGCGCCAGGTCCCGGTTGAGGACGACGATGGCAGCATCGATCACGGCCTGCCGGCGCGCTGCGTTGTGCTCCTGCCAGCGCCGCTTGCGGCCGTCGGTGTTGTCCCGCTTCGCCGTCCCCATGACGACACCCCCTCGGATGCTCACGGTGTGAGCGACACCGTACGCCGAAGGATCCCACGTCGGCGCGCGACGGGCGGCGCGGCCGCGATCGACCGTTGCGCCTCCGGGTCGGTGATCTTGGCGCGCGGGCGGCCGAGGGCGGCGCCCTGCTCGCGCTCGGCGGCGTCGATCCGCTGCCAGCCGCCGAGGTCGGTCGACTCCGGGTGCCGCTCGCGGACCAGCGCCGCGGCCGAGGCCAGGGTCCCGGCCGGGTCGGGCAGCCCGGCGTCGAGGTCGTCGAGGATGGCCTCGACGGTCTCCTGGGCGTCGGTCTTGTTGGTGCCGATGAAGCCGACCGGTCCGCGCTTGATCCAGCCGACGACGTACACGCCCGGCTCGACGCGTCCCCGGTGGTTGGGGACCGTCGCGGTGGGCTCGTCGAAGGGCAGGTCGGCGACGGGCAGGCCGCGGTGGCCGACGGAGCGGACCACCAGGCCGGCGGCCAGGTCGAAGGTGTCGTCGGTCGCCTCGGCCCGTACGACGCCGTCGTCACCCGTGGTGAGACGGTTGCGTGCGACGCGGACGCCGACGACCCGGCCGTCCTCGCCGAGCACCTCGACGGGGGAGACCGCGAAGGACAGCACCACGCGGCGCCTCGTGGACGCCGGATCGACCGTCCGCGCGGCGAGGTCGCGCAGCAGCTGGCTGCGCTGGTCGTCGCCGTCGAGCAGCGTCGGGTCGCAGTCGACGACGACGTCGACGTCGTCGAGCGCGGCCAGGCCGATCAGCTCGGGGACCGTGAACGCTGCCTGCGCGGGCCCGCGGCGGCCGAGGACGACGACCTCGCGGACACCGCTCTCGCGGAGCCGGTCGAGCGCACCGGGCGCCAGGTCGGTCCGCTCGAGAACCTCGACCGGACGGGTCAGGATGCGCGCGACGTCGAGGGCGACGTTGCCGTTGCCGACCACGACGGCACGCTCGTGGGCGAGCGGGACGTGGAGGTCCTGCTGGTCGGGGTGGCCGTTGTACCAGCCGACCAGTGCCGTCGCCGGCACCGACCCGGCGAGGTCCTCGCCCGGGATGCCGAGCGCGCGGTCGGCGGAGGCGCCGACGGCGTACACGACCGCGTGGTAGCTGGCGCGCAGGTCGGCGAGCGTGAGCTCCCCGCCGACGGGAGCGCCGAGGAAGTAGCGGAACCGCGGCTGGCGCTCGATCGCCTCGAAGAGGCGCGTGACGAGCTTGGTCGACGCGTGGTCCGGCGCCACGCCGTGCCGGACCAGCCCGTACGGCGTCCGGAGCCGGTCGTAGACGTCGACCCCCTCGACCTCGGGGTGCTTGAGCAGCTCGTCGGCCGTGTAGAGGCCGGCTGGGCCGGCGCCGATCACGGCGACCCGGAACGGGCCGGTGCGGGTGAGCCGGCGCTGCGGCGGCACGAGCGCGACGGGCGTGCGGTCGGCGTGCGGGAACGCGTCGTAGTAGGCGGCGTTGAGATCGATGAACGGCAGCTGCTTCGTGGTCAGCGCGGCGTCCGGGACCATCGCGCCCACGGGGCAGGCGGTCGCACAGGCGCCGCACCCGACGCAGGCGGTCGCGTCGACGTACACCATCTCGGTGGTGCCGAAGCCCGGTTCACCGGGGGCGGGGTGGATGCAGTTGACCGGGCAGGCGACGACGCACGAGGCGTCGGCACAGCACGACTGCGTGACGACGTAGGCCATGTCAGCTCGGCAGGGAGGCGCGCGGTCGTCAGACCGCGGCGGACTTCGGCTCGCTGCGGAAGCGCGACGTGGGGCCCGCGATGCCGAGCGCGCGCCAGATCGGGCGCGAGAAGGCGTTCATCAGGCCGAGCTCGGACGCCAGCATGCGCACGTCGCCGAAGGTGTCGCGCAGCAGCTTCTCCGACTGCGGGCTCTTCCAGTAGACCTCGCGCATCACGGACTTCGGGATGCCGAGGTCCTTCTGCATCTGGCGGCTCGGCTTCATGATCACGTCGCACAGCGTGCGCATGATGATCGGGTACGCCAGCGAGATGCCGAAGCGCTGGAGCGAGCCCCAGTCCTTCGAGCGCTCGACCAGGTAGGCGTGCGCGAAGCCGATGTGGCGCGCCTCCTCGGCGACGTGGATCTGCATGACCCGCTCGACGATCGGGTGCATCTCGTGGCCGGAGCGGAGCACGGACTTCTGCAGGTAGTCGATCGGCTCCTCACCGGCGAGGATCCCGATGAAGAAGATGTTGGGGAGCGGGCCGCCGGCCAGGCAGAGGAAGGGCGCGACCTTGACGAACCACTTCGGGCCGCCCTTGACGTCGACGCCGATCCGGTTCACGCCCTCCTGGAACATCTGGGTGTGGTGGCACTCCTCGGTCACCTCGTGCGTGGAGTAGCGGAACTCCGCACGATTGTTCGGCATCGCGATGAGGTGGCTCATCACGCCACCGATCAGCACCTGCTCGAACTGCAGGCCGACCTTCATGATGTTGGCGAGGCGGTACTTGCCGACCTCGATCTGGCGCTCGCGGGAGAGCGACTGGTACCACTCGGTCTGGCCCAGCGGGTCGACCTCGGGGAGGATCCAGCGCGGGTCGTCGTCGACGACCTCGAACTCCGGGCTGTCCCACGCGATGTCGAGGAACGCGTCGAAGTGCTGGTGCACCGATGCCTCGGAGAGCACCTTGAGGGTCTCCTGGTAGCTGAGGCCCTCGGTCCCGGGGAGGGCGTCGGGGGTGATCTCGGCGGTGCGGTCAGCGGTGGCGGTCATCGTTTCCTCGATCCGTTTCATCGTCGAAAGCGGGAGCATGCACTGTGTTAGCGCAACAACATGTTGCATACATTGACCCCCCTTTTGTCAAGGAACTGGTTTCAACCTTGAGTACGTGAGCCCGTTCTCCGCGCGGCCGGAGTGACGAGGATCGCTTCCATGCCCGCCGCCACGACCCCGTCCGGCCTGGTGCCGACCGTCACCTCCTTCGCCGACCAGACCGCCGCCGAGCGCAACAGGGTCGTCGACCTGCTCCGTGCCACCGCGATCCTCGTCGTCGTGCTCGGCCACTGGCTGATGGCCGCCGTGTACGTCGACGGCGGGGGTGGCCTGCACCGCGGCGACCTGCTCGACCTCGCCGGATGGACCCACCCGCTGACGTGGGTGCTGCAGGTGATGCCGGTGTTCTTCCTCGTCGGCGGCTACGCCAACGCCCTGTCGTGGCGCTCGGCGCGCCGCCGCGGTGAGGGGTACGGCGCCTGGCTGCGCTCGCGGCTGCGCCGGCTCGTGCTGCCGGTGCTCCCGCTGATGGTGTTCTGGACGGTCGTCGCACCGTCCGCACACACGGCCGGCGTCGACGCCGACCTGCTCCGGATCGCCAGCCGTGCCTCGCTCGTGCCCACCTGGTTCATGGCGGCCTACGTCGTGGTCGTCGCGGTCGCACCACTCACCCTGCTCGCGTGGGAGCGGCTCGCCTGGTGGTCGGTCGGCGCAGGCCTCGCCCTCGGCGGCCTGGTCGACCTCGTGAGCGTGAGCCAGGACCTCGTCGCCGTCGGCTTCCTGAACTACCTCGTCGTCTGGAGCACGGTCCACATGCTCGGCTACGCCTGGCTCGACGGCCAGCTCGCCTCGACCGCCCGCCGGGTCGCCCTCGTCGTCGTCGGCTTCGGGGTGCTGTACCTGCTCACGGTCCGGGGCCCGTACGCCGTCTCCATGGTCGGCCTCTCGACCGGCGAGATCGACAACGCCTACCCGACCCGGATCACCCAGGGCTTCCTCGGGCTGATGCAGACCGGCGTGGTGCTCTCTCTCGAGCCGCTCCTGCAGCGCGTCGCGGCCCGCCGCCGGGTGTGGGTGGCCACCGTCCTGGTCAACGCCCGGATCATGAGCATCTACCTCTGGCACCTCACCATGCTCGGCGTGCTCGTCGGCGGCTCGATGCTGCTCGGTGGCCTCGGGCTGCACCAGCGCCCCGACACCGCCGGCTGGTGGGCGACCCGGCCGCTCCACTTCGCGGCCCTCGCCCTGCTCACCGCCGGCGCGGTCGCGATCGTCGGCCGGTTCGAGACCCCGGCGCCCGACCCGCGCCCGGCGCCGTCAGCGGCACGTCCCGTCCTCGCCGTCGTCGGCACCTGTGCCGGCCTCGGCGCGCTCGCCTCGATGGGGATCGCCCGCGACGGGCAGATCCTCTGGTACCTCCCGCTGGTCCCGGTCGCGGCCTGCGTGCTCGGTGGGGTCGTGCGGCCACCGGCCGGCGGGCGTCAGGCCGACAGGTAGCCCAGCTCGCGCCAGCGGGCCAGCGCCGCCACCAGGTCCGGGTGGTCGGCGCGGTCCGCGGCCCGCCCGCCCGCGACGAGGGGCGGGACGTCGGGGTCCGACCCGGCGTCGTACACGATGGTGAGGCGGTTGGCGGTCGCGGCGTTGATCAGCGAGCCGAGCAGCGCGACCGGGTCGCTGCGGTCCTCGAGCGAGAGCACCTGGAGGTCGGCCGGGAGCGCGGGCAGCTGGGCCGCGGGCGCACTGGCCGTCACGACCTGGTCGACGACGAAGCCCGGAAGGTCGGTGCGGGTCGCGATCTCGATGGCCGCCGCCCCGCCGCTGCCGCGACCGACGAGCATCACCCGGGTCTCGCCCTCGCTGGCGGCGGCCGCGGCACCCAACGCCCGGACGACGGCTTCGGCGTGGCCGGAGGCGTCGCCGGAGACCAGTCGCAGGCGGCCGGCGCTCCGGGTGGGCGCGGCGGCACCGGAGAGGAAGGCGAGCAGGCGGTCCGGACCGACCCGGAGGATGCGGACCGGGAGGCTGTCGTCGCCGTCGGACAGCAGCGCCATCAGGTCGCCGAGACCGGTCGGGGCGGCGTCCTCGTCGCTGATCCCGGCGGCGCTCGGCGCGGGCGCGCCGGGTGCGTCCGGAAGGTCGACCGCCACGTCGCGCAGGGCCGCGCCCCAGTCGTCGCCGAGGGGCGCGATGCCCGATGCGCGCAGGCCGCCGGCCCGCGCGGCCCGACCACCTTCGCCGGACAGGACGCCGGCGGTCAGCAGACCGCGCATCTGCAGGCTGTCGAGGAGCCCGCCACCGGTGGTGACGTGCTCCATCAGCTCCGGGTTCGCCTCGGCGAGCTCGTTGAGGTAGGTCGCGACGCCGTCGCGGTCGAGCGAGTCGGTCTCGATCAGGCCGGCGGCCACGATGGCGCCGCCCAGGCTGACCTGCGGAGCGAGGTAGCCGATCGCCTTGCCGGCGATCGAGCCGAGGGTCTGGTACGCCGCCGCCTGCAGCTCGTCGATCCAGCGGTAGGTCAGCACGGTCGCGCGCAGCACGAGGGCGTCGGCGTCGAGCTCGATCGAGCGGCTGAGCAGGCCGTCCTTGCCGGTCGTCGCGGCGCGGAGCTCCTCCTCGGCCGTGGCCCAGGTCGCCTTCGAGAGCGCCGCGGACTCGACGACCTCGGGCTCGCTCAGCACGTCGCGCCCGAGCTTGGCCCACTCCCGCATCTGGGCGCCGGCATCGTCGAAGACGTCGGCCAGGCGCAACATCTGGTCGTACTTGTCGGCGAGGTCGGCCGCCTGGACCGGGGTCAGCGGCTGCTCCCCGGCGGCCCCGCCGGGAGCGGTGTTCCGGGGCTGGTTCATCGTGCTCCCTCCAGCACCGGTGCCACGACCGCGGCGAGGTCGGCCGGCGCGACCGACCGGACCTCGAGCCGGGGCACGCCATCGTGCTGGTGCGGGCGCAGGGCCCGCCAGCCGTCGGCGAGCAGCGACCACGACACCACGCCGGCGGTGTCGACGGCGTCGCGGGACACGTCGGCGACGAGCGCTCGCAGCCGCCCCTGCGCCTCACTCGCGAGCGCGGCCAGGAGCCGGGCCACGGCGTCGTCGGGCAGCACGCCGTCGGGGCCGAGCACCGCACCCGAGTGCCGCGCGGCAAGGACGGGCAGCAGGTCGCCGCGTCCCACCCGGGTGGCCTCGGCGGCGGCGTCGGCGAGCTCGAACGGCAGGTCGACGTACGACGGAACCGTGGACGTGCCGAGCGCCACGTCCTCGGTCACGGCGGCGACGCGGGCGAGCTCGCCCGCCCACGAGTCGATGCCGAACCAGCCGAGCTCGAAGACGATGCCGTCGACCGTCGCGAGGGACGCCACCGCGGTGGCGTCGTGGCGGTGCCAGACCTTCGCCTGCACGCCGGCCATGCGCACATCGATGTCGACGGCCGTGCGGGGCGCGGCGAGGAGGCCGATCGCGCCGGCCAGGCCCGGTTCGAGGGTGCCGTCGCCCAGCAGGCCACGGCGCTCGAGGGCGTCCGCGGGGTCGTGGAGGGCGTCGACGACGGCCCGGTAGGAGGCGTCGTCGGTCGTGGCGGGGCTGCTGCCCAGCCGCGACTGCATCGCATCGGCGGCGACGGGCTCGGCCACGTCGAAGGGGAGCGGGGCGCCACCCGCGAGCGCTGCCGCGTGCTGCAGCTCCCGCAGGGTCAGGCCGATGCGGCGGGGAGCCGCGTCCAGGGGGTGGCGGGGGGCAGCCTCGCGCGTGGCGACGGTCGTCAGGTCGATGGTCGGCACTAGTGGTCATCTCCGGAGGTTGTGCGGGGGTGTCCTGTGCGCCGGGTGCGTGCATCGCAAGGCGCCGTCGCGCAGCCATACCGGGTCGTCTCGCAAGCGTCGGCAACGCCGCGAGGTGCGTGCCCGGAGTGCAGGACACCCGTAGAACGTCCGGAGATGGCCACTGGGTCAGCGCTCCAGTCCGGGGATGTCGACGGAGAGCCAGTCACGGTGGCCCGGGGGTGGCGCGACGAAGGCCGCGAGCTGCTGGTCGTGCGGGTCGGGGGCGACCTGCGGGCCGTCGTACTGCTCGTTGCGGGCGGCGATCGCGGCGATCCTCCCCTGGGCGTCGGCGACCATCGCGGTGACCCGCGCCTCGATGGTGGCGATCTCCTCCGCGGTGGCGTCGACCGCCTCGGCGTGGTCCGCCAGCGCGTCGGCGGCGGACACGTGGCGGTCGGCCGCGGCGCGCAGGTGGCGGGCCCGCTCGGTCACGCGTTCGCGCATCGCCTCGGCCGCGCGTCCGCTCCAGCCGAGCCCGTCGACCCGGGCCACCAGCTCGTCCGCGAGCGCCTGCACGTCCGCGCCCTGGTCCCGCAACGCGGAGACGCGACGCCTGATCAGCTCGGTGTCGCCGTACATGGGTCGCGCCCTTCCCCACTCCCCGTCGTTCAAACCTGCGTCCTCCCCGCCGGCGTCACAGCGCTCCGTCGAGCCGGTCGAGCGCAGCGACGATGTCGTCGGTCGCGCCCGCGAAGCTGAAGCGAAGGAAGTGCCCCCCGTCGACGGTGTCGAAGTCGATCCCGGTCGCCACCGCGACGCCCGTGCGGGCCAGCAGGTCGCGGGCGTAGGCCATCGAGTCGTGTGTCAGGTGGCGCACGTCGGCGTACGCGTAGAACGCCCCGTCCGCCGGCGCCAGCTCGGTGATGCCCAGGCGCGGGAGGCCCTCCAGGAGGACTGCGCGGTTGTGGGCGTAGCGCTGGACGTGGCCGTCGAGCTCGGCGTACGACGTGGCGTCGAACGCCGCCAGCGCCGCGTGCTGGGCCAGGACCGGCGGGCAGATGCTGAAGTTGCCGGTGAGCACGTCGACGGGGCGGCGCAGGCGCTCGGGGGCGAGCATCCAGCCCAGGCGCCACCCGGTCATCGAGAAGTACTTCGAGAACGAGCCGAAGACGACCGCCTCGCGGGAGGTCTCCCAGGCGCAGCTCGCGCTGGCGCCGGCGTACTGGATGCCGTGGTAGATCTCGTCGGACACCAGCTGGACGCGGTGGTCCTCGCACCAGCGCGCGATCGCGGCGAGCTCCTCGGGCTGCAGCATGGTGCCGGTCGGGTTGGCGGGGCTGGCGACGACGAGGCCGTCGAGGGGTTGCCGCGCATGGGCCGCCGCGAGCTGCTCGACCGTGGGCTGGAAGCGTGTCTCCGGGCCGGTCGGGACCTCGACGACCTCGCAGCCGAGGGCGGCGAGCACGTTGCGGTAGCAGGGGTAGCCGGGACGGGCGATGGCGACGCGGGCGCCGGTGTCGAAGGCGGCCAGGAACGCGAGCAGGAAGCCGCCGCTGGAGCCGGTGGTGACCACGACGTCGTCGGCCGTCACCTCGACGCCGTAACGCGTGCGGTGGTGGCCGGCGATCGCCTCGCGCAGCTCGACGATGCCGGTGGCGGTGGTGTAGCCCAGCGGGTCACCGCTGTTGAGCAGCCGGACCGCCTCGGCCGTCACCGGCGCGGGGGCGCCGGTGCTCGGCTGCCCGGCGACCAGGTTGAGCAGGTCGCCGTGCGTGCGCTGCCGCTCGGCGGCCGCCGCCAGGAGGTCCATGACGTGGAAGGGCGGGACGTTCGCCCGGGCGGCGGCGGTGAAGCGGTCGGTCACGCTCCCGACCCTATGTGCCGGCTCCGTCGAGCAGGTCAACGAGCGGCGGCGGCGTGGCGGCCGGCCCGGCGGCCGAAGAACGACCCCTCGCCGAGCTGGGTGCCCGAGCAGTAGCCGTTGCCGTCCTGGGCGATGTTGGACGCGCAGGCGCCGGCGGCGTACAGGCCCGGGACGACCGTCCCGTCGGCACGACGGACCTCGCCGTCGACGGTCGTGGCCATGCCGCCGATGGTGAAGCCGGCGTAGAGGGCGACGCCGAGCGAGAGGTCGAGCACCGCCCACGGCCCGGCCGTCTGCGGGGCGATCCAGTCGGGGTGCTTGTGGAAGTCGGGGTCCTCGCCGGCGGCGGCGTACTCGTTGTACCGCTCGACGGTCTTGACCAGCGCGCCCGGGGGCATGCCGAGACCGGCCTCCATCTCCTCGAGGGTCTCGAAGCCGTCCTTGAGCGGCACCAGCGGCATGTGGTCCTCGCCGAGGTGCTCGCTGTCGACGATGAGGTAGGCGACGGAGTCCGGCTGCTGGAGGACGTGGTACGACGTCCGCGCGTGGTAGCTGTCCTCGGCGACGAATCGCTGGCCGTCCTTGTTGACGATGATCCCCTTGCAGCGCGAGGACGGCGGGTAGAAGGGGGCCGTGATGAACGGTTCCTCCATGTTCTCCAGGGCCGCCCCGACGGACTCGCCCAGGCGGATGCCCAGCCCGTCGTCGTACGTCGAGCCGAGGGTGAACAGGTTGACGCCGAGCGCGGGGGTGTACCGGGCGACCATGTCGGCGTTCATCACGAAGCCGCCGGCGGCGATCACGACGGCGCCGGCACGGACCACGCCGGTCTTCTCGAACGACTTCCAGGCCAACCCGACGACGGTGCCTTCGGTGGTCGGGTCGCCGCCGACGACTCCGTCGACGATGAGGTTGGTCGCTCCGGTCTCGTAGCGGACCTCGACCCCGGCCTCCTCGACACGGGTGCGGAGCAGGTCCATCACGATCTTCGTGCCCTCGGTGTCGCCGGGCACGGGGACCTTGTGGCCGCGGGGCGCGGGGGCGACCTCGTCGCGGAAGGGCCAGACCTTCTCGTTGCCGGTGAACATCAGGCCCTCGGTGCCGGGCTGGATCACGGCCTTGCCCGGGAAGTAGGACCGCTCGAACTCGAAGCCCAGCGCCTCGAGCCAGTCGAAGTGCGCGACGGATCCCTCGCAGTAGGCGCGGATCTTCACCTCGTCCGGGTCCTTCGTCGACGCCATCAGGTAGCCGACCATCGCCTCGACCGTGTCGTCGTGCCCGGTGGCCTTCTGGACCGCCGTACCGCCGCCGAGGTAGAAGTGGCCGCCCGACATCGACGAGGTGCCGCCGTGGACGGCGGCCTTCTCGAGCAGCAGCACCCGGGCGCCGGCGCGCGCGGCCTCGAGGGCGGCGCAGCCGCCGGCGATCCCGAAGCCCACGACGACCACGTCGAAGGTCTCGGCGTCGGGCGGGAGGTCGCTCGCGGGCAGCACGGCGGGAGTCGCCAGGCCGGCGGGGAGGTTGCTGTCAGCACTCGTCACCCGACGATTTTAGAACACGTTCTACCGATAGACTAGGGCCCCGCCACCCGACGAAAGCCGAGTGACAACCGCATGACGTTCGACGTCCACCAGCTCGACTCCTTCCTGCTGATCGGCGCCGCTGTCACCTTCCTGGCCGTGCTGGCCGTCCGGATGTCCTCCGGAGTGGGCCTCCCCAGTCTCCTCGTCTACCTGCTCATGGGTGTCGCGCTCGGCGAGGCCGGCGTCGGCATCGCCTTCGAGGACGCCCAGCTCGCCCACGCGCTCGGGTTCGGTGCGCTGGCGGTCATCCTGGCCGAGGGTGGCATCACGACGAGCTGGCGCGATGCGCGCCCGGCCATGCGGATGGGCGTCTCGCTGGCGACCCTGGGCGTGCTCGTGTCGGTGGGGGTGATGGCCGTGGGCGCCCACTACGCGCTGGGGCTGTCGTGGGAGCTCGCCATCCTGCTCGGGGCGGTCTGCGCGCCGACCGACGCGGCCGCGGTCTTCTCCGTGCTGCGCGTCGTCCCGCTGCCGAAACGGGTGACCGGGGCGCTCGAGGCCGAGTCCGGCCTCAACGACGCCCCGACCGTCGTCCTGGTCACGCTCATCTCCTCGGGGGCAGTCGGCGAGCACGGTGTGCTCGGCACGACGGGCATCGTGGTCTTCGAGCTGGTCGCCGGTGTCGCCTTCGGCCTCGCGGCCGGCTTCGGCGGTGCGTGGGTGATGCGACGGGTTGCGCTGCCCTCCTCCGGTCTCTACCCGATCGCGGTCCTGTGCCTCACCCTCATCGGGTACGGCGCCGCGGCCGCCGTCCACGCGAGCGGGTTCGCCGCCGTGTACGTCGCCGCGCTGGTCCTCGGCAACGCCGAGCTCCCGCACCGGGCGACCACCCGGTCGTTCGTGGAAGGACTGGCCTGGCTCGCCCAGATCGGCCTGTTCGTGATGCTCGGCCTGCTGCTCTCGCCCGGGCGCCTCGACTGGGGCACGATCGGGATGGCGATCGTCGTCGGCACGATCCTCACCGCGCTCGCCCGCCCCCTCTCGGTCGTGGTCAGCGCGGTGGCGCGGCCGATGCCGTGGAACGAGCTGGGCTTCCTGTCCTGGGCGGGCCTGCGGGGCGCGGTGCCCATCGTCTTGACCACCATCCCGCTCGCCGAGGGTGTCGACGGGGCGGAGCAGCTCTTCGACATCGTGTTCGTGCTCGTCATCCTCGACACGCTCATCACTGCGCCGACGCTGCCGTGGGTGGCGCGCGTCCTGCGGGTGACCCGCCGTTCCGAACCACGCGGCTTCGACCTCGAGGCGGCGCCGCTGGAGAAGGTCGCGGCCGACCTGCTCCAGGTCACCATCAGCCCGGTCTCCAAGCTGCACGGCGTCGAGGTGGGCGAGCTGCGGCTGCCCGTCGGCGCGAACGTGTCGATGATCGTGCGGGACGGGCAGGCGATGGTGCCGGAGCGTCGTACCGTCCTCAGGCACGGCGACGACCTGCTCGTCGTCACGCCCCGCAAGCTGCGCGAGGCGACCGAGCAGCGGCTGCGCCTGGTCAGCGCGAACGGGCGGCTCGCGCACTGGCTGGGCGACGGGGACCGTTGACCGTCGAGGTCAGGACAGGTCGTCGGGGTTGCTGCTCAGCGGCGGCGTGCAGACGTAGCTGTCCTTCTGCGCAGTGACGGCCGGCCGGCCCTTGCGGACCTTGTCGAAGCGCTTGCCGACGACGATCGTCACGCCGGGGTAGCCGGACGGCTGGTCCACGATCTCCACGTCCTTGCCGAGGTACGACGCCAGCAGGATCGCCGCCGGGTCGCCGGGGTCGCTCGACCACACCTGTGCCGATACCGGGCCCGTGTTGGCGGGTGCGTTGCCGGTGTCGCCCTCGCTGAAGCCGAACGCGACCAGCCGGTTCATCGTCTGGCTGGCGAGCCCGTTGCCGCCGCCGGCGTTGAGGACGGTCACCATGACCTGCGGCGGGGCGACGTCCTCGCCGGCTGCGATGAGGGTGTCGGTGCAGGGCGCCGGTTCGACCTTCTCGGGGAACGGCTCGGTGACGCTGGACCACGCCCAGGTGACGCCGGCGAGGAACACCACGGCCAGCACGGCGAGGGTCATCGCCGACCGGTTGCCGTCCCTCGCGTCAAGCCCCTGCACCACCCTCAACCCTCCATCCGGATCACGCGCGCGTGGAGGACGTTGCGCTGCTGCAGGGCTGCGCGCAGGGCGCGGTGCAGCCCGTCCTCCAGGTAGAACTCTTCCCTCCACAACACCACGTGGGCGAAGAGGTCACCGTAGAAGGTGGAGTCCTCGTCGAGCAGTGAGGACAGCTGGAGCGTGTCCTTGGTGGTCACCAGCTCGTCGAGGCGGACCTGGCGCGGAGGCACGGCTGCCCACCCCTTGGAGGTGAGGCCGTGCTCGGGGTAGGGACGCCCGACCCCCACGCGCTTGAAGATCACGGGTCCGGAGTCTACGGGGGCGCCGGGCGCGTGCCTGCGCCGCGCGCGGTCCCGGACGGGTTCGTCGCAAGCGTGCTCCGTGCACGATTCCGACCAGCGGCGGGCGGCGCACTCTCCCACCACCGTGCAGCGTGCACGGTCGTGGGACGAGGAGCCTGAAATGGGCCTCGCGGCTGCTCGGCAACCGGAGCGTGTCCGGTCGTCGGGCAGCCGCGAGGGGCTGGGGGGTGCGCGGTGCGGAGGGAGTCAGGCGGTCCAGCGGATCGAGTCGTCGACGAAGTCGGCGAGCGAGTTCACCCCGCGCAGGTCGCTGCGCTGCTCCATCAGGCGGGTGAGGTTCTGGGCGTGGCGGTCGCGCAGCTTGGCGCGACGGGCGACGGCAAGGGTGGCGGCGTCCTCGACGGTCTCGGCGGTGTTGGTGCCGACGGACTCGAGGTGACGGCCGGTCTGGGTCTCAGGAGAGGTCGTCTTCTTCATGACATCCACTGTGCGCTGGTGAGGTTTCCGCAATCCCGCGCATCGGTTACGAGTTGGTGTCACAGCCTGTGACACGCACGACAGTGTCGTTGGTGAATCCTCGCACCGTGCCCTGGTGCTCAGGACGACAGGACGTCGTACGCCTCCACCATGGCCGGTCCGTACCAGGTCAGCAGGCGCCCCGACACCAGGCGGGTCGGCACCTTGGTGAATGCCTCCGGCCCGTCGTCGGCGGTGAAGACGTAGGGCTCGTCCGGCAGCAGGACCAGGTCGATGCCGTCGCGGTCGAGGTCCGCCAGCTCGGCCTTGGGGTAGCGGTCCTCGCCCGCGTCGAAGGCGTTCTCCCAGCCGAGCCGGCGCAGCAGGTCGCCGGTGTAGGTGCGCGGGCCCACCACGAGCCACGGGTCCCGCCACACGGGTACGACGACCCGCCCCCGCACGTCCGGGAGCGGAGCCGACCAGCGCGCCCGCGCGGCGGCGAGCCAGTCGGGGACGGGGACGGCCAGCCCTTCGTCGTACAGGCGGGACAGGGAGGTGAGCGCCTGCGGCACGGTCTCGATGTCGGTCACCCACACGGGGACGCCGGCGGCGCGCAGGCGGCGGACGTCGAGCTCGCGGTTCTCCTCCTTGTTGGCGACCACGAGGTCGGGGGAGAGGCCGCGGATCGCGGCCAGGTCGGGGTTCTTCGTGCCGCGGACCCGGGTGACGTCGAGCCCGGCCGGGTGGGTGCACCAGTCGGTGGCGCCGACCAGCCGTCCCGGGACGTCGGTCGCCAGCGCCTCGGTGATCGAGGGGACCAGGGACACGATGCGCGTGGGCGGGCCGGGGAGCGGGACGTCATGTCCGAGGTCGTCGACGGTCACGGTCCTATGATCGCAAGGTGGGTGCGATCTTCGGGTGGTCGGTGCTGGCGCTGGTGTTCGTCGACGAGGTGCTCGCCGTGGCGGCCTTCGGGGTGTGGGGCTGGGGCCGCGATCCCCGCTGGCTGCTGGTGTGGCTGCTCCCGCTCGCGGCGATGACGGCCTGGTTCCTCTTCGCCTCCCCGAAGGCGCGCTTCGGCGGCACCTGGGTGCGACCAGTGGTGAAGGTCGTCGTCTTCGGCCTGGCGTCCCTGGCGCTGTGGGACGCCGGCCACGAGGACTGGGCGGTGGCGCTGCTGGTCTTCTCCGTGGTGGTCAACGGGCTGGCGCTGCTGCCCAGCATCCGGGTGCTGGTGGAGGAGTCGCAGCTGTAGGGCTGCGCCCTCAGCGCAGCGCGAGGCTGCCCGACAGCGCCGGCTCCCACCCGATCGCAGCGTGCTCGGCGATCCGCTTGTCGAGGCCTTCGGCGACGTCGGCCGGCCACGGGGCGGTCTTGCGGTCCTCGAGCCGCACGCAGAGCAGGATCTCCTCGAACACGCACGCCACCCGCTGGTTGGTGTCGTCGAGGACGTAGACGACCGCGTGGGCCGCGCGGTCCGAGCGGCCGACGAGGCGCACGCGCACCGACATCTGGTCGCCGCTCTTCAGCTCGTGCAGGTAGGTCAGGTGGTGCTCGGCCGACAGGCAGGCGAAACCGCTCACCAGCGGCCAGTTGAACGGGATGCCGACGGAGTGCAGCGACTCGTCGAGGCCCTCGCTGCCGATGCCGAGGTAGTGCCGGACGTTGAGGAAGCCGTTCATGTCCTCGAACCCCATCGGGACGGGCTGCTCGGCGAACGCGGGCAGGGGGGCGAGCTGGTCGTACGTCGGCTGCGTGCTCATGCCCCGGACCCTACTCAAACCCGGCCGGGGATTGCCGCGCGCGACACCATGCGGCGTACCATGGGGTCACCAGATCCACTCGTGTATCTACCTCGCGCCGGCTCGACCCGGCGGTCCAAGGCGGCACCCGACCGCAGGACCCGAGGACATGAGCCAGCACCACTCCGCAACACTGCTGCGGGCAACCGGAGCGTCGTACTTCCCGATCGCGCTCGTCGCCCGCCTGCCCTACGCGATGATGGTCGTCGGCGTGCTCACGCTCGTCGTCTCCGCCCGCGACTCGCTCGCCTTCGGCGGACTCAGCTCCGCCATGGTCGGCCTCGGCGCCGCCTGCTTCGGGCCGCTGCTCGGTGCCGCCGCCGACCGGTTCGGCCAGCGACCGGTGCTGCTCGGCGCCGGGCTCGCGTCGGCGACCGCGCTCGGACTGATGGCGTGGGTGGTCCACAGCCCGCTGCCGGGGATCGCGGTGCTTGCCGTCGCGTTCACGGTCGGCGCCACCGCGCCGCAGGTCGCCCCGATGTCGCGCAGCCGCCTGGTCGAGATCATCGCCGCACGGATCTCCCCGGCCCGCCGCGAGCGCACCTTCGACGCGACGATGGCCTACGAGTCGGCGGCCGACGAGATGGTCTTCATCGTCGGCCCGTTCCTCGTCGGCGTGCTGGGCACCGCCCTCGACCCGTGGGCGCCGGTCGCCGCGGCCGCGCTCGTGACCCTCGTCTTCGTCTCGGCGTTCGCCGTGCACCCCAGCGCCACCACCGTCCGCTCCGGCCGCGGCCCGGCCGTCGAGACCGCCCCCGCCGCCGACCTCGCGCGGCCCGCGCTCGTCGTGGTCGTCGCCGGGATCCTCGGCGTCGGGCTGTTCTTCGGCTCGATGCTCACCTCGCTGACGGCCTTCATGGCCGACCACGGCGACGCCGAGGCCGCCGGGCTCGTGTACGGCGTCATGGGCATCGGCTCCGCCATCTTCGCCCTCGGCGTGGCGTTCTTCCCTTCGTCCTTCACGCTGCGCGCTCGCTGGCTGGGGTTCTCCGGCGTGCTCGTCGCCGGCACGGCGGTGCTGCCGTTCGTCGGCTCGGTCGCGCAGATGTCGCTGCTCCTGCTGGTGATCGGGATCGGCGTCGGTCCGACGATGGTCACGCAGTACAGCCTCGGCGCGTTGCGCAGCCCCGCCGGCCGCTCCGCCACCGTGATGACGATGCTCGGCTCGGCGGTCATCGTCGGGCAGGCCAGTGCCTCCGTGGCGACCGGCACCCTGGCGGACCGGTTCGGGACAGGTGCGGCGCTCGTCGTACCGGTGGTGGCGGCGGCGCTCGTGCTGCTCGCCGGGGTGGCCAACTGGCTGCTCTCGCCGCCCGCCGGTGCCGTGCTCGAGGAGGAGGCGGCCCCCGCGTCGCTGGCGGCGTCTGCCTGACCCCGTCGGGGGCGGTGCCGGGTAGGTTGCCGGCATGCCCGAGCGGTGGGTGCTGCACGTCGACCTCGACCAGTTCATCGCTGCCGTCGAGGTGCTGCGGCGCCCGGAGCTCGCCGGCCGTCCGGTCGTGGTGGGTGGGCGGGGTGATCCCACCGAGCGCGGCGTGGTGGCCACGGCGTCGTACGAGGCCCGGGCCTTCGGTGTCGGGTCCGGCATGCCGCTGCGGGTCGCGGCCCGCAAGTGCCCCGACGCGGTCTTCCTGCCCGTCGACGCGCCCGCGTACGACGCCGCGTCGGCCGAGGTCATGGCGGCCCTGCGCTCGCTGGCATGGGGAGGCGGACCGGTCGTGGTGCAGGTGCTCGGCTGGGACGAGGCCTTCGTGGCAGCGGACGGCGAGGTGGAGGCCAGTGAGGCCGAGGTCCTGGCGTTCGCGCAGGAGATCCGCACCGAGGTGCTCGCCGCGACCCGGCTGCACTGCTCGGTCGGGATCGGCAACAACAAGCTGCAGGCCAAGATCGCCACGGACTTCGGCAAGCCCGACCCGGGCGTGCACGTGATCACCGACGCGACCTGGTTCGAGCAGATGGGCCACCGTCCCACCCGGGCGCTGTGGGGGGTCGGCAGCAGGACCGCCGCGCGGCTCGCGGCGCTCGGGATCGAGACGGTCGACCAGCTCGCACGCTCGGATGTCGAGCAGCTCGCCGCCGAGCTCGGCCCGACCAAGGGCCCGTGGTTCCACCGGCTCGGCCGCGGCGTCGACACCAGCCGGGTCGACCCGACGCCATGGGTGCCGCGCGCGCACGGCCGGGAGGAGACCTTCCAGGAGGACATGGAGGACTGGGGCGAGGTCGAGGCCGCCGTCCGGCGGATCACGCTGCGGGTGCTCGCCGACATCGAGCACGAGGGCCGGCCGGCGTTCCGGGTCGGGCTCAAGCTGCGCTACCGGCCCTTCTTCACCGTCAGCCGCAGCCACAAGCTGCCGGAGCCGACGACGGACCCGGACGTCCTGGCCGGTGCGGCCGTGGCGCTCCTCGACCGGGTCGAGCGTGACCGGCCGGTCCGCCTGCTCGGCGTCCGGCTGGAGATGGTGCCGCCGGAGGGTGGCGACGACGCGCGCCGCTGAGCCGGCTCAGGCGCGGTTGGCGGCAGCGCGGCGCTCGAGCAGCGCCCGCTCGCCCGCATTCCGGGTACGACGGGCGGCCTCGTCGAACGCCTCCGCCGCCTCGGCGTGCCTCCCGGCCCGTTCGAGCAGGTCACCGCGCACGCTGGGCTCGAGCGGGCTGTCCCGCAGCTCGCCCGGGGGGATCGCGTCGAGGACGGCCAGCCCGGCCTCGGGTCCGGCGGCACGGCCGTGGGCGACGGCGCGGTTGACCTCCACCACCGGTCCGGGGGCGGCGTCCGCCAGGACGTCGTACAGGCGGGCGATGCGGGTCCAGTCGGTGTCGGCCGCGGCCGCGGACCGGGCGTGGACGGCGGCGATCGCGGCCTGGAGGTAGTAGCGCCCCACGGGTACGCCGCGCGCGGCGATCACCTCGGCGCGGGCGAGGGCCGCGATCCCGCGGCGGATGAGCAGCTGGTCCCACCGGCTGCGGTCCTGGTCGTCGAGCAGCACGGGGTTGCCCTCGGCATCGGTGCGGGCCGGCAGCCGGGAGCCCTGCAGCTCCAGGAGGGCCTGCAGGCCGTGGACCTCCGGCTCGTCGGGCGCGACCCCGGCGAGCAGCCGGGCCAGCCGGATGCCCTCCCGGGTGAGGTCGGGCCGGGTCCAGTCGTCGCCCGCGGTGGCGACGTACCCCTCGGTGAAGATGAGGTAGATGACCGCCATGACGTCGTCGAGGCGCTGGGTGCGCTCCGCGCCGGTCGGCAGCTCGAGCTGGGCGCCCGCCTCGGTCAGGGTCCTCTTGGCGCGGGAGATCCGCTGGCCCATCGTGGCGCTCGGGACGAGGAAGCCGCGCGCGATCTCGTCGGTGGTGAGGCCGCCGACGAGCCGCAGGGTGAGCGCGGCGCGTGACTCCGGGGTGAGCGCCGGGTGGCAGCAGAGGAAGACGAGCCGCAGCACGTCGTCCTCGATCTGCTCCACCTGGGCGTCCAGGTCGGGCATGCTGCTCACCTCCTCCGTGCCGAGGGCGTGGCCGAGCTCGTCGGTCTTGCGGCGCAGCGTCTCGGCGCGCCGGATGTGGTCGATCGCGCGGCGCTTGGCGGTGGTCATCAGCCACGCGGCGGGGTTGGCGGGAACGCCATGGCCCGGCCAGTTCTCGAGCGCGGCGACGAGCGCGTCCTGGGCGAGGTCCTCGGCGAGCCCGACGTCGCGGGTCATCCGCGCCAGCACCCCGACCAGGCGGGCCGACTCCGCCCGCCAGGTGGCGGTGATCGCGTCGGCAGTGGTGGCGTCGGCCATGCGGCCAGCCTAGGAGCTTCCCGGGGCTGGCCGCAGGGCGGCGACGCGGTGCGTCAGGCGTCGGCGGCCGCCGGCGGCTCGTCGGCGATCTGGCGCAGGGTGGCGACCATGTTGCACTCGGGCCAGTACTTCGCGTGCAGGTCGGCGAACTCCTGCTGCCCGGCGACGGCCTCCTCGAGGCTGTCGTACTGCAGGATGGCCCATCCGCCGACGGCCTCGCGAGCCTCGGCGTACGGGCCGTCGACGCGGGTGACCTCACCCGTGCGGACGACGAAGTTCACCGTGTCCTCGAGACCGAAGAGGCCGCCGCCGTCGAGGAAGTGGCCCTTCTGTGCCTGCTCGCCGATGTAGGTGTCCATCGCGTCGAACAGCGCCTGCGGCGGGTTCCCCTGTCCCTCTTCCATCCGCACGAGTCCCATGAAACGAGGCATGTCGATCAGTCCTTCTTGTTCGTAGGTGGGTGATTCCGAACCTACGTCGAACGGACGTCGCGGCTTTCGACATGGCCCGCGAAAAAAGATCCTGGCGTGGGGGGGGGGGGGGGGGGGGGGGCCGCCCCCCCCGCGGGGGTGGAGAAAGGGTAGGGGGGGGGGGCGGCCGCCCGAGAAAGAGCCCCCCAAGGGGGGCGGGGCGAGCCCCCCCGCCC